>JAKSMV010000001.1 GCA_024400425.1 Bacteroidales bacterium
ATTATTTCGTCTATCCTGGCCACGACCACAACGTGCAAGGCCCCGACAGAGCGCACCTCATCACAAAGATTACGCAATACTTCAAGGATAATCTTTGATTTCGCTTAGGCAAAGCCGTTTACTCAAAAAGTGCCAAAATGTCATGTTTTGGTACTTTTTTTCGTTTTGGCACAAAATGTGACATATCACCGCGTCTCATTTTTTGAAATTAGCAACTAAATAACAATAAACACAAAATCAATTATGGCAAACTTATCAATCAAACCATTGGCTGACCGCGTGGTCATCGAACCAGCCGCCGCCGAACAGAAGACAGCAAGTGGAATCATCATTCCCGATACCGCTAAAGAAAAACCACAACAAGGCATCGTCGTGGCTGTTGGTCCTGGCACCAAAGACAACACCATGACCCTCAAAATCGGCGACAAGGTCATCTATGGCAAGTATGCTGGCACCGAGTTCCACCTCGATGGCAAGGATTATATGATCATGCGCGAAAGCGACGTCATTGCAATCATCTAAAGGGACGAGTGGACAAGTGGACATTTAGACAAGTGGACATTTAGACAGTTAGATGTCTCAAAGTCCCAAAGTCAAATAGTCAAAATGTCCCTAAGTCCCTAAGTCACAAAGTCAAATAGTCCCCAAGTCCCCCAGTCAACAAAATCAACAACAAAACAAATCAACAATACAACATACATCATGGCAAAAGACATTCTCTTCAATATCGAATCACGCGACGGCCTGAAGAAAGGCGTCGATGCATTGTCAAACGCAGTTAAGGTGACCCTCGGTCCTAAAGGCCGTAACGTGGTCATCGAAAAGTCGTATGGCGCTCCTCACATCACCAAGGACGGCGTTACCGTAGCTAAGGAAATCGAACTCCTCGACCCGGTCGAAAACATGGGCGCACAACTCGTCAAGGAAGTGGCTTCGAAGACCAACGACCTTGCTGGCGATGGCACCACCACCGCTACCGTGTTGGCTCAAGCTATCGTGGCAACAGGCCTGAAGAACGTCACCGCTGGCGCTAATCCTCTCGACCTGAAACGTGGTATCGACAAGGCCGTGAAGACCGTCGTCGATTCCCTCAAAGGCATGGCCGTTCAAGTGGATGGCGACAACGAGAAAATCAAGCAAGTGGCTACCATCTCAGCCAACAACGACGCTACCATCGGCGGCCTCATCGCCGAAGCTATGGGCAAGGTGAAGCAAGAAGGCGTCATCACCGTCGAAGACGCTAAGGGCATCAACACCTACGTCGATGTCGTTGAAGGCATGCAGTTCGACCGCGGCTACATCTCACCTTATTTCGTCACCAACACCGAAAAGATGGAAGCCGTCTATGAGAATCCATTCATCCTCATCTACGACAAGAAGATCTCCGTCATGAAGGACCTTCTTCCTGTGCTCGAACAGACCCTGCAAACCGGTCGCGCCCTCATCATCATCGCTGAAGACATCGATGGTGAAGCCCTCGCTACCTTGGTCGTCAACCGTCTGCGTGGCTCGCTGAAAGTGGCTGCCGTTAAGGCTCCTGGCTTCGGCGACAGAAGAAAAGAAATGCTGGAAGACATCGCCATCCTCACTGGTGGTACCGTCATCAGCGAAGAAAAGGGCTACAAGCTCGAAGATGCCAACATCCAAATGCTGGGTCAAGCCGACAAGGTCAGCATCAACAAGGACAACACGACCATCGTGAATGGTCACGGCGACAAGGACGCCATCGCTGCCCGTGCTGCACAAATCAAGGCCCAGATTGCTACCACCACTTCCGACTACGACCGTGAGAAGCTGCAAGAACGTCTCGCCAAGATTGCTGGCGGTGTGGCTGTCATCTACGTCGGTGCTGCTTCCGAAGTGGAGATGAAGGAAAAGAAAGACCGCGTTGAGGACGCTCTGAACGCTACCCGCGCTGCCATCGAAGAAGGTATCATCCCTGGCGGCGGTGTCGGTTTCATCCGTGCCATCAAGGCCATCGAGAAGATGAAGGGCGAGAACGAAGACGAGACCACAGGTATCGCCATCATCAAGCGCGCTCTGGAAGAACCTCTCCGCCAAATCGTCGAGAACGCTGGCCTCGAAGGCTCAGTCGTCGTCAACAAGGTGAAGGAAGGCAAGGGCGACTACGGCTTCAATGCCCGCACCGAAGTGTATGAACACCTGCTCACCACCGGTGTCATCGACCCAGTGAAGGTGTCGCGCGTCGCTCTCGAAAATGCAGCCTCCATCGCTGGCATGCTGCTGACCACAGAATGCGTCATCAGCAACCACAAGGAACCTACACCTCCAACACCTCCGATGCCAATGGGCGGCGGAATGGATGGCATGATGTAATCCTTACTGTCATTGCGAGCGAAGCGAAGCAATCTAGTAATAACGAACCAAGCAAAGGCTGGCCGGTAGGTCAGCCTTTTTTCGTTTTCAACAATTTTTATTATCTTTGCCCCCCGATGAAACGCCTCGTTCACATATTGGTTTTGGCCTGTCTGGTGGCCGCGTGCACATCCCCTGTAGAGACGCACCATGGTGCGTCTGTCACATCATATCGCCGGTTTGCGGAGACGCGCCATGGCGCGTCTCTACCAACGGATGATATGCACCAGCGCCTCGCCGCCATCGACAGCCTGATGTGGCAGCAGCCCGACAGCGCCTTGGCGGTGCTGCTGGATTTTGCGGGCAGCCCGCTGGCCGACAGCCTCGATGCGTTCGACGGGTATTATTGCCAGATGCTGGTCTCGGAATTGCTCTACAAGAACTATTTTGAGCAGAGTAACCGCACCAAATTGTTGCGTGCGGTGGATTATTTCGATTCAATTGTGACGACTGATGGCAGAGACGCGATGAATCGCGTCTCTGCTACAGACAACATCGTTTTTCTTGATGCCCGCGTACATTATATAAATGGTGTGGGCCATTATGAGCGCGACAGCATCGTTGAGGCCTGCACGGAATATCTGAAAGCCTTGGAGGTGATGGAAAACCATTTTGAGGAGAAGGAACCTATGGAGAAGAAAGCGAGGTTCATGGTTGGTATTTACAATAGACTTGGCGACCTCTTTTCGGCTCAATTCATGATGGAGGATGCCATTGCTTGCTATGAACAAGCATTATCGTACTGCTTGATAGAGACCACTTCACCTTGTGGCGTTTCTAACGTCCTATATCACATAGGTATGCAATATGATAAGAAAGAGAATCTTAGCAAGGCAAGGCAATATTATGGACAAGCCTTGGAAACTGTGTCTAACATTGATAATCTAACATATAGAAATATAGTTGCTAGTAAGGCACTTTGTGACTATCAGATTGAAAAGAAGCCCGAACTGCCACTGAACGCTTTGCGAAAAATCATAGGACAAGCTGAGAATGAAGAAGAACGATTGACTCGCTATTTGACCATTGGAGCAATTTACTTTGAGGAGAAGATGCTTGACTCGGCATTCTTTTATTTGAAGTCCGTCTATGAGAACACGGATGACGTAAGTGTTAGGATCCAGGTTGCCAGTTATTTGCGTGTCATTTATGAAAATGCAGGAGAACAGGAAAAAGCCGACGAATGTGTGCGTTTTATGGCTGGCAACATGAAATCAGAAGGGGAAAACAAAGTTTTGGTCTCGCAACTCGACAAGTTGTTTCAAGAATACCTGAAACAAAAGCAGAAGAAACTGACTGAGGCCGAACACACAAAACACATCAATAATAATGTCGGAATCATTGTACCTGTTGCTGTTTTTGTGGCGTTAGGCATTATTGTCGTGGCGCAGCGGAGAAGCAGGAAACTGCTGAAAAAGCAGCAGGAGGAAGCGGACCGGGTCATGACGTCTAAGGAAATGGAGCATAAGCGCAAACTGGAATGTGAGCGGCAAACCCATCAGATGCAGCAAGCCGCCCTTTCGGGCCGACTGAAGCAGAGCAACGAGACTTTGCGCGAACTGAAAGAGCAGGTTGCCAAGCAAAAGGAAGAAGCTGCATTACAAACCGAACAAGCCGCCACTTTTGCGGAAGAACCCATTTGCCGCCTCATCGTGGAACGAGTGAATGAAGGGCAATTCAAGTCGCAGATGGATTGCAAGATATACAAAGAATATGCCTTGGAGAAAGAGCAGTTGTTAGACTTGCGCTTGGCAGTTGACCGTCATTTCGATCACTTCACTGACCGTCTCAAGCAGGCCTATCCCGAACTTACCAACAGCGACCTTGACTATTGCTGCCTCTATCTGCTCGGCTTGTCAGATGCCGATGTTTCGGCACTGATGCAAAAAGCTTATCCAACAGTATCACAACGTTCCAGAAAAATAAAAACCGTTTTAGGAATCGAATCGGCACTTCCCATCGCTCTGCGCAGTTATGCCGATAATGATTTTTAATGTTGAATAACAAGTAGTTATGTAAAAATACATACAAACTCATACATGTTATTTCTTGACAACAACATTGGAATAGTTCTACTTTTGTATCGCAATTTCAATCAAAAAAGTAGCGATGCAAAAAGTAACAACATTAATTCTGATACTCTGTTTGCTCCTTTCGGGAGCATTTTGCTACGCCAGCGGCGCGGCCGGAATGGAGAATGAGAAAGGAGAAAAAATTGATATAGAGGTTAAGGAAAAAACTTGCCATGGTGGTTCCGACAGAGGGGCATGTATTACACCTTCCATCAATGGTCATGTGCTTGCTGTGACCTTCTGTGAAAATCTCGGTCAAGTCTCGGTAGAGATTACAACAGACACAGGTGCCATGGTAGATTGTGTTGTGGCGCAAACGCCTAATGGCTTGCAGTTCTACATTTCCAATGCAGGCAGTTACATCGTCAACTTTACTCTCCCTAACGGGGACGAGTATTATGGCGAGTTTGAAGTGGAAGACTAATTCAATCAATAGCAAATCAAAATTCAATTATCATGAGAAAAGCATTATTTACTTTTGCCATCGTGCTGCTCGCTGTGGCGGCACAGGCACAGATTAAGGTTCACGACAACGGTCATGTGAGCTTGGGATGCCTTACGCAAAACTTCGGCGTGCAAGTACAACCTAACGGATATACTTATTTCAGGACGCAATCCGAAGCAGAATGGGGGTGGGCGACGCTTTCCTATTTCAATAATCCAAAACAGAAGCATTGGATAGTGTCAGATATTAGAGAGACAACCAATCCACACACGTTCTTCGTGACGGGAAATGGATGGGTTTACAAAAGTGGCAGTTGGAGAAGGGCAGACGCGATCCTTCAGTCGGAAACGGAACGGGTCACCCATGCCGGTGCTGTGCTTGATAGCATTACGGGCATTTGGTATGTTCCAGCCGATGAAGGAGAAGCCAAGGGCAATCGCGACAGGCATGTCGGAGTGTCGGCTCAAGAAGTCAAAGAAGCTCTTCCCGAAGCTGTGACCGCCGATGAGAATGGCCTTCTCTATGTTGATTACGATGCTCTCACCGTATTCTTGATAGAGGCCGTCAAGGAACAGCGTCAAGAAATCGGCCTTCTCCGCAAGGCTCTGGAAGAGAATGGCTTGCTCGAACCGGAAAAATAATTAAAGCATTGCCGTTATGAGAAAAATTATCTACCTTTGCGGCATGATGTTACTTTGCATGGACATGATGGCGCAAGATTATTGTGGTTATTTGAAAAAATATCTTTCTGTTAGTTACGAAACAGACCTAACAGATTTGTTACCAGGTTGGAGATATGATTCCATCCAAAGTGACGAGTTTGAGGGTTCGGTGCTTGACAGAAATAAATGGACTGTGGATAATTATAAATATCATGGAAATAATCAATGTGTTGGCTTCATTGATGCTCCCGATCATGTTCATCTTGAATCAGGTCACTTAGTCCTTTCAATGACTTATGATGCTGACGGTGTTATATGTGTGAATGATAATTATCCAAATGTGGTTTGTCATTTTCTTTCGGGTTGGGTGAAATCGATAAAAAAGATGCAATATGGATATTTCGAGACCCGTTGTTATCTGCCCAAAAATCATCACTATCGTCCATGTTTCTGGACATGTGGAGGTAAGCTTGAAAGATATGATGAGATTGATGTTTTCGAGATGACACCAAATACGGACTCACCTCATAAGTGTCTTCAAAATTTTTACCATAATCTCGGCCAACCTAGCATATCACAGACTAGCCAAGAATTGACATTTTCCGATTCCATTACAGGACGAATTTCGGTATATGGCGTTGAAGTACTTCCCCACGAAATAGTATTTTATGTGAACGGAAATGTCACAAGCCATTTACGATACGATGGTGACTTGAAAAATTATTGGAACACATTCACATGCTCGGATGTTGATGAAGCCAGGGACATGGAAGTGTTCATGACCTTCACAGCTACCATTGTTGACACTACTAGTATCGCTGGTCTTCCGCTTCCTCACGAGGACGCTTGGTTTGATTATTTTCGTCTTTACAAATTAGAATATGGTGAGTTGGACACATATCATCCTGCTTTATTTATTCCATCAAATGAATCAACCAAAGTATATCCACATGTTGTCCTTGGCGGATCGGGATGCACGGCTAATGTTAGTACTAACACCGCTATTTGGGCAGAGCAAGACATTATTCTTGACAAGGGCTTCGAGTTATCGCCCAACACCGCGTTTTCGGCACGCGTGATTTCGGTTCCAGATCCAGAACACTCACAACTATATATCCAGAACTGTAATAACAACTAAATATATTCAAGTGATGAAAAGATACATTTTAACAATTGCAGCACTATTGTTCATGACGACATGGACTTTCCCACAGTCCGTCGATTCGTTCTACCAGCCTAGTACCTTCATAGGTTATTTAGCTGACGATTATGCCTCACTAGTAACGGGAGAGTTTATATATGACGAAAAGGGAAGACTGATCATGGCGAAAGATACGGTTGTGGAGCCAATACAAGAAGCGGGCCTGTGGGAGGAGATTTATTATTCATACGACGAGTCCTCAAATTTGATTAGGAAATATGAAAACGGTCCCGGAGGAGTCTTTGATGCATATTATTATTATAACGACAAAGGGCAACTTGATAGCATAGCTAAATATGCGCTTGATCCGTATCCGTATCCTGCATTATGGTTTATGTACGAGTTTGAGTCATACAGCTATGACGACAGCGGCCTGATGGCCGAGCGAAAGCGGGCTATCATAGGTGGAGAAAGTCCAAATATTGTCGTCGTTGGCTACAACATCTATACCTATCATCGGGATGATGACGGGACTTTGCTGGAAGTCAACATGAATGACGAAAGTAAGACCCTATACAGCTATAACGATTCTGGTCAATACACTTCTCTTCTTTCCATGAAGAAAGTTTCGGGAGAATGGGTGAATACGAAAAAGACAGACTACGAATATGAAGACGGGAAGATATACCGTAAGACATATCAAGTATGGAGTGACGAGTCGTGGTGCAACACTGAACGTACAATTTGGTACTACGACGAAGGAGGAAATGTGATTAGAGTAGAGATTGAGAAATGGAATGATGGCGAATGGAAGCCGAGGTTCCACATGCTTCGCGAGCTGGATGCCGATGGCAAACTGGTCCGACTCGACTATGAAATCTTGCAAGATGGTGAATGGATGCCACAATTTTGGACCGGTTCTTCAAATTGTCCAGAATATTATAACCGTGGTGATTACATTCCTTTCGACGACGATCGACTTGGCGAACAGAACTACCTGTTAAAAAAGAATTTATTTTATCGTTTTGAAATTACAAGTTATGTCGAGACCCCTAATCCATCTTACTCGATTGAAGAGCACGATTTGCCTGAAGAATCTTTCGCCACCATCCATCCCAATCCCGCCAACGCCACCGTCACTATCGTAGGCGAAGGCCTGAGGCAGATTGAAATTACCGACATGCTAGGCCAGCGCGTGGCCACGCACCAGGCCGAAGGCCCGCAAGCTACCATCGACATCAGCACGCTGCCCACGGGCATCTATTTCGTGGGCATCACCGACGAGAACGGGAAACGCTGCGTGCGGAAGGTGGTGAAGGAGTAGAGACGCGTCATAAACTTAAGGCAAATTATCTTGATTATCAATATTTTAGAAATATAAATAATAGACAAGGCGGTTGAAATCGATTATGTTGTTGCATTCGTGATTCATTATGTTATAACTTTGCACCGAAGTATGAGTTTATGTTTTATTTAGGTGTTGATGTATCATTCTTGACAAGGGCTTCGAGTTATCGCCCAACACACCATTCTCAGCCAGAGTCATTTCTGTTCCCAAACCTGAAATTTCGCCTTTGTACAAACAGAATTGTTACTATTAATCATCATTCAATACTTATAAAACACAGAAAAATGAAAAAACAAAACCTAATTCTTTTCCTTTTTGTTCTTGGGATTTCACTTGTTGCCACATCCCAAACTCAGACTTATCAGCCTGACTCTGCCACAATATATTATGACACGAGTGGCCCGGGAACTTACTATGGTGGCGTATGGAATTTCGGTTGCACTTATGATTCTAATGGAACTTTGACTCACATGAGAGTAGGAGTGATTCAAGACGAATCGTGTGTGATTCGGAATTACGACTACCAATATGACCAAGACCAACATTTGACGTGCTTCGATTATTCCGCATACGATTGCGATAGTCCTTTCGGCGTAGTGGGCCAAGAATTGTCCACTTACGACCACAATCTTATCATATCCAAAGCAAAATACCAACTGTCAAATCACAAGCAGTACTCAGGTAGGCAACCATGGGAAATGACCGACAGCACAACCTACCATTATGACAGCCAAGGCAAGCTGATGTTGTGCGAATCCTTTAACGGTAATCTTGTCCCCACCACATCCATTCACTATGAGTATGGAGAACTTGAGGAGACAGTAACCACGCAACAGTTTGAAAGTGGGACATGGATGAACAAAAAACGGGTGTCGAAAACCTTCTTAGAGACAGACCTTCTGTTATCCGAGAAGACTGAGAATTATGTGGATGGTGAGTTCGTAAACACCTCGTTGGTCACCTATTCCTATAATGGCGACAACCTGCTATTCAATATACTGACTCAATCATGGGAGGACGGCCAATGGAGCAACGTCAAACAACTGACTTACGAATACAATTCATGTGGCCATATAACATCCACTGTGTTGTGGCAATGGCAATTCGATTCGTTTGTGCACACCAATCGAGCCAACTATGAGATAAACGAAGAAGGCCACCCCTCGAAAGTTTATTTTGAAAAGTGGGCAGATGATGCATGGGGCGAGGGCACTTGGCAATCCGACTTCAATATTTTCTCGGAATCGTACCTAAGCAGGCAAAACAGAGCCTTGCGCGGGACGAATATCAAACGGATAGAAATCCATTATATAAACACTCCAATGCCGAGCTATGATGTAAATGAGTTTGGATTGACACAGGAGTTCTGTAAAATTTTCCCTAATCCTGCGACTGGTTTCATCACTATTGTAGGCGATGGTTTGAAGCAAGTCGAAGTGCTCGACATGCTAGGCCAGCGCGTGGCCACGCACCAGGCCGAAGGCCCGCAAGCCACCATCGACATCAGCACGCTGCCCACGGGCATCTATTTCGTGGGCATCACCGACGAGAACGGGAAACGCTGCGTGCGGAAGGTGGTGAAGGAGTAGAGACGCGTCATGGCACGTCTCCATGTAAAGGCGTAAGTCACATCGCATGTAGAATAAGGCTGGCCTGCGGGTCAGCCTTTTTTCGTATCGTATCGCAATAATTTCTATTTTTGCGGGTTATTAATCTCTACCTACATAAAACGCAATGGAAGAGGAAAAGAAAGAACAAATAGAGGAAGAAAAAGGCTCGCTCAAGGAGAGGTTCTCGTTCAAGAAGCTGAACCGGACATTCCATTTCCTGATGTCGCACAACGAGACGATGGAGCCTATCGTTGATTTCAGGCTCAACCTGCTGAACCTTTTCTTCGTCATCATCGGCCTTGCCTTGCTCCTGATTGTCATCAACACCTGCCTCATAGCTTTCACTCCGCTGAGGGAATACATCCCTGGCTATACCGACAACAACCTGAACCGCGAAGTGTATCTGCTCAACCGCCGCGCCGATTCGCTGGTGCTCGAGATGCAGAAGCGTGACGTGTATTTCGAGAATCTCCAGTATGTCATCGAAGGCTACGATTTCGCCGCCGACAGCTGCCACGAGAACATCAACATCTATGAGCCGCTGCCAGGCACCGTTACCGATACCATCGTGTTGACCAAGTCGCCTTGCGACAGCCTGTTGCGTGCCGAATTTGAAAGTGCCGACCAATACGACTTGCTGAATGGTCCAGCCGTTGGCAATTCGGGCCGCGACTTGAATTTCTTCCTTCCTATTGACGGACATGTAGTGAAGGCATACAACCCCGAAGCGAAGCATTATGGCGTTGACCTTGTCTCGCAAACCAGCCAAATCGTGAAGGCTACGCTCGATGGCACTGTGGTCTTTGCCATTTGGAGCATCGAAGATGGCTATACCATAGGCATACAGCATGAGAACAGCTATTTCTCCATCTATCGCCGCAATTCGACCTTGCTGAAGAAAGAAGGCGACTTCGTTCATGCTGGCGATGCCATTGGCATATTGGGCAAACAAGACGAAAGCAACCTGTCGGGACTCCATTTCGAGTTGTGGCACAATGGCGCTTCTCTCGACCCAACTCATTACATGACTATGGAAATGCAGCTCGACAAATAGAAAAAAAGACTATTTTTGCAGACTTTTTCAAAAATCGTAAATAAACAAATACTATGGCTATATTAATTAAGGTGTTGCAGTTCATTCTCGCCCTCTCGCTTCTTGTGTTCATCCACGAGTTGGGCCACTTCGTAGCTGCAAAATGTTTCAAGACCAGAGTCGAAAAGTTCTACCTGTTCTTCGATTGGGGCTTTTCGATTTTCCGTTGCAAGAAGGTGAACGGCAAATGGCAGTTCCGCTTTTTCTCGAAGAATGTCCCTGAGAAATATGAAGTCGTCGAAACCACTGACGAGAATGGCAAGAAGGTGAAAGAATATGTGCCTATCGACCTCAGTACCTTGCCTGAAGACGACTGGCGCCGCAGCGACGAGACCGAATATGGCATCGGCTGGTTCCCATTGGGCGGCTACAACAAGATCGCTGGCATGGTTGACGAGTCGATGGATAAGGAACAGATGAAGCAACCTCCACAACCTTGGGAGTTCCGCTCGAAACCCGCTTGGCAACGCTTCATCATCATGGTGGCTGGCGTGTTCATGAATGTGGTGCTCGCTTTCGTCATCTACATCGGTCTGCTTTCGAGATATGGCGAACAGTATCTCCCGACCGCCGAAGTCAACAAATATGGTATCTCGGTCGATAGCTTGGGTTACGAATTTGGCTTGCGCGACGGCGACAAGATTCTGGCCGTCGATGGCGAATACATCGAAGACTTCTCGAAGATTTCCATGCAAATCTTGCTCGAGAATGCCAAGACCATCGAAGTGGAACGTGAAGGTGAAGTGATGACCATCACGTTGCCCGACGATGCTGTTCCAAGACTGCTCAGCTCGCAAGATGCCAATTTCATTTCGTTCAACACACCTTTCATCGTGGCAGGTTTTGGCGAAAACTCCATTGCCGAGCAAGCAGGTGTTGAAGTTGGCGACTACATCCTATCTATTAATGGTGAGCCAACGCCTTATTTCCAGACCTTCGTCAAAGTCATCAAGGACTATAAGGGCCAGGAAGTCGAATTGGCCGTCTTGCGTGATTTCGACACCTTGCAGATTGCCATGCAACTTGGCGAGGATGGCATCATCGGCGCCTATATGGCTCCAGTGGCCGACTATTTCGAGTTTGAGACCAAGGAATATACCTTCTGGCAAGCCATCCCGCGAGGCATCTCGAAGACAGGCCAGGAGCTTTCCGACTATTGGAAGCAAGTGAAACTCATATTCAGTCCCAAGACCAAAGCCTACGAGAGCGTTGGCGGTTTCATCTCAATTGGAAAGATATTCCCTGAAAATTTTGTTTGGGAAATGTTCTGGCGACTCACCGCATTCCTCTCTATCGCTTTGGCTGTGATGAACATTCTGCCTATTCCGGCCTTGGATGGTGGTCACATCCTTTTCCTCTTGGTTGAAATCATCACGCGCCGCAAGCCGAGCGACAAGTTCATGGAAGTGGCCGAAACCATCGGATTAATCCTTGTCCTCGGTTTGGTCATCTGGGCAAATGGCAATGATGTCATAAGATTGTTCAAATAATTGATAAATTAAAATATTGATAATCAATATTGTAGTAAAACTGTTGAAAAATAATTGAACGGACGTAAATACTAAAGTTGTATTTTAGCGGTTCCAATGGCAATGATATTCTGAAGTTGAAGGCAAAACTCACACATATAGCACTGCTCATCATTTTGGTGTTGGCCACCTTTTCGGAAGCAAAAGCACAGCAAGCTCCGATCTTTACCAATTATACCAATTCCTATGCTTATGTAAATGCTGGTTATGCAGGCATGAGCCAAGGAATCAATCTGTTAGGCCTCTATCGTCAGCAATGGGCCGGTTTTGTCGATTCCGACAACAACGATATTGCTCCACAAACTTTCCTTCTCACCGGCGATGTACCTATCAAGGTCTTGCATGGTGGTTTGGCATTGTCAATCATGAATGACAAGATTGGTGGTGTCGAGAACGACATTAATGTGGGTTTGGGCTATTCTTTCCATATCGATTTGGGAGGTTCCTCCTTGGGAATCGGTTTGGCAGGTACGTTGCTGAACCGTTCGGTTGATTTTGCCAGTCTCAAGCCAAACAACGAGAGTGACCCATTGCTTCAGGGTTTGGGCGATGAGAGCGACATGCTCTTCGACTTCAATGTGGGTTTGTTCTGGCAAATGCCAGAGTCGTTCTATGTAGGTCTTTCTTGCGTCAATGTGTTGGAGACCATGGGCAAGGCTTTGGGTGAGAACGAAACTAGCAGTGCCAGTTTCATTACCGACCGTACATTCTATCTTGTGACAGGCTATCCTTTCTCATTCGAGGATTTGCCTTATTTCACTTTCATCCCTTCGGTTGGAGTGATGAGCGACATCGCCTCCACGCAGTTCAACGTGAGCGCCAAGGTGAATTTCAAGGATGCTTTCACCTTTGGTGTCAACTATCGTCCACAAGAATCTATTGGCCTCCTGGTTGGCCTTACTATAAAAGACCTCACCATTGGATATTCCTACGACGTCAACACGATGAAATTGGGGCTTCCGGGCTCGCATGAAGTGGCCTTGAGCTACTGTTTCAAGCTCGACCTCGATAAGACTCCACGTGATTACCGAAGCATACGTTACTTGTAAAATTTAGTCTAAAACGAAGAAAAAATAGCCTTCCAAACACAATATTTCTTATTTTTGGCGGTTTTTAGAACCAATCTAGAGGCGGATAAAAGTATAAAATTGAAGTAATAAAAAGAGTAATTATATCATTTTCAAGAAGATGAAGAGACTACTGTTTGTATTTTCAATCGCGTTGCTGCTTACAGCATGCGGCAATGGTAACCAAGGCGAATTAGTTGGTGTTCGCAAATCTAACAAAACATTCAACCAACCCGATCCTTATGGCATGGTGTTCGTCCCACAAGGCAGTTACACCATGGGCGTGGGTGGTGAAGACATCACCGCTTCTTATCTGAATGAGCCAAAGACGGTTTCCGTTTCGGCTTTCTTCATGGATGAGACCGAAATCACCAACAACGAGTACCGTCAGTTTGTCTATTGGGTGAGAGACTCCATCGCACGTCGCATTCTTGCCGACAATTTCCCTGACAGGTATGCCATCACCGAAAGCAAAAACGGTGAAGTGTATGACCCACCAAGGCTGAATTGGAAAGAGAAAATCGACTGGAACAGCAAGGAACAGGATGTGAGAGAAGCCCTCGAACCTATGTATCTTCCTGAAAATGAGAGATATTTCATGAAAAAGGAAATCGATCCTCGTAAACTCTATTATTCATATTTCTGGTTCGATATGGTTGCTGCTGCCAAGAAGGAAATGGCCAACGAGAAACTCGCCGAAAACGACTATTCCATTGGCGAAGCCGATGCTGGCATCAGCGTGAACAGAAAAGGTGCTTGGGCAAACCGTAAGCAAGGCTATAGCGACCGTTCGGTGTATGCTCGCGCCGAGGTCATTAATGTCTTCCCCGACACACTCTGCTGGATTCACGACTATTCCTATTCGTTCAACGATCCTATGACCGAGAAATATTTCTGGCATCCTGCCTACGACAACTATCCAGTGGTCGGTGTCACATGGCAACAGGCTCGCGCTTTCTGCGTGTGGCGTACCCAACTGCTGAACGACTACATGCGTTCGAAGAAGGATGTCGATCTCTCCGAGTTCCGTCTTCCAACCGAAGCCGAATGGGAATGGGCTGCCCGCGGAGGCAACATGCTCAACCCATATCCTTGGGGTGGTCCTAACGCCAGCAATGCAAAGGGTTGCTTCTTGGCTAACTTCAAGCCACGTCGTGGTAACTACCTCGCCGATGGTGGCTTGCGTACTCTCGTTGTAGGCTGCTATCCTCCTAATGGCTGGGGCTTGTATGACATGGCCGGTAACGTGGCCGAATGGACCAACAGCGCTTACGATCCTAACTCGTATAACTTCACTTGGGACATGAACCCAACCTACACCTTTAATGCAAAGGACGACGATCCAGCCGTCATGAAGCGTAAGGTGGTGCGCGGTGGCTCGTGGAAGGATATCTCCTTCTATCTGCAAGTCACGACCCGCGATTATCAATATCAGGATTCAGCCAACTGCTACACCGGTTTCCGCTGCATCCAACCTTACCTTGGCCGTAACAAGGGCGACAACCCAAGAATGTCAAGAGTGTATAGATAAGAACCAAAAGGCTTTTCATTCGAAATCATCAATTAACACAATTAAATAACACTTTTTTAAATTTTAATCATCATGGCAGAAAAGAAAGAACTTAGCAAATTTCAGAAATTCCTCATGTCGAAGAAGTACAAAACCTTTATGGGCTACCTTTATGGTTGGGGTGCCGCAGTCGTTATGGTTGGTGCTTACTTCAAACTGACCCATATTCAAGGTGCTGACGTTATGTTGGCTCTCGGTTTAGGTGTTGAAGCTGTCATCTTCTTCATGTCAGCTTTCGAACCTCAACACATGGAATTTGCATGGGACAATGTTTTCGTTGAATTGGATGAAAACTGGGATGGAAAACAAAAGACACAATTTGCTACCACTGGTTCAACTGGTACTGCAGTTTCAAGCGCAGAAGATGCTATGCTCAGCAAGATGCTCGATAAGATGAACATCAGCGATGACACTATCAAGAAGTTAGGAAATGGTATCGAAAAATTGGCTGAAAATGCTGGCCAAATGGCTGACATGTCAAAAGCTCTGGCTGCTACCAACAACTACGCCAATGCCATGAACAATGCAACCAAGTCGATTTCCGACTTCTCAACCAACTACACTGAAACCAACAAGAAACTTTCCGAATCACTCGGTAAGCTCGATTTCAGCGCTCTCGATGCCAACACCATTAAGAAGGTGGCCGCTAGCATGCAATCACTGAACTCGATCTACGAACTTCAGTTGCAAGGTGCTGAACAAACTTCAGCTGCCAGCAAGAAGTTGACCGAAACAATGAACAAGTATATGGATAACCTCAACGCTTCATCACAGAACGCTGGTCAACTCAACAATCAGTTGACTCAACTTTCAGCTCGCTTGACCGCTCTGAATAACGTCTATGGTGGAATGTTGTCAGCAATGAACATCAAGGCATAATTCTACTTCAACCCGAGTATTAATCAAATAAAGGAGTAAGAATATGTCAGGCGCAAAAGAAACCCCAAGACAGAAGATGATTGGTATGATGTACCTCGTCTATACTGCCTTGCTCGCTATGAACGTCTCCAAAGACATCCTCGATGCCTTCGATACCGTTAACTCCGGTGTCCAAGAGACTAATATTACCTTGTCGCAGCAAATCGACCAGAAATTTGCCTCATTCGAGCAACAATATTCCTTAGATAAGGAAAAGGTTGGTCCTTATTTCCAACAGGCCCAACAAGTGAAAAGTGCTGCTACCGACCTTATCAACTATGTTGAAGCCCTGAAATGGGATCTCGTGAAGAATGTTGAACAAATGACTTCCGATAAAGCTGTCAACGAAGGTTTACTGAAAACTACCGACACCATCAGAAATGGTCGTCTCTTCTTCAATATCAACACTTCGAAAATCAAGAACAGAGACAATTACAACATTACCACCGCTTACTTGATGGGCACTCCTGAAGGCCCAGAAGGTCCTAACGGCAAGAAGAATGTTGCTTTCGAATTGGCCGAAAGAATCCGTCAGTATCGTTATGAAGTGGTTAAGGCTATCGGTTTTGAACATATCAACGAAATCGGCCTTGTCACTGATAGTATCTATGGTCCTAAGGATTATGTCCTGAACTACATTGAATCACAAGATGAAAGCCGTCTGAAGAGATTGCCTGTTGAAGGTGAATACTATGGCGCACGCATCGACTATGCCCCAGAAGCTGTTGACGAAATCCAAAAGGGTTGGGAATATCGCAATTTCCACCACACCGTGTTGATGGCTGACATCACCCTTTTGAACAAGATTATCTCTGAAATCGAAACTGCCGAGTTGAATTCCTACACTCAATTGATGACCAACATCCACGCTCAAGACTACACCTTCGATAACATCGGTGCTAAGGTGTTTGCCGAAAGCAAGTATGTTGTTTCAGGTCAACCATACGTGGCTCAAGCCATGGTTACCGCTTGGAAGAATTCACAAATCACTGCTAAGATTTCGTTGGATGGTGGTGCTGAAAAAGAATACGCTAGCGATGCTACGGGTGTTATCCCGTTGGAATTCGGTGGCGGCATTGGTTCACACAAATACACTGGTGTCATCGAAATGCGTGACCCTAAGACCAATGAAATGAAGGAATATCCATTCCAAGGCGAATACACTGTCACTCCTCCTGCGAGCGTGAGTGTTTCGGCTACCAAGATGAATGTCGTTTATGCTGGTATCGATAACCCAATCAGCGTGGCTGCTGGTGGTAGCGGTAACTTGAGCGTCACTGCTACTGGTGCTACCCTCGCATCCGCTGGTAATGGTATCTACAATTTGAGAGTCCAACCAGGTGCCACTAAGGTCACCGTTCACGTTAGCCGTGAAGGCATCAATGGCAATGTCGATTTCCGCGTGAAGGATCTTCCAAAGCCAACAGCTCTTATCAGAAACGTCGGTGCTGACGGTAAGGTCTCGAAGTCAGCTCTGCTTGCTGCTAACCGCGTTGAAGCAGAAATGAAGGACTTCGACTTCGAAGGTGTCCACTATGATGTTACCGGTTACACTGTCAAGTATCGTACCAAGGCTGGTACCACCAAGGAAGCTAAGGTTACGAGCGCTGCCTTCAATGACGAATGCAAGAACGTTTTCAATTCAGCTAATGTCGGCGACATCTTCATCTTCACCGCTATCCAAGTGAAGGGTAACGATGGCAAGACCAAGGTGCTCGACAACCAATTGGCTGTTGAAATCAAATAAGAATAACCATTAAATGAAATAAAGATGAAAAAGACACTTGTTTCAATGTTGGCCATAGCCCTGTTGGGTGGCTCGATTGGCAGCCTGAAGGCTCAGACTACCGATATCAAGCCTCCGATGAACAGCATCGTCGCGGCACAACAGCAGCTTATCGTTGATAAGGCTCCATCTCCACTTCCAGAGATTCAGGAATCCAATATCATGTGGAAGAAGACCATCATTCGTGAAATCGACTTCCGCCAGAAGATTAATCAGGTGTTCTATTATCCTATCAATCGTACTGAAGATTGGGCCAATCTTGTCACAGTGCTCTACGATGGAATCCAGAGCGGCGATATTACTGCCTATCGCGTTGAAAACAACATTGACGACATGGTCACTCCATTGACTCGTGACGACTTTGAAAAGGCTTCTACGAAGATTGGTGACCCGCCCGTCATTTGGAAAGATGGCGAAGAAGTGCCTAACGAAATCGCCTTCAAGGACCGTATCCTGAATGTGACTCGTTTGAGAATCAAGGAAGACTGGTATTTCGACAAGAAATTGTCGCAGTTCCTTGTCCGTATCATTGCCATCAGCCCTATCATTGTTGAAGAAGATGGTCTTTCACAGCCTTGCTGGATCCCTTACGATACACAAACCCGTAAGGTTCTGGCTACTTCCTTCGCCTTCAACCGTAACAATGCTGCTGCACGTCTTACCTATGACGAAATCTTCCAAAAGCGTATCTTCGATAGCTACATCGTCAAGGAAGAAAACAACTACGACCGTTACATCAACTCCTATGCTTTCAATATTGATGCTCTTTACGAATCGGAACGCATCAAGAACGAAATGTTCGATTTCGAACAAAGCCTTTGGGAATATTGATTTGACGAAGGTAAAAATCATGAGAAAAGGACATCCGCAAGGGTGTCCTTTTTGTTTGGATTTGGTTGCGAAAAGACAACAAAAAAAGCAGCAGAACTCTGCTGCTTTCGCGTCGGAGCGGCCGGACTCGAACTGGCGACCGCTTGCACCCCATGCAAGAATGCTAGCCAACTGCACCACGCCCCGATTTGCGCTGCAAAGATAGGAAGGTTTTTCCAATTGGCAACCATTTCAACAAAATATTTTATTTTTGCAAACTGAATGGTCATTAAGAAATCGGCTTGCTTCGGCTTCCCTTCGGTTCCGCTCAGGGAGCGACTCAGGAAGCAGTTCAGCATCCCACAAAGTCCCAAGTCAAAAAAGTCCAATCGTCCCTAAGTCCCCAAGTCCCCAAGTCCCTAAGTCTAAATGTCCCTAAGTCAAACAAATAACTCAACAGCAAACAACTCAACAAATAACAATCAACAATATGGAACACATTGAATGCTTAATTATCGGTTCAGGACCAGCTGGTTACACTGCCGCTATCTACACATGCCGCGCCGACGTGAAAACCGTTGTTTACGAAGGTATCCAACCTGGCGGTCAATTGACCCAAACCACTGAAATAGAGAATTTCCCTGGCTATCCACAAGGTGTGAAAGGCCCTGACATGATGGACGAAATCCGTCAGCAAGCCGAACGCTTTGGTGCTGACATCCGCATGGGTGAAGTCACCGCTATCGATGTCACTCAACGTCCTTTCAAAGTGACAACAGAATATGATGGCGAACTTCTGGCTGACAGCATCATTGTTTCGACTGGTGCCTCGGCTCGCTATCTCGGCTTGCCTTCTGAAGACGAGTTTAAGGGTGGTGGCGTCTCGGCCTGTGCCACTTGCGATGGTTTCTTCTATAAAGGCAAGGATGTTGCCGTTGTTGGTGGTGGCGATACCGCTTGCGAAGATGCCACTTATCTGGCAAAACTTTGCAACAAAGTGTATCTCATCGTCCGTCGTGATGTGCTTCGTGCCTCGAAAGCGATGCAACATCGTGTGCTGAATACGCCTAACATCGAAGTGCTTTGGAAACACCAAACCAAGGAACTCTTCGGCGAGCAGCAAGGCTTCATGAAGAAACTGAAAGGCGCAGTGCTCTATCATAGCGAGACAAAAGAAGAACGCACCATCAACGTCGATGGATTCTTCGTTGCCATCGGTCATATTCCGAATACGGGCATTTTCAAGGGCATTCTCGACATGGATGAAGAAGGCTACATCATCACCAAGCCGAAATCGACAGCTACCAATGTGGAAGGCATATTTGCCTGTGGCGACTGCCAAGACCGCACTTACCGTCAGGCTATTGTGGCTGCCGGAACGGGTGCCATGGCTGGTATCGAAGTTGAAAGGTATCTGTTAGCCAATAAATGATACTGCAAACACAACTGAACATTCAACCAATGGAGCATACCATCGCTTATGGTGATGGTGTGCTCTTTTTGGGTTCGTGCTTTGCCGATGAGGTGGGCACGCTTTGCAAAGGCTTGGGATTTGATGCCCAAGTCAATCCTTTTGGAGTGTTGTTCAATCCGGCAAGCATTGCGCAATCGGTTGAACGGCTCGGCAGCGGAAAGGGATTTGTCCATGACGAGGTGGTTGCTGTTGACAAAGATTGCTACTGCACTTTTTCGCATAATACGAGGTTCTGGCGGACTTCCGAAACCGAGCTGCTTGATGATATCAATCGTGAACTGAAATCGCACAGCGGGTTCTTTTTGGGCGCAAAATGGGTCGTAGTGAGTTTGGGCACCTCGTGGGTGTATCGCCATAAGGAAAGTGGGATGGTTGTCTCGAATTGTCACAAGTTGCCTTCACAGAGATTTGAGCGTGAGTTCATGACCATTGAAGATTCGATAGCTTGCCTTTCATCCATGGTCTCAAAGCATCCTGATAAGTATTTCATCTTTACCGTTTCGCCATTGCGGCATTTGAAGGACGGACTCCATGAGAACCAGTTGAGCAAGTCGGCTTTGCTGTTGGCCGTAGATGCGGTTTGCAAGCGATTCGCTAACGCCTATTATTTTCCTGCTTACGAAATCATGAATGACGAATTGCGTGACTATCGTTTTTATAAGGAAGACATGATACATCCCACAACGCAGGCTGTCCAGTATATTTGGGAAAGATTTGTTGAGTTTGCCGTTAATCCGTTGGAAATGCCAGCGATGAATAAAGCGTTGGAATTGAAGCAAATGCTTCATCACAAGCCGTTGTTTCCCGAAAGCGAAGCCTATCGCAAGTTCGAGATAATGCGCGATAAGAAGTTGTATGAGTTGCGGGAATGCTATCCTTTAGTGAGGATAGAAAACCTATAGCGAAATCTGTTTTGTGCTTTCGGCTGTTTGAGATTGTTTGCGGAATCGCTCAGTGATGTCTTTGATACGGCCGTCAGCCAAACGTTTCATCATGCGTTGGTTGGTGGTGGCTGAGTCGAGTGGACCGAGTTTTTCGTCATATTTCCCTAATTTGATGTAGTCGAAGGTCTCGGCGTGGAATGCGTCGGGTAGTTCGTTCTTGCCTGAATACCATGCGGTGTGAAGGTCCTTGTAGGCGCTTTTCACGTGCATGGCGAGGTTGGCGATGTCGTAAGGTGCGGCATCACCACCCATAAAGCAAACGCAAGTGATGCCCGATTTGTATCTCTCGATGAGTTGGTCGAGCGATTTCTTGTCGAGCACGTCACCAATGTCTTCCCAAAGGTATTTGCTGTGGCAAAATGGGCAATGGTTAGGGCAGTTGGAGATGTTGATGGCAAGGGTCACCTCATCAGGAACTTCCTGAAAAACTATATCAAAATTAGCGTATTTAAGCATAAAAAATGTCAATCCATCTTTCCGTAGAATCTTCTGTGGGCTTCTTCCTGACGTGCTTCTGAGAAGTTGCTGATGCGTTTCAGATAGCCAATGATACGTGTCAGATAGTCGATGTTGTGGCTGTGGCACTCGGGGCATTCTTTGAGGTAGCGCTTGTCGATGTGTCCGCAGTCGTTGCAGATGGTGTTCGGAATGTTAAAGGTAAAATAGTTGCAGCCTTCGCGGGCGGCCACTTTCAGAAGTTGGCGATATTGTGGCTGACTCAGATGTTCCTCAAGATTCATGTGCAAAGCTGAGCCACCGGTAAGGTGTTTGATGTATTTTTCGCCGTGCAGACGGAATTTGTCCAAAATGTTGGTGTTGGGGTCTTCGACGATGTAGAAATAGCTGTTGTAGCAATCGCGATGTACTTCATAGCCGTCTTCTTGGTCCCATTTGGCATGTTTCACGCCGACGTTTTCGGCAGGAATCATCTCGCAGTTGAACATCAGTTCTTTCGAGCGGTATTTCTTGTTGTAAGTCTCGATGAGGCCCAACACGTCTTGCACGAATTTCTCGTATTCTGGGTTGTCGCTGATGTCGATCTTGAGATATTCGGCGGCTTCCACCAAACCGTTCACGCCGATGGTAAGGTATTGTCGTGACATGTTGATATAGCCAGCATCGAACAGCGGCAACATGCCTTTGGCCTGTAGGTTTTTCAGGTTTTCGTTGTAGCAGATTTGCACTTTGTGGCACAAATCGACGATTTCCTCGAGTAAGGTGAGGTAGTGCATGTTGTTGCGCTCGGCGTATTGGATGCAGCGGTTCAGGTTGATGGTGAGGACGCTCTTCGAGCCTGTCGAGACGCCACCGGCACCGAGGGTGTAGCTGAATCCGTTGTCTTGAATCTCGTTGCGCAGGCGGCAGCACGACGACAATGAGTCGGCATTGTCGCTCAGATAGGTGAAGAAGGAGTGACCTTCGGCATACATCTCAGCAGTGAAGTCGCCCCATTCCTGGTCGATGACATCTCCATCTTTCGAGAGCAGAGCCATGGTCTCAACTGGGAAGGTCAGCACGGCACGCTGGCGTTCGGCATTGAACCATTTCATGAAACGTTTTTGAAGCCAACTTAGCGACTCCCAATCGGGTTGGGTGCCATCAGGGAAGTAGAAGTTGCCAAAGAGTGACTGGAAGTAATTCTTGTCGTAGTAGGCGATGTTCCAGAACACCGATTGGTAGTTGCGTGCACCGGCAGGTTGGTTGAGCGAATAGACGATTTGCTGGAAGCAGTCGGTGATGACCTTGTCGATGGTGCGGCCTTTCTTCGAGAAATCGACTTTCTCGTCGGCACGCTTGTAGTAATCTTGGCCGTATTCCAACCCGATGAAATAGTTCATATACATCAGGAACTCAGGGGTAGCGCAGGCGCCCGAGAGTTGTGACGACACCATGAATACCATATTGATGAAGCCGCCACAGAACGAACGTAGGTTGGTGGGAGCGGTTGAATTGCCGCCCAATGGCTTGGTGCCTTCCAGCAGCCATGGATACATGGTGATGGAAGCGCAGTAATTGGCCAGCGAAGTCTCGTCGTTCTTGTAGATGAAGTGGTTGTTGAGCAGATACATGTAGCGGTCGGCCAGCTCTTTGCCATAGACTTCTTTGATGCGGTCGGTGAGCAAGCGGCGGTTGATGCGGATGAAACTCGACTTGGGCAACTCGCCAATCAGCGTGGCGATGTTTTTCTTCTCCACATTGGCGTTGGCATCGTATTTCGATCCGGTGGCAGCATTCGAAGCATTGCAGTAGTTGCTCAGGAAGTCGATTTTCTCGCGGATTTCGCGGTCTTCGCTGTGCTTTTGGCGGTAGAGGATGTAATTCTTCGCCACGGTGTAATACTGTTCGGCCATCAAGGCGGTCTCCACTTGGTTTTGGATTTCTTCGACCGTGATGCCGTTGGTGATTCTTACTCTGCTTAGGATGGAATTCAGGTCTTCATCGGTGGCATAAAACCCCGAAGCTAAGAAGGCTTTACTGATAGCTATCTTGATTTTTTCAACCGAAAAGGATTCTTCTTGTCCGTCTCTTTTTTTGATGAATAGTCCGCCGTTACTCATAGTTAAAATGCTCGTTTTCAAATTTTTGTCATTTTACCAATGACTAGTGCAAAGGTACGGCAATTTATCAATTCGGATTTCGGATTTCAATCCATTTATTTATCAACAAAATTATCAACAATCTAATCGCTTGATTTGTGTATTTTTGCAGATTGAAAGAAATAAATAACGACAAAAACCAACTAAAATTTGTCTGAACATTATGGCAAAGAAAAAGAAAATCGAAAATAAACTCAGCACTTTTACGAGTGTCATTTTAGGCATTTTTGCTGACGATCCTTTCCGCCCGAAGAATTACAAGCAGGTCTGTAAAGTGATGGGCATCAAGGACCAGGCGGGGAAAGATGTGGTATATAATTTGCTCATCGACTTGAAAGACAAAGGCTTGCTCGCTGAAGAACGGCCTTTTAGTTATGTGATGAGTGCTGCGGGCTTGGCGCAATTTGGCCCGAAGAAGCAATATGTTGAAGGCACTGTTGAGATGAAATCGACGGGCAAGGCTTATGTGATTCTCGACGATGAAGATGGCGAAGACATTTTCATTGCCTCGAACAATACGGGCAAGGCTTTGCATGGCGACCGCGTGCGTGTGGCGATGTTCCCCAAGCGCGGCAGCAAGAAGCCGGAAGGTGAAATCGTTGAGGTCTTGGAACGCCGGCATGTCGATTTCGTGGGTGTGCTGAACATTACGCGAGGCTATGTGTTTGTCCGCCCCGATGTGGAGTATATGCCTGTGGATATCTTCATCCCGAAAGGCGAGTTGCATGGTGCCAAAGACGGGCAGAAGGTGATTGCTCATCTGGTGGATTGGCCTGACGGTTCGGGCAACCCGTTTGGCGAAATCACGCGCGTGTTGGGCAACCCTGGCGAGAACGATGTGGAGATGGAATCCATCCTTGCTGCGCATGAATATCCGATTGATTTTCCAGAAAATGTGGAAAAAGAAGCTGCAAAGATTCCTGTCAGGATCAAGACAGATGAGATAAAGAAACGTCGCGATTTCCGCGAGGTGTTCACCATCACCATCGACCCGGCTGATGCCAAGGACTTTGACGATGCCATCTCGTTGCGCAAGTTAGACAACGGCCATTGGGAAGTGGGTGTCCACATCGCCGACGTGTCGCATTATGTCCGACCAGGTTCGGCCATCGACCAAGAGGCTCTCAGTCGTGGAACCTCGGTTTATCTTGTTGACCGCACCATCCCGATGCTGCCCGAAAAGTTGTGCAACAATGTGTGCTCGTTGCGCCCCGACGAGGAAAAGCTGACATTCTCGGTAGTCGTCGAAATGGACGACGATGCCAACATTTTCAACCATTGGATTGGCAAGACCATCATCAAGTCGTGCCGCCGCTACACTTACGAAGAGGTGCAGGCCATGATTGAAGGAGGCGAAGGCGACTATAAAGATGAGATATTGGTATTCAATAGTTTGGCCACCAAGTTGCGCGAAAAACGCATGGCAGCCGGCAGCATCAATTTCCACACGGAAGAGGTGAAGTTCATCCTTGACGAAAACAAGAAGCCTATCGACACCTACGTGCGAGAGCAAAACGAATCGCATGAGCTGATTGAAGACTTCATGCTGATGGCCAACCGCACGGTGGCTGAGACCTTTGGCAAGCCCGACAGCAAATGGAAAAACTACACCTTTGTGTATCGTGTCCACGACGAGCCGAATCCCGAAAAGCTGAACAAGTTCATGCTGCTCATCTCGCGTTTGGGCTACACGATGGACATCAGTTCGCGCAGCAAGTTGGTGTCGTCCTACAACAAGCTGTTTGCCGATGTGGAAGGCAAGGGCGAGAAGAACCTCATCGAATCGGTGGCGGTGCGCACTATGGCCAAGGCCATTTACACTACCGACAACATCGGTCACTATGGTTTGGCCTTCGATTACTATACACACTTCACTTCTCCGATTCGCCGTTATCCCGACTTGTTGGTACATCGTCTCATTGAGCGTTATCTGATTGAGAACCAAGGCTCAGCCGACAAGAAGGAATACGAGGAAATGTGCTTGCACAGCTCGGAAATGGAAAAGCAAGCCGAAGAGATGGAACGCCAATCGGTGAAATACAAGCAGGCCGAATACCTGAAAGACAAGATTGGCCAGGTGTTTGAAGGCTTGGTGTCGGGCGTGAGTAAGTGGGGCTTGTTTGTCGAGTTAAAAGACAGTAAGTGCGAGGGCTTGGTGCGTTACGAAAACTTGCCTGGCGATTACTATTATCTTGATGAAGACAATTTCCGCGTCATCGGTGAAGACACTGGCCATGTCATCCAGTTGGGCGACGAGGTGAAGGTGGTCGTCAAGGCGGTCGATTTGTTCAAGCACAAGATGGACTTCGAGATGCTCCCCGATCTCTCGATGATGAAACGGAAGCCCAAAAATAAACGCCGTTAAGACATAAAACGGCTTGATTCATTAAGAATACCTATTTTTGCAAATCATAATTAATCAAAACAATTCAATATGAATAATCTACGAAAACTTTTACCGGTTCTTCTTCTCGCTTTTGTCGCTTTTGCCGCATCGAGTTGCAAGAAAGACAAGATTGAAGTCTCACAGCATAATTTGTGGTTTGGTGCCGATGGAGGCTCGCAAACCATCGAAGTTACTGCCACATACGGTTGGAGAATCCAGGAAAACAGCGATTTTGATTGGTTCACCGTTACGCCCACGAGTAGTGATGAGAACCATTCCACAATCACTATCAATGTTGAGCCGTTGGATGCTGCAGCAGAGGGCTATAGGAATGGTCATATTTCGATTCTTTCGCCAAAGGGCGGTGCCCAAATCGTGGTGCTCATTTCGCAAGGCGAGGTTGAGTTCAGCAGCATCTATAATCTTGTGTTCGGTGTCACGAAAGAAGAACAATGGAATACTGACTATTTTGGCCTAATGATTGAAGACAGCTATAAGTGCTTCGAATTCGATCCTTACGACACCACTACGGGCTTCTGGATGTATTTCTTTGAGGATAGTACTGGCGTTCAGGTAGATAGGTATCGCTTTGACACGACAGAGTATTTCAGGTTTTACTATACATATGACATTGCTACTAGAAAACTCGAATATAGTTTCCAACTTGAAGATGGGACCATTGAATACTATAATCCAACCATTATTACTGCTACTCCAGATCTTTTCCGCTTCGAGCATGAGTATAAGCCCAACTACTGGGAACGTTCCGACATGAAGAAAATCGGTACTATTGACCCAGCCAAGAAGGCTGCATTGCTTAACCGTGCCGTGAAGAAACGTAAGGAAGCAGGCCCAGTGTTCCCTATCAAGTAATCGTTTTTAGAATAAACGGCTTGATTCATTAAAAATACCTATTTTTGCAAATCATAATTAATCAAAACAATTCAATATGAATAATCTACGAAAACTTTTACCGGTTCTTCTTCTCGCTTTTGTCGCTTTTGCCGCATCGAGTTGCAAGAAAGACAAGATTGAAGTCTCACAGCATAATTTGTGGTTTGGTGCCGATGGAGGCTCGCAAACCATCGAAGTTACTGCCACATACGGTTGGAGAATCCAGGAAAACAGCGATTTTGATTGGTTCACCGTTACGCCCACGAGTAGTGATGAGAACCATTCCACAATCACTATCAATGTTGAGCCGTTGGATGCTGCAGCAGAGGGCTATAGGAATGGTCATATTTCGATTCTTTCGCCAAAGGGCGGTGCCCAAATCGTGGTGCTCATTTCGCAAGGCGAGGTTGAGTTCAGCAGCATCTATAATCTTGTGTTCGGTGTCACGAAAGAAGAGCAGTGGAATACTGACTATTTTGGCCTAATGATTGAAGACAGCTATAAGTGCGTCGAATTCAATCCTTACGACACTACTACAGGCTTCTGGATGTATTTCTTTGAAGATAACAAAGGTGTGCAGGTTGACAGATATAATCAAGACACTGCAATTTATTATCTGTTTGACTATACCTACAATATTGATAATCGTAAACTCGATATTACTTTCGAGCTTGTTGATGGGTCGCACGAGTCATATAGCCCAACGGTGATTACTGCTACTCCAGATCTTTTCCGCTTCGAGCATGAGTATAAGCCCAACTTCTGGGAGCGTTCCGACATGAAGAAAATCGGTACCATTGACCCAGCCAAGAAGGCTACTATGTTGAACCATGCTGTGAAGAAACGTAAGGAAGTGGGCCCGGTGTTCCGGATTAGGTAATCATTCCTGAAATTAGTGATGGAGCAGAAAAGCTTTCGCGTCATCCCTATCTTGGGCATCGGAATCTATCTCATTTCGCTGTTAATTATCGACTTGGTCTTCAGAGGCCATGCGATGGAACCGATTTTCCACTTTTGGGGTGTTGGCGAGGTGCTTTTCTTCTTTGTTTTTACGTGTCTGTTCTACCAGCGATGGAAAGATGATGACCCGAAACGCTTTTGGCGAAAGGTTTTCTTTACGGCATTGGGGCTTAGGGTCTTGTATGCTTTCTTGACATGCTACTATTTCTATTACCAGACGGGGATTCCGTTCGAATATGATGCTGCCGATAGCCTTAGTTATCATAAAAAAGCTGTATATCTATCACACATTGTTCGAGCAGGATATTTAAGTTATCCGTTCAAGTATCTGTTTGCCTATTCAATGGGTTTTTCGGATTCAGGCTACACCCTTTGGCTTACCTTGCTGTATTCAATATTTGGCCCAAATGTGCTCGTTCCGCGCTTGCTCAAGGCACTTATGAGTGCTTATATGTGTATCGCCATCTATAAGCTCACATCGCGCACGTTTGATGAGAAGGCAGGTCGTTTGGCTGCCGTGATGAGTGTCTTTATGCCTATTTTTATTCAAATCACAGGGCTGCATCTCAAGGAGTGTGAGATGATTTTCCTTTCCGTCATGGCTTTGGAGCGTATGGATTATCTAATACGAAGTAAGAAATACACCTTCTGGAATGTTTTTTTCCCGATTCTTCTCGTTGCTTTGACCTTCGGCTTCCGAACGATTACGGGAATGTGCCTCATCTTTGCCTTCTTTGTGTTCATAGTGCTTTCAACCAAAGACTTGGTTCCGATAAAGAGCAAGATTATCGTTGTTTCTGCCATTGTGGTATTGTTTTTCGTCTTTCTTTTCACTCCTATTGGGTATGAAATGAGAATCATCAATGAACTGAAATTCACCGATATTGATTATCAGAGCGAAAAGTTCGAAAAACTGGGCATGGAACATGCTGAGTTGGCAAAGAACATTTATGTGGCACCAGCCGCCTTTGTGATGCCGGTTGCTTCGATGGTGGATGTTTCTAATGACAGTCAAAAGTTGCTCAATGGCAGTGTCTATGTGAAGAATTTCATCGCATTCTTTGCCATGTTGGCCATTGTGATAGCATTCCGTGAGCGCAAATGGCGTAATTTTAGCCTCATTGGGGCTTACGAACTCAGCTATCTTGCCATCATCATGTTTTCTTTTGCCTTTAATTCGGAGCGCTATCACGAACCTGCTATCCCTATGATGATAGTGATGGCAGCCTATGCTGTCACTCGTATTCAAAAGAAAGACAGGAAGTTCTTCTACATATATTGTGGTTTGTTGCTAGTCGCATTGGTGGGCTGGAACTGGATGAAATTGTCGGCGCGAGGATTAATTTGAAAAATTTTCTCCAAAAGGCTTGCGGCATTCAAAAAAGATGTATCTTTGCAGTCGCAATAGGGTACCTTGCCCGAGTGGTTAGGGACCGGTCTGCAAAACCGGGGACAGCGGTTCGAATCTGCTAGGTACCTCATCAAGCTCGCTGAGAATCAGCGGGCTTTTTTGTTATCACATGAAGTGTGGAAATAAAAAATGGGGCTGACCAAATGGCCAGCCCCATGATGTTTTATTCCGGATGGAATCAGATTTGCTCTTCTTCAACGCGGATAGGCTGTGGTTCAGCCTTGCGGATGTCGAGTTCGTCGATGAGGCGGGTAGCACCAGCATACTTGTCGATGATGAACAGCACGTAGCGGATATCGACGTTGATGGTGCGTTGGAGTTTAGGTTCGAAGTTGACGTCGCCACTCATGGCTTCCCAGTTGCCGTCGAAGGCCAGACCGAGGAGTTCGCCCTTGGCGTTCATGATTGGGCTGCCCGAGTTACCACCAGTGATGTCGTTGGTGGAGAGGAAGCACACGATGAGTTCGCCATTGTCATCGGCATATTGACCGAAGTCCTTCTTTTCGATGAGGTCGATGAGGCGCTTTGGAGCGTCAAACTCGTAGTCGCCAGGAACATACTTTTGGAGGATGCCGTTGGCGGTGCAGACATAGTCGTAATGGACTGCATCGGCTGGCTGATAGTCTTGCACCGAGCCATAGCTCATACGCATGGTTGAGTTGGCATCAGGATAGAGGCTCTTGCCAGGTTGTGTGGCAGCGTAGTATTCGCGCAGACCCTTAACGAAGATGTGGTCATTCTCGCTGACGGTAGTCATGGCTTGGCGATAGGCTGGAATGCCGCTCATGATGACTTCCATCATTGAGGTGTTCATGATGTAAGCGTAGTCCTTTTCAATCTTCTTGGCTTTTGGCTTTTCGATGAAGGCCTTGATGCTTTCTGGGGTAGCGAAGATGGAGTTGGCATAGACTTCTTCGGTGAAGGCGTCGATGTCGCCCTTGAATTTCTTGTCGATGATGTTGAAGATTTCAGGCAGTTCGTCGGCGTTGAAGGCATTGCGATAGGTCTTCAGCATTTCGGCGAAGGTCTTCTTTTCCACTTGTTGGTCAACTTCGGCAAACAGTTCGTCAACATCGATTTGTTGCATCATGGTCAAAGCTACGGCTTCGGCGTCCTTGTCCTTGTTCTGGACGGCTTCGTAGTAGGCACTGAACAATGAAGCGCGGCCAGCGGCACCGATGCCTGAAACGAAATTCGGATAATACACATATTTTGATACTTGGTTGAGTTGGGCGTAAGCGTCTTTAAGGTTAGGCAGAGCCTTGCCATATTCGGCTTTACGGTTGGCATCGCTGTTGACCCAGTTAGTGAAGTCGTTTTCGAGGGCGACCTTGGTTTCGCTCACCTTGTTCTTGCGGAGCATGGTGCATTGTCCGATGAAGTTCTTCCAGGTGTTGGCGAGGCCAGCGTGGTTGTCGGCATACATCAGGTTGATGTGTTCGTCAGCCTTCATGTATTCTTCCATCACTTCGAGTTGCTTGCCGAAGATGTCGATGATGAGAGGGTAGAAGGTCTCCACGTTGTAGTCGATGCCATAGCTCGACATGTAGCGTTCGGTTGAGCCAGGGAAACCCCAGATCATGGTGAAGTCGTCTTGCTTCACACCATCGAGGCTGACAGGAAGGTGATGCTTAGGTGTCAACGGCACATTGTCCTTCGAGTAGGCGGCTGGGTTGCCGTCCTTGTCGGCATACACACGGAAGATGCTGAAGTCGCCCGTGTGGCGAGGCCACATCCAGTTGTCGGTGTCGCCACCAAACTTACCGATGCTCGAGTTGGCCACGCCAACCAGACGGACGTCGGTATAGACTTGATAGACGAACATGTAATATTCGTTGCCTTCGAAGAAACCCTTCACGACGGGGTTGTATTTTCCGCCTTCCGAAGCAGCTGCTTCAATTTCCTTGGCCTTGGCGCTGATGGCGCTTTGGCGATCTTGGAAGTCCATGTCGTCGGTAACGACGCTGAGCACTTCCTTGGTGACGTCTTCCATGCGGATGAGGAACGATGCTGTCATGTCGGCAGCTGGAAGTTCTTCCGAATAGTCTTTTGCCCAGAAACCGTCGCGGAGGTAATCGTGTTCATCGGAGCTGAGTTTTTGGATGGAACCGTAGCCGCAGTGGTGGTTGGTGAACAGCAGGCCATGTTCCGAAACGATTTCGCCTGTGCAGAAGAAACCGCGAGGCATAGGACTGTCGCCCAGGCCCACGATGGCGTCTTTCAGACTGTTGTGGTTGATGCTGTAGAGTTCTTCTGGGGTCAGTTGCAAACCCATTTTTTGCATGTCAACATAGTTGAGGCGTTCCACGAACATTGGAAGCCACATGCCTTCGTCGGCACGAACCTTGCCCACCATGACTAAGAGGGCAAGCATGAAAATACCAAATACTTTTTTCATTGATTTAATTTGTTGGTTTATAGATATTTTAATTATTATTTTCCTTTTGTGGAAAGCAGTCCGCAAGCAGCATCGATGTCTTGCCCGCGCGAAGCGCGGATGGTGGCGATGATACCCTTGTTGTTCAAGGCATCGCGGAAGGCAGCCATGCTCATCTTGTCGGGACTCTTCATCGGCAGGTTGGGGATGGTGTGGTAACAGATGAGGTTCATGCGGCAACGCAAACTACCTAACAGGCGGGCCAGCTCCTTGATGTGTTCGCCCGTGTCGTTCATGTCTTTGAAGACGATGTATTCGAACGAGAGGCGGCGTTGGCCGTGCCAGTCGTGTTGCTTCACCAAGTGGACGACTTCCTTGATAGGATAGACTTTTTCAATCGGCATGATTTTCAGTCGCTCGTCGTGGAACGGGCTGTGCATGCTGATGGCAAGGTTGCATTTCGACTCTTCGAGGAAGCGCTTCAGGTTAGGGATGATGCCGCAAGTTGAGACGGTGATGCGTGTCGGGCTCCATGCCAAGCCCCATTCGGCGGTGAGCACTTCCAAGGCACCCATCAGGTTGTCGTAGTTGTTGAGCGGCTCGCCCATGCCCATCACCACGATATTAGATAAGGTGTCGAATTCGGGTAGGCTGAACACTTGGTTGAGGATTTCGGCCACCGAGAGGTTCTTTTGGAAGCCTTGCTTACCTGTCGCGCAGAAGAGGCAGTCCATCTGGCAGCCTGCTTGGGTGGAGATGCACAGCGTGGCGCGTTCCTTCTCGGGAATGTAGGCCGACTCGATGCGATGTTCGCCAGCAGCGAAGAGGTATTTCTTCGTGCCATCGGTCGAGTCTTGCTCGTTCAGTGGGGCTGTCATGCCGACTTCATAACGTTCAGAAAGCAACTCGCGCGACTTCTTGCTGAGGTTCGACATATCGTCGATAGAAGCACAACGTTTCTTGTAAATCCAGTCAACAATCTGTTTTCCAGTGAATTTCGGTAAACCTAAGTCGTTGACAATTTCTTGTATTTCGGTGGGATTCTTTCCCAGTAAAACTTCTTTTTCCATGCTGCAAAAATAGTGATTTTCAATGTAGTTTGAGGAGAATAATAAAAAAAGGAGTCCTGAAGAACTCCTTTTTGTTGAGCCACGTGTCGGACTCGAACCAACGACCTACGCATTACGAATGCGTTGCTCTACCAACTGAGCTAAAGTGGCTTGCCTTTGAGGCTGCAAAAATAGACAAAAAGGCGATACATTTGTCGTTTTATCTAAAAAATGTGTTTTCACAATTTTTTGATTACTTTTGCGGCATGAAAACGCACTTGCTGAAAATCGGTTCCTTGTTGATGGCGCTCATGGTGTTTTTCGTTTCGATAGGCTGGAATGTCAACTTCCACTATTGTACCGAAGAAGACCACCTGATGAGCAGCTTTGGCGACGCTTCGCAGCTTTGTGAGCATTGCCACCACCATCATCATCACGCGATGAATGCTGCCGAGTTCGCCGAGCATAATAAAGTGGTGCATTTTGGCGACAAATGCTGTTGCGAAGATTTCGACAGCCCTATCGGTTTCACTGACAATTACACGTTTTCGCCCGTAAAACAGTTGACTGTTTTCTTCCAAGTTGTCGCAGTGCTTTCACCAGAATTTTCAGTGATTGACAATATTGAAAGTCAACAATTAATTAATTTTTCACCTAGAAAAATTCCAATTTTCAAGTCGGCACGACAAACGCTGGCTTATTTCTCGCAACTCAAGCTTAATCCGTTGGTTTATTGAAGGCTATTCTAGTTCACGTAACAGAATAGAATGAAGGTGTGTTGCTTCGGCTCTGCTCAGCAGCCACCGCTTAGGGAGCATCTCAGCATCCCACAAAGTCTAAATGTCCCTAAGTCAAAATGTCAAAATGTCCCCCCAGTCAAATCATCAATAAATCAACAAACAATGAAAATCAATAAAATAATTCTTATATCATTCTTGATGTTGTTGGCCAATGGTGTTTCGGCGCAACATCATCATCACGACCATGAAGGTCACGAACACATCGAAGGCACCGTTTATGAAGAAGTTGACGGCAAGAAAGTGCCGCTGCCGGGTGTCAATGTGTATTGGAAAATCGTCAACGAAGGCACGGTGACCGATGCCAACGGACATTATGAGATTTGTGTCCACGAGAAGATACATTGCCTTGTCTTCAGCTGTGTTTCGTACGAGAACGACACCGTCCACCACATGGACCATGGCATGCACTACGACCATGTCTTTGCTGGCGAGCACATGCTGAGCGAGGTTGAGATAGCCGCCCGCCGTCAGGCGCAATTTGTCTCCGTCCTTGACCCACATGCTGTGCAGCAAATTACGGGCGAGGCTTTGCGCCGCTGCGCCTGCTGCAGCTTGGCCGAGAGTTTCGAGACCAACGCTTCGGTGGATGTGGCCTATAGCGATGCTGTCACTGGTGCCAAGCAGATTGAGTTGCTCGGCTTGAGTGGCATCTATACCCAGATGCTGGCCGAAAACATGCCAAACTTCCGCGGACTGGCTTCGGCCTTCGGTTTGGGTTATGTGCCCGGTACTTTTATGAATGGCATCCAGGTTTCGAAAGGAACTTCTTCTGTCAGAAATGGTTATGAATCCATCAGCGGACAAATCAACGTCGATTTCAAGGAACCTGAAGAGGGCAAGAGCGAGAAGGTCTTCGTCAACTTGTTTGGCAGCACGATGGGTATGGCTGAAGCCAATTTCAACACCTATTTCAAGACGGGAGAGAAGAGTGGCATTGCGTTGTTGGGCCATGTCAACCACAATTTCATGAAGATGGATTCGAACCACGACACCTTCCTCGACGACCCGATGGTGACGCAATACAACGTATTTGCGCGCTACAATTATATGGGCGATGTCTTTACCTGCAAAATTGGCGGTAAGGCCTTGAAGGAAAACCGCTTGAGTGGCCAGATGGATTTTGATCCCGATAAGCGCGGTGATATTGGTTACGACGTTTATGGCATCGGCATCAACACGCAGCGTTATGAGGCGTTCGCCAAGACGGGCTTTTTCTTCAGTCGTCCCGAAACCAGCCTCGGCATCCAGCAGCAGTTCACCTATCACAAGGTGGATTCCTATTTCGGTCGCACCGACTACGACGCCAAGCAGCTTTCGTATTACGCCAACGCCTTGTTCGACTCCTATATCTATAACGACCACCACAAGTATTCGGTTGGTGCAAGCTATTCGTATGACAATTTCGATGAAAGGCTTGCCGATAGCGCCATGAACCGCATCGAGCATGTCCCGGGTGTCTTTGCCGAATATGTCTTCAACGACGAGTGCCACTGGAGCGTGATTGGCGGTTTCCGCGCCGACTATAACAGCTATTACAAGAAGATGCTCTACACGCCCCGTCTGCATGTGCGTTTCAAGACCGAAAGCGAGTTGGCTTTGCGTCTTTCGGCGGGCAAGGGCTACCGTTCGCCTAATGTGCTGGCCGAAAATTCGACCTTGTTGGCCTCGTCGCGCCAGCTTATGTTCCTTGAAACGCCTAAGATGGAAGAGGCTTGGAATTATGGCATCAACTTGACGAAGCATTTCGACATTGGCGAGAAGGAACTTGAGCTGATGGTGGATTTCTACCGCACCGATTTCGTCAACCAGATTGTGCTCGACCGCGATACCGATGCGCATCAGATTCGCATTTATAACCTCAACGGGAAATCGTATTCCAACTGCGCCCAAATCGAGATGAACTACGAGCTGTTCAAGGATTTCGATGCTACCGTCGCCTTCCGTTTCAACGATGTGAAGATGACCATCGACGACACCTTGCGCGAGAAGCCTTTCGTGAACCGCTATAAGGGTTTGGTCTCGCTTTCGTATGCGCCAGGCACTTGGCAGTTCGACCTCACTACCCAGCTGAATGGCGACAGCCGCGTGCCTTCGCTTTCGGGCAATGCCACGGCTGTGGAAAACGGACAGGATATCCGTCGTTCGCCTTTCTATGTGATGCTTACTGCGCAAGTTACCAAGAAGTTGGGCGACCATTGGGAAGTGTATGTGGGTGGCGAGAACCTCACCAACTACAAGCAGGACAAGCCTATCATTGCAGCAAGCGAGCCTTTTGGCGAAGATTTCGATGCCTCCATGGTTTGGGGTCCGTTGAGCGGCATTCGGGCTTATCTGGGGGTGAGGTTTCAGATAAAATGATACCTTAGATTCTTTGAAAATGCTTATTTTTGCAGCCTAAAAAATCAGTTATAATGAAAAAGTTGGTTTTTCTCACGGCTATTGCTGCCACGATGGTGGCATGTGGCCAGAAAGGTAATGTTGAAACTCAAAATCAAGATACGATACCTCAGAAAGTGTTTGTCCCAGCGGGGGTGCCTACGGCTCCTGTGCCGAGTTTGGAACAAATGCCGATTGCCACCACATTTAGCCCGTCAGAGCAAGGCAAAGATCCTAATGCTCCTGTCTTGAGGTTTGAAGAAGGCAAGCCTCTCGATTTGAGCCAATTGTCTGGCGGTCAAAAGAGGACGTTAGAGCAAGTTGCCACTGAAATGATCGACTCTATCCAGAAGATGGCCGAGAGTGGCAATGCCGATTTCCAATATTTCTATGGCGGTTGCTTCAACGAAGGCTGGGGCGTGGAAGTGGATTTTGTGAAAGCCATGAAGTGGTATAGGAAGGCTGCCGAGAAAAACCAGAAGTTTTCGTATAACGCCATCGGCAATCTTTACCGCACGGGCAGTGGCGTTAAGGCCGACCCGAATCAGGCTTTCGATTGGTTCAAGAAAGGTGCTGATGTGAAAGACCCGCAAGCCATGCTTAATTTAGGCAACTGCTATTATTTTGGCATGGGAGTCGAGCAAGACCTCAACCAAGCTGTGAAGTGGTGGCAAGACGCTGCAAACAATGGCAATGCCTTTGCCGAGGCTCAGTTGGGCGATTGCTATTTCTATGGCATGGGCGTTGAAAAGAACCTCGACAAAGCCGTTGAGTATCTGACCAAGGCTGCCGATAAGGATGTGCCTGGTGCCCAGTTCCGTCTAGGTGTTCTCTATTATGCCGGGCAAGGCGTTGAGCAAGACCTCGTCCACAGCGAGTTGCTGCTGAAAAAAGCCCGCGATGGCGGAATGCAAGAAGCCCAGGATTTCTTGGATAAGCAGTTTAAGAAATAGAAACTATAATAAGAAACGAAAAGCGTTGCAATCTCAGAGACTGCAACGCTTTTGCATTAATGTATTTCTTGTTCTTCAGATTTTCGCCTTCGTCAAGGCGGCGGCGCCTAAGATGGCAACCTCGTTGGAACCGAGTTCCGAAACGCGGACATCGACTTTGTTTTCGAAGGTGAAGAGCAGGTGCTTGTAGAACGATTCGCGCAATGGTTTTAGCAATACTTCGCCCGCCTTCACTGGGCCGCCCATCAGGAAGATGGCTTCGGGAGCCGAGAAGGTGACGGCATTCGACAGGGCGATGCCCAACAGATAGCCTGTCTTTTCGAATACCTTAATGGCCAATGGGTCGCCGTTTTGTGCAGCATCGCCAACGGTCTTGCTGGTCAGCTCGTCTTTTGGTGTTTGGGCAAGGATACCGTTGTAGTCGGGGTTTTCTTCCAGCATTTCGAGGGCGGTGCGACGGATGCCCGTTGCTGAGCAATAGGTCTCCAAGCAGCCTTTTCGTCCACAGCCGCATTGTCGGCCTTCGGGGATGAGGATGGCGTGGCCCAGTTCGCCGGCGCCTCCTGTGGAGCCGTGAACCAACTTGCCGTCGATGACGATGCCGCTGCCCACGCCAGTGCCCAAGGTGAACATGATGAAATGCTTCATGCCTTTGGCACCGCCGTAAATCAATTCGCCGTAGGCGGCTGCATTGGCGTCGTTCGAGACTACGATAGGCACGTCAATGTGTTTGCCAAACAATGCAGGAAGGTCGGTATAGCCCTTGAAATTGAGGTTGCTGGCATTTTCGATACAGCCCGTGTAGAAGTTTCCGGCTGGAGCCGCAATACCGATGCCGTCGATTTCGGTCACCTTGTTGTCAGTCATCAGTTGCTTGATGCAGTCGCAAATGTCTGATACATAAACGTCTGCATCAAAATATTTGTTGGTTGGCAAGTTCTGGCGGCCAATCACGATGCCGTCGTTGCGTACGAGTCCGATGTCGGTGTTGGTGCCACCCACATCAATACCTATTGAATAAGTGTTTGTCATTTCGTTGATGTTTTTTGAAAGTGCTAAAATACTACAAATTGCTTTATGAAACGAAAAAACCGCTACTTTTGTACTCAATCAAATTGCAATCAGATGAAAAGGTATTTGTCTTTCTTGTTGATTTTGTTTGTCTTGGCTTCGTGTGGCAAAAAGGAAATGGAGCCTACGACTTTTGAGAAATCAGAGTTTTTGGAAACCGACAATTATGAGGGCACGGTGGCCTATGCCAAGAAGTTGGCCAAGCATTTCAGGCAGGTCAATTATGAAGTGATTGGGACTTCGGGTGCAGGCCGCGATATTCCGATGCTCGTTGTAGATGAAAATGGCTGCACGAAACCCGAGAAAATCCGCAAGCAAGGCAAAGCCATCGTTTGGGTCGAGTCGTGCATTCATCCTGGCGAACCGAACGGCAAGGATGCCATGTTCATGATGATCCGCGACCTGCTGACCGATAGTTTGCATGTCGATTTGCTGAAAAACATGTCAATCGTGTTTTTGCCCGTCGTCAATCCCGATGGCTTGGCTGATTTTTCGGCCTATAACCGCATCAACCAGAACGGACCGAAGCAGATGGGCTGGCGTGTGACGGCGCAAGGTCTGAACCTGAACCGCGATTTCACCAAGTTGGATTCGCCCGAATTGCGTGCCTTGACCAACATTTTCAACCAATGGCACCCCGACATCTTCTTCGATACCCATGCTACTGACGGAGCAGATTACCAATATGTTACGACCTATTCTATCGAAGATTTCGGCAACTACGACCCTGCCATTTCGCGTTGGCTGAGCGAGGTTTGGGAAAAGCGTATCGTGCCCGCTATGGCGAGCCGCGATATGCCCGTCACACGCTACATCGAGTTCAATCCATGGGGCGACCCGACTGCCGCTTTAAGCGAAAACTCGTTCTCGGCCATGTTCTCCGAAAGTTATGCCATGGCACGAAATTGCCCCGGCATCCTGCTCGAAACGCACATGCTGAAACCCTACAAAGACCGCGTCTTCTCCACCTATTATATAATACTCGAGTCGATGAAACTCATCAACGAAGACAAGGATGGCTTCTTGACGGTGATGGCAAAGGCACGGCAGAACGATTTGGAACTGAAGGAATTGCCCATCAATCTGCATCCTTCTTTCAAGGATACGCTTTGGGTCGATTTCCTTGGCTATAAGTTCGACACCGTGCAAAGCGACTTGACGGGCGGCTGGTATTATGCCTACGACCCGACCCAGCCCGAAACGCGCAAGGTAATGAAATTCCGCGATGATGAGCCGACAAAGACCTTGCAGGTGCCAAAGGAATACATCATTCCGGCGCAATACGACAAGGTCATCGACATTGTGAAAGCGCATGGCTTTGAAATCGAATACCTTAAGAAAGAAAAGACCATGACGGTGAACACCTACCGCTTCAAGAATGTGGAGTTCTACCAAATGCCATACGAAGGCCGCAGCCGTGTGTGTCGTTTCGATGTGGATGAAATCAGCAAGGAGATGACCTTCCCCAAAGGATCGGCCGTGGTGAAGACCTCGCAAAATGGCGTCCGACTGCTGATGAACCTCTTGGAGCCCGAGATGCAAGGCTCGCTCTTTGAATGGGGATTCTTCAACACCGTCTTGCAGCGTGTGGAATACTTCGAAATCTACAAGATGGAACCGCTTGCCAAGCAAATGCTGGCCGATGACCCATTCCTGCAAACCCAATTTGACAACTGGATGGCCTCGTTCACCGAAACGGAAAAGCCTTCGCAATACGCCATAATGAACTGGTTCTATGAACAATCGCCCTATTTCGATGAGAATTATTTGGTCTATCCCATCGGAATTGTCAAATAAATTCTATTTTTGCAGCAAATAATAAAAACGTAACGCGATGAAGAAAACTATGATTTTTGCCCTCGTGGCAACTTTGATGTTCGCTTTTGCATCATGTGGTGGTGGCACTAAAGAAAGCAAACAGTTCACCGAACAGAAGGAAAAAATCCAGGAAATCGAACAAATGATCGAGTCGGCCGAAACTTGCGACGACCTGACGATGGCAGCTTTCGGCTTCTTGGCTTTGGCTATTGAGGATGAGGAATATCTTGAAGAAGAAAAGATGACGACAGCTGAAGAAAATGAATTCGAGAAGCTTGCCGAAGAGCTTTCAAACAAGATGTCAGCCAAGGCAGCAGCATTAGGCTGCGACAAGGAAGAAGAAGTTGATAATGAAGGCTTCGAAATTGAATTTGAGGACGACGAACCAATAGAATGAAACGCACTTTCTTGGCCATTCCCATCGATGGTGGGACCGATTTCCCTGCCCTTTCGCAAGGTCTGCAACGCAATTTGCAGCACGAGAAAAGAAACATCAACTGGTGCAAGACAGACCAGATTCATTTGACCCTGAAGTTCGTCGGCGACACGCCCGACCAGGATGTGCCGAAAATCATCGAGGCTTGCCAAAAGGTGGCGAAAAACCACCAGCCTTTTACGATGGACTTCAACCGCACGGGCATCTTCGGCAGCAACCATTCGCCACGTGTGCTTTGGCTGGGCATGAAAGACGAACCCAAGGCACTCTATGATTTGGAAGAAGACATCCTTGATGCCTTCGACAGTGTGGGTTATCTCCGCGACCGTCAGAATTTTGTGCCTCACATCACGGTGTGCCGCATCAAGCAACTGGTTGATAAACAGTATTTCCAGAAGATTTACCAAGGAATCGAGCAGAAGACTTATCTTCATGCCGATGTGAACGAAATCGTTTATTTCCAGAGTTTCCTGCAACCTACGGGCGCCTATTACAAGGCTTTGAGGCGCATACCTTTAGGTAAATGATAATAAGACTTAAAACTAAACTAAAAAAATGAAAATCAGAAGATTTGCCATGCCAATCATGGCTTGCACCTTGCTATCTTTCATGGTGGCTTGCGAAAACAATGCAAAAGACACTGCTAATGAGGAAACACAGGCAACTGAACAGCCGGTTCTTGTCCCTGTGACAAATGTTATGGATTATGTTGTCGATGCTGGTACTTACACCGAACTCGACTATGACTTTGCCAATACTTTTGTCAATGGGAAATACGATGGTTGGGCGAAGGCTTGCACAGCTGTTGCCAAGACTTTGCCAAACGGTCAGACGGTTGTTGGTCGCAACATGGACCTTTACATCAGCAATAAGCCAGCCTATATCATGCGTACCAAGTGCGAAGGCTTTTACGAAACCGTCGGTCTTTCCTACACCAATGTGACGGGTCCCGATTATCAAGATGTCTTGGAAAATGGCCTTCCTGAAGAAATCCACAAGGTTTTGCCTTTCTTGATTACTGATGTGATGAATTCCAAGGGATTGTATATCGAGACAAACATGCGAAACGGTGAATATTGGGCTACCGGAGAGAACAAATATGGTTGTTCGGGTACCAATCCGGAAGCCGACACCCGCATTTGCTCTGCGTTGTTGCCGCGTTATATCGGTGAGCGTTGCGCCACCGTTGATGAGGCTCTCGAATATGTGAAAACCCTCGACATCTACACCATAAACACCCCTGAGCTGATTTGGAATTTCTGCTTCCTGATGGCCGACAGCACGGGTCACTACGGCATTCTCGAAATCGCCCAAAACGAAATCTCGTGGCTCGATGGTCAGCAGGCTCAGGCCAATTTCTATCTGACCGAAAAGTTCCAGTACAATAATGAATTGGCTTGCGGTATTGGCCGTTACGAAACGGTGATGAATGGTGTTGGTGCAGTTGAGACCGAAAGCGACATGTATGATTTAATCAGAAAGGTTTGCTATTCAAAGGTTTATCATCCTGATGAGGCTGGATTTGATGTTCGCACGGAATTTGTCGCCTTGAAAGATTATTGGACTTACGAAGTGGTCACAAACGAAGAGTTCAAAAACCTTGTCATGGAAAAAATCCGTGAAAACGTAGCTTCCATTGAAGGTAAGACCCGTCAGGAAATCCAGGATATGAATTCGGTTTGGGAATCCATCTTCACAGAAGTTGCCAACTGCAATGAAAGAACCTTGATGGTGCGTTTCTTTGAAGACGAAAGCCGTGTGCTGACGCTTTCTTTCGAAGAATAAGGAACGTTTCCATTTTGTCATCTTAAAGCCCGATGCCATATTTTATTGTGGTGTCGGGCTTTGCTTTTGTTGAAATGTCGCTATCGAATTTTGAAAACAATGGCAAACCTATTGTTTTAATTCGTATCTTTGCGGAAATCTTAATTGAGATATTCAATACTTAATATAACAATACTATGGAAATCAGAAAATTAGAAGAAATGTTTGAGGTTTTGCGTAGCAAACCTAAAAAACGTCTTGTCGCTGCTTATGCCAACGATGCTCACACCATTTGCGCTGTCAGCAATGCTGTCAACGAAGGCCTTATCGAAGCCACTCTCGTGGGCGACCAAGCCACTATCGCCGAAGTGTGCAAAGCCGAGAATATCGACATCAACACTTTCCGCATCATCCAGGAAGCCGACGATGTGAAAGCCGCTGCCATGGCTTGCGACCTTATCAACGCTGGCGAAGCCGACATCCTGATGAAGGGTCTGCTCCCAACCGACAAGTACATGCGCGCCATCCTCAACAAGGAACGCGGTCTCTGCCCACCTAACGTGACCTTGGCTCATGTGGCTGTGATTGAAAACCCGAACTACCACAAGTTGCTCGTCGTCAGCGACTGCGCCATCATTCCGCTGCCTGACCTCAAGCAGAAGCAGACCTTGCTGAAGTATGTCACCACTACCGCTAAGGCTATCGGTATCAGCTGCCCGAAGGTCGCCATGGTGACCGCTACCGAACAGATGAGCGCTGGCATTCCGGCTTGCGTCGATGCCGCCATCATCGCCAAGATGGCTGAACGTGGCCAAATCAAGGGCTGCATGGTTGAAGGTCCTATCTCCCTCGACCTCGCTCTCGATGCCGAGACCGCTGCCATCAAGGGCATGAAGAACCCTGTCGCCGGCGATGCCGACTGCCTCGTGTTCCCGAACCTCGAAAGCTCCAACGTGTTCTACAAGTGCTGCACCAAGTTCGACAAGAGCGAAGTGGGTGCCATCCTGATGGGTGCCAAGGTGCCTTGCGTGCTCTCTTCACGCGGCGACACCACCAAGACCAAGCTCTATTCCATCGCCCTGGCTGCCATGCTGGCAAAGTAAAAAGGGACAAGTGGACAAAGGGACAATTAGATATTTAGACATTTAGACAGATGGACATTTAGACAGTCTCCAAGTCAAAAAAAGTCAAAAAGTCCCACAGTCCCTAAGTCAAATAGTCCCAAAGTCCCCCAGTCAAAAAGTCCCTCAGTCCCTAAGTCAAAAAAAGTCAAATAGTCAAATAAATATACACAAATGGTATACAAGATATTAACGATAAACCCAGGCTCAACTTCAACGAAGATTGCCCTGTTTGAAGACGAGAATCAAGTCTTCAAGAAGAACATCAAACACTCAACGGAAGAATTGGCTCCTTACGACAAAATTGCCGACCAATATCCTTTCCGCAAGGAAGTCATCATGCGCGAACTTAAAGAAGCCGGTGTTGACATCAGCGATGTGAACATCATCGTTGGTCGTGGCGGTTTGCTTCACCCATTGGTATCGGGTGTCTATGAAGTGAACGAAGCTATGATTAAGGACCTCTTCAACAGCCCTGTCGGCGAACATGCCTGCAACCTCGGTGGCCTGATTGCCAACGACATCGCTAAGGAACTCGGCGTGAAGGCTTACATTGCCGACCCTGTCGTGGTTGACGAAATGGAAGACGTAGCTCGTTTCTCAGGTCATCCTGCATTCCCACGCCTCTCCGTTTTCCATGCCTTGAATCACAAGATCATTGCCCGTCAGTTGGCTAAGGATTTGGGCAAGAAATACGATGAAATCAACGCTATCGGTGTTCACCTTGGCGGTGGCATCTCGGTTTGTGCCCACAAGCAAGGCCGTGTTGTCGATGTCAACAACGCTCTGAATGGCGAAGGTCCTTTCACCCCTGAACGCTCTGGCACGTTGCCGGCAGGTCTGCTCGTCGATGCTTGCTTCAGCGGCAAATACACCAAGAAGGAAATCGGCCAGATGCTGAAAGGCAAGGGCGGTTTCGTGGCTTACCTCGGCACCAACGACGCTCTCGAAGTCGAGAACGCTGTGAAGGCTGGCAACAAGGAATGGGAACTCGTCTATCGCGCCATGGCTTACCAGGTGGCCAAGGAAGTCGGCGGCCTGGCTGCTTCGGCACTCAGCATGAATGTCGATGCCATCTACGTCACTGGTGGTATGGCTTACGACAAGACTTTCTGCGGCATCTTGAAGAGCCACTTCGAGAAGATCGCTCCAGTTCACATCTATCCTGGTGAAGACGAAATGAAGGCCCTCGCCCTCAACGGACTGATGGTCCTCACAGGCGAAGCCGAAGCAAAGATTTACGGATAATCGTTTGTATTATTATATTGTACAAAAGAGACGCACTGGTGCGTCTCTTTTTTTTATCCTTTGTAATGCCATGTAGAGACGTGCCATGGCGCGTCTCTACTAACCGACGATATGATGCCTCAGGCGCCGTACCAGTCGATGGACAGGCGTTCATCGGGAAAGATTTCCGTGAGCTGGAGCCTTGCTCCGTTTTGTGTAAGGCAGTTGCCATAATGGATACAGATTTTTGGGCCTTGGGCCGGGCGACCCTTCAGTGGGGTCGAGTCTCTCATTTTGTTCATTGCATTGTTATTTTGAAGGTGTGAAACTGCTTAGTTGCTGGCTTGTGACCTTTCCAACTCGATAGGGAAAAGGTCGCTGATCCAGATTTCGGTGGTGGAATGGCGTATGCCGTTTTGGTCGGTCCAGTCGTTGTTGCGCAGCGAGCCTTCGACGGCGACTTGCTTGCCTTTCCGGACCACTTTCTCGACACGGTCGGCGAGATAGCCGAAGGCTACGATGGAAAACCATTGCGTGTTTTCGACCCATTCGTTGTTGGCATTTTTGCGGCCTTCGTTCACGGCAAGGCGGAAGCGGGCGATCTTTTGGTTGTTGTTCGAATTCTTCATTTCAGGTTCTGCACCTGGGCGGCCAATCAGCATGACCGAATTTCTCATTGTACTCATTTGTTTAAGATTTTAATTGTTAGTAATTTATGGATTTATTAATCGTATTTCAAAAAATGTTTGTAGTTTTGCAGGCAGAAAACGGTCATGGATGGTCCAAACTTTTGTGCGGTACTGTATAACTTGATCGTTTTTTTATTTTATCTCGACTTTGTTTACGCTATATTGTATGTGTTTTTCTCCGACAGTAACACCTATTGTCAATTTCGCTGTAAAGTTCAAATAATCAATTGATTCATTTGAAAATGTGTAATATAGAATTATCATGTTTTTATATCCGTTTTTCTTTTGTAAACCATCTTTGACAGATGAAAACATGGGTAATCCTTCGTAAGGCATGGCATGTGTAATGATAGTTTCAAGATGTTTTACCGCGTATGTTGATTTCCAATTGTGAACAGCTTCGTGTGATGTTTTCTTGTCACTTTCATTTTTTACAATATAAACATCTGCGTCTAAAAATTCATTATGTATTGCATTTATTCCTTTTGTCCTTTGTAAGTCTTTCCAAAGTTTTTCGTAATAATCGCGAATAAGTTGAAAACGTTCTTTCACTCTTCTTTTCTCTGTCGGTATGCCTTCTATGTATTCTGGTAATTCCATTGTGGGTTGTTTTGCTTTGACGGTGCAAAGTAACAACGCTTGTCAAGACTAAGCCGTTGATTAAACGTTTGTAATCGACTGTAAACGTTTGTTGTCGTTTGTTGTCGGATAAATTGTTGATTATTAGTGTCTATCATAATTTAGGCAAAACAAATAACAATGTCATACCGAGCCAGAAGGGCGAGTGTATCTATTGTTATTTGCCACATTGGAAAAAGACTTGCTTATGCAAAGGCTTGCCAACGAATAGATACTCTCCTTCGTCGGTATGACATTCGTTGGCAAGCCTTTTTTGCTGGACGAATAGATACCCTCCTTCGTCGGTATGACATAGGCATTTTTTGAAAAATCAAAACAGATTTTTTCTATTTTTGCGGCAATGAAACTGAAACATCTCATATTGTTTCTTGCCGTGTTTCTTGCGGCTTGTTCCACGCGGCACCCTGTAGAGACGCGCCATGGCGCGTCTCTACCCAATAATATGATGTGTCAGCAATTACAAGCCATCGACAGCCTGATGTGGCGGCAGCCCGACAGTGCGCTGATGGTGCTGGTGGATTTTGCGGGCAGCCCGCAGACCGACAGCCTGAGTACATTTGACGGGCATTATTTCCAAATACTGCTTTCCGAACTGCTGTTTAAGAACGATTACGAGCAGACCAACCGCGCCGAGCTGCTGAAAGCGGTGGATTACTTCGATTCAATTGTGGTGACTGATGGCAGAGACGCGATGAATCGCGTCTCTACAGACAACACCGTTTTCCTTGATGCGCGGGCACATTACATTAATGGGGTAGGATATTATGAGCAGGACAGTGTGGTTGATGCCTGCACGGAATATCTGAAAGCTGTGGAAATTATGGAAATCCATTATAAGACAGAAAACCTGGCAGGTAAAAAAGCGCAGTTCATGGGGCTGACTTTCAATAGGCTCTTTGATTTGTTTTCCGAGCAATATATGGCGGAACCTGCCATTGGTTGTGCCCAACAGGCTTTGGCATTCTTTCGCAAAACCGATCTTTCTGCCTATGGCGTTCCAAATATTATGTATTGGATGGGAGTGCAATTTGCTGTTATGGACAAAATTGACAGTGCAGAATATTACTATGCACAAGCCTTAAACCTGCTGTCCGATACCACCAACTTGTGTTATCGCAATTTATGTTCAAGCATGGCTTTGAACAACTACTTGTATCACCATCAAACCGCTATTGCTCTGCAAACGCTGAAACGGATGGCTGCTGAAGCGGATGATGAAGATGAAAAGCTGACTCGATACTATATCATTGGAGACATTTATTATAGGGAGGGGTTCAATGATTCCGCCCTCAGATACTTACAGCCTGTGTTTGACCGAAAGACTGACCTTGGAATTAGACTCGAAGCAGCCGAACATCTTGGCAAAATCTATGGCAGCCTTGGCGAGCACGCAAAAGAGGATGCCTATATCCGGTTCATGGCTCAGTATAAAAGCATAGGAGCTGAAACCAAGTCGGGAGCCTCAAAACTGAGTACCTTGTATCAAGACTATGCAAACAGGAAACAGCAACGACAGGCCGAGGCTGAGCAAAAGTCGGCTCAGCAAAAGGCCGTGAAGCGCACCCTTTTCATATTGATTCCTATTGTTCTGATAGTGCTTCTCATTTTAGCCTTAGCTTTGAGAAAAAGACAACGAAATCGCTTAAAGACTGCCGAGAACGAGGCGAAACAGCAATTGGAAGCTACAAGGCAACAACTTGACGAGCAATTGCAGCAGCAGCAAACGGAAGCAAGCAAAAAACTGGACGAAGCAGAAAAACGGTTCGAGCAACAGAAAGCCCAAACCGAAGCCTTGAAACTGGAGATGGTGAAACAAAAAGAAGCCGTGTCGGAGAAGAAATCCGATAAGGGCGAAGCCTTTTTCAGCGAACCGGTGTGCCTGAAAATCAGGGATTCGGTTCTGTTGCGTAGCATCACGACCCGAGACCTTCCCGTTGAACATAAGGAAGTGGTGCTTGACGAGGCTGCCGGCTTGCAGTTTTGCAGTGTGGTGAATCAGCATTTCGGGGAATTGGAATCGCAGTTGCGTGAGCGTTATCCCCGCATAAAGTCGCAGGATTTGCTGCTTTGCTATCTGCATCTGCTCGATTTGGAAGAAAAGCAAATGGCCGCCTTGCTGAATTTGACCTACGGCGCAGTGAAAAAAAAGACAGCCCGGCTACAGGAGTATCTCAAAACCGACGAAAATCTGACAGATTTCATGAAAAGACAGGCAGGCCTTCGATAGACGCGGCGTCTAAAGTCTTGTCGGTCGGCGAGCACATCTCGATTAGATACGATAAGTTGACAAAACAAAGGAAGTTGTTTTTCTCGACCTTTTTATGACAAATCACAATGCCATTTTTATGCAACAAATTCATTATCAATAATATAATAAAATTCATTTTGTCAAAAAATCATTTGTCATTTTGTCACAATAAGCAAATTCAACCTCTTCGCCATTTGTCACCTATTAATAAAATAATTAATAATAATTATTAATTAGGTATTATAAGTAGGCGAAAAGCGATTGGGACATCGAAATCGCTTATTGTGATTTTTTGACAAATGACAAAATGACAAAATCGACTGGCTGAGGTGCGCACTATACCAGGGCTATACCAACGCTATCTCCGCTTCCAGTCTCCTCCCGTTCCGCTCCCACTCCGCTTCGTTGCGCAGCGGAGAAAACCTTCAAAAGCCAGCCGGACGGGCTGCAAGTGACCCAGCCTTGGTATTGGGGTGGTGACGCATAGGCATATTGTCTCTGTTGGGTCTAAATGTATATTGATGTTTTTGTATAATCTTGATTTTTAATCATATATATCATAATTGTTGTTTTGTCCAACAATTTCCATCAACTTTCCATCATTTGTCCAGCACCGTTTTTGTTTTGCGATTCTACTTTTGCCGATGCAAATCTCAAACAGAAAGCGATATGACAAAAACATTCAAAACCGTTCTGATGCTCATGCTGTTCGTCTCGTCGGCAGCTATGGGTTTCGCACATGGTGCTGAAGGAACAAAGCAAGACGAGTCAATAATGATTCTTCAAAAGAAAGCTGGACACCCTTGCACGAATAAAGGCGAAAGTATTCACGCCACGCTCAATGGTCACAGCCTGGTGGTATCTTTCAGTGAAAATCTCGGCCAAGTGGTCGTTGAGGTGGAAACCATTTCGGGCGGCAATGTCCAGGGTCTCTCAACCATCACCCCAAATGGAATGCAGTTCTACATTCCTTTTGAAGGGGATTACATGGTCACCTTCACACTCCCTAATGGAGATGAGTATTATGGTGAATTTACGGTAACGGATTAAGTAATTAAAGTTTTTTGAGTCATGAGTTGGAAAAACAAGTTCATTTAGCAACCGAACCGAAAAAGGAAGGTGCTTGCGGAACAATGGTGTGGCAACTGTTTCTTCCGCAAAAGCACCTCAAAATGTAACGCCATCCTCAATAACGCCTTGTGCGTATCGTGTAAGGCAGCTTTTCGGCTGCGAAGATATGAATAACGATAAAATAACATCTATAAAAAGTATCAAAATGAAGAAAATATCTTTTTTACTAATGTGCCTGCTTTTTACCTTTGGCTTAAAAGCACAAATCACCCGCCAGCAGGCGGATGCTTTGGTCACTAACCAGATTTTCACGTCGAGTTTGGGCAATGTCGATATCTATGCGTTCCCAGAGATGGTGACAAGCAGCGAGAGAATTGACCTCGCCGATGGAACCAGCATAGCCGTTCCCTATCACTCTTGTTACGCCTATTTCATTGACCTGATGCCTTTTGCCAACTGGTCGCACCCCTGCAAGTACTGCTTTGTGAATGCCAATGGGAGTCACAGCATGGTTGATGCCGAAATGGCTCCAGAAGAAGAGCACCTTTCGGCCATCTCACTGATGCAAAGGCCTGTCAGCACACCCAATTACACCATTCCCGAAAATGCACATGGAAATTCTTTCGAATCAGGCGACATGAGCCATAAATGGGCTGTTTTGATTTGTGGAAATCATCATGGCAATGGCGAACATGAAAGATTTTGGTTTGATCTATCTTCTGTCTATACGGTACTGACCAATGTTTACCACTACCAAGAACCTGCCCCTGATGAACTTTTTGATTATACCAACAGAAGAATTTTCGTTACAGCCCCTGAGAGTATTAGCAAAATGTTTTGTATAGAGAGTGAGTATTATTCTTCCCAACTGAATACCACTTCCATTCCTTTTTCTGAGTCAACATATCCTGGTGATTTCATAAATAGGGGAGGCCATGATGAAGATTTGTTAAATCATTCTAAAGGGAATATAGAGAACCTTTTCCAATGTTTTGCCGATGAAGACTTATGTGCTGAATACAACGAATTTGGCTACGGATTTCGCCCATTGACAGAGGATGACGAACTTTTTATCTATATCACAGGTCATGGTGGGAAAGACGTTGGTGGCTGTTACTTTACTGTTAAAAACACAACTAATGGGACGACCTATGAAAAGATTTACGACTACGAATTGGTGGAATGGTTGCGTGGCATCGAGTGTTCACAAATCACACTTGTGATGCAGAATTGCAACTCCGGAGGTTTTATTGATGAGTTCCTTGGCGATATCAATAACGAAAATTGCAGATGCAAGAATAGGATTGGCCTTTCGGCAGCATCAGCAGACGGTGTATCAAGAGCAGAATCCTATGGAATTACCAATTACAGTAGAGAAATGGATGGTCCAGGTTTTGTGAATGAATTCACCTACCACTGGACTGCAGCGGCACTTGGCTATTATCCTATTTACAAATTGAACGATGATGGGAACCTTGTCGATATTGGCCCATGGACACCTTCAGGGAGAAACATTGGTGATGGGACAATGAATTGGAGTGATTATTTTGAACATGAAGCTTCCAATCCACACACACCTTACGATGTCGATCCCGATACAGATAATGATAGGGTATTATCTCTCAAAGAACTATTCTCTTTTTCAGACAATTTGAATGTATGGACAGAAATGGGGTATTTTAATCCTAACTATGGTTGCACCCCTTATTTGGCTCCCGTTCCAGATGAACCCCAGTCCGCCTACGAAAGCACTTTCACTGCCGAAGCTGCCACGTTGGTTGGCTACGAAGGGCAGGTTGACGGTGATGTCACCTCGGGCACTGCCAGACAGCCTTACCGCTTGTGCGGCGACCTCTGGACAGGGCCTCACACAAGGGTTGACATGACCGATGACATCTATGTGCCAGAAGGCAACAAAATCTACATCCAGCCATCGAGCCACATCCAACTCCGCAACTGCACCGTTGACAAGTTGCCTGAATCCAATGGCATGTGGGAAGGCATTCAGGTGTGGGGACAAAATGACCAGCCGCAAGACTTGCAGCACCAAGGGGGCTTGTATATGGACAACGCTTCCATCAAGAATGCCATTGTGGCTGTCGATTTGTGGAATCCTTGGGTTTATGAAACCACAGGAGGTATTTTTAGAGCTTACAATTCAACCTTTATCAACAATGCCAAAGGCTTGCGTATTGAAGAATACCAGTATCGTGATGCAGACGATAATATAATAGATTACAATGCAGATCTGAAAAACTGCACCTTTTTGGTGAACGACAATTTCATTGGAACTGAAAACTTCTGCGAGCATGTGAAACTCGTGCATGTGAAAGGCATACGTTTCGATGGCTGCCAGTTTAAGCTGGAATTGGAACGCCCCAACAGCCATGTGGCAAGCTGGGCGAAAGGCATCCTCGCTTTCGATGCCGGCTTCCGGCTCGATAGCTACGACTGGCAGGGCCACCCGATGAACCAGGCCGAAGTGAAAGGCTTGTTCATGGGCGTCCATGCTGTGCATGACCTTGAAGTGGATCCTGCTCCTTTCAACATTTTTAATACCAATTTCATTGACAACGATTGTGGCGTATTCGCTTCACAAGTTGGTCTTCCAACCATTGTAAACTCCAACTTCCTGATTGGCCGTCAAGGTACCGACTGCGCCATGGGCATCTATGTGGAAGGCATTAATCGTTTCACCATTGAGCAGAACAACTTCCGCAAGGCCGAACATGCACCACAAAACAACTATGGCATTGTGATTAAGGAGTCCCATAGCGAAGGAACTCAGATTTACAACAACAATTTCAGCAACTTGTATTGCGGTAATCTGGCTATTGGGAAAAATAATATTTCAAATGGAAATTCTGGTATAGAGTATCGTTGCAACAGCAATTTATTTAACGATATTGACCTTTATGTTTGGAAAGAAAATGATATGCCTACAGGCATCCAAAGTAACCAAGGCATGAGTACATTGGCTGCTGACAATAAATTCAGCAGTGATGCTTATCACATCTTCAATGGAGGAGACAATAAAGTCATATACTATTACCAAAGGAATGCTGCTGATGAGCAACCAATCCGATACAACACGGCGGTGACAGTATATGATACGGAAACAAGTGACGGCTGCCCGTTGCGTTATGATACACATGTTAGCAGCGGCAAGCTTCCTTTGCTTTCTGCCTCAAAGAGACTGGAACGCGAAACGGACTACTACAATGCCTTAAACACCTACAACAGTGTGAAGACGCTCTACAACCGACTCACCGATGGCGGCAACACCAATGGCACTATTTCCAGCATCAAGACGGCCAACCCATGGCAGATGTGGGACTTGCGTGCCCAATTGCTAGGCGCTTCGCCTTATCTTTCGGAGGAAGTGCTGAAAGAGGTGGCCGACCGCAACGATGTGTTCACCGAATCGGTGCTGTTCGAGATTTTGGCTTCCAATCCCGATGAACTGAAGAAAGGCGACATCATCGACTATGTGAAAAACAAGACCAATCCATTGCCTGAATACATGACCGACATTTTGGAACAGGTGGCTGCTGGCAACACCTACAAGACCGTGCTGCTTAACCAAATGTCGAGTTATTCGCGCGACTACCACAACGCGGCTACCGACATCATCCGCAGCATTTTGGCGGATTCGATTGTGAACACAACGGAATTGCGCGGCTGGCTGGGCAACCTGAACGATTTGGGTGCCGACCGCGAAATCATCGCTTCCTACATGGCCGAAGGCGACTTCGACAATGCCTTTGCCTTGGCCAACATGTTGCCCACGCTCTATGAATTTGCCAGTGAAGAAATGGACGAACACGCCGACTATATGAGGATGCTCAACCTCTATCGCAGCCTGCGTCAGGCAGGACGCAACACGCGCCAACTGACCCAGCAGGAGATTGACGACATTGAGGATATTGCCGAAAACAGCACGGGCACACCGCAACACATGGCTCAGAACATTCTGGAGGCTAACAGCCTGCGCCATTTTGTCGATTGCCCAAATGCGCCATATCCGGGAGGCCAAAGAGGCTCATCGGATGGACAGATTGACCCAGAACTTTTTGGCAAGGCCATGGGGCTGAGCATTGACGTAAACCCTAACCCTGCCACAACATGGGTAGCTATAGATTACACCCTGCCTGGTGATGCCGAAAAAGCTATCCTTACGCTTACTAATGCCCTTGGCGTTAAAGTCGCTTCCTACAATCTTAGCGGCCACCAAGGCCAAAAAGTGCTTGACTTGCGAGGTCTGAGTTGTGGTGTTTACACCTACACCATATATAGCAACAGTTTTTCGCAAACAGGAAAACTTGTGGTGGCATATTGATGTTATTTCTAATTTTGCAATCAAACAGTGGCAGGTTGCTTGCGGCCTGCCACTAAATAGCAAAGCCTATGAAACGCATTTTTAGTTTTCTTTTAATTGTATGCCCATTGTTTTCATACTCACAGGTTCGCATCGATTGGCAGCAGTGCTACGGGAGCATGAGTTGTGATTATGCGAGTCGCATTGCAAAGAAGGAAGGTGGATATTGGGTAACTGGACGAGTTGGTGCCACTAGTGGTATGGTGTCTATTCCTACCGAATGTCATTCGTGGGTTCTTGACATTGATGAAACGGGAAACTTAAAGAATGAAATTGAACTCGGCAATTATGCCAGAAATTGTGAAGATTTTTTTTATAATCTTGATGGGTATTCATATTATGCTTTAGGGCTTTCTCCCAATGAATTGGGGAAAGAACAGTTAGGAATAAAAAAGATTAATGCTAATGGGGACGTACTATGGGAAACAATGGTAGGTGATAAGAATAAGAGTTTTTGGGCCTACACAGTGGGAGTTTGTACATTTGACGGAGGTGTGATAGCATCAACAGCCACTCAGTGGTCGGGAGGGGATATCGGCAACTATTATGGACAAGATGATGCTTGGGTGGTGAAAATCAACAGTCAAGGAGACCTTGAATGGGAAACTACCTTAGGTACTGAAAAAACAGAGAGACCAAACAGTATTACTCTGGCTTCTGATGGAGGTTGTTATGTGTGCATGAACGGGAATCCTGGTTATATGGGTTCCATACCGGTTTGCCAAATACCGACGACAGATGAATACGATGTTCTTTTATCCAAATTAGATACTAATGGCAATCTGCTGTGGCATCGTTGTTATGGAGGTTCAAGTTGGGATTCGCTTTGGGATGTGTTAGAGCTTTCAGATGGTTACCTTTTGGTGTGCTACACCGAATCGGACGATAGGGATGTAGAAGGTGCAGGTTATCATTTAGGCTATTATAATAACTTGCCTTATATGGGCCGAACGACAGACACATGGCTCATCCGCACTGATACGGACGGCAACATCATTTGGAGCCGCTGTTATGGCGGAACGGGTGATGAGTACCCCACTAAGGCCTTCCAGAACGAAGATGGAGGTTTCACGGTCTTCGGAACTACAGCCTCCATCGACGGCGATGCACAAAGCGCACAGAATCTGCACTGGTCATGGCAAGAATATGTTTATTCAAAGTTATGGGTGTTCCGTACAGATGCTAATGGCAATATTATGTGGGAAAGGGCAATAGGAACAAAAATGTCAAGAGATATGTATTTAGACGATGTGGTGAAGCTCAGCGATACGGAATACACCATCCTTGCCACGGCCCATCCGCCAGCGGAAGGCTATGAAGGCGATTTCAGCTGCACCAACTGGGACAACCGCCTGTGCGGCTACGATTCCTACTGGGTCCTCCACATCACCGACATCTTCAACTACGACGACCCGACGGGCATAGAGGAACAGCCCAAAGTGGTGCCCTTTACGGCTAAGGTGTATCCTAACCCCACAAGCAACTACCTTGTGGTCAATGGGGAGAAGTTGCAAAGTGCCGATGTTTACAGTTTGTTAGGCGAGCTTGTCGCCTCCAAGCTGGGCGAAAATGTAGCCAACATCACCATAGACATGAACGAACTGCCAGCGGGAGTCTATTTTGTCAAAGTGAGGGATACGGAGGGAAGGATGTGCGTGCAGAAAATCGTCAAGCGATGAAAAAGACAGCAATCAAGCTTACCCTTTCGGCAGCAGCGGCGGCCACCGCCGCCCTGCTGCTGGCAGGATGCCAGGAAGAGAACCGCAAGCAGCCTTCCGCACCGAAGGAGGCGGAAATCCAAATTCCGGCTCCAATAGACACGGCGGCAATGGACGAGGAGCATCGCTTTCAGATACGGCTGATCAAGTCCACGCACTCGAATACATACACGGAAAAGTAGAGACGTTGCGTGGCAAATCAATCAATTTCCTGCGCAAGCCGCCGTGGCGGCGCTGATTTTGATGCCTGGAATGTTCTCGAATTTGTGTGCGCACGATTCCAAAGTGGCACCTGTGGTGAGCACGTCGTCAACGATAAGGATGTGTTTTCCTTCGAGAAGCGCTCCGTTTTGGAGCTGGAAGATGTCTTTCACGTTTTGGTAGCGTTCTTCCTTCGATTTCTTGGTCTGGGTGGCCGTATTTACGGTGCGGACGAGGAACTTTTCGCCAATGGGGATGCCAGTGACCTCTGAGATGCCACGGGCTATCATCATGCTTTGGTTGTAGCCGCGTTTCTTCTCGCGTTTGGGGTGGAGTGGAACTGGAATCAGATAGTCGATGCCTTGGAAAAGCGGTGCATCTTTGATGGATTCACCGATTTGTTGCCCCAAGAAGATGCCGGCTTCCTTGTTTCCCTTATATTTCAGCTGATGGATAAGGTGTTGCACCTTGCCTTGTTTCGAGAAGAAGAAGCAGGAAGTGACAGCATGAAACTGCACACGGCCATAGAAATTCTGTGCCGATGGATTGTCGGCATTCAGTTCATAGCCTGTCTTTGGCAATAGGTAACGGCATTTGAGGCACACGGTTTCCTCGTCCTTGAGCAGCGGTTCGCCGCAGGCGGCACACACCCGTGGGTAAAACAGGTTGACGATACATTCTATCCATTCGCGAAAAGTCATGGCATTCAGTTTTCCCAAGGCATTCTGATGTATTTCTTTCTCTCTTCGTCCATCCTGCGCCGTTTTTCTTGTGGCGAGAGTTGTTCCTCTTTGTTTTCGGCTGCTTCGTCGAGTTCGTAAATCTTATAGTCGATGGAATAGTCGAGCGAGTCGGGGAGGAGTTCGTCGGTGCGGCCTTGTTCCTTCAGCACTTCGTTGAACATGCGACGGTTACGGAGCAGCCGTGCTTGGCGGCGAGCCGACTTGTTGAACTTGTCGTAAAGATACTGGATGGGACTGCCTGTGACGGTAGGCATGCCGTTGCCTTTGAGTTTCGGGTGGCGCACCCAATAGTCGTTCAGTTCGTCGTTGAGTCGTTGTATCTCGCGTGGAGTGGGTAAGGTGGGCATCTCGATGACCATCTGCTTGAAGGTCTCGTAATCGTAGAAAGGCTTGACAACCACCTCTTTTAATGTAATGGTGTCGCGTTCGAGACGTATCATGATCGGGTCGCTGTCTGCCATGGTGGAGTCGATGGGGATGAGCCTCCGGGCAAATCCGATGCAACTCACCCAAAGCGTGTCGATTTTCTTGGCCGAGATGAAGAACTCACCTTCGCGGTTCGAGATGGTGCCGCAGTGGGCCATCTTGCTGATGACATGGGTGTTGCGTACGGGCAGCAGGCTGTCGGTGGTCATGACGTAGCCAAACACATGGATGCGGTCGCTATACAATGCATCTTCGCCTTGGGCGAAGGCTCCAAGGCTTATCAAGAAAAGTAGCGATATCAGGATTATGCGTTTCACTCGTCGATATTAGGATGCGAAAATACTACAAAAGCCTTAACGCAAGAAATTCTTTTTTATTTTTTTGCTAGCCGTAAATCGATGCGCGAGAAAACGGTGGATGAATTCACTGGTTCAACGACTTCAGCACTTTTTTCGCCTTGCTTCTCAACCCTGCTGATGCGTAATCCATGATGGTGCTGATGATGATTGCGACTTCTTGCGAAAGGTCAGGTTCGAGTTGGCAGAAATGTTCCAAGATGGAGAGTGCATTGGAGCGCGTACCTGGCGCATACGATTCGGAAGTCACGATTCCGATGCAACGGTCGTAGAGCTCAAAATGAGCGCGTTTCTCATCGTTATCCGAGATTTCGAACAAGGCGTTTGCAACAAACAGTAGATTTCGCAAGATGCGTTCGTCTTGATATTGCATGGCGGCATCGTAGCAAGTGTCGCGATACGGGAAAATGACCGAAACATCCTTTTTGGCCACATGCATCAAGGCCCATCCAACGTTTTTCAGATAGTTTTCCGAGCAGCCTTGAAGCCCTTTCAGCAGGTCGCCAATCTCGTTCTCGTGCATTATCAGGTATTCGCTGACGGCTGTTATATCATTGATTACTAAATTATTATTTAATATCTCGGTAAGTTTTTGGTTCATTGGTTTTGCTTTTTTTTATCATTGTAATCCATTTTGGAATTATTCTGTCAGCAAATACTCATAGAAGTTTTCTCTATTAATGGTTTTGATGGTGGTATTTGGATAGGCGTTGAGAAAGGTTTGGCTCATTTTCGCTTTTTTTTGTGGATTCCATTTGAACTCGTATGCCGTAAAATGTCCGTCTTTTTCTTCAATGTAATCAATTTCCTGCTGCTGAGTTGTACGCCAAAAATAGGTGTTTACATAGTCTTGCTCATAATGTCGTTTTTTCCTCAATTCGCTGATTATCCAGTTTTCCCATAAGGCTCCGACATCGTTTCTTGTGTCAATATCAGAAAAATTGCTAATCAGTGCATTCCGTATTCCGTTGTCATGAAAATAAACTTTTCTACTCATTTTCAATTCGTTACGCATGTTTCTACTTAACGACGGCAAGCGAAATATGACTTGAGTTTGTTCCAAAAGCGTAATGTATTTTTCAACCGTGTTTTTGTCTAACTCGACGAGTGTGCCGAGTTCGTTCAACGAGACTTCGCTGCCAACTTGGAAAGCCAGTGCTTGCAAAAGCCTAACTAGTTTATCAGGCTTCCTTATCCGTTCCCATTCCAAAATATCCTTATATAAATAACTGTTTGTCAATTGCATAAGTATCTCTCTTTCATCACCAGGATTATTGACGACATCGGGATAGGAACCATATACCAGTCGCAACGGAAGATGTCGGATTTCATCGAAAGTACCATTATGGTTTGCCAATTCGCCAAACGACAATGGAAATAAAGTGTATTCCCATTTTCGTCCTGTCAATGGTTCGTTGATTTTGTTTGCCAAATCGAAAGAAGAACTGCCAGTGAGAATTAGTTGAACATCGACGAAGTTGTCCGTCACGAGTTTCATTTTCAGTCCAATGTTCTCTATTCGTTGTGCCTCGTCGATGACCAAGGTCTTGTTCTTTCCCAACAGACTCTTTAATTTCATGGTAGAAACATTTTGTAGCAATGTCCTGACTTCAATATCGTCACCATTCAGCCAAATAAGGCTGTCCATACCTTTCACGAGGTTTTTCAGCAATGTAGTTTTCCCTACTTGGCGGGCTCCAATCAAAACAATAGCCTTCCCTTTGAATAGCTTCTCGGCTATTAGTTTGTCTAAACTTCTTTCAATCATAGAATTTGTATTTTATGCTGCAAAAATACAAAATTTGGTGATTCTATTCACTAAATATTATAATTTTCGGTGAATTTGTTCACCAAAATTAAGGTTTTTAGAAATGGAAATTATGACAGCGAAGATAGAGAAAAAAGCCGTATCTTTGCCCCCTTAAATCATTTGTGTATGTACGCACTTTACAAGAAAGAGATAAGCAACTTCCTCAGTTCGCTGATAGGCATCATGGTCATCGTGGTGTTCTTGCTCATTACTGGGTTGTTTTTGTGGGTTTTCCAAAGCGATTTCAATGTTTTGGACTATGGCTATGCCAATTTGGACAGCCTCTTCATCCTTGCTCCGTGGGTGTTTCTTTTCCTCGTTCCTGCCGTTACGATGCGCAGCTTTGCCGAGGAGAACCGCACGGGAACCATCGAGATGCTGGTCACCAAGCCTTTGTCGGATTGGCAAATCATCGGGGCGAAGTTCCTCGCAGGCGTTACCTTGGTGATTTTGGCCCTCATCCCAACCTTCATCTACTATTTTTCGGTCTATCGTTTGGGCCTGCCTGTGGGCAACCTCGATAGCGGTGGTATTTGGGGCTCCTACATCGGCCTTTTCTTGTTGAGCGCTGGCTTCGTGAGCATCGGCATCTTTTGCAGTTCGCTGACCAACAACCAGATTCTGGCTTTCATCATCTCGGTTTTCCTCTGTGGATTTCTCTATATCGGCTTCGAATTCATCTATTCGCTTTCGCTTTTCGGCAGTGTCGATTTGTTCATCCAGCAGTTGGGAATGAACGCACATTATGGTTCGTTGAGCCGCGGCGTGATTGATACGCGCGACGTGCTGTATTTCCTCAGCGTGATAGTGGTTTTCTTGAGTGCAACGAAATTGGTTCTTGCGAGCCGCAAATGGTAAGGAGGTAGGAAATGGAAAACAAACGTAAGAATCTGAAAAAGAATCAAATCGTCACTTTCCTCGTCACGGTTGTCATCGTGGTGGTGGTGAATGTGATTGGAAATTATCTGTTTACCCGTTTCGACCTTACGAGCGAAAAACGTTACACCTTGTCGCCAACGACGAAGGAAATCCTCAACGGCCTTGATGACTATGTCTATTTCAAGGTCTATCTCGAAGGCGATTTTCCGGCTGGCTTCAAGAAGTTGCGTCGCGAGACCAAGGAGATGCTCGACGAGTTTCGTGCCTATTCGAAATACATCGACTACGAATTCATCAATCCGGCTGAAAGTGCCGATGCCGCTGAGCGTAACGAGACTTACAAGCTGCTTTATCAATCAGGTCTGAACCCGACGGAGATGGTGATTCGTAATAGCGATGGCTCGTCGAAGCAGATGGTGATTTGGCCCGGAACCTTGGTGAGTTATCGCAACAACACAGAGATTGCCATCGATTTGCTGGAGAACCAACTGGGCCAGTCGTCGGAAGAAGCGCTGAATGCCTCGATGCAGAACCTCGAGTTTCGCCTTATCGATGCGGTGAAGAAGGTGACTCGCTTGCAAAAGCCTCAAATTGCCTTCATCGAAGGCCATGGTGAACTGGACGAACAAGACGTTTATGATATCACGCAGACTTTGAAGCAAAACTATGTCGTCACCCGTGGCGAGATTGGCGAAAAGACCAACGCACTCTTAAGCCGTACCGATTATAACTCACAAGGTGACGTGAAGGCTTATCCTGCATTTGATGCCATCATCTTTGCAAAGCCAACCGAGCCATTTAGCGAAAAGGAAAAGTTCCTCATCGACCAATATATCATGCATGGTGGAAAGGTGCTTTGGCTCGTTGAACCTGTCTATGCCAACATGGACAGTCTCCAGAGCCAGGAATCGACCATTGGTGTGGAGATGGACCTCAATTTGGACGACATGCTGTTCAAATATGGTGTTCGCCTCAATCGCAACTTGCTCATGGATTTGACTTGCGCCGCATTGCCTGTCCGCACGGGTCAGGTGGCCGGACAAGCCCAACTGGAATACTATCGTTGGTTCTATTTCCCGTTGTTGCAGGCTGCATCCAATCATCCTATGGTGCGCAACATGAACTCCATCAAGGCTGATTTCGTCAGCTCCATCGATGCAACCACATCGGCTAATGGCATTAGCCAAATACCGTTGCTTAAGACTTCGGATTACACCAAAGTGTCGGGAGCTCCAGTGTTCATCACTTTGGCAATGCTTCGTCAGCAGCCCGACAAGCGTATGTTCCCGCAAAAGGGTCAGAATGTGGCTTACCTGCTGAAAGGCAGCTTCGAGTCGCTCTACGCCAACCGTCTGCCACAGGAAATCATCGACAGCGAAGAGATGGATTTCATGGAAGAAAGTGTGCCGACGGCTATGATTGTCGTTGCCGATGGCGACATCATTCGCAACCAGATCGATGTGAAACGCAAGGCCCCATTGCCTTTGGGCTATGACCAATACACGGGCAACACCTACGCCAACAAGGAGTTTATCGAGAATTGCATCAGTTACCTTGTCGATGGCGAAGGCTTGATTGATATCCGCTCGCGCGAGTTGAAAGTGCGTTTGCTTGATACTACAAAAATCGCACAGCAACGTGTCAAGTGGCAGATTATCAATACTTTGATTCCTATTGCCTTGATTATCGCTTTAGGATTTGTTATGGCTATCATTAGAAAGAAAAAATACAGCAAGAAATGAAGAATAATCGTTTAACTATTATCATCGCCGCAGTGCTTGTGGTCATTGCAGGCGTTCTGATTTGGAACAATCGCTACTTATCGACCATTCAAGGTGAGTCGTCTGATTTTATGGTTTGGGATACGGCTACGGTCACTAAAGTTTATCTGGCCGACCGTCAGGAACACGAATCGCTGCTCGAACGCCAACCTGAAGGTTGGGTTGTGAATGGCACTTTCAAGGCTCATCCAAAACAGATAAATTTCTTACTTTCGACGCTTTATAAAATCCGTGTCAGAATGCCCGTGTCGAAGGCAAGTCACGATAACATCGTCAAGCAACTTACGGTGAGAAGTACGAAGGTGGAAGTCTATCAGAATGAACCTCGTATCAACCTTTTCAATAAGGTGAAGCTGTTCTATCACGAGAAGCGTACAAAGGTGTTTTATGTTGGCGATGCCAGCAAGGACAACAGCGGCTCGTTTATGCTGAAAGAAGGCTCCGACAAGGCTTACATTGTCTATATTCCAGGTTTCCGTGGCTTTGTTTCGACACGCTTTACGGCTAACCCCAACGACTGGCGCGACCATGTTGTCTTCAATTCAACTCTGGCCGACATCCAATCGGTTTCCGTTGAGTTTGGCGCCGATCCACAACTTGGTTTCCGCATCGACAATGTTGGCAAGCACCAATATAAGATGACGCGTTTGGCTGACAATACCGAACTGCCTATCGATACCTTGAAGGTTGTCAACTTCTTGTCGTCATTCAGCGATTTGCGTTTCGAGTCCATCTATAACGACGTCTTGCCTCAGCAGCGCATCGATTCCATCGTCAATTCTCCTTATCTCCACTTCATTACCTTAAATACCAAGGATGGCAAGTCGGTCCAGATGAAGACTTTCATAAGACGTACTCAGGACAAAGAGGGCTTGGACACACCTGACGATTTCCCTGGCCCGGAAGATATGCCTGTTGACCCAATCGACCACGACCGCTTGTATGCCTTGATTAACGAGGGACGCGATTTTGTCGGTATTCAATACTACATCTTCGACAAGATTTTCAAGGATGTGAATTACTATCAGGCTGGCAATCCGCTTCAATACGAAATCGACCATTATCAAATCCTGAATTGAGTGCCTGAAAAGGCTGCAACGTCATGAAAATCTTGCTCTTGGCCATAGGAAAGACTGATGACGATTATCTCATTACCGGCATCAAGAAATATGTCGGTAGGATAGGTCATTACGCCTCGTTCGAGATGAAGGAAATCCCCGATATCCGCAATCGCAAGACCTTGAACGAAGACCAGCAGAAAAAAGCCGAGAGTTTCTTGCTCTTGCAGCAGTTGCAACCTGGCGACCATGTGGTTTTGTTGGACGAAAACGGCAAGCAATTCACTTCGGTTGGTTTTTCTGAAAGCCTTGAAAAGCAAATGGCTACGGGAGCCAAACGCATCGTGTTCATCATCGGAGGCCCATACGGGTTCGCCCAAGAGGTTTACGACCGCGCCAATGCCAAGATGTCGCTCTCGCCGATGACGTTTTCGCATCAAATGGTGCGCCTCATCTTCGTTGAGCAACTCTATCGCGCCTTCACCATCTTGAAAGGCGAACCTTATCATCACACATAAAACTGAATCGTATGAAACGCTTGAAAACCATATTTTTAATTTGCGCAATGCTCTGCCTTTGCGCTTCTTGCAAGAAGGATTTGGACATGACTTTGCTGAAATCGACTTTACTGAGTGGAACGGCTTTTTCGTCCATACGGGCGAGTGAAGCTTTCGAGATAAAGGTCGTGAAAGACGAAAATAGCTTTGTGGAAATGGAATGTTCGGCTTATCTGGACGATTACATCATTTGCAAAGTGGAAAACGGATGCCTGGATTTGAGTGTCAACAAGGTGGGAAGTTTGCCGACGGGTACCGAATATCGTGCCATCGTCCACACTCCAACTTTGCATTCCATTACGTTGACCGAAGCTTCAAGAATGTACCTGATTGGTGATTTTGAAGATTTCGAGTCAGCTGAAATCGACAAGGCTTCGGTTTGTTCGGGCGGTGTGTTTTCGGGCAATATGGTCCAAGTTTCATTGAATGAGGCTTCGCAACTCGTAGATTTCACTTTCGATGGCCAGCAATTCAATGCCAATTTGGATGCTGAATCGAGGTTTGTGGGCAATGTCAACGCAACAAATAGTATGGAAATCCATTTGGCTTCGGCTTCGAGTTTCGTCAATTATGGCGGAAATACCGAGAGCGTAAAACTTGAATTGAGAGAAGCAAGTCTGCTCAACATGGCACAAACCGAAATCCGTGATTTGGAAGTTGACTTTGGTGGTGCCTCATCGGCTACTGTTATGGTAAATGAAACGATTTCAGGCCGTTTGAACGAACTTTCCACCTTATATTATTATGGCAATCCGCAGATCAATGTGGAATGTTCGGAAGGTTCTCTTATCAAGCGCTTGTGATTTGGTCTAAAATTTGCATTAATAGCGTTTCGGTTATCATTCAACCATTTTTATTCTTAATTTTGTAAAATCAAATTTGAACTGAAATGAAGAAAGTTTTGTCAATGTTGGTGGTCCTTTTTTTCGTTACCACCGCTTTCGCCCAATCTAATTTGCCCATTAACGAAAAGACGCAAAAGATTTGTTTCCAGAAGGTTATACCAACGCAAGGTACGCAAGACGAGGTTTATAACCGCATCTATGGCCAATTCATGAATGATTATTACAAGAATCCGAGCAGTGTTTTGCAGTCAAACGATGGCCGTGTGCTTAAAGGAAAGCACCATTTCCAGTTGGATAACGGCGATCCCGTCAAGTCGAAATGGCCTTGGGTGATTTATCGTTTCACCATCGAGGTGCGTGAAGGTCGTGTGCGTTACACTCTCACCGATTTCATGCAAAAGACCCAGTCAAACCATCCTGTCGAAGAGTGGTTGGACAAGGAAAACGAGAACTATCAGCCGATTTGGGAGAACTATCTCGAACAGATTGCCGCCTTCGGAGAAGACTGGGGCAAGCAATTTGAAGAAAAACTCATTCCTGAGCAAGTCATAGAAGAGGAAGAGTGGTAAGATGGCCAATCGCGAACGCATAAAAAAAGGTTTTTCCAAGCTCCTCAAGGAAGAGAAGTTGAAGTTGATTGCCAACTACTTCGAGAATCCTGGGGAGGTCGTCAACCTTTTGAAGAGTTACTGGCACAGCGATTCGAAGCAGCAGCAGCTCTTTGATGAGTTCAGCGAGAACACCATCACCAATTTCTATATTCCTTACGGCATTTCGCCCAACGTCACCATCAATGAAAAAAACTATATCGTCCCGATGGTCATCGAGGAGAGCTCGGTGGTGGCGGCGGCTTCGGCGGCTGCAAAGTTTTGGGGCGATAGGGGCGGTTTCCATGCCGAGGTAATCGATGTCTGCAAGGTCGGACAGGTGCATTTCGGCTGGAATGGCGACAAGGCGCAACTGCTTGAACGGCTTCCTGCCATCAAGCAAAGATTCATGGACGATACGGCTGCGATGACCGAGAAGATGGTGAAGCGTGGAGGCGGTGTCACCAACATCCAACTCATTGATTTCACGGAGAAAATCGAAGGCTACTATCAGTTTCTTGTCGAGTTCAAGACAGGCGACGCCATGGGCGCCAATTTCATCAACTCCGTCTTGGAGCAGTTCGGACATAGCCTTCAGAACTATTTTGCCGAACAGACCGATTTGTCCGAAGAGTTGCGGAAAGTTGAAATCATCATGACCATCTTGTCGAACAATACGCCCAACTGCCGTGTCAAGGTTTGGGTGGAATGCGGTGTGAATCAATTGGATGGAATCGATGAACACTTGAATGGAGCCGAATATGCGCACAAGTTCAAGAAAGCTGTCGATATTGCCCATATCGATACGTATCGTGCCACTACTCATAATAAGGGTATCTACAATGGCATCGATGCGGTGGTCATTGCTACGGGTAACGATTTCCGCGCCGTGGAAGCTGCCGGACACACATTCGCTTCGCGTAACGGACATTATGAGAGCCTTTCGTCAGTGACAATCAATGGCAATCTGTTCCGTTTCGAGCTTGAAGTGCCGATGGCTTTGGGAACGGTTGGCGGACTTACGAGCCTTCATCCGTTGGCAAAGAAATCACTCGAATTGCTCGGCAATCCAACTGCACCCGAACTGATGATGATTGCAGCCACCATGGGATTGGCCAACAATTTCTCGGCAGTCCGTTCACTCACTACCAAGGGCATTCAGGCGGGACACATGAAGATGCATCTCAACAATATCCTGAATCAGTTGAATGCCACCGATGAGGAAAAACGCAAGGCACGCGACTTCTTCAAAGACCAAACCGTGTCGTTTGCAGGCGTTGAAAAGTATCTCGAATCGATAAGAAAATGATGCACTTTTATTCACACGGAAAATTCCTCCTTACCAGCGAATATCTCGTTTTGAAAGGAGCCTTGGCTTTGGCTTTGCCGCTCAAATTTGGTCAAAGTCTTGATTGTGAACACCTTGAAACCAACGAAAATCAACTCTCTTGGGATGCTTTCAATCCTGATGGCCATTGGTTTTCAGCCGTTTTCGATAAGAAGGATTTCAGTATAAAACATACTGATGACGAAGCCAAAGCCAAAAAGCTGGCTGAAATATTGAAAGCTATCAAATCGTTGAATCACAATGCGTTTGAAGGTAATGACCTTCATTTCGTCACTAAACTTGACTTCAATCCTCAATGGGGTTTGGGCAGCAGTTCCACTTTGGTTGCCAACCTCGCCCAATGGGCAAAAGTGAATCCTTACGAACTGCTGAAACTGACTTTTGGAGGTTCGGGCTACGACATTGCATGTGCGTCGGCACAACAGCCCATTTTATATCAGATTGTTGGTGAAAAACCTATGAATCAGCCTGTTGAGTTCAATCCACCGTTTGCCGACAAGTTGTATTTCGTCTATCAAGGTCAAAAGCAAAGTTCGACTAACGAAGTTGGGAAATTCCAAAATCGAGTCGTCCAGATTGACATGCAAGATGAGATAGATGCTGTGTCGGAAATCAGTCGCTCGCTGGTCACTTGTCCCGATTTCGATGCCTTCTGTTCCTTCCTCCAAATTCACGAAGATGTCGTCGCCAGTTGTATAGGCCGTGAACCATTGAAAACAAAATTCACTGATTTTCAGGGAACTATCAAGTCGTTAGGTGCTTGGGGCGGTGATTTCTTCCTTGCTGCCACAGCTTGGCCTAAGGAACAAGTCAAGGCTTATTTTGCCGAGAAGGGCTTGGATGTGGTCTTCAGTTACGATGAATTGGTTTTGTAATTTTGCACCATGGAACAGAACTATCTAAATCAAGCCTATTCTGCCGAGTTGCCTGCTGACTTTTGTGGCAATGTGAAATGGCAGAGTCCATCGAATATTGCCTTGGTAAAGTATTGGGGAAAAAAAGGAAAGCAATTACCTCAGAATCCGTCGATTAGCTTCACACTTTCAAATTGTCGTACCGAAACTTCTGTCGCTTTTCAGAAGGCTGAACAATTTCATTTGAAGTTCACATTCGAAGGTAGGGAGAATCTGGCATTTGCTGCAAAAATCGAGAAGTTTCTGCTTGAAAACCAGCGTTTTTTCCCTTTCTTGAGTCAATTGGACCTGCATATAGAGAGCCGTAACACTTTCCCGCATTCGTCAGGCATTGCATCGTCGGCTTCTTCGATGAGTGCCTTGGTGATGTGCCTTTTGGATATGGAGCGTTTGGCAAAAGGCGAAACTGAAATCGATTTGCAGAGAGCTTCCTATTTCTCGCGTCTGGCATCGGGTAGCGCATCGCGTTCGGTGTTGCCGAAAATGGCTTTGTGGGGCGCAACGGATGCCTTTTCAGGAAGTTCTGATGAATATGCGGTTTCGCTTGAAAACGAAATCCATCCTGTATTTAAAGCCTTCCATGACAGTATTCTTATCGTCAGCGATGCGCAGAAATCGGTTTCAAGTCGCGCAGGTCATGCCTTGATGGAAGGCAATCCATACGCTGAAGCTCGGTATCAGCAAGCCAATGCGAACATTGTCAATTTGTTAGAGGCATTAAAATCGGGCGATTTGGATTCGTTCATTGCCATCACCGAGTCGGAAGCCTTGCAACTTCATGCTTTGATGATGTGCTCCAATCCATCGTATATTCTATTGAAACCCAACACTTTGAATTTGATTCAAGCTGTTCGTCAGTTCCGTTGTGAAACTCAAATTCCTATCTGTTTCACTCTTGATGCGGGTCCCAATGTGCATCTGCTGTATCCTGATGCCGAAGCGCAAAAGGTGGAACAGTTTGTCAAAGATAAACTTGTGGCTTATTGTGTTAATTCACAATGGATTGATGACCGTGTAGGTGAAGGAAGTTCAAGAATTTGAATTGATAAATCTGTTGCAATGGAAAGATCATATTACAGCAAAGTCATTCTTTTTGGCGAGTATTCGATGATATTCGATGCCACGGCTTTGATGGTACCGCTCAGAAAATTCTCTGCTCATTGGCAGTTTTCCGATGAGGCTAAATCTAGTCGTGCTGTGGCTTCCAATGGCAGTTTGAGAAAGTTTTGCCAATATCTTTCTGACGATGCTTTTCTGTCGCAACTTATTGATATAAATGGTTTTTCAAGAGATTTGGACCATGGATTGTATCTTCCTTCCAATGTGCCTACAGGTTATGGTTTGGGAAGTTCGGGAACTTTGGTAGCAGCTGTTTTCGACCGTTACGCCAAGCAGCGCATCGATGACTTGATGGAGTTGAAGAAGATTTTCGGTTTGATGGAGAGTTTTTTCCATGGCAGCAGTTCGGGCATCGATCCGCTTCAATGCTATTTGGGCAAGGCGTTCAAGATTTCGAGTGAAAAAGGTGTCGAGTTGCTTGACGATGCTTTTCTGAAAAGGAATATTCATGTATGCTTGATTGATACCAGAATCAAGAGCAACACGAAACCTTTGGTGGAATATTTCAAGCAGCAACGGCAAAATGCTGATTATCTTTCACGTTTTCAGCAGCTTTATGTCCCTATGGTCAAATCGTGTATCGCTTCGTTGGTTGCTGGAAATGACGAGGTCTTTTTCGCTTCCTTGAAGCAGCTTACAAAGGGTCAACTTGAGTTTTTGCGGCCAATGATTACTGAAAACTCAATGGATTTGTTCACAGCTGATTTCGATTTCCATTTTGGTGTCAAGATTTCGGGTTCAGGTGGTGGTGGCTATGTGCTCGGCTTCACTGATGATGTGGTTTCGGCATCAAAACTGTTGGAAAACCGCGACGTGATTTGGATTTAAGCAAAAACTCTTATTTTTGCATCCTCAAAATATAGATTGTGTCAAAGTTAAAATTCGAAGATAAGGTTGAGAAGTCGCTGACTACGGTCATTGATTTCTTCTATTTCCCGTTTCTCAGGTTCGTGCCTCGCGACTTGTTTCGCTATGGTGCTTGCGGAGCGTTGAATTTTGTTTTGGACGTGCTGCTATATTACGTTTTATATCATTTCGTTTTCAAGGCGCAGGTCTTCGATTTGGGGTTTATCGCTTTCACGCCCCACATCGCAGCCTTTTTGCTGAAGTTTCCTATTACTTTCATTACGGGATTCTGGATGGCTCGACATATCAGTTTTTCTGGTTCTTCGTTAAAAGGCAAGACACAGATTGTCAGATATTTGCTAGTTACTTTGGTCAACTTTGTACTTAATTATGTCTTGCTGAAACTTTTCAACGAAGTGTTCCACTGGTGGCCTACGGTGAGTTATGTGGCGATGTATGCCATTTGCATCGCATTCAGTTATCTGACTAACAAATATTTCTCGTTCGGCAAAGGCAAGTCGGCGGCAGAATGAGTCTGAATCTAAGGTTTAGTAGAGACGCGCCATGGCGCGTCTCCCTGTATATCGCATCTTTGTGATTGTGCACATTACACAAAAAAGGTTGGCTCTCCATCGAAAGCCAACCTTTTTCATTTGATAACGTTGAGGTCTTATGCCAACTCGAATTGTTCGAGGAAACGCAAGTCGTTTTCGAAGAACAGACGCAGGTCGTTGATTTGGTATTTCAGCATGGCGATACGCTCGACACCCATACCGAAGGCAAAACCTGTATATTTTTCTGGGTCAATGCCGCTCGAAATCAAGATGTTCGGGTCGCACATGCCGCAGCCTAAAATCTCAACCCAACCGGTGTGTTTGCAGATGTTGCAGCCCTTGCCACCGCAAATGTTGCACGAGATGTCCATTTCGGCTGAAGTCTCAGTAAATGGGAAATAGGATGGACGGAAACGCACCTTTGTGCCTTCGCCGAAGAACTCTTGCACGAAGTGATAAAGCGTTTGTTTGAGGTCGGCAAACGAAACGTTTTCATCGATATACAAGCCTTCGATTTGGTGGAAGATGCAGTGTGCACGTGCCGATATGGCTTCGTTGCGGAACACACGTCCAGGGGCGATGATGCGGATAGGCAGTTTGCCTTGTTCCATCACGCGCACTTGGATGCTCGAAGTGTGGGTGCGGAGCAATACATCGGGAGCCTTGTGGATGAAGAAGGTGTCTTGCATGTCGCGGGCCGGATGGTCGGGTGGGAAGTTAAGGGCTGAGAAGACATGGAAGTCGTCTTCCACTTCGGGACCGTCGGCGATGGTGAAACCGAGGTGCTCGAAAATCTCGTTGATGTCGCGGCGGACGATTGACAATGGGTGACGGGCGCCTTTCATTTCGTTGGCCGGCATGCTCATGTCAAAATCGGCTTCTGAACCGTGTTGTGACTCGAACTTTTGAAGTTGTTCCTCAACCTTTTCCTGAACGGCATTCTTCAATTCGTTCAGTTTCATTCCCATTTCCTTACGGAGTTCGGGAGCTACATTCTTGAAGTCGGCAAACAGGGCGGGAATCACGCCTTTTTTGCTCAGATAAGTGATACGGAAGGCTTCAAGGGCATCTTTGCTCTCAGCGTTGAAGGCCTTGACTTCGCCTAATATCTGTTCTATTTTCTCTTTCATTACTTTTGAATTTCTATTGATGTGATGGTAACAGGGTTGACCGGGACGTCCATATAACCGGTTTTCACGGCTGCGATTTTATCGACTATGTCGAGTCCTTCAATCACTTCGCCGAATACGGTATAGTCGCCGTCGAGGTGAGGTGTGCCACCCATCGATTTGTAGGTTTGTCTTTGTTTCAGTGAGAAGGTCTTGCCGTAGCGTTCTTCCATGAAGTCGAGTGTAGTGTCATCCCAGACCTTGCCTTGGACGATGTAGAACTGGCATCCGCTCGAGGCTTTCTTGGGGTTCACTTGGTCGCCTTGGCGTGCTGCACAAAGAGCACCTTTCTTGTGGAAGTGGTTGCTCTTGAATTCGGCAGGAACGGTCCAACCTGGAGTTTCGCGGCCATCGGCATTTTGTCCGCCTTGAATCATGAATTGGTTGATGACACGGTGGAAAGGCGAGCCATTATACCAGCCTTCGTTCACCAGCTTGATGAAGTTGTCGCGGTGAAGTGGTGTGTCGTTATAAAGTTTTGCCTTTATGGTGCCGTAGTTCGTTTTGATGACTACGACGGTTTCTTTTTCTTGTTGCGCTTGGCAGGATAATCCAACTAAAACGAGCATAGCTAAAATCAATTTTTTCATTGTTTATTGTTCTTTTGAAATAGGTTGCAAAAATAGATAGAAAATCATTCGCCGACTAAGGAATAAGTGACTTCTACGCGAAGTTTGTTTTCTTCTTTTCCTGGACCGTTCACAATCCATCGTGCGGCGTTATACGAAGCTCCGTTGATGCCGAAGCTGATGCCATTGTTCGGCTTTTTCTTCATGATGATGCTTTGCATATATTCCGAAATGCGGAAGAAAGCGCTTCTGGTAGCTGTTGAATAGGTGCCGCCGTAGTAGGATGAACCTTCGAGATAGTCGGGAAGTACATAGGTAGAACCATCTTCATTCAGGCCGACCATAATCAGGCTGCTTGGCGATTTCATGAACGAGGAATCGTCAATCGATGCGTCTGACGGCAGGATGAGCTTTGCCTCGTTGATGACGATGTGGCAATTCTCGAGTGTGTCAGCCCAATGTTCGAGGTTCGGGAACATGATTTTGGTTCTCACGCCGCCCATGGTTTGGGCATATATAGTGTTGTTTCCCAAAGAAGTGTCACCTTCTATGACTTGTTGACGGAATTCGGGCGAACCTAATGAATAGTCGTGTTCGAAGTGGTTGAAATAGACATCTGACGAGGTTATGTAGAAATCGTAACGGATGGGCTTGTCGGGTGTGGCAGCATTGTGGTAATAGAGTTGAAGGCTAGTTAAACTATTGTTAGTTAATGTAAGGGATGTGATAGCACCATTTTGGCTTACGGCATCGCATGTCATATAAAGGCCCTTGAAGTGTTGCTTGAATAGGTCGGTTTCGGAATAATAAGTGCTGTCGAGATTGATGAGGTAGTTACCCAATTCTTGGCTCAATGGAATACGGATGATAGGGTGCTTTACGGTATCGGTGCCAACGACGTAGCCACTGGTGTGGGGACGAGGACAGAATTGGAAACTGTTGGCGAGGTCGGTTGTGTTGTGTGCTACTTCTGAGAGATTGCAATAGCTCACTGTTGCTGACAATGTGTCTGTAAGTTCATAAGCGTGAACGGTTTGCATTACCGAAGTGTCGCCGTAATAGTTGCTGACGCAGAGCTGGAGGACGATGGAGTCGAGAATGGGGCTTTCGCCGAAATTGTGTCCAGCTGTTGAAAAGTGGAATTGTGTGTAGAATCCGGCTTGGGTAAGGCCGAAGACTGGGTCGAGCGAGCTGCCGAGCAATGCGTAGCTGACATTCTTGGTGCCTATCGAATCATCGAGGTAGGAATAACACACGATTTCTGTGGTATCGGTACGGAAGACTCCGATGTAGTTGTTTTCGTTGAGAAGGTTATTGCCGATGGTGTTAGGCGATTTCTTGCAAGCGGAGCATGTCAATATCAAAGCGCCAATCATCAGCACCAGAAATTTTGGGGCGATTGAATGATGATTTTTCATTGGTCTATCTAAAAAGTTATTGAAGAATAACTCAAAAGCGGTTTACTTATTGTTGCCTAAGATGGTTTCGTAGAAGTCGTTGTAGGCTTGGAGGTAATGCTCTTGGTCTTGATAGGGAAGGATAGGCTTGTTGACGGTCTTCAAGTATTCTTCGATTTCGGGGTTGATTTTCTCGCTGCTGATGATGATGCCGTCAGAATAGTCGATGGCCGATTTGGTGAGGGTCACATAGTCGGCTTCCTTGAAAGGCTTCAGGTCTTTTGCGCTGAGCCCTGGCAACTTCATCTTCTTTTCGAAACCGGCATTCAGCGTTTCGCTGAAATCGTCGTCATAAATGGAATAGATAATTTTCGATTCGTTGAATAGCGGGTTGTCTTTGATGGAGATGGCGCGTTTCATATAGATGGGAATCAGCGACGAGAGCCATCCGTTACAGTGGATGACATCGGGCGACCAGTTGAGTTTCTTCACCGTCTCGATGACACCGCGGCTGAAGAACACGCAGCGGAAGTCGTTGTCTTCGCAGAACTTGCCGTCGAGGTCGTTAATGAGGTATTTCCGCTTGGTGAAGAAGTCGTCGTTGTCGATGAAATAAATCTGCATTCTGGCTTTTTGGATGGAGGCCACCTTGATGATGAGAGGGTGGTCGGTATCGTTGATGATGAGGTTCATACCCGAAAGGCGGATGACTTCGTGCAACTGGTTGCGACGTTCGTTGATGATGCCATAACGGGGCATGAAAATCCTGATCTCCTTTCCGCTGTCTTGAGCCGATTGGGGCAGGTAACGACCAATGAGACTCATCGGAGTTTCAGGTAAATAAGGGGTGATTTCTTGGTGGACGAATAATACTCTTGTTTTGTTGGCCATTTTTCGTGCAAATTTAATTCAAAAAGCAAAGTTACGGTTTTTTTTTGAAATAGCGGCAAAAAACTTTAAAATTGCTACTTTTGCAAGCCAATTTCGAACAGTTTTATGGAGATACAGCATTTTGAAAACGAAGCCCACGAGTGGGACTCAAACCTGAAGGTGCAGGAAGGCGTCGAACAGCCGATACAAGTCAATCCGAAAGCCTTGGAAAGGCTAAAAGCCGCTCGTCAGCAACTGATGCCTTTGGAGTGGTATGTAGAAGGTATTTTGAGAGGTGACCGTGTGGTGTTAAGTAAGGCTATTACATTGGTTGAGAGTGCATTGCCTCAGCATCAGGAACTGGCGCAACAAATCATTGCAGCTTGCTTGCCACATTCAGGAAAGGCTTTGCGTTTGGGCATTTCGGGTGTCCCTGGTGCTGGAAAGAGTACCTTCATCGAAGCCTTGGGCATGTATCTCTGCAAGCAAAACCACAAGTTGGCAGTCTTGGCCATCGACCCATCGAGCCAACGCTCAAAGGGCAGTATCTTGGGCGACAAGACACGCATGGAAGAACTTTCGGTTGAGCCAAATGCCTACATCCGACCTTCGGCTTCAGCCGGCACTTTGGGCGGCGTGGCACGCAAGACAAGGGAATCGATAATTCTTTGTGAAGCAGCAGGATACGATACTATTTTCGTGGAAACCGTCGGTGTCGGCCAGTCGGAAACGGCAGTTCACTCCATGGTCGATTTTTTCCTTCTGATTCTCATCAGCGGTGCTGGCGACGAGTTGCAAGGCATCAAGCGCGGCATCATGGAGATGGCCGATGGCATTGCTGTGAACAAGGCCGATGGTGACAATGTGATGCGTGCCAACCGTGCTGCGGCAGAATGCAAGAATGCCTTGCATCTGTTCCCTTTGGCCGAATCGGGCCAAGAAACCAAGGTGTTGACTTGTTCCGCCTTGACGGGTTTCAACATCGACGAGGTCTGGAAAATGGTCTTCGAACACGTTCAAGCCATTCGCGAAAACGGCTATCTTGCCCGCAAACGCTCGCAGCAAGACGTGCAGATGATGATTGACACGATGGAAACCGCCTTGAAGAACGATTTCTATCAAAATCAGCTGATTACCGACCTACTGCCTTTGGTGGAAGCCGATGTGAAGGACAAGAAAATGAGTGCTTATATCGGTGCCCAGAAACTATTAGACGCTTACTTCAATCTTCTGAAGAAGTAAGGTCGGTGAGAGAGTCGGCCATTTCCTTGTAGTGTTTGGCTTTCTCTTCATCGTCATTCATGATTGCGAGTTCGTAGAGGTTTCGGTACACTTCCTTGCGAATGTGGTTTTGTGCCTCGGTAAATGGGCCTTCACCCAATTTGTTGATAACTCTTTCGTATTCTGCTATTAAGGCAGAGCCTTGCTCGCCGTTTGCCTCCATTTCTTTGGCGTTGTTGAAGGCAATCATCCAATCTTTTAGTGCCATTTTGCTTGCTATTGAATAATAATTCCTATTTTTGCGCAAAGATAGAAAACAAATCAACAATTAAACGAAATAACAATAAAACAAATCAAGTAATGGACTCAAGAATTGCCATGAACCCCAATCGTCTGGTGCAGTTCCTTCAAAAGCCTGCAGCAGAATTCACTCGCGCCGACATCATTCGTTATTGCGAGGAAAACCAAATCGAATTCGTCAATTTCCACTATTGTGGCTGGGACGGTAAGTTGAAAACCCTCAACTTCGTGATTCACAGTGCTGAACATCTGGAAAACATCCTTTCGGCAGGCGAGCGCGTGGATGGCTCAAGCCTTTTCCCATTCATCGAAGCTGGTAAGAGCGACCTTTATGTGGTGCCAAAATATCGCACCGCTTTCCTCAATCCATTCACTGAAGTGCCTACTTTGGACATCCTCTGCTCGTTCTACAATCGTGATGGCGAACCTTTCGAAAGCTCACCTGAATATATTCTCCGCAAGGCTCACGATGTGTTTAAGAAGACCACTGGCCTCCAAATGGAAACCATGGGCGAATTGGAATATTACATCATCGCTGATGACGAAGAAATCTACGAAGTGCCGGATCAGAAAGGCTATCACGAAAGTGCTCCTTTCAACAAGTTCACCGAATATCGTGTCGAGGCCATGCGCCTCATCGCCCAAGCTGGCGGCCTGATTAAGTATGGTCACTCGGAAGTGGGTAACTTCACGCACGATGGCAAGATTTACGAACAGAATGAAATCGAATTCCTGCCTACCAACATCGAAGACGCTGCCGACCAACTCGTTATCGCTAAGTGGATTATGCGCCAGTTGGCTTACCAATATGGTGTCACTTTGACCTTCGCTCCGAAGATTACTGTGGGCAAGGCTGGTAGCGGCATGCATGTTCACTGCAAGTTCACGAAGGATGGCAAGTCGGTCATGGTTAAGAATGGCGAAATCACTGACTACGCTAAGAAGGCTATCGCTGGTTACATGGTGGCTGGCACTTCGCTGCCTGCTTTCGGTAATCCTAACCCATTGTCGTTCCTGCGTCTCGTTCCTCATCAGGAAGCTCCAACCTCGCTCTGCTGGTCATACTCCAACCGCAGTGCTTTGGTGCGTGTGCCTCTCGGCTGGATCAACAATGGCAAGGACATGGCTGCCAACTGCAACCCTGTGGAAAAGAAGTCGAACCGCGACTTCAGCGACAAGCAGACCTTCGAATGGCGTGCTTCCGACGGTTGCGCCGACATGTATCTGCTGATGGCTGCCCTTTGCGCTGCCGCACGTCATGGCTTTGAGATGCCTAACGCTCTCGAAATTGCTGAAAAGACATACGTGGGTCTCGGCGTCAACATTCACGATGACAAGAATAAAAAGTTGCAAGAATCGCTCGAACAATTGCCCGACAGCTGCGTCGCTGCTGCCAAGGAACTCAACAAGGACCGCGAAATCTACACTTCGAAGGGTGTGTTCTCCGATGCCATCGTCGATTACATGATCAAGTTCTTGACCGCTTTCGACGACGCTAACTTGCGCGCTGAACTTGGCAACGACACCGAAAAGATCATGAAGTTGGTGAACGACAACATCCACGTTGGATAATATCTGCTGATTGTTGGCGACAACAATCATAAAATGGAATGCCATGATAAAGGAAGAACGTTTCAATTGGAAAGTCTGCCTTTATTGTGGCATTTTCATTTGGTTTGTCATCAACCTTTTGCAAGGCATCTTCACCGAAATCACTGAAGATGAAGCCTATTATGCGCTTTATGGCGAGCATCTCGCTTGGGGCTATTTCGACCATCCACCCATGGTGGGCTTGATGACTTTTTTGGGTAGCTTGTTGTTTTCGGGAAATTTAGGAGTAAGGTTTTTCACGGTTATTGCAACGACGCTGTCGTTGCTTGTGACCTGGAAAATCATTGGCGAATCGAAGCCTGATGGACGAAAAGTGCTGCTGTTTTTCACATTGGCTTTTTCGGTTTTGATGCTCAATGTGTATGGTTTCGTAACCACACCCGACATTGGGCTTTTGTTGTTTTCTGCTTCGTTTTTGCTTGTATATCAGAAATATCTCGAAGACAATTCTTGGCGTCACGCTCTGCTACTCGGCGTTTTGATGGCTGCCATGGTTTATAGCAAATACCACGCTTTTCTCTTGCTCGGATTGGTAGTACTTTCAAACCTTAAATTGCTGAAAGACGGAAAGTTTTGGGTCGCTTGTGTGTTGGCTGCCATTTTGCTGGTTCCGCATTTCGTTTGGCAATTTGGCAACGATTTTCCTAGCATCAAGTATCATCTTGTGCAACGTGGCGAGCCGTTCCGCTGGAGTTATTTTTTTGAGTATCTTCCCAATCAGCTGTTGGTTTTCAATCCGTTGACTTTTGGCGCTGCGGTTTATGTGCTTATCAAGCACAAACCAATCGACAGGTTTGAGCGAAGCCTCCATTTCGTTTGTATCGGTTTCTTCTTTTTCTTTTTCTTGATGACCTTCCGTGGCCATGTCGAACCGCATTGGACTATCGTCTGTTCAATTCCAATCATTGTTTTGGTTTATCGTAAATGTTTGATTGACGATAAGTTGAAAAAATATGTTAGGCGCTTCGTTTTGCCTTCGTTGGTGCTGATTTTTGTGGCCCGTATTGTTTTGCTTACGCCATTGGTTTCAAAAATGGGTTTCTATGGCAAGGAACAATATTACAAGGCGATTGAAACAGTGGCGGGCGACAATCCTGTGATTTTCCGCGGCTCGTTCCAAAAACCATCTCTGTATCATTACTTTACGGGAAAGGAAAGTTCCACGACACGCGACTATTACGATAGGATGACCCAATTCGATCTTTGGCAATTCGATAAGGAATGGATGGGCAAGTCGGTTTTCATTTGCAGTCCGGTATATAAGCGTTCAACGCAATTTGAGGTTGGCGATGTGTGCTTCGAAGGTTATCAAGCACAGCGTTTTCAATCGGCAAATCGTTTGGTATCAAGCATTTCCGTCAAGGATTCTGAAACGATGACTTTCCATCGTGGCGAGATGATTCAGATGGATTTTTCCATCTATAACCCGATGGATTATCCTGTTGATTTTCACCATGATGAGTTTAATATGTCGCTCAAAGTGCATTTCCGTTCCTCGGGTGATTTTGCATATTGTCGTTATGATGACATTGCTGTCATCGAGCCGCATTCCACTTATCAGGGAAGCCTGAGTTTTGCAATTCCCGATGATATTGTGCTAGGTCCAAACCTATTGGTTTTAGGTATTGGCGACCGTATTGAGTCGTCGATTACGGTTGGAAATGCGGTGGCAATCAGTATGGTTGATTGAGCATTTCTTTTCTCAATTCTTCTATTTTGTTGACTCTTTCCTTTATGGTCTTGATGTCGTTTTCTTTGTTTTTTTCATCGAGTATGTCAACTTCATGCAGTTCGATGGTCTCAAGAATTGAAGCAAGTGAAATGTCGGTAGAAGGGTCTATCGTCAATACATAGCCAATGTCTGGAATTTCGTTGAGTTTATCAATCATTTCGTTCAGCTTGTCAGAACTGAGTCTGTCGCGTATGATGAGCAAGTAATCGATTCGTGGCGAGGCTGTCCGCCAATAGTTTCCTTTGTATTTGAGCGAAACCAGGTTGAATGTTGTGTAGTTTCCTTCTTTATCTGGATCATAAAAAAAGAATGCATATTGCGCTCCATTTTTCATGATGTCTTTTTCGCGTACAAAGTTGAAAGATAGCTTGTTGTTGATGAACCAAGCCAGTTGGAAATCGGCAAGGTTTGAGGTGATGCCGATGATGACGATGTCATCGAATTCGATTGGGGTTAGTTTTATGATGTTATTTTTCATGCTGCAAAGATATATCATTCTGACAGCATGTTCCATGTTTTTTCGGCTGATAATTGCTCGGCACCTTTGATGGAAAAATCACAGGAATCGGCATAAGGCTCGTCGTCGATAAAGATTTGGACGTGGAAAAACTTTCTGTTGTTTTCTTTTGAGGTGTTAATCAGCCTAAAATCGACGTGGTGTTTATGTTTCTGCCCCCATTCGAGAAGTTTGCTCTTGAAGTTGACATCGGTTTGCTCGAGTTGGTCGAGGTCGATGTGAATGCGGATGATTCGGTTGATGATGGTTTTTTTGGTGAATTCAAATCCCTTGTCGAGATAAATGGCACCCATGAGCGCTTCGAAAGTATTGCCGCCCAGCGACTTGAAACCAGTGTTGTCGCTATTGTCGTGGTTATATCTAATGTAATTGTCGAAGCCGAGTTTTTGCGAGAGCTTGTTGAGCGATGCACGACTTACGATACGCGACCGCATCTCGGTAAGGAAGCCTTCTTGTTGAGTAGGATAGGTATGGAATAGATAATCGGCAACGGCTATTTCAAGCACTGCATCGCCAAGATATTCAAGTCGCTCGTTGGAGAGCTTGAACTTGTCGTTGTTCGAGATGGTCGATTTGTGGGTAAAGGCCAGCTGATAAAGGACAATATTGTTGGGATAGAACCCCAAAATGTTCTTGATGTAGCGTGAAAGTTGCTTGTCGGTCGATTTGCGATAAGCCAGAAGGTCTCGGATATACATTATGCCTCGAATTTTTTGAAAATCAAGGTAGCGTTTTGTCCGCCAAATCCGAAGGCGTTCGACATGGCATAAGTGATGTTGCGTTGACGGGCCTTGTTGAAGGTGAAATCGAGGCGGCTGTCGATTTGCGGGTCGTCATCGAAATGGTTGATGGTTGGAGGAATAATGCCGTTGTCGATGGCCAAAATGGTGGCTATCGACTCGACGGCTCCAGCGCCACCTAGGAGGTGACCCGTCATTGACTTGGTTGAGTTGAGGCTGATGTTGTAGGCGTGCTCGCCGAACACTTCCTTGATGGCCAGTGGCTCAACGATGTCGCCCGACGGTGTCGATGTACCGTGGGTGTTGATGTGTTCGATGGCTTCAGGTTGCAGGCCGGCGTCTTTTAGTGCCCGTTCCATGCTGAGTTTGGCACCGAGGCCTTCGGGATGCGGTGCTGTGATGTGATATGCATCGCCAGAAGCACCTCCACCGACGATTTCGGCATAAATCTTCGCGCCTCTTGCAATGGCGTGTTCCATTTCTTCGACGACGATGCCGCCTCCGCCTTCGCCCATGACGAAACCGTCGCGGTTGAGGTCGAAGGGACGTGAAGCAGTTAAAGGATCATCATTGCGTGTTGAAAGGGCTTTCATCGAGTTGAAGCCTCCCACGCCGCATTCGCCAATGGCAGCTTCCGAACCGCCTGCTATGATGACGGTGGCTTGTCCGAATCTCACATGATTGAAAGCTTCGATGATGGCGTTGGCCGACGAGGCACAAGCCGACACCGTAGCGAAATTTGGACCATGAAAACCATGTCGGATGGAGATGAGGCCAGCCGGCAGGTTGATGATCATCTTGGGGATGAAAAAAGGACTGAAGCGCGGTGTCCCATCGCCTTCGGCGTGTTCCATGACTCCTGAATAAAGGTTGGCTATGCCACCAATGCCCGAGGTCCAAATCACGCCAACTTCATTGAAATCGGTATTTTCGGTTGTGATTCCTGAATCGGCAATGGCTTCTTCGGCTGCGATTTGGCCGAATTGCGAAAAGAGGTCGTATTTCCGCACGTCCTTCTTGTCAAAGAAGTTGAGTGGGTCGTAGTTCTTGACCTCGCAGGCAAAATGTGTCTTGAATAAGGAAGAATCGAAACGGGTTATTTCAGCCGATCCACTGACTCCATTGATTAAACTAGTCCAAAACTCATTGACCGTATTTCCAATAGGAGTTATGGCACCTAAACCAGTAATGACAACCCGTTTCGATTCCATGAATTTTTAGATTATTGTAAAAAAATCAGTTGGCTTCGCGGATTTTCTCGACCAGTCTGACAACGTCGCCAACAGTGGTGATACCTTCTTGTTGGTCGTCAGGAATGGAAATGTTGAAAGCCTTTTCAAATTCCATCATCAGTTCAACGGTGTCCAATGAATCGGCACCCAAATCGTTGGTGAAGCTGGCTTCCATCGTCACTTCAGATGGATCAACGCCGAGTTTTTCAGCAATAATCGGTACAATTTCGTTTAGAATTTCTGCCATAGTTTTCAATTTTTTGAGTTTTCAAAGTTGCAAAAATACGACTTTTTTACATTCAAACATCATTTTTTGCTTTTTTCGCTTGTTTCTTTCTCGTTTGTCTTTATTCTTTGTATTTTTACAACATCAAACTAATGGTATGGAAAACGACAATAAGAAACTGTTTCTTCTCGATGCATACGCATTGATTTATAGGGCTTTCTTTGCATTAAACAAGAATCCGAGAATCAATTCAAAGGGCCTCAATACCTCGGCGGTGATGGGTTTTTTGAACTCGCTTTACGAAATCCTGAAAAACGAAAATCCTTCACATATCGGTGTGGCTTTCGATGTGGCTGGATGTGTTGGTCGCCAGCAAGAGTTTTCTGATTATAAGGCCAACCGAGAAAAGATGCCTGACGATTTGCGTGAATCTATACCTTATATAATAAGGCTTGTCGAGGCATTCAACATTCCGGTTTTCGGTGTGGAAGGCTACGAGGCTGATGATGTTATCGGTACGCTTTCGCGAAAGGCCGAGAAAGCGGGTTTTGTCACCTACATGATGACTCCCGACAAGGATTTTGGCCAACTTGTCACCAATAAGGTCTTCATGTATAAGCCTGCCAAGTTTGGTGAGCCAGCACAAGTTTGGGGGCCGAAAGAAGTGTGTGAACGCTATGGCATCAGAGAGCCTCGACAACTGATTGATATTCTTGGTCTTTGGGGTGATGCTGCCGACAATATTCCGGGCATTCCGGGCATCGGCGAGAAGACCGCAGCTACTTTGGTCGGGAAATACGGCAGTGTGGAAAATCTCATTGCTCATGCCGATGAATTGAAGGGCAAACAGAAAGAAAACGTCATTGAATTTGCCGAACAGGGACTGATGTCGAAGATGCTGGCAACCATCAATTTGGAAGTGCCTGTCGATTTTGACGAGGAAGAACTGAAACGCAAGGAACCTAATATTCCCGCGCTGATGGCCTTGTTTGAGGAACTGGAATTCAAGACTTTCGCCAAACGATTCTTGGACGACTATAAGACGACACATGCCAATGTTGAAGTGCCTGCCATTCCGACTCCTGTTGTGGCTGAAAAAGTCCAGAAACCCGTGCCAAAGGATGGACAATTCGATTTGTTTGACCAAACTGATAACGAGGTCGGCGACCTTTTCTCGTTTTCTGAAAAAGATTCGGCAAAGACGGTTGCTCATGATTATCAACTTGTTGAAAGTGAAGAAGAGATTGAAAGATTAGTCAGTCAGCTATTGCCTTTTTCCCATATTGTTTTCGACACCGAAACCACGAGTACGGATGTGTATTCTGCCGAGCTGGTGGGTGTTTCGCTTTGCGTGAAAGCGCACGAGGCTTGGTATTTGCCCATGCCCGAGCAGAAAGAGGCTTGCCAAAATCGGCTTGCCTTGCTGAAACCGCTTTTGGAAGACGAAAAGCGCTTGAAAATCGGACAGAATCTGAAATATGACATTTCCATGCTTCAGCAATATGGTGTTTCGGTCAACGGGCCATTGTTCGACACGATGATTGCACATTATCTGCTTGAACCCGAATTGCGCCACAATATGGACTATCTCGCCGAGGCTTACCTTAATTATTTGACCATCCCGATTGAAGACTTGATTGGTAGGGGACGCACTCAAAAAACCATGCGCGAAGTGCCTATCGATAAGGTCGTTGAATATGCTTCGGAAGATGCCGACATCACTTTCCAACTTTATCAGAAGCTGCTGCCTTTGCTCAAAGAAAATGGGGTTGAGAAGTTGTTTTACGATATAGAAATGCCACTTGTTCCCGTGCTGAGCCAGATGGAAGCCAATGGTGTGAAGATTGATAATCTTGGCTTGCAGCAGGTTAGTGAAGAATTTGGGAAAGAGATACAAAATATTGAAAACCAGATTTATGAATCGGCTGGAATGCAGTTCAATATCGCTTCGCCTCGTCAGTTGGGTGAAGTCTTGTTTGAGAAACTGAAGATAGATGCAAAGGCGAAAAAGACCAAAACGGGTCAATATGCCACAGGCGAGGACGTGCTCCAAAAACTGGTCGATAAGCATCCTATCGTCAAGCAGGTTTTGGATTATCGTTCGTTCACCAAGTTGAAATCTACTTATCTTGATGCGCTTCCGGCACTTGTCAATTCACGTGATGGCTTTATACATACATCATATAATCAAGCAGTTACGGCAACTGGTCGGTTGAGTTCGAATAACCCTAACTTGCAAAATATTCCTGTCCGTACCGAAAATGGCCGTGAGATTCGGCGCGCCTTTGTGCCACGCAGCAGCGAATACACCTTGCTGGCCGCCGACTATTCACAAATTGAGTTGCGCATTATCGCTCACCTCAGTGGCGATCCGGTCATGGTAGAAGATTTCCGTTTGGGTCACGACATCCATGCTGCAACGGCTGCCAAGGTGTTTCATGTGCCGTTGGAGGAAGTCACAAAGCAGCAACGTAGCCGTGCCAAGGCGGTGAATTTCGGCATTATTTACGGCATGTCGGCTTTCGGTTTGGCCGAACGCATGGAACTTTCGCGTCACGAAGCGGCTGAAATCATCAAGAACTACTTTGAGGAATATGCTGGTATCAAGGAATACATGGACCGCAGCATTGCTCTTGCGAAGGAAAAAGGCTATGCCGAGACCATTTTGGGCCGTCGCCGCTATCTTCGCGACATCAACGGGTCGAACAGCGTGGTGCGAGGCTTTGCCGAACGCAATGCCATCAATGCGCCCATTCAAGGCAGTTCAGCCGATATGATTAAGATTGCCATGATTGGCATCCATCAGGAAATGAAGAAGTTGCAAATGCAGTCGAAGATGATTCTGCAAGTGCACGATGAATTGGTTTTCGATGCTCATCTCGATGAGATTGAAACATTGAAAGCCATTGTGAACGACAAGATGGTGAATGCCATGCCATTGTCGGTTCCTGTTGTCGTGGAAATCAATACGGGCGACAATTGGCTGGAGGCACATTGATTTTTTATTACTTTTGCAGTCAAAATTTCAATCATGGCCATTCCAAGGGAAATAGTTGAACAGATATTGCAAGCTGCTCGTATTGAGGAGGTTGTGAGTGAATTTGTCACGCTCAAGAAACGTGGCGCCAATCTGATTGGCTGTTGCCCGTTCCATAATGAGAAAACGCCGTCGTTCAATGTGAATCCGGCGCGAAACATCTTCAAGTGCTTCGGTTGCGGCAAGGCAGGCGATTCGGCCAAGTTCCTTATGGAGCACGAACATCTGACCTATCCTGAGGCATTGCGCTATCTCGCCAAGAAATACAACATCAAAATCGAGGAGCGTGAAGCTACTGCCGAGGAAATTGCAGCGCAAACCGAGCGCGAACGGATGTTCAACATCAACGAGTTTGCTGATAAGTATTTCGTTGATACACTTTGGAATACAGAAGAAGGAAAGACCATTGGATTGGAATATTTTCGCGAGCGCGGCTTCCTCAATCCTATCATTGAGCAATTTCACTTGGGCTATAGTCCCGCGAAATGGGACGCATTCACCGAATATGCCAAGCAAAATGGCTATTCCGATGAGCTTTTGGAAAAGATAGGTTTGTCCATCAAAGGCAACAAAGGGCTTTATGACCGCTATCATGGCCGTGTGATGTTCCCCATACAGAACCTCACGGGCAAGGTGATAGGTTTTGGTGGCCGAATCTTGGTGAACGACCCGGAAAAGAAAAGCCCGAAATACCAGAACTCGCCCGAATCGGAGATTTATGACAAGAAGCAGACGCTTTACGGTATCTTCCAGGCGCGCAGCGCGATAGCCAAGCTTGACGAGTGCATTCTTGTGGAAGGCTATTTCGATGTGTTGCGTATGCATCAGGTTGGCATTGAGAATGTTGTGGCCAGTTCTGGAACCTCGCTTACCATTGAGCAAATTCGGTTGGTGAAGCGCTACACGAGCAATATCACCATGCTTTATGATGGTGATGCGGCGGGCATCCATGCTGCCATTCGTGGCACCGACATGATTTTGGCCGAAGGCATGAATGTGCGCGTGGTAGTGCTGCCTCCTGAACACGATCCTGACACATTTGCCAAGGATTTTCCGCTTGATTATGTGCAGAATTATCTGAAAACCAATGCGAAGGACTTCATCCGATTCAAGACGGAGCTTTTGATGAAGGATGCCGAGAACGACCCCATCAAGCGTGGACAAATGGTGCGCGACATTGTGGAAACCATCTCGGTGGTGCCCGATAGCATCTTTCGCATCAGTTATGTGAAGGAATGCAGCCGCTTGCTCGACATGCCTGAACAGACGCTTATCAACGAGTTGAACAAATTGTTGCGCGTCAAGTTCAAGAAGTCGTTGGGACCTGAAGGCGATTCGGTTCCTGAAGTCAATGTGGTGTCGGAAAAGCAGGAAGAGCCTATAGAAGAGCAATTACCGGCAGGCTATTATCAAGAGCGCGAACTCGTGAAGCAGCTTTTGCTATATGGCAGCAAAATCATCACCGATGAGCGCGAAGAGGAAGATGGAACTAAGATCCTGGAACAGCTCACGGTGGCGCAATTCATCATCGACGACCTCAAGATGAATGGGTTTTTGTTTAAAGACCCGATTAACCAAAAGATTTTCGATATTTTCGACCGTGCCATCGATGAAAATAACTTTCCTGATAACCAGTTTTTTGTTTCAAACGAAGATGCCGGAATAGCGAATCTGGCTGCCGATTTGCTTTCAACACCTTATAGGCTTGATGGATGGAAGAACAAGGGCATTTTTGTGAAGACGGAAGAAGACGTGCTGAAAATCAATGCCTTGATGTCGATTGAACGCTACAAAGACCTCATCCTTGAAGAGCGTTGCAAGCAAGTGGAAGAAGAGCTGAAAACAGCTACTGACGAAGCCGACATTTTGATTCTTCTCAAGCAAAAGAAGAACCTTGATGTTTTGCGTACTCAAATCAACCGCGAACTCGGAATCGTGATTGCAAAATGAGCCTATTTAAAGGTATTCCTGAATAATTTACCCTTTTGGTTATCCGTTTATCCGGCAAAAAGCCGTTACTTTGCATTCCCAAAATCGTTTGAAAGATGTTTACCGTGCGAAAGAGATGGCGTGTTCCTGCCGGAGTGGAACCTACTGCATTGGATAGAAAAGTGATGGCTTTTGAAAGTCGTGGTGTGTTGGTGCCTAAACGTTCACTGATACGCACGCCTGAAGAGATTGAAGGCATTCGCCAGAGTGGTGTCATCAATACGGCCATCCTTGATTTGGTGGGTGAGAACATCCATGCGGGAATGAGTACGCTCGAAATCGACGAAATGGTGCATAAATACACTATCGAGCATGGCGCCATTCCGGCTTGCCTCAATTACGAAGGCTTCCCGAAAAGCGTTTGCACCTCCATCAACGAGGTGGTTTGCCATGGCATCCCTTCGGCTAAGGAAATCCTCAAGGAAGGCGACATCATCAATGTGGATTGCACTACCATCTTGAATGGATTCTATGCCGATGCTTCACGAATGTTCATCATCGGGAAGACGACACCACAGAAGGAAAAACTGGTGCGTGTGGCTAAGGAATGTCTTGAAATCGGTATGGAAGCAGCCAAGCCTTGGACTTGCGTTGGCGACATTGGCAATGCCATCGAGAAACATGCTCACAAGAACGGTTTCAGTGTGGTGCGCGACCTTTGTGGTCATGGCGTGGGCGTGAAGTTTCACGACGATCCCGAAGTGCTTCACTATGGTAAGAAAGGCGTCGGAATGCTTCTCGTGCCTGGCATGGTGTTCACTATCGAGCCGATGATCAATATGGGCACATGGAAAGTATTCATCGATTCAGCCGATGGCTGGACGGTTGTCACCGAAGACGAATTGCCCTCAGCGCAATGGGAGCACACCTTCCTCGTCACCGAGACGGGACTGGAAATCCTGACGCATTAAAACTGGTTGCAAATCACTTGTTTCTCAATTCTTTAAGTTCCTCTTTGGCAAGGTTCATCAGTTTGATGAATTCCTTGTCCGAAACTATTTTTGCAAAAGTGACGCTTGCAGCCATACGGCCTGCATCCACATCACTTTGGTAATGATAGCCGACGATGACTCTGCTCTGTCCAAGTTCGTATCCGAGATGGATGATGTCGTATTCGTGTTCGTCGTCGATTGCAGTCAGGGCGAGCGCCATGGTCCAGGCCATGGTAGAGTGTCCCGAAGGATAGGAACTATATTTTCCAAGCGTCTCTTCCTCTTCAGGAATGCTGGAATGTTCTCCGAAACGTCTGAACGGACGTTGGCGTTCGAAACTGCCTTTGGCTTTCATGATGCCTTGGCCTGTGTAATTGCCAACTGCTTTCATGTATTGGACAATGGCAGGCGTGTTTTCCTCACTCAAATTCACTTCCATGGCTTCTCCGAATATTTCAAGAAAGTAATCGAATTGAATATTGGCATCAGCGATGGCCTGTTTTCCTCGCTCGCTGTCTCTCAACATTTTGCCTCGTTGATAAAGAATTGAATCGTTGAAGAAGGCTTCTGTGTCTTCAAAAGCAGGAAATCCGGGAAGGAACTTGGCCGCTTCGGGAATAGTAGCTGTTATTTCACCGACTTTGTCAAGATTGTTTTTTGTGGTGCTTTGTTTGTGTGCATTGCAACCTTGAAGCAGTAAAAAAGAAATGAATACTAATGTTTTGGTGAATTTCATGGTGTCTTGTTTTACTCTTGTATAGAATTATTTCACTATCAGTTTCAGCGTTTCGGTTTGGTGGCTTTCATCTGAAATTTGCATGATATAGAAACCTTTTGCCAAGTGGCTGATGTCCATTTGGTGTAGTTGGTTTCCTCTTGAAAAACCAGTTGATTGCTGCTCAACCAATTGTCCTTGAATGTTATAAATGTCAAAATTCACTATTCCTTCAAGGCAGTTGAAGAAACAAACATTGATGGCATTGGAGGCAGGATTTGGCGCAATGGAAGCGTTGAATTCGGGTGTCAAGGCGTATTCATCGACATCTAGTTGTGCCGTGACGGCCAGTTTCATCGTGATGGGCAAGTGGTCGGAGCAATCGAAAACGGCATCGATTACGGCTTGTGGTGCCGAGTTGTTCGTGCCTTGGTTGATGGACTGGTTGAAATGTCGTCCGTCGTTGCCGACAGCCTTGTATGAATCGCGCACATAGCGGATGTTGTGATAACCGAAAGCGATTTCGTCGGCCATGAGGATGAAGTCGAAACGGTCGTCCATGCCGCCTGTCGAGCGGCAGTCGTTGTCAATCCAACTGGCTGTGGCCTGTGTGTGGTATTGCGCATAGTTTTGGTTTTCGTTCCAAGGACCGACGCCCGAGCTTCCGACCGGATCAACGAAACAGATTTCGGAGTGATTGTAGGTGCGTGTTAGGAGTTGGTAGCCTGTCTCTTCCGAAGAATACATGTTGAAATCGCCCATAATCAGCGTGTTATCATTCGGATAATGTTGGTAGATGTAATCCATCGTCGTTTGCAGTTGCGCTCTTCTCGAACTTTCGTAATTCATTCCGGCCTTCAGGTGTGCCACAACACAAATCAACTTAATGGTATCGCCAGCGGCGAGGCTTGCCGTCTTGCAGTATAGTTCGTAGATGTCCGTATCGCGTGGATTAGTGCGTAAGGCAATATGCTTTTTCAACGCTAACTTATTGGAATTATAGAAGATATGGTTGATGATATTGCTGGATGCGTAGTTAATGATGTCGTCCGATTTCCAATAGTTGATGTCATTGATGTTCAGGTTGTGCCTTAAGAAATCGTTTTGCAGGACTTGCGTAGCGCCAAATTCGTTGACGGTGAAGATGTCGGGTTTCACATAGTCCAAGATGGTACGGATGCATTCGTCCTTGGTTTGGGTGTTGTTGTTGGTCTCGAAACACGATGCCCAGCCACTGTTGTAGTTGCCATATTCCAAAAGGTTGTATTGCATCACGGTGAGCGTGTCTTGGCCTTTTGCAAAAAATGGAAAGGCGAGGAGTAGAAAAAATGCCAATGGGTGTTTCATCTTGAATGAATTAAAGCCGCAAAGTTAAAAAAATGGTTTGATATTTGTGGAAACCTTTATCTTTGCACCGTGATTTTTGAAATGAAAACCCGACTGATAATAGCAATAGGTTTGTTTTTGTGCGCATTCTTCGCTTCGTGTCGCAAGGATGTGGTCTATGATACGGCTGTTGTCGGACATTGGGGTTGCGAGCAATATGTGAGTTGCCGCACCAATGATTCAACAGGTATTGTCAGTTGGGACACTTCGCATTATGTAGTCGGTGAAGGACATGGCTACGAGTTGTTTTTCTACAATGACCGTTCGGGAAAGTTGTTTCTCAACGACAGCCCGGCGTTTATCAAGAAGTTCAGCTGCAAGTATGTTTACGATGAGGGAAATAGGAAAATCGTCATCGAGGCACCAGGTTTCTTGTATGCTATCTATGAGAGTGTGTTGGCGTTAGATGAAAACAGAGCCGAATTCGATGTAGAAGACATCAATGATAGCACCATGACAGTTTCGTGGACTAATTCCATTTCTGAGCCTTCTCCGTTTTTTGAACGTTTTTTTCTCAAAAAGATTGATTAACAACAAAATATTACGAAAATGAAAAGATTAAGTTTATTTGCCCTTTGTGTGGCTTTCACAGTGATGTTCGCTTCGTGCGGAAAAGATGATTATAAATCTTTTGTAGGCAAATGGGGCGTGGAACGAATTGATTATTACAATATTGACTATGCAGGAAACCCGATTGAGAGCACTATCGAGACCTACACTTTCGCGCTTGATGATCCCAATGATGGTATCGACTTGGTTTTCCGCGACAACAAGACGGGCGAGATGCATGACCGTAGTCAAGACTCGATTTGGACTGATTGGAATTCGGAAACGCAGCACTATGAAACTTTGATTGTCAGTCCTGATACGACGATTGTCACAAAATTCACTTACTCGTATGATTCTGACGAGTCCATCCTCTATATGAATATGGACTATACGCATACTTTCAGGATGCAAATCAGCAATTTGACCGACAACACGTTCAACTATACCAATGAGTATGAAAGCAATTACGTCGAGAAAGCTTATCTGAAGCGTCTCAGTAACGATGCAAATGCAAAGGCCGAGAGTGGCAAGAAGAACTCATGGCGTCCTCGCCGCGAAGGCTCGTTCCTCAGTGGCAGATAAACGACGACCATTTATAATGACAATGGCCGCTGACAGGATCGTCAGCGGCCATTGTTTGTTTGTGAAGTGATTAGATCTTAATCAACCATTAGTACCAAACCTTTCAGGTAAGCGCCTTCGGGGTGGAAGATGTTGATAGGATGGTCGGTAGGTTGCGAGAGCTGGTATAGAATCTTCACATTGCGTTTGGCTTCGATGGCTGCTGCGGTTACTATGCCTTGGAAAGTAGCCTTATCGACGGCTTGCGAACAGCTGAAGGTGAAGAGCAGGCCGCCCTTGGCGATGCGCTTGATGGCTTCGGCATTGATGTAGCGATAACCGCCCAAGCCGCGATGACGGTCTTGGTGGCGTTTGGCGAACGCGGGTGGGTCGAGGATGATGAGGTCGAACTCGCCATCGCCCATTTGGGTGACATATTCTTTCATGTCGGCTACCAAGCAAGGGTTTTCTTCTTTCGAGTAACCATTCAGCGCAAGGTTTTCTTCGGCAGCGCTGATGGCTTTCTTCGAGGCATCCACTGTGACCACGCGCTTGGCGCCGCCTTTCAGCGCGGTGATGCTGAATCCACCCGTGTATCCGAAGGCGTTGAGCACCGAGCGGTCTTTGGCCAGCTGGCGCACCAAGTCGCGGTTGTCGCGTTGGTCTAAGAAGAAACCTGTCTTTTGCCCTTCTTCCCAGTTGGCGTTGAACTTGCTGCCATTTTCCATGATGACCTCGTTGATGCGTTCTCCAAAGAGGTAGCCATCGTCGATGCTGTCGTCTTTGCCCATGCGTTGCATGGCTTCGGCGCTCTTGTTGTAGATGGCTTGAAGGCCTAATCCTGGAATGAGTTTGAGGGCGCGCACAATCTCCTTGAGATGGAGCACCATGCCTTCGGTTTGGGCTTGCACTACTGCGGTGTGGCCATAGATATCGACAATCAGTCCGGCAAGGCCGTCGCCTTCCGAATGGACGAGGCGGTAGCAGTTGGTCTCAGGGTTGTCGGTCAAGCCCATGGCTTTGCGGGCTTCGAAAGCATGTCCAAGTTTGTCGAGGAAAAACCATTCATCGATTCGGCGGTTCTCGAAGCAGAGCATCTTCACGGCGATGCTGTCCGATTCGCAGAAACCTGTTCCGAGAATGTTGCCGTCGAAGTCGGTGACGGTGACGGTGTCGCCTGCTTGAAGGCCTTCGTCAGCTGAATGGATGGCACCCGAGAAAATCCAAGGATGGAAACGGCGTACGGCTTCGTCCTTGCCTCGGTTGAGGCGAATGACGGGATAGAGTGGTGTTTGTGACATAGAAATGAAATTTGGCGCAAAAATAAGTTTTTTAATGAATGTTATTCCTTATTTTTGCCACAATAAAATTGGTTTCTATGAACAATACTTTTCAAATCAGCGGTCAGATAGTTGACCTTGTCAATTCAAGGATATTTCCAGGTGTCGTCAGTGTTGAAGACGGCAAGATTGTTTCCGTCGAGGAAAGGGACGTGAAGGAAAAGCAGTACATTATGCCAGGCTTTGTCGATTCGCATGTCCACATCGAGAGTTCGATGGTGGTACCTTCCGAGTTTGCCCGCATGGCTGTGTGTCATGGCACTGTGGCCACCGTCAGCGACCCGCACGAGATTGCTAACGTCATGGGTGTTGAAGGTGTCAAATACATGATTTCCAATGGGAAACGTGTTCCTTTCAAGTTCTTCTTTGGCGCACCAAGTTGTGTGCCTGCCACTTCGTTTGAGACTTCGGGCTTCACCTTGGATTCCAAGGCAATCGAGGAATTGATGCAGATGGACGACATCCATTATCTTGCTGAAATGATGAATTGGCCGGGTGTGGTTTTCGGCGATGCCGAAGTGCTGAAAAAGATAGAGGCTGCCAAGAAAGTCGGAAAACCTATCGATGGCCATGCTCCTGCAGTGACGGGCGACAACATCGTGAAATATGCTGCAACGGGTATCAGCACCGACCACGAGTGCTTCACCATTGAAGAGGCTGAGGAAAAAATCGGTCTGGGCATGAAGATTCTCATCCGCGAGGGCAGTGCCGCCAAGAATTTCGAGGCTCTCATTCCTTTGATGGCTTCGCATCCTGAGATGCTCATGTTCTGTTCCGACGACAAGCACCCTAACGATTTGGCAAAAGGCCACATCAACCAGTTGGTGAAACGTGCCATCGATTTGGGATACAACATCATGGATGTGCTGAAAGCGGCATCGCTGAATGCCGTGAAGCACTACAACCTTAATGTGGGATTGCTGCAGAAGGGTGATGATGCCGATTTCATCGTGCTCGATAACCTTGAGGAACTGAATGTGTTGCAGACTTATATCAAAGGTGTATTGGTAGCCGAAAAAGGCATTTCAATGATGGAACATCTGGAAACTGAACCCATCAACAACTTCAAGGTTGAGCCAATTAAAGTAGCTGATATTGCTTTGGCCGACTGTGGCAAGCGCATCAAGGTGATTTCTTGTATCGATGGACAGTTGGTTACGGATACTGTTGTTGCCGAACCGAAAGTTGAAAATGGTAATATTGTGAGCGACATTGTGAGCGACATCTTGAAGTTGGTGGTTGTGAACCGTTACGAGAAGACTCAACCTGCCGTGTCGTTCATCAAAAACATGGGCTTGAAGCAAGGTGCTATTGCATCGAGCGTGGCTCACGACAGCCATAATATTGTGGCTGTGGGTACGACTGATGAAGACATTGTGAAAGCCGTCAACATTCTCATTGAGAATGGCGGTGGAGTAGTTGCTGTTGGCAAGGATGAAAACGCAATTTTGCCTTTGCCAGTGGCGGGCTTGATGAGTAATGGCGATGGCTATCAGGTGGCTGAAGATTACGAAAAGGCTGATGCTTTGGCGCACAAGTTGGGCACTATGCTCCATGCACCTTTTATGACGCTTGCTTTCATGTCGTTGCTCGTCATCCCCGAACTGAAACTCAGCGACAAGGGCTTGTTCGACGGTAAGAAATTTGCATTCACTTCTGTTTTTGAAGATTAAGTTATGTCAGTAATCCAAAATTTGGCCCTGCATTTTGTGGGCAACAAGCAAGCCGACGATGGTGTGATATGCTCAAAGACGCTATTGGACACCAACGATGAGATGCGCAATATCTTGCATGAATATTTTCTGCAAGTGTTTTTGGCGGAGGAACAGTTTCATTTCATTCATGAGAATGAATTGAAATTCAATGAGGTATATAGTATCGTCAGCGATATTTTCGACGACCCTGAAAGTTTGTATATCAATTCGGTGAAATTGGCCAAACGCCTTTACGAGAAGAGCGACCATCCCAAAATCAAGGCGGGCGAGTTCTATGTGGTGCATTTCACCGACTGCACTATTGCAGGAGAGCATTGCGATGCCGTTGGCCTTTTCAAGAGTGAAAACAAGGACACTTTCCTTCGCGTGTGGACTTCTATGGATGGCCTCGACCTTACGCCCGAACAAGGCATCAACACCAAGAAACTGGATAAGGGCTGCCTCATTTATAATGTTGAGCGTGAGAACGGCTATTTGGTTACAATTGTCGATAACACCAACCGCAGCGATGCACATTTCTGGACGGATGAATTCTTGCATGTGTTCCAAAAAGCCAACGAATATTTCCACACCAACACGGTGCTTTCCTTGACCAAGAATTTCGTTACCAAGGAGTTACCGCAACAATTTGAGGTTTCCAAGGCCGACCAAGCCGATTTGCTTAACCGTTCCGTGGCTTTCTTCAAGGAGAAGGAGACTTTCGATATGGACGAGTTCGTGAACGAGGTGATAGAGCAACCAGCTGTCATTGAGAGTTTCCACAAATTCAAGGACAATTACGCCCAGCGCGAAGACATCGAGATTGCCGACAGTTTCGAAATCAACGGAGCGGCAGTGAAGAAACAGGCACGTGCTTTCAAGAGCGTCATCAAGCTGGATAAGAATTTTCACATCTACATTCACGGCGACCGCGACCTGATTGAACAAGGCGAAGACGAAAGGGGAAAGTTTTACAAGGTGTATTATAATAAGGAAATGTAAAAATGAACCTGCAACTGCGTCAATGCACAATCACTGATTTTCAAGCCGTTGTCGAATTAAACGAAACGGTTTATGCTTCTTTGCCCGACAAGTCGGTTTTGCGCCACAATTCGTCGGAAATGATAGCTTCGTGCCTCGTTGAACCGAATGTGACTTTGGGATTTTGGGATGATGAAAGGCTAGTTGCCATTGGCGTTCTCTATGTACCGCAATGCATCGAGGAAGACCATGCGCACGATGTGGTTGGACTTTTTGACTTGAGGACTTTTGGACATTTAGACAGTTTGACTTTGTGGGATGCTGAGCGGAGTCGAAGTATTGACTTTGAGACGATTGGACTTGAAGAATTGGAGAAATTGGGTATTAAGGCAGCCAATCAGAAGCTGTTTTTGGTGAGAGAAGGTTATCGTGGACAAGGTTTGCAGCGGAAACTGATTCGCGAGATAGAGAAGATTGCCGTTGCGAGAGGCTACAACCTGCTTTGCACTACTTGTGCGCCAAACAACACATTCAGTATCAATAACTTTCTGAAAGAAGGTTATGCCTATGCCAAAACAGAAGAGAAGTATGGCGGCTTGATGAGGAATTTGTATTACAAAAAGTTATAGTTTCCATTCCTCTTCCAAGTCGATGTCCCAGCCGGCCTTCACTTCGAGTTCGTCTTTGTAGTCGATATAGGTCTCAGGCAGGAAATGACGATGGTAGTTGCCTGTGCTCCATTTGCCGTTGCCGTCTTTGTCGAGCAAGGCGCGAATCTTGTATTTGGCAGGTGCCAAGTGGCGGAATTCGACTTTTTCCTGTTCGATTATCTTTTCCTCTTTCAGCACTTTCCCTTTATCGTCGGTAAGTTGTACCACCACTTGTTTCAAGTCCTTAGGAGGCACAATGGTGATGAAGATATTACCATATTCGTCTTCTTTCAGTACATGGAAATCGGTCTTGATTTCCGCGTTGGTGCGCCCTCTGATGCCCCAGAAAGTTGAGTCGGGGATTTGGATGCTGTATTTCACATCTTGTTGCAACGTTTCTGTAACAAGGCGATATTGGAAGCCATATACGTCGGCTTTTTCGAATTTCAAAGGTCCGTAAGTCGAAATGGTATCGGCCATGAAAAGTGCCGAATCGGGCATGGTGATGTTGACGATAGGCTCCGAAAATTTCAGTAGAAGGCTACTGTCGGGAAGCAAGCCGCCATTGATGATGAGGTTGTTTTTGACAGTGAGTTTGGCGGCTTCTTTTTTCTGTTGCTTTTTCGAGTCTTTGAACTTCAGGCTGTAATGAGTCGAGTCGTTGATGAGCGTGTCGTATTTCACCTGCACCCAAAGACTGTCTTTCGCGTTGGGCGTGAAATACCACAAGATGGTGTCGTTTTCGCGTGAGTTGACCGTTACCAAATTGAACGTGTCGGGCAATGTTTCTGGTGTGCTGATGACGGCATTTTTGGCAGGATGGCGGAACACGAATCGGAGCAGACCTTCTTCAACGAGTTTCTTTTCCAAAAGCATTTGTGTGGAATCCACTTCGCTGAACATAAACAGGTTGAGGTTCAATGACTTTTGGTTGAAATGGCGTGGCGCCAATGAGTCGTTGGACTTTTGTGGATACGATGCCGAAACGATGGTGTCGATGAAGGCGACTTCTTCGTTGGGAAGGTCAAAATAAAGGTTGGAGTTGACATCCTTTAGGGCGAAGACAAGGAATTTGCTGTCGGGCAGACCGCCAACACGGAACTTTCCATCTTTGTCGGTTTTCGAGATGTAGTTGGGAATTGTTGAAGTTGGCAGTGTTTCAAGGCTATCGCGGTCGGCTCGATAAAGACCGACAAAGGCATCTTCGACGGGTTTTTTGTCGGTGGCGCTGAGCAAAGTGCCGGCAATGCTGAGTGTGTCGATGGTTTCGCCCGTTGAGAAGGTGTAGGTATAGTCCTTGAATTCGTTGCCTTCGTGAAGGTCTTTTATGGCTTTCCCGAAATTGATTGTATAGGTTGTATTGATTTCGAGACTTTCCTTGAATTTGATGACTAGGGTCTTGTCTTTCAGCTTGATGTCGGGCTTAGAAGCCAAAGGCGGCGACACGAGCACGTTTTGGTTGGCGTTTTCGAGGGTGACGTACTCGTCGAAGCTAAGCTCAATCTTGCGTCCGTTGAAGTTGGTGCAATGGTTCTCGGGATTGGCAAGGCTCACTTTGGGCGGTGTGGTGTCTTTGGGGCCGCCTGTCGGAGTGACCATGTTGGCACAGCCTTGAACGAGCATGACTGCCGTTAGCACGCTCGCGATGATGAATCCAGATTTCCTTTTGCTCGCCTTCATAGTATTTCTTACCAGTTGTCTTCTTCGTTGATTTCGCCTTTGTTGAGCGTGAGCCAAATCAAGTCTTTCAGTTCGTTAATGCCTTGTCCGGTGACGGAGCAGATGAACACGTGCGGAATCTTTTTAGGCAAATGCTTTTTGATTTCCTTGATTTTGTCGTCGTCAACGAGGTCGCATTTGGTGATGGCCAAGATGCGGTCTTTATCCAAAAGCTCAGGGTTGTATTGCTTCAGCTCGTTAAGCAGGATGTCGTATTCCTTCTTGACGTCATCGGTGTTGGCTGGCACCATGAAGAGCAGGGTGGAGTTACGCTCAATGTGACGTAAGAATCTGATTCCCAATCCTTTCCCTTCTGCAGCACCTTCGATGATGCCTGGGATGTCGGCCATGACGAAACTGCGGTGATCGCGATAGCTAACAATGCCTAGGTTAGGCACCAAGGTGGTGAAAGGATAGTCGGCGATTTCGGGTTTGGCTGCCGACACAACCGACAGCAATGTCGATTTGCCAGCATTGGGGAAGCCTACCAAACCTACGTCAGCCAAAAGCTTCAGTTCGAGGGTAATCCATTGTTCTTGAGCGGGTTCGCCTGGTTGTGCGAACTTTGGGGCTTGTTGTGTCGCCGACTTGAAGAAGGCGTTGCCTTTTCCGCCACGGCCGCCTTTCAGCAACACTATCTCTTGCTTGTCTTCTGTGATTTCGGCCATCTGTTCATGCTCTTCGGCGGTGTAGGCCACAGTGCCCAGAGGCACATCGATATAGACATCGTTGCCGGCGGCTCCGGTGAGTTGGTTCTTGCCTCCCGAAACGCCGTCTTCGGCATAGAGGTGCTTGGTGTAGCGCAAGTGGAGCAGCGTCCAAAGTTGGGCATTGCCACGCAGGATGATGTCGCCTCCACGGCCGCCGTCGCCTCCATCGGGACCGCCTTTTGGAATGTATTTCTCGCGGCGGAAATGCATCGAACCCGAACCGCCTTTGCCCGAACGGCAGAAAATCTTTACGTAATCTACAAAGTTTGAAGTCATCTTCGAATTGTTTTATTGTTTTTTAGAAGTCGTCGATGTATTCATCAACTTCCTCACTATCGTATTGGTTGCTACAGTCGAAATTGAGGTCGAGACCTGGTGTGGTTGGCTTCGGGAAGTCGCCTTTACTGATTTTCAGCGAAGGGTCGTCATACACTTTTCTCATGTATTTTGCCCAGATGGGAAGAGCAGTGTGTGAACCTTGTCCGAGATTAGTGCTGCGGAAGTGCACGCTACGGTCTTCGGCACCTACCCAAACGCCTGTGGTGAGGTCGGGAGTGATGCCCATGAAATAGCCATCGCTTTGCTTCTGTGTGGTGCCAGTCTTGCCTGCGATTGGGTTTGTGAAGCCGTATGACGAGCGCAGTCTGATACCCGTTCCGCTTTGAACGACGCCTTTCATGAGTTCAATCATCTTGTAGGCCGTCAGTTCGCTCATGGCCTCCGATTCTTCAGGGGCGAAGCGTTGGATGACGTTGCCGTTCTTGTCTTCGATGCGAGTGATGAACATGGGCTTGATATAAACACCTTGGTTGGCGAAGGTGCTCATGGCACCTACCATTTCGATGAGTTTCAAGTCGCAAACGCCCAAGCAAATGGCTGGGACAGCATCGATGGGTGATTCAACGCCCATGCGACGGGCTTGTGCGATGACGGCCTCTGGACCGAACTGGTTCATCAAATAGGCTGAAATCCAGTTGTTGGATTGGGCCAAGGCCCATTTCAGTGTCACTTCTTCACCGATATGGCTGCCCGAGTTGCGTGGCGACCAGAATTGGCCGTCTTCCAATTGGATGTTATAGGAAATGTTCGGGATGCGGGTGCAAGGTGTGTATTCGCCTTCCTGCATGGCCAACGAATAAAGGAATGGCTTGAAGGTAGAACCTACTTGACGGCGGGCTGTGGTGACGTGGTCGTACTTGAAGAAACGGTAGTCCAAGCCACCGACGTAAGCTTTCACATGACCTGTGTGCGACTCGATACTGATCAAGCTGGCTTGCAGGAACCACTTGTAGTAGCGGATGGAGTCCATGGGCGACATGAGGGTGTCGATAGGTCCGTCCCACGAGAAAATGGTCATTTCGGTAGGGCGGTCAAAATTTGCCTTGATGGAGTCGATGCACATGCCAGCGTTTTTGAGCGAGCGATAACGGTCGGAACGTTTCATCGAGGTTTCCAGCAGTTGGTCGATTTGGTCGGCGGTAAGGTTTGAGAATGGAGCGTTTTTCTGACCTTTCCAATGCTTGTAGAACATGGGTTGCAACTCTTTTCCCATGAAGTCGCGGACGGCTTCTTCGGCGTATTGCTGCATCCGTGAGTCGATGGTGGTATAGATGCGGAGGCCATCACGATAGATGTTGTAAGGTTGGCCATCGGGACGTTTCGTGTCTTTGGCCCAATCTTGCAGTTGTCCTCTCAGAAATTCGCGGAAATAGGTGGCTTGTCCCGAGTTGTGGTCCATCACGTTAAAGTGCGACATGTCGATGGGAATCAGTGAGATGGAGTCGCATTCAGCTTGGGTGATGTAGCCATTTTCGGCCATCTTTTTCAGCACGCGGTTGCGGCGTTCCATCGAGCGTTCGGGGTTGCGAACGGGGCTGAATCGGGTGGGAGCGTTGACCACGCCAGCCATCAAGGCGGCTTCTTCGATGTTTAGGTCTTGGGGCGACTTGTCGAAGAAGGTCTTTGAAGCCGAGCGGATGCCGAATGCGTTATGGCCAAATGCCACGGTGTTGAGGTACATGGCCACGATTTCTTCCTTTGAGTAGTTGTATTCCAGCTTGGTAGCTGTAATCCATTCTTGGAACTTGCGGAGCACAAGTTTCGGCTTACTTAGGTTCTCGCCACGCGGGAAAAGGTTCTTCGCCAATTGTTGCGTAATGGTACTGCCGCCGCCTTTCTTCCTTCCGGTGATGACACCGAAAGCCACGCGGAAAAGTGCCTTCTCGTCGATGCCAGAATGTTCCGTAAAGCGTTCGTCTTCAATGCTTATCAGTGCTTGCGGTATGTAGGGCGAAAGTTCGGCATAGCGCACGTTTGAGCGGTTTTCCACATAGTAGGTGCCCAATACTTTGCCATCGCACGAGATGATTTCGGTGGCGAGGTTGGTCTGCGGGTTTTCGAGTTCTTCAAAGGTGGGCATGGTGCCGAACACGCCTTTGGCAACGCAGAAGAAGAACAAGATTATCAGGAACACAAAAATGCCGAAGATAATCCAGAGGTTGCGAATGGCGTTCGACTTGCCTTGTGGAGTTTTTTTATTGGTCTTTGTTTTGTCCATAAACTATTGTTGTTCAATGAATATGCCGATGTCGGTGATGCCTTTCAGCACAGGCTCGCGCATGGCTTGTTCGATTTCGAAGTGATAGTTGCCGCAAAGCGGGAAACTGAGACTCTCGTTGAGCGGGATGTGGAGGTCGCGCATGCTGCCGCTGCTTTTGCCAATCCAGCGGCCATCGGGCATGGCCAGGGTGCATTCGATGGTGTCGTGCGTGATGTTGCCGTTAGGGAAAGTAGTGTGGAGAAAGACGAACAGGTTGCTGTAGCGATAGTTTTCCAAATGACGTACGTCGAGGCCAAACACATAGCCGCAGGTCGAGTCGCTGACCGCGACATCAAAGGTCACTCGGTTCTCTTGTGCCCATTCGGCATTGGGAAGGATGGTGCGTTCGTTGTACGAACCATTGCCGCACGAAGCGAAAAACACCATCATTAAGGTCGTTATCAGGAGAATCTTTTTCATTTTGCTTCCAAGATTAGTCGCTCATCTTCTTGAGGTCGGCTTCGCCGTAGCCTTCGTTGGTATTGGTGTGGGCTTCCATCGTCACGGCATAGTCTTCCAGTTTTTCGGGCTTTTGGCCTTTCTTGTTCATTGCGATGATTTCCTTCACCTTATCGACGGGAACGGCCATGATGTTACTGCGGTCGGTGGTGTAGGAATACCACATGATTCCCTTGAAGACGTCGTTCTTCTGATGGACAGCATCGCCACTCTGGAATTTCAGGGTGAAGTTGGAATCGGGGAACGATTTGAGGGCATCGACGTAGGCTTCATATTCGAAGTTGAGGCAGCATTTCAGTTTGCCGCATTGTCCGGCAAGTTTCTGGGGGTTGGGCGAGAGTTGCTGCACGCGTGCTACGCCGGTCGTCACCGACTGGAAATTGCAAATCCATGAGGCACAGCACAGTTCGCGACCGCACGAACCGAGACCACCCAACTTGGCCGACTCTTGACGCACACCGATTTGGCGCATCTCGACACGAACATGGAACTCTTCGGCCAGTTTCTTGATGAGTTCACGGAAATCGACACGGCCATCAGCGGTGTAGTAGAAGATGGCTTTTGTCTTGTCGCCTTGGTATTCCACGTCGTTGAGTTTCATCTCGAGGCCGAGATTGTCGGCGATGACGCGAGTGCGCGAAAGGGTGCCTTTTTCGAGTTTGATGGCGGAGAGCCATTTCTCGACATCGGCTGGACGTGCGCGGCGATAGATTTGCTTCAGCCCGTTCTCAGGTATGCGGTATCTCTTGCGTTTCATCTGGCGCTCCACGATGTCGCCCAACATGGTCACAATGCCGATGTCGTGCCCAATGGCAGCTTCAACGGCGACCATCTCGCCCACTTCGAGGTCGAGGTCTTCTGGATACTTGTAATAATCCTTGCGGTCGTTCTTGAAACGCACTTCGGCGAGGCGTTGCTTGCCTTTGTTCTCTTCGTTCTCGTAGTCTTTCAGCCAGTCGAATTGGTTCAGCTTGCAATAGCCCTGCTGAAGCACTTTCTGGCCCGATGTATATTCGCCTTCCAACTTGCAACCGCGGTTGAAAATCGGTTCGGCATCTTCCTTGTTATCCTTTTTATATTGATTGTCAGTCATTTGTAATCAGTTTGCGAACTAAAAAAATTAACTGCAAATTTATGAAAAAATTGCATTGCCTTCTGCCTTTATTGGAATTTTGCATATTTTTGCACTTTAATCACTAATCAATCATTCAAAAAATTAAAGTCATGTCAGATTCTGCTCAAAAAAAATCGAAAGCTTTACCTATTATCGTTGTGGTTGCCGTTCTCGCCATTTTGGTGGGTTGGGGCATTAAGGTTTACAATAATTTAGTTGGCAAACAGGAAAATGTTGAGGCCGCTGTTGGTAACGTGCAAAATGTGTATCAAGTGCGTGCCGACCTGATTCCTAACCTCGTAGCTGCTGTGAAGAGCTATGCTGAATATGAAGGCGAGACCCTGACGGCTGTTGTCGAAGCTCGTGCAAAAGCCACGTCAGTCAATCTCGATGCCAACAACCTGACTCCTGAAAGCATGAAGGCATTCCAGGCTGCCCAAGATGAACTTTCTGGCACCTTGTCGCGACTCTTGGTCACCATCGAGAAATATCCCGACTTGAAGGCTAACCAAAACTATCTCGACCTTCACAATCAGTTGGAAAGCTGCGAAAACTCGATTGCCAACGCACGCCGCGAATTCAACGAAACGGCCCGCGACTATAACACCTATCTTCGTCGATTCCCCAACAACCTTATCGCCAACATGTCAGGTTTTGACTCGAAACCCTATTTCGAAGCTCAGGAAGGCGCCGAAAAAGCTCCTGACGTGAAGTCGTTGTTCGAATGAGGCTTTCCATGAAAAGAAGCATCGTGTTATGTCTGCTGCTGCTCCCTTTGTGGGTGGCGGCACAAAAGACCTATACTGTTGGTTCAGTGCCCAATACACGCCTCGAAAGCAACAATAACCATGTTTCCGACCCTGACGACATTCTCGACCCGGAATACGAGGCGCTGATTAATCAGGCTTTGTGTGGCATTCGCGAACAATCCGATGTTTTCGTGGTGTGCCTCAATTCGATTGGTTCGGCCGATGTGACACGCTTTTCTGTCGATTTGTTCAACACTTGGGGCATTGGCGATGCCAAGAAAGACAATGGCCTGCTCATGCTTCTGGTGATGGACGTCAAAAAGTTCCGCTTCGAAGTGGGCTATGGTGTCGAGCCGGTGATGACTGACTTGGTGTGCCGGTCAATTACCGAAAACACAGTTTTTCCTTATTTCAGGAAGGGCTTGTATGCCGAAGGCATTTATGCGGGTGTGGGCGATGTCGTGAATATGTTCGGTGGCGCCATGCCTAACGACTCAACCCTTACCGATGCGCAACGCAGCAATCTGCTTGCGGTTGGCGGCCAGAATAAAGTGCACGACGACCGTAGCTTCATCAGGATCATTTGGGAGGATTGGTTCCTCAACGGGAATGGACAAATCAGCGGCTATGGGATTCTTTACATCATCATCTCTGTCGCATTGGTGTTTTTCCTTATTAAAGACTGGCGCAAGAAAATGAAGACAACCATGTTAACGCAGGCTGCCGTCGATAAAGTCAATAAAGGCATAAAAGAAGACATTGGTATTGCGGGTTGTCTTGGTTGCGGTTTTCCCGTCCTTTGGCTTTTGCTGCCTCTGTTTTTCCTGACCCGACCCATTTTGCGTCGTCAACGGAAGAAGTGCGTTTGCGGGCACAAGATGCGTCGTCTTTCGGAAGCTGAAGAAGATACTTATCTGAATGAAGAACAGCGTTTTGAGGAAGACCTAAAGGTGCGCGACTATGATGTGTGGCTTTGCGAAGATTGTGGACGTACTGCAATTTTCTATTACGATATGGGCAACGCCAAATTTTATCAGACATGCCCGATTTGTAATTGTCTTGCCGCGAAGAAAATCAGGACAGAAACTTTGGTGCGGGCTACCTACGATTATGGCGGGACAATCCAGCGAACCTACCTATGCAAGCATTGCAAGCATGAGTTTTCGAAACGTGAAAGCACACCTAAGCTTACGCGCCCCACTATCGTTGTTGGTGGAGGCCCATTTGGTGGCGGCGGTTTCGGTGGTGGTTTCAGCGGAGGCTCCTTTGGTGGCGGCCATAGCGGTGGCGGTGGCTACACCGGAAGTTGGTAAGAGGCTGCTACTGTTGAGTTGCAGTTGTAGAGTCGCGGTTGCTGAGCGGAGCCGAAGCACCGCATTCAATACATCAACTACTTTCTTATGAAAAAATGGTTTCTGATAGCATCGCTTTTGTTGTGCGTCTTTGGCATTCGAGCCGAAGAAGATGCTGCTCGCGTGCTTCCCGACGAGGTGGCTGAACAGTTTGGCGAACTCTATGTCTTCAATCAGGGCAGAGTGAGCCGATTGCATAATGTTTGCGGAAGTTTCAGCCGAAATGAGAAACTGTCGGAATTGTTTTTTCAAGGCTCCGACTTGCCTTTGTTTCCATACGCTAATGGCGATTCTTTGATATGGCTTTCATCCATTGGACTTTTGCCAGCGGCCATGCCTGCCGACGAGCAGAACTTCGTGAGAAACGTGCAAAGTTACATGCAGGAACTATACATGGAATATGACTATGAAGAGTTGTCGAGTGTCATCAGTAAGTTGAAAACCTATCAGATTAGAAATGGTGGCGACACGCTGCCATCGGCTTTCGTTGATGCTTTGGATAGTTTTTATTCGAGTCTGTGGAATCGTTATGTTTTTGGGGTTCTCATGTTCTTTGGCCTCTTGTGTCTCACTGGTTTCTTCCGCGAGCGGATTGGCGACGAAAACTACCGTACTCCATCGGCGCTTCGGCGCAAGGCATGTCGGATTTATGCCTTTGTCGTGCTGATTTATGTAACGCTGCTTTTCGCTATCCGTTGGATCGTTGGAGGCCATGTGCCGATAACTTCGGGTCACGAGGTAATGCTTTCCCTCGTCTGGTGCCTGATGTTCTTGGGCCTTGTCGGCGATAGGCGGCATAGTAGCGCGCTGCCGACGAGCCTCATCGCAGGTCTTGTGGCTTACGTCGCTTCCGGCTATTTCGATGCAGATATCACCGCCATCCCAATGGCTTTCGATTCTCCCTTGTTGGGCTTTCATGTCGCCATCATCATTTTTTCATACGCTATCTTCTTTATTATGGCTATCAATGGTTTGCGTGGCTTGATAATGCTTCGTAAGGGCAAAAATGCGAAATCGGATGCGTTGCTGCAAATCGATAGGTTTTTGTTCACGCCTGGCGTTATCTGTCTTGCTGTGGGCATTGTGATTGGTTCCATTTGGGCCAAGTCGGCTTGGGGTGCCTATTGGAGTTGGGACCCGAAAGAAACCTGGGCTTTAATCACATTGATTGTTTATGGTTTGGGCTATACGCCATTGTTCAAGTCGGCCAAGGCCAACCACATTTTTGTAATAGTAGGTTTTTTGTTCGTACTTTTTACCTATTTCGGCGTAAACTATCTGCTTGGTGGCATGCACGCCTATGTTTAATCAAAGGATACGCTCTTTTTTGGGCAACTTCTTGTTCACTTCGTCCCAAGCGTGCTGCGCAAGTTCCTGAATGAGTGTGTCTTCCAATCCTTGGTTGAGCCAGATTTGGTTCCAATATTTCTTGTTCCAATGATGGGCACCTTCGATGGCGCTGTATTGTTCGCGCAACTCGATGGCCTTTTCGGGGTCGCATTTCATCACCACCAGTTCGGGTTTGTCCAAAATGATGGCGGCAAAGATTTTCCCCTTGATGCGGAACACCAAGACGGTGTCGTCAAAAGGCATATCCTCGGTGGCGCAAGGCAAAGAGAGGCAATATTCGCGGAATGATTCGATGTTCATTATTGATTTTATTTGTTTGGAAGTGAATAAGTTCTGTTCTTGTTTGCACCTTGAGCCATCAGCAATCCTTCTTGCACCATTTGACGCAAATAATCGCGGGTGCGTGACGGACTCAAACCGAGAAACAGAACTAATGCTTCCGCTTTCGTATTGCCGTTTTTGGAAACGAAATCCAAAATGGCTTGTCGGTTTTCTTCCGTATTGCGTTTTTTTGTTGAAATTTCGTCCGTCTCTCCAATGTCTTTCTGGAAAACTTGAATTTCATCATCAAGGTGTCTTTCGTGCAGCCGCATCATTGTGTTGGTGAAAATACTGACGTCATCTTGTTCGCGAGATTTGACAAGTGTTTCAATGTATTCCGATTTTTCCTCTTTCACGACTTTTGTGGCTGGCAAATCGTGTTCCATCTGAAGCAGATTCATTACCAATCTTGAAACCCGCCCATTCCCATCAGCCCAAGGATGAATCGTAACTAATTCGTAATGAGACCAAAAGCTCAGGTTATAAATCGCTTCTATGTCATCGGCCTTGACTTTTCTGCGGCGGCGGTTCAATTCCTTGCAAAATTCTTCCAAACGACTTGGCACTTTCTGGAAGCTCAGGTAGGAGTGACCGCCAAATCCCGCCGACACATTTACCAAACGCAAATCGCCTTTGGCGGAAGAAAAACTGCCCAAACTCGTGTTGTATTCGGAGCCTGTCCGCGCCATCACCATCGACGACAATTTGCAAAGTTGCCCGACAGTGAAATCTTCGTGTTTCTGAATCCAATCCATGCCGTAATCGTAGGCTGCTTTCAGGTCGAGGTTCATCAGTTGCTCAATCATGGAGCGGCCTTTTGCGGTCGTTCCTTCGTCAAAAAGCAACTGGTTTTCCAATTCAGTGACTGTGCTTCCCTCAATGGCCGTGGAATGTGTGATTAAGGAATAGAGATAGAATTTCCGACTGTCAATCTGGTCTGCAATTCCTAATCGGCGATATTTTTCTATCAAATCGGCGATATTCATAGTGAATTAATTAAAAATCGGCGACAAATATAAGCATTTTTTATTATTGTCGCCGATAAATTCCTTCAAATTTTCCTCCTAATCAAATGCCCTTCCTGGATTGCGGCAAAACTTGTCACTATGCAGATTAAAATTGCGGGATATTTCAATCCTACAAATTCGTATGCGATTGGCAGCAGAAACAGCAGGAGCCCCGATACTTTATTTGCCATGGTGTGCGGCAGAACGAGTTTTTTCCAACAAACGAATCCCGAAACGATGTTGATGATTTTGATGCAGAAAATCACGATAATCCATATCCAAAGCCATGTCGGAATGTTGAAAACGGGCAGCAAACGCACGAGGCAAACTGCAACGAAAAGCAGGTCGGCAATGCTGTCCAATTTGGCTCCGAACGGTGTTGCGTTTCCCGTTTTTCGGGCGATGGGGCCGTCAAGCATGTCGGAGAGTCCGCACCAGGCATAGAAAATCCAAAACAAAGGCGCAAAAGGCCGACAGAAAAGAAGTGCTACCGAAACTGCAATTCTTGATAATGTGAGAAGGTTGGCCAAGTGTAAAATATTTGTGTTTTTCATCAAAAAATACTTTACTGATAAATATATTTAATCTATTATTTATCAATTTATTGAATTAAATTATCTATAAAGTTTATGAAAAAATATACTTTACAGAAAACTTGACACATAATTTAGGCTCAACAAGGATGCTGACAGCGAATGCATTGGCAATATTCTGAATCAGTATTTCTCGACAAATTCGGTTACCAGTCGGAAGATCTTCTCGTAGGTGCAATCGACGAAGCGCGACATGTCGTCTTGAGCGGTGTGATAGAAGGGGAAGGTACTGCCTTCTTCGTTCTCGAAGAAGATGCAAGGCACGCCTTTCATGGCGAAAGGATAATGGTCGCTGTTGGCTGCCAACTGGCCTCTGTTGAGCGAATCGAAATAGTGGCCTTCGGCATTAAGTTTTTCGAATAGGGCGAAACCGCGCATTCCCGCATCGCTGACTTCGCAGTATTGCACAGGGTTGTCGTCGCCAATCATGTCGAGGTTGATGAGGTATTTGATGCTCTCCAAAGGCACTGTGGGATGCTCGACAAAGAAAGTGGAACCACGCAAGTTGGCTTCCTCGCCGGCCACCGAGATGAAGAGCATGTCGAACTCAGGTCGGTATTCGGCATAATGCTTGGCCAAAGTCACGAGAGCAGCATTGCCCGAGGCGTTGTCGTTGACGCCTGGAAAATAAAGGTCTTTGCCGAGGTGTCCCAGATGGTCGTAGTGGGCGATGAACACGATGGTGCTGTCGTGCCGCTGACCTTCAACTTTGGCAATCACGTTGTTGCATTTGTAGTTGGGACGAAATTCGTTGTCGATGTCAACGGTGACGCTTTTGGCGTCTTTCGGGAAATCGGGGCCAGCCCACAAGATAGGTTTCTCCCACACCGTTTCGCCGTAGGCCTTATAGAATTTCAGCGGAGTTTCCCAAGTGTAGAGCATGCCTGCATTGGCAAATTCGGCTTTGCGTTCGAGCTTTCGGAAGTCGTAGCCGTGCTTGTAGGGAAACCAGAAATCGACCACCACGAGGCAACCTTTGTTCTCGGGCTTGGCCAAGTCGGCGGTGATTTTCTCGAAGTCGTAGTTGGCGGTATCGACATAATAGAGTGGGAAGGTGCCATGAGTGCCAGGCGAGTATTCGCGAATCACGAACTGGGTGCCAGGTGTGAGTGGCTTGCCATCCACACTCATCTTGGCTTCGCCCGGAAAGGTGTTGATGTCGATGCTGAACGCCTGCAAGGTGACTTTATCGGCACCCGCTTTCCGGTATTGATTGGCAAGATAGGTTTCGGCCTTGCGCACGCCATCGTTCACATAGCCGCGACCTTCAAATTCTCTCTTGCTAAGGTCACTGACAATGTGCTTGTAGAGTTTCGTGTCTTGAGCCTGCACCGAAAGTGCGAGCATCAAGCAAGCTAAAGTTGTGATTTTCTTGAACATGGTGAGTTGTATTTTTTATTCAATTGTTTACAGGTTCAATGTCACGCCATAGTCATGGAGCCAGTCTTCACATTCTTTGTAATTGGGCATAACGCTAAAAACGGCATCCCAGAATTGGCGCGAGTGCTGCGGATATTTCAGATGTGTAAGTTCGTGGACAACAAGATAATCAATGATTTCTGGTTTTGCCATCAGACATTTCCAATGAAAGTTGACATTTTTTTTTGGTGTGCAAGATGCCCAATGTGCGCCTAACTCTCGCACCGATATGTTTGTGGGTTCTCTGCCCACCAATTTTGAAAAATGAGATACGCGTTCTTGCAAATAGGGGAGGCCTTGTTTCTTGTAGAATTTGATGAATTGTTCGCGTGCCGTTGGCAGATGCTTGGCATTCAACACAAATCTGTCGTCGATGATTTGTAGAGGCGTTGCACGCATTGTTTCTACGGAATTAACAATTTGCAGATTGTAGGATTTCCCCATAAACAGAAACGCCTGTCCGTTGACGAAACTGCGATTGATTTGTGCTCGGGTGACAGCTTTGCGTTTGGCCACATGCTGGCAAATGTTGTATTCGCGTGCTGATAATTCCTTGAAAATCACATCGTCGGAGCAATCCTGCGGCACCATTGCGTTGACGCTGCCATCTGGCTCAATGTTGACTGTGATGGTCTTTTTGCGTGCTGAACGACGAATTTCTATGTCTAAACTACCGACTTGCATCTTGCTGATTCCTGTATTTCAATACGCTCTCATTGCTTTTCGCTAATTTGATCAGTTCGGTGACGATGGCCTCACTATTCTCTTTGAGAACCGAGATTTTGGAAAAGCGCAAGGCCGTTCCCAACTCGCCACGCAAGGCGGTGACATCAGTCGGCTTGGTCCAAAGGTTTGGTATGTCCATGGCTTGGAGAATCATCCCTAACACTTTGTCGGTGAGGGCGATAATGTTGTCGTGGCTTTCCTCAAAATCGAGGCCTGCGCACTGACACAACTTGTCGTAGAAAGGTTCTTTTTCTTCGCTCACTATTGATGGTTTCGGGTGGGCAAGCTCTTGACGAAGCAATTCCAACTCTTCAACCATCGCATCCCAGTTGCCCGAATAGGTAGTAAGAATGTTTTCCATCCGGTCTTTGAAGCGCTGATAAAGTGCGGTGTTCTTTCCTTCGCCTAACTTGATGGTGATGCGGTCGCGAATCTGGTGTTCCATTGCTGAAGCCTTAGTTTGCGCACAGTGGTACATCTTGTTGATGGTGCTTGGAAAGTCGTCGGAGAAAATATCGACTTCGGGAACGGTTTCGCGCACTCCTGCCGATTTAAGGTATCTGTCGAGAAGACGACGTACTTTTTCGCTTGCCCATTTCAGGTCGAGTGTCGGATCCTTGTAATGCCAACGGATAAGAGCTACCAAATAAGCCAAACGTTTGGCAGGTACATAATATTTGCTGCGTGTTTCAGGCTCGTTGAAAAGCAAGTCGAAGATGTCGAAGAAGAGACGCAAAAGGGCATCAAGCTCCGTGCGGAATTTGATGCTTTTGGCAATGGCAACCACTTTCTCGCAAATCTGTTTTTCCATCTCGCTGTCAGTGCGTTGCTCCAAGAAATCCTTGATGTTGCCAATGCCTTCTTCTTCAAAGCGTTGGATGATTTTTGTGTATCGAAGTTCCAATTCTGGAATTTCTTTTTCGATGGCTGAGAAGTAGGTTTCAAATTCCAATAGGTCTTTGGAGGCGGCCTTTTCGTCATCGCTGTTGTAGATGCCTAAGGCGCGGTGCAGGTTTTTGGTAACACCGAAATAATCGACCACCAAGCCGTGTGTCTTCTCTTTGCGGGTTCGGTTTACGCGTGTGATAGCCTGCATCAGGTTGTGCTCAGAAAGGTTTTTGTCGAGGTACATCACTTGCTCGATAGGTGCGTCGAAGCCCGTGAGCAGACGGTCGCAGACACACAGGATACCGATACCCGTCAATGGATTTTCCTCGTTGAAGTCTTTCTTGAAGTTCACCACAGCATCATCGTCATGTGCCTCTATACGGGCTTTCCGTATGATGGCATCTTCGTTGTTTCCGCAACTTGAAACCACTGCACGCACTTTCAGCATTTTCAGGCGTTTCAATGTGACTTCGTCGCGCTCTTCCTCCGGTTTTTCTTCAGCTGCCTTGATGAATTCTGGAATTAGGCGCTCCAAGGCAATCTTGTAGCGTACTGCCGCTAAAATTGATGATGCCACCACTTGAGCCTTGAAGCCGTTAGGCAGGATATTGGCCACATAATGCTCCATCATGTCATGAGCGATTTTCATGATACGGTCGGCACTCTCTAAATAGGCGATCATAGTACCATATCGGCGCTGTATTTCGATGCGTTCCTCTGACGTGCGTTGCTTGAAAGTGGTTTCAAAGGTAGTGTCGAACTCTTCTTTGTAGGGAATGTCGTCTTGGCTTTTCCGCCCAATGTATTTGATGTCAACGGTAGCTTTGTCCTTCACCGAGTCGTTCATCTTATAAGTGTCGATGAAGTCGCCGGCGGCTTGGCCAAAACGCTCGCAGGTGGTGGCTTTGTGGCGCGGCGTGATGAGCGGTGTGCCCGTGAAGCCAATGCGTGCCGCGTTGGGGAAAGCCTGAAAGAGGTTGTCGCCCATCTCGCCGCCTTGCGAACGGTGAGCTTCGTCGATGAGCACCAAAATCTTCTCGCTTTCGTTGATGACCGGGAAGCTCTCGTATTTTGGAACGATGCCCGACTTTATGAGCGATTCAAGTGAATACTCCTTGTTTTCGCCAAACTTGTGAATCATCACCAAGTTGAGGTCGGCGGTGTCGCCTTCCAATTTCATTAAGGCTTGGCGGTTTTCTATGATGTTCTGTATCTGTCTCGTTTTCGGGTCGTGGCGAAGTTCGCCCGTGTATTCGGCAGTTTCGGCTAATTGGTCTTCCAAGTCATGACGATCGACGACCATCAAGATGCGGTATTCGCAGAGGTCGGCGATGTGGCGCATCTTGCGCACCAAGAAGACCATCGTGAGCGACTTGCCGCTGCCCTGCGTGTGCCATATCACACCGCTGCGGCTTCTCCAGTCGGTGCCGCTTTGCAGTTTGCGTATCATCTTGCCCACTGCGCGGTATTGTTGATAGCGGCAGATGATTTTCACCGTGCTGTCGCCCTTGTGCATGAAAAGGGTGAAGTTACGGAAAATGTCAATCAGGATTTCGTGGTTGAACATGCCCTTGATGAGCACTTCCTGCCTTTCGCTTGGCTCGATGTTCATGCCATCGGCATATTCTTCGGGGAAGATGTCCTTCCAATTGAGGTAGAAGTCGAAATCGGCAGAGATGGTGCCGCATCGGGCTTCGGTACCGTGGGTGATGACCGAGAAGAGATTGGTGTGAAACAGCCGTTCGCAGCCTTCTTCCACATTATCGGCAAAGGGGTCGTCGGTGACACGCTGGTTGGCATAGCGTTGTATCTGCGTGTAGGCTTCGCTCAGTGGTTCCGACACGTCCTCGTCCTTGCATTCGATGACCACCAACGGGATGCCGTTCACAAAGCAGACGATGTCGGGGATGATGAAGGGCTTGGTGTTGTGGGTATCGACGCGGAACTGGTTGATGGCGATGAAGGAGTTTTTATCGTAACGGTCGAAGTTGATGATTTTGGCGGTAGGATTTTCCTCGCCAGTGGTTTCGTTTTTGGTGCGGAGCGGGATGCCCTTGAGCAGCAGGTTGTGAATCCGGCGGTTGGCGTCGATGAGTGGCTCGTTTACCACGTTGAGTTGGTCGTAGCAGTAGCGTTTCTGCTCGGCGGTAATCCACGGGTTGAGTTCGCCGAGCATACGGTAGAATTCCTCTTTGAGGACGACTTCGTCGAAGGAGTTGCGCATGGTTTCGGCCGGGTCTTGCGGTATGCCACCGCAACCTTTGTCAATCACTTTCCACCCGATTTCGCGGAGTTTGTCGAGGAACGGGCGTTCAACGTTGGTGTATTCGGACATAGTTTTCTAATTAACAATGAATAATTATTCGTGATTTTCTGCATTACTTGGGTAATCAAATCTTTCCTTGGCGGCTTCTAACGATTTTTGGATTTGGCGCATCAGCACTTCGCGAGGCGGCAGTTCCGTCATATATTGGGCAACCTTGATGCCCGCCTTGTCAAGTTGCAGAAGTTCAATCTGTTCATCTCCGCCTTCGGTGCAAAGCAACAGACCGAGAGGCGTTTCCTCGCCCGGTTCCATCTCGTTTTGTTCCAACCAGCGCAGGTAAAGCTCCATCTGCCCCTTATATTGTGCCTTGAAGCTTCCGAGTTTCAAATCTATGGCGATAAGGCGGTGCAATCGGCGATGATAAAACAGCAGGTCGAGATAAAAATCCTCACCATCAATAATCATACGTTTCTGGCGTGCCACAAAACTGAAGCCGTTGCCCAATTCTATGATGAACTGTTCCAAATGCGCCAACAGACTGTCTTCCAAACTTTTCTCGCTATACATTCCTTTCAGACCAGTAAATTCCAAGAAATAAGGACTTTTGAACACCAAATCGGGGGAAAGCACATTATCATTGCGCAGTTGCGAAAGCTCCTGTTTTATCAATGCATCGGGTTTGGAGGCGATGGCAGTTCGCTCGTAAAGCATTCCGTCGATTTTCGCCTGCAAAGTTCTCACGCTCCACTGTTCTGTTGCAGCCATTGTAAGATAAAACTCCCGTTGAATTTCATCTTTCAAAGTCATAACTATCAGGAAATGAGACCACGACAATTTTGACAACAGTGTTGACACAATTTGAATGTCAGGAAACATGGCGGCAAATTGCATCATTCTACGGATAGTGCGTTCTTCAAATCCTTTGGCTCCATATTCGGCTTGTAATTGTCGCGACACTGTTGAGACAATTTGCTTTCCATATTCGGCACGCTGATTGTCAAGTACTTCGCGGTTGATGCGTTCGCCGATGTGCCAATACATCATCGTAAGCTCGCTGTTAACTGTGACTGCCACACGACTGCGTGCCTGCTCGATAATCTGCCGCAAATCCGTAACCAAAGATTTTGACACCACTGGTGCGACAATTTGATTGTTTTGTTTTATCTCGTTCATTTTCAATTCAATTTTGTTTTTTATTTAATCTCGCGGAGTTTGTCGAGGAACGAGCGTGAAATGGTGGTGGAAGAGGGCATGATTCTTTTATTATTTGAAACATTTAACAGCTAAAAGTCCATTGTACCTCATATCATCACTTTCTCCAAATACGACTTGAATATTACCATCATTTCTAGTTGTCAGGCAATAACGTTTATTCATTTCACCATTTGAATTTTCCACTTCCCAACCACGGCTTATTCGTGTGTATTTATCAGATGCACTTGCTCCGATTTTATTTGTGTCTGATATGATTGTAAGTCGAGGATTAACCTTAGCAACAAAGTCAGAATGATATGCGGATTCTCTTCCATGGTGTGGTGCAACTAATATGTCTGCATTTTTAATGGCACTCTTGAAAGAATCTTTTTGCATTAAAACATCAAGAGAGGCTGTTTCATTATCTCCGCATACGACCACTTTGACCCCCGAAAGTGTAAAAACTGCAATTGTACTAAAATTATTGAAATTAGAATGGTCACAAGCAGATGTGGAAAAAGTTTGAATTTCTAAACCTCCATAATTATCAGAGTTATCAGGATTATTGCTGTCGTTAGAACTAACCGGAGAATTATATTGATCATTGATTTCACAATATTTCTCAAATTTCTCTTTGTCACAATCACGTACTCCTTCCATTACTTCTTCGTTAGTTAATGAAGTAGCTCTTTTTAGAATTTTCGGAGCATTATTGTCAAAGTGTAGAATATCGTCAATATGATCGAGATGCGGATGCGTTATTATCATATATGCGATATTATTCCATCTAAGTTTTGCCAAAGGAGATGTATTACCACTATTGTAGTCACCTGTTCCGAGGTCAATTACAACATATTTTCCATTGGGTGCTTTAATGTGAACTGCAAGACCGAGTTGCACATTCCAAACTGTCATTGTTGCTGTTTTAGCCATATTATTCTTTTGCGTTTTCAAGTGTGTTATTATTTACTTCGTCAATGTTTTTCACGACATATTTATTTATTTGTTTTCTGTACGAGAAAACAAACAGCACCAATAATGCTACTAATAGAACCCATATACCATTTTGAACCAACCATGTCCATTTTGTTGATAGTTTCATTAGACCATAACCACAAAGGGAGATAAGGAAGACAGATATAAATGCCCTATACATATTTGCACTTTCTTGCAAAGTGGCAATAAAAGGTCTTTCTTTTCTTGCTTTATTGTAAGACTCATAATCTCTCCATTCTATCAAATGTATTTTCTTACATATCCATTCAATAGCAACGGATGAAAATCTGCTATTTACAATGCCAACTAGATAGCAAATAACAATACATGCCCACACATTATATTCTAAAATTGGATAGCCAATATAACTGAGGATCAAACATAGCGCACTACCTGGAATAATATTGTTTAATATTTCGTAGTGCGAAATCTTTTCAAATAATTTTGTTAAAAAAGTTTCCATATATTTATTATTTAATAGGTGTTGCTACTGAATATCCATTATGTGTTTTTGTGTTTTTATGATGACACATGTTGCCATTAATATTTGTCGAATAAACTTTAGTGCCTATTGCATTTAACACATTTACAACAGCTTTACTTAAATAATGTCCATATTTTTCAGTTGAGATAAAAGCCACCTTCGGATGTATATAATTAATCATTTTGTTGTCTAAATTATGTTTGCTACCATGATGCGGAACCTTTAGAAAATCAACATTTCTAACAGCATAAAGTGTATTTTTGGGAATATTCTCAATTGATTCTCTACAAGCATCACCCATAAATAAGAACTTTTTTCCATCCGAAGGCTGGAATAACAATATTACACTACTTTTATTATGTGATGAAGGATCGTCCTCTGCTTCTTCTAATGTTTGGCTGAACGTTCTATTTTCTTGAATTACAACGTCTTGTTCTTGCAATTCATCCGAATCATAGCCATTCTTTTTTCTTTGTAAATCATTTCGAAAATCGGGGACCAGTGATTTGTAGTATTCTTTTGTCGGCCCAATTATTTGAAACAAACCATTCTCACAAATACTCACTTCGCCTTCTTTTGATGCATCCGAAAACGGTTCACACATCTCCATTCTTCCACACCTCTGCAGATGTTCTATAATGTCAAATAAATTATCATGATCTTTTAAATCAAATACGGTTCTTGCTTTAACCATTTTAGTCTGGGCACTCATTGTTTGACTCCATTTGACTTCTCCATTTGGAACATGTTTTGCCGGGTCATTTATCCATATTTGGCCAATATTCATATTATCATTGCTATTATCCCTTTGCTGCTCTAACAAATACGTAATACCCCCAAAATGGTCTTTGTCACAATGAGAGCAAATTGCGACATCAATTCTTTTATCTCGTCCATAATGTGTTCTGATAAATTGTGCAATTTTAGTTCCATCCTGATAATTTCCACCGTCAATCAGAACCACATAATCATGATCCGTTTCATCATCCCAAAAATGAATTAAAAATGCATCCGCATTTTTAACATCAAGCATGTCGATTTCATATTTATTAACTATCATACCTTAATATCTATTTTATCGGTTCATAATATGCCCAAGTGTCACTCCCCTTTATCACGGATTGGATTTCCTCATCCGAAAATGGACATCCTTTTGCCGTGTCCCCAAAAATTGTTGTTCCTAACCGAATTCTATTCACTTTGTAAAAGCCATCGGTATCCTGTGGACAAGAAGGATTGGGTTGTGAAATAGCGGTATTTGGAATACTTATTTCTTTAATCTCAATTGAGCATTTCCCATTTTCATTAATGCATTGTTTTCCTGTAGGGAAAAGTGTTATACTTTGTCCACACATATCGGACAAGACTTTTGAAATTTGATTCAATACAGTTGGAATTGCAAATAAAAAATTTTCCATATCTTTAAATATTTATGATTGTTACTCATTACTTTTCAATAATTCTTCCATCAGCCCTTTCTTCACGCCCTTGTATTTCTCCACCACCTTCTCCTCGGCGGCAATCTTCGAAATAGAATTTAGAGTTTGACGATAAAGATTTGTTCTGTGCTTATGTTAGCACCTAACTATTTCAATTTTTTCTAAATCACTACTCGTATATCCTAATTCTTTACGTATCTCATTTATGATTTTTGTTTGATAATCCATATGTTGCTCTTTTGTGAGTGGTGTGGTAGTTGTTGATTGTACCAAACGACGGATATAATCATTGACGATGTTCGCTAAACCTTTGTCAGCAAACATCAAAATTTTTATAGTGCTGGACTGTAGAGCACTGAAATTATCAGGATTAGAATTCTGAACCATATTTTGTAGAGTGTTGAAATATTCTTCGTAGACTTGAATTTTTATTTCATTAAGCCTAACTTTCTTTGCATTTTTAAACTCTTGTCGTTTCCCTAAATATGAAAATACACTTGGTACTAATGCGCCAAGAAAAGCGGAACCTGCCGCTATTAATGCTGTTTGAATGCTCATATCCATAACCTAATAACTTTAAAAGTTGTATTCTAATTATTTACAAACAATTATTTTCTCCCCATCATCTCTTCCATCAGCCCTTTCTTCACGCCCTTGTATTTCTCCACCACCTTTTCCTCCGCAGCAATCTTCGCATCCACACTCGACAATATCCCTGCAATGCGACGCTGCTCGGCGAGGTCGGGCTGACCATTCTTGTAAGGCAGATAGAAAGAGAATGTTTCGTACTCGTTTCCATTAATTCCAGGTTGTCCAGTGCGCATTGAATTGTTGGCAATCCAGTTTTTATATTGTTGTGTTTGCGTTTGGTATTTGAAAAAACTTGATAGCAAGATGTCCTCATCTGTTTTGACGCGGATAAGAAATCCTGCAAATACCAAAATTCCATCTTGAGGATTGTATAAATATGTTTTCCCTACACTTGCCCCAGTCCTTGCAAAAACCAAATCGCCTTCTTCCATTTTATATTTATACGCATCTGGATCCGCTACCGAAACGACATCATTTTTGGAATAATATCCATCTTCTGTAATGTCAGTAATTCGCAAATATGTGGGAAGTTTGTTGTCGTAAGCAACTGCAGGGGCATTAATTCCATAATCAGGTTTTTGTTTCAAGCATTCCCCCAGCTTCACCTTCTTCCACCCCTCTTTGGGTTGCAGCAGGGTGGCCAGGAGGCCGCGCTTGATGTTACGGTACTTCTCTATCAGCGCCTCAGATGCCGCTATCGCCCCGTCAGCACTGCTCAATATCCCTGCAATGCGACGCTGCTCCGCGAGGTCGGGCGTGCCATCGTTATAAGGAACAGCAATTTCAATTTTCTTTAATAAACTTGGTGTAATTGCAGGATAACTTGTTCCTGTACATAAACCCAAAACTTGGGAAACAAAATCAAATGTATGAACCAAATAATAAATAAACTTGGATTCATAATTCTGATAGGGTCTCAATAATGCGTAACCAGTAGATGCAACATATTTTTTATTTTCTCCCAAAAACAAATAATTATTTTTTTGATAGGGTCTTACTGTTTGATATAATATATCACCATTGTCAACCAAACGTTGAGCTCTACTTGGAGCTTCTTGTTTAGAAATAAATTGTTCTTTAATAAGATTACCAGATACAACACTTTCTAAATCAATATAAATAAATTGTTCGGGTATAGCCCAATTGTTATGAGGATTCACCTCGCAGCAATCTCCCAACTTTTTAGTAACCCATTTCGTCATTGCGCTTTCATTATTGTTCATTATTAGCCGATTTCTCAATATCTTCAATGCTTGGCAGCGAAGACTTGTATTTTTCCGGAATCAATTTTGAAAGTTCATATCCCGAAATGCCAATAGGCTGACTCGATGATTCAAGCGCATATTGTGCCTCAACCTTATCCATATCTTTGCAGACCAGAATGCCGATTGTCGGTGTATCGTTTTCTCCCTTCAGCTGGTGATTGACAGCCACCACGTATGTGCCCAATTGTCCCGCATACGAAGCATCGAAAGGCGTTACCTTTACCTCAAGCACCACATAACAGTGAAGCTTAATGTTGTAAAACAACATATCCAAAAATTTCTCCTTTTCTCCCACCATCAGACGAACTTCACGACCTACAAAAGCAAATCCGCTACCCAATTCGAGCAGGAATCTTGAAATATTGTCCATCAGGGCATCTTTAAGCTCCTTCTCATCGTAACGTTCGTGCAATGTCAGAAAATCAAAATTATAGGGATCTTTGGTTATTTCTTGCGCCAATTCACCTTGTATGGCAGGTAGATTTTCTTTGAAATTGGTAATGGCCTTGCCTTGGCGTCCAAATAAATCGGCTGACAGATAATTCAAGAGAACCGCTCTCGACCAACTGTTTTCTACCGTTTTGTTGATATAAAACAATGCCTTGTCAGGCTGGTTTTTGCATTTGTCGATAATCAATTTATGATGCCCCCAAGGAACTTCAAACAAGGCCGCCAATTGCCCCCCAACCTGGGGAGTATTTGAAATTGCATCTTCTTCAGATTGCTCCCCAACTTGGGGAGTGGTTTCAACAAGCTGATTGTAAAGAAGATAAAAATTCTTCATATACAACAAATTGGTAACAGAAAATGACTTTACATCTGGTAAACTTTTCTGCAAATCCGTACTGATTTGTTGCAAAATCTTGTCACCATAAACAGATTTCTCCGACAGCACTAAAATATCTTTGCCTAAAAACCAGTAGAATTCAAGCATTTCGGTATTGACCTTTACGGCAGCTTTTACCTGACACCTACGAAATTGTGCGGCGACTTGTGAAATCCATTCTTTATAATCTTTTTCCATGTTCAATTTTGTTTGCGAAAATCAAAACACAAAGGTACGGTTTTTCTTATTTTGAAACATACCCCAGTTCCTTCAGATGCGCTTCCAATTGCTCGGTGGCGCGCTGGCGTTCGGCAATCAGGGCGGTGAGCGTCACGGTGTATTTGTCGTGCAGCAACTCGACGTCCTGCTGCAACTTGCGGGCGTGGGCTTCCAGATATACCGCTATGGTGTCGTGCAGGGTGTGCAGCCAGCGGGCGGTGATGAGCCGGCGGGCGTCGTCGTCGGAGATTTGCTCGCGTGCCTTGTCGGCCAACGCCTCCTTGCTTTGCTCAATTTCGCGTAGCTTCTTGCGGCACTCTTTCAGTTCGTTTTCAAGTTCAACATGATGTTTGATGCTGTCTTCCTTTTCAGCAATCCTTGCCTCCACTTCCGATGCTTCACGCTTGCAGTTCTGTATCTCGGTCTGCAACTGTTCGCCAACTTTGAAACGTTTCTCGAAGGCTTTCAGCAACTTGGAGACTTCTCGTTTCCTTGCTCTCAACTCTTTTATCTCGCTTTTCACCTCGGCAATGATGGCTTTTGGCATCACTTCATATTGTTCGGCATCCCACTCATCGTTGTCCATTTCGGCAATTTCGGCAAACTTGGCATCAAGTTCGTCGCGACGGCTTTCCAACCGCTGCATGTCGGCCAGCACTTCAGGAAACTCGTTGGCGATAAGCTCATCGTCGGGAATCAACTCAGCGGTCCAGCCACTCGACTGCACGCTGCGGAAATCGCTGCGCAAGGAAGAAACGAAGTGAGCAAATGAGCCACGCACTTGGTTTGCATCAAGGACATTCAGTGGCTCCAACTGCGTCACAAATTTCTCTGTAAGGCTGTTGTTGAAATCGAACAAGCTACCTTGATGCAAGGTGTCACGGTCGTTGGAAGAGGCTGTCCAGAAATCATCGATGGCGCGGCTGTAGGCCGCCGCCACCTGCTGCTTGCCATTGCTCTCGGCTATCAACTGCTTGATGTCGCCCTTTTCAGTAACAGCATCGGCAAATTGGGCGTAACCATCGGCGGCTTGGGTAAAGAGCTGCTGCTGCAAGCCTTCGTAGCAGTCGAATTGTGCTTCCAGTTCGTCGATTTCGCTTTGCGGGATGCCGCCGTTGATGTGGGCACGCACATCTTGTGGCGTAGGTGCCTCGGAATTATCCACATAGCGACGAATATTGCAGTTGAAATCCTCGGCTTCCAGTTCCTCTTTGGTCACGAGGCGGCTGTAGCCTTCGATTTCAATCTTGTTGTGATACACATAGCTGATTTTCTCCACATCTTCGGGACGGAGCGAGTTCTGGTTTTTGCCTTCCTTGTATTCGCGGTCGGCATTGATGAAGAAGACACCTTTCCGTTGGTTAGCACCCGCTTTGTTGATGATAAGCAGCGAGGCGGGAATGCCGGTGCCGTAGAAGAGTCCCTGCGGCAACCCTATGACACACTCGAGGATACAAGAAGCGTTGGCATCGCTGCCCATGATGAGCCGCTGACGCATCTTTTGTTCCTCGCCACCGCGGAAGAGCACGCCGTGCGGCATCACTACTGCCATGCGCCCATTGTTCTTCAGCACCGAGATCATGTGTTGCACAAACATGAAGTCGGCCTGTTTCTTCTTGCTCATCCAGTTCTGGAAACGCTCCTTGAATTGCATGTTGGCGGTGGTGTAGTTTTGCGAGAAGGGCGGGTTGGCCACCACGATGTCATATTGGTTGAGTGTGCCGCCCGACACCAACTTCGGATTCACTAAAGTGTCGCCTTGCTCGATGCGGGCGTTTCGGATGTTGTGGAAAATCATGTTCATCTTGCACATTTGGTAAGGGCTGTCGAACTTCTCTTGCCCGTGCAGGGTGAGTTTGGCAGCGCTGCCATAGCGGTTTTCCACATAGTTGTGCATCGTAATCAACAAACCGCCCGACCCGACCGTAGGGTCACAAATCTCGTCGGTCTCCTTGGGTTGTAAAATCTGTCCCATCAGATAGACAACTTCCGAAGGCGTATAAAACTCGCCAGCCTTTTTTCCTGCACTTTCAGCGAAGAATTTGATGAGATATTCGTAAGCTGCGCCGAGCAGGTCAGGAAACTCGAAGTTCTCGTCTTGCAATTTCGGGAAGTCGTTAAACTCCTTCAGAATGTCGCGCAACGTTTCATCGTCCAAAATACGTTCACCTTTGGTATTCAGCTCATTAAACTTGGTTTTGCTAAGTACGCCCGAAAGCAGAGCCGCATTTGATTTCTCCACTTCGGCGAGTGCTGTGGTGATAGCATCGCCATAACTTACTTCTTCGCCTTGTTCGTTCAACGGATGAAGTACATGTTTCCATCGGGCGAGTGCGGGCACATAGCAGTTGTATTTGGCAGGCTTATCGAGTTCGCTCTCAATGTCAGCCTCATCAGCGTCGGGGTATTGCTTGCGCAAGGCATCCTTCAGCGCAATGCGGTCAATTTCAAACTGGTCGTTGATACGCTTCAGGAAAAGCAGTGCGATGATGTAGTTCTTGTATTCGGCAGCGTCCATGCTGGTGCGCAAACGGTCGCATTGGGCTTTGAGGAAAGACTCTAATCGCGAGAGTGAGATCTTTGATTTTAAAGGCATAAGTGGTCTTTTTTTCTACAAACTTTACATTCGCAAAAATAAACGTTTTTTAGTAATACCGTCCAATCTTTTTCAAATCAGTATTCGTGTTTCTCTCTTAACCAATAACCATTAACCCATAACCATTATTTCGTCTATTATTGACCACTCACTTATAACTTGTTGATTTCCATTTGCAAATTTACGAAAAATTGTGTTCCTTGCGCGCCATCCATCTGCACATTGTTAAGTAAGTGGGCAACATCAGTTTTCATATTAATCCGCTATTTTGCCCCTTCGACAAGCTCAGCGAGCGAAACTCAGCGACCAAACTTGCAGCTCATTGAGTCTGTCGAAATGAGAAAGTTCATTTGCAGTATGATTATGAACAGTTATCTATCCATTTGATTTGTAATAAACTGGTCCTTCTTCGCCATATTGTCCTGAAAAAAGGAATCCTGCCCGTTGAAGGACTTTTTTCGATGCTTCGTTTTCCTCGGTAGTCTCGGCAATGACTTTCTTGACCCCATCTTGCTTCAACGCCCATTCTGAAACCGACAGCAAAGCCTCGGTCATATAACCGTTGCCACAAAAACCTTCTCTGAGACCATACCAGATTTCAACCGTCCCGTCATTGCCGACGCCCTTGAAACAGAAATCACCGACGATAGTCCCTGGATTTTCCTTTAGTTCCATGAACCACACGGCATACCACATCCGTTTTTCGGGATGGTCGAGGCAGCCTTGCAGCATCTCACCGTAGGCTTGCTGCAATTCTTCAATCGTTTCGTTTTCAATCAGATGACATATTTCCTCATTGCTGATGGGAAACAGATTCAGCCGTTTGCTTTCAATGTTCATTTTCTTACTTGTAGTATTTTTCAATGCCTCCGTAACCTTTTATCAATTTGTTGGCTTTGGTCTTGCCGATGAAATTTGCAAGGCGTTTGCGAAACTCATCGGGCCGCTTGCGTGCTGCATCGATGTAGGCAACCCGAATGCGACGATAGGAATCCGAGAACCGTTCGAAATTGGCCCAAGTTTCTGGGTCTTTCTTGATTTCAGCCAAAATATCCTCCGGAAAAATATATGGCTCGTTGATGATAGGCAGCACCAATGGCCTGACTTTTGGATGAATCATTCCCTGCCCATCGAGCCAAATCAGGCGTTCGATGTTGGGACGCGAATAAGGGCTTCCTTCCCGCCTTGGTGTGAAGCGTCGGATGCCGTGGGTGCTGTCGAGTGTGCCAGCCTGACCGTCAATCCAGCCGAAACAAAGCGCTTCCTCGACGGCATCATTGTATGAAATGCTTTGCTCGCCCGCCGCCTTCGTAGGGAAAATGAACCAGATTTCTTTCTCCGTCTCGAAATGTTCGCAGAGCCATTTGCGCCATTCGGCGCGGTCGTTAGTCTTGAAAGTGTTCATCGTTTTTGTTCCCATTCTTTTCGTGTCAGCCTGGTAATGTGCTCGGTACGAATGTCGTCCATCAGTTTCCAATAGATGTCCTTGTTGGTGTGATGATAGACGAAACCACATTTTTCCTGCACGCGTTTCGATTTGGCGTTGCCTTCGAAATAGCCGCACCAAAGCGTTTCAAGATTTAGATCGACAAATGCGTGACGGATCAATTCTTTCGTAGCTTCGGGAATAAGACCTTGTCCCCAGAAAGGCACGCCAATCCAATAACCGATTTCGCCTTCCGTTTCGGGCAAATCGAGATTGCTTTGCGTACCTATCATCAAGCCGATACTACCGATTGCTTTGTTGTCCGTTTTCAGGCAAACGGCGTATGTCTCGTTGACAGACAACACATTGCGGATAATTTCGCGGCTATTTTCCACGCTGGTATGTGGCGGCCAGCCCGCTATGGGACCAACTGCCGGGTCTTTGGCCAACGCAAATAGGCTTTCCGCATCGGTTTCAACCCAAGGACGTAATATCAGTCTTTCTGTTTCCATCATCTTTGATATTTTTCAAAAATCGGTCCTTCTTCTCCATAATTTCCTGAAAATCGGAATCCTGCCCTTTGAAGTACTTTCTTCGAAGCCTCATTTTCCTCAACAGTCTCAGCTATGATTTTCTTGATACCTTCTTGAGCCAATGCCCATTCCGAAACCGATTTCAAAGCCTCGGTCATGTAGCCGTTGCCGCAAAAGCCGTCTCTGAGTCCATACCCGATTTCCACCGTTCCGTCATCACCAAGACCTTTGAAGCAGAAATCGCCGACGATGGTTCCTGGTTTTTCTTTCAGTTCCATCACCCACACGGCATACCACATCCGCTTTTCGGGATGGCCGATGCAGCCTTGCAGCATTTCACCGTAGGCTTGTCTCAATTCAGTACTTTCTTGGTTTTCAATCAAATGCCGCATCTCATCATCGCTGATGGGATAAAGGGATAAGCGATTGGTTTCAATTTTCATAGACTTGTGGACTATTTTTCACTTTTATTTTCTCCAGCGTTTCAGCATCGGGAAAATTTTCCGGCAATGTTCTTTCATCTGCTCGTTTGTCATTCCGGCCTGAGCACCGAACTGCGAACACATATCAATGTATTCTTCCATTGAGACCTTATCAATGAATTCACCGTCCTTGTAGCAATATTGGCAATAATCAAAGTTGATGCTTCCGTCGGCTTCTTTGCCGCAATCTTCATCTTTGGTAAGCGGCATGCCACAACTCTGACAGAACTGAGGCAACTGACCTTCTTGCAGATGCTTTTCCTTGGCGGGGAAAGTGGCTTCGTAAGCGGCAAATTCTTCGGGCTTTTCATCGCAGACGAAATAACCTTCGGGTGTATGATATGTGCCTTCGATTCCATTCAAGTAGCCTGGAATAAGTTCCTGTGCCAGAAAATACGGCACTTCACTTTCGGCAGGTTCGCCGTGATAGTGAATCTTCAAGCTGCTGGCCAAGACGAAGCCTGCATGTTTGTAGAAGTCGATGTTGCCTTCCATGCACAGCACGCCGATGCCCATCTCTCTGGCTTTCCCGATGGAATATTGCAGCAGTTTCAGGCCGTAGCCTTTGCGTTTGTAGTCGGGATGTATGCTGATAGGCCCGAAAGTCCAGGCTTGGAAAGGCGAGCCATCATTCTTCACGATTTCGGCTTTGGAAAACATCACATGTCCGATGATTTTTCCGTCTTCTTCCATCACGAAATCGAGTTCCGGAATGAAGTCGGGATTATTTCTGTATTGGTTGAGCACAAAATGCTCCTTGCATCCCGGACAATACACATTCCAAAATGCTTCGCGGGTAAGGTTCTCCACCTCGCGGTAATCTTCAGGTTGTTCTAAACGAATGTTCATATTCTCAAGGTTTTAGATTATTTCACGACTTCACACCACACTTTACCCTGACGGCAAAACACGGTGTAAATTTTTGCTCCTTTCACTTGCGCCACGCGCACTTCGGCAGCCTGTTCGGGGAAGAGTCGGATGAGTTCCACACGGTCGTAACGCTCCACCACGATAGCAGCAATGAAGTCGTCTTTCGTCATCGGGCAGGCATATTCCAGCAAATATTCTCCGTCCATCTCGGTGATGGTGGGAATGGTGTTCTCTTTTTCAATGGCTACGGGTTCGATTTTGCTCCCGCAACATTCGATTTGCGCCTTGCCGTAAGCGATGCCAACATTCTTGCAGTTGGGACAATAATAGATGTTTAACTTGTTCATTGTTTATTCCTTTCTTTTCTTGATACCCAACACACACCATCTGATGAACGGGATGCGCTTCAAAATCTCGTAGATAGCCGGCGAAAGCAACATAACAGCAGCGGTGAGTATAACATACATTGCCCAAGGCGAAAGCGATGTGTATTGTTTCATCTGATAGCCCAAAGCAACTACTACAAGGTAATGAACGATGTAGATTCCGAAACTCGATCTGGTCATGTAATCGGCAAACTTGTTGGTTCTGTTGAACCATGCCTTGAAACAGCCCAACATGGCGAGAATAATCAGCCAGGCGTAGAGGCAGTTGAGCCAGCCGGAAAGGAAGTCGGGATCGGTATTGCACTTGCCCCAACCCGACAGAACCAAAGCTACACACGATGCCGCTGCACAGATGAACATGGGCAGATGTATACTTTCGACCTTGTCTTGGACCTCGTCGTGCGAGAAGACGAAATAGCCCAACAGGAACGGAATGAAATAGGTCAGAGGCTTGTATAGGTTGTACAAACCATCAAGACTCTCGGGGCGCGGATTGAAGATGAGCACTTGCGAGCCCAACCAGACCAACACGCCGAGCAGAATGATGACCGCAATGTTTGCCTTGCCGCACCAGTTCCAAAATCGGTCACGACAATCAATCTTCTTGATGAAGACAATAAGCAGCGAGAAGAGCCACAGGTCTTGGATGAACCACAGAGGTCCCACCCCGCTAAACGTGTAGATGAGATATCTCCCGATGGCGGGGACGTTGTCGAAAGAGCCCATGCCGCGAGCCACGGCGGTGTTGAAATAGCCTGTCATCCAATGATAGACGAACAGGCCGATGGTTGATGGCACCAACAGCTTCAAAGTACGGCTCTTGATGAACCGTTTGCCGGTTTGCTTATCCAAAGCATAGCGCGACGAGATGCCGGCCACCAGGAAAAGCAGCATCATGAACCAAGGGTAGAGGATGTACATCACCGCATCTTGCGGTTGTTTCATCGGATCATCGACAAAGCCGCCGATGCCGCCGAAAACGCCCTTGTTGTTGAAAAAATAAATGACGTGGTAGAATAGCACCAAAAGTACTGTAAACCATCTCAAATTGTCGATCCAATGTTTTCTCATATTGTTTAAATTTGTTTATTGTTTAAATTTGTTTATTTCTAAATATTTTTACCCAATTGATAAGCTTCTTCCAAAGTACCAGAATTCCTAATGTCGCCTTTGGCTTTCATGCCTGTTACCAACACCTTGCACAAAGACATCGACAAGCAAACGCGTGTTGCCGTCGGTGTGCGGGCTGCCCGATAAAATCAAGATATTCATAAGCAGTTGTGTATGATTAGTTTACATTTTTTAATTTTTGACACTTAGGCATTTAGACTTTTTGAACTATTTATCAACTGAAAACCGATAACCATTACGAAATTTAATTTAAACCACTTACTTATCAAAAACCGCTTCTTTGATTTTTTTTGACTTAGTTTTGCTTCATCGTAGTAAAAGAAATGAAATGTGTCCCAACAGTCGGATAGCCATCAACGGAAAAGAAATGGTCTCCCAAAATGCTGAAAGAATAATGCGTGTCGGGTTTCAGGTCAAACTGAACGGTAATGGTTTTCTGGTCTTCGCTCCACGAAAATGATTCTTTGAGCGGACCAGCCAAAGTTGGAAACTCTCCACCATCATTGCCATAGCCAAGGGCGATGCTGTTTTGCATAGGCTTGTCGAAAGTAATCGTCATTTCCGATTTTCCTGCCGGAATGTCGGTGCTGCCGTTTTTGATGCTGCAACTGACGACATGTGCGCACTGCTTTTGATAGGCTTTCTGCTCCTTTTTGTATTTCCTAATGCTGAATCCGTTTATGTCCTTGACCAACTGCGGCATGTAACTTTCTATGTCGGGATAAACATTGCGCTGCTTTTCGTATTGCGCCAAAGATTCCACCATGGTTTGAGTCAAAAGAAAACTTCTTTCACTGGCAATCAGAGAATTGATGTCGGCATTTGGATTGTGAGCCATAATGTATCTGATGACGCAACTCCGTACAAAGGTTTCGTTCATCATGGTGAGGGACGAGCCGTAAGCCTGCCGCGTCAACTTTTCTTTCTTTAATTCAAAAACCTTGTCGGCTTTTTTCTCCATCTTGGCCCAATATTTCGCATTCAGAGGATTGCAATAGGCATGACAAAATTCATGGATGACAATAGGAAGCACAATCTTAATCTGATAACAAGCATTACCCAATGAATCGGGTTGCGCACAACCAATGACAGGCGATAAAACATCCTGTCCGTCAATGCGTTGTGAAGAACAACCGTAATTTTGCCAACCGACTAAAAAATTTAGGATAATTTTAAAATCGGCATTTTGGCGAGGACCGAAAAAAGTGTCGAACCAGGAAAAGTCGAGCGCAGAACGGATATCGTTGTTGAAAGTCTCGGTGGCTTGGTTTCTAACGGGAAGCGTGCTTTCATACCATTCATGAAAATGGCTCTTGTGATAGAAATCGGAAAGCGGTGCCAGAAAATCCTGTTTCTGTTGCTCGGTCCAACGGTCGAAAGATTTGTCACCGCCTTCTTTGTAATTCTTGTCAATCGAAATAAGTCCTTGATTGTCAGTTGGCAAAACAATGTGAAACGCATAACTTACAACGGCATCGTAACTGACAGCTATTTCGTGGTATTCTTTCGCCAATGCAATTACCTCGTGGTCTTTATAAGGTGCAAAACAGGAATCGACAACTGCAGCATAATCTTTCATTAGGCAACCATTGTATTCCTTGCAGTCTGCCAAACGGAAAACCACAGCCATAAGGTCGGCGCGCTCATCGAATGAAACGGGAATTTCGGTTTGCGAAATGCCAAATAAAGGCATGAAAACCAATAGAATAAAGGATAATGTTACTTTTTTCATGATAATTGGAATTTGATAGTTGCTTGATTTTCAAAAATATGATTATTCCTTATCGAATGCAAATCGGCTTTGAAATGATTCCGGTCTCGGTCAGAACGCGGATGAGATAAATGCCTGCATTTGAACTTTCCAGATTGACTTCATAAAGTTCATTGTCAACATTTTCCGATTTGATGCATTGTCCCAAGGCATTGAATATTTCAATGTGTTTCATGCCTTCCGCTTCAATGGTGAAATGTCCGTTTGAAGGATTCGGATAGATGCTGACCATTACGTTTTCTTCGTTTACTGAAGTTGGGTCCGACACGAGGATTTCGGGGCACGACATGGCGAAGAAGGTGCCGAGTTCGGGAGCTGCAGCAATTTCACCGTCGTAAATCACACGCATCTCATAGATATGGTTGCCGAAGCCGATGTTTTCATCGACATAGCTTCCATAAAGGTCATCGCCTGGTTCGACAGTTGAGAGAAACTCGCCGTCGCGGTAAATCAAGGTGCCAAGGGCTGTGCCCTCGTAAGGCAGGAAGCCACCATGATTGACACCTGAGATTTTCATGGCCAAGCCGTAGGGGTCGTGGCATTGCGAATCGGTCAGGGCAAGCCATCCGTCAGAGGCTTTCTGCATGGCGTTGCCGGTGTTGGTCTGTCCGGCTATGGCAACGGGTTGTGCGTAAGGTCCATTGAGTTGGTCGTCGCCCGTCATGCCCCAAACGAGCCAGTAGTGACCTGCGGGCAAGTCGATGTTGAGGTCGGATGCGACAACGCTCATGATGGGTCGTTCGGTGCCTTCAAGATATTGCGTGCGGTAACAGTTGGTGAAAGCGGTGCTGGTCATCAGGTTGGTGGCCATGTCGCCCCAAACCACATGACCAGCTCCGTTAGGATTGCCTTGCCAGATTTGCATGTAGAGGCCATCGAAAGTGGATTCAAGTCCTGAACCTACTTGATAGCCAAACACTTCCACTTCATTGATGGTGCTGTTGCCTTGCAGGGTGAAATCGTCGGCCACAAGGTAGAAGTCGCCATTGCCCATGGCCCAATTGGCATAGCCGCCAAAGGTGACTTGGCCTTGCTGCAAGTTCGAAGCGTTAGCATTGTCAGGCATGACGCCATCGTCGGTGACGAATTGGGCTTGGTCGAAGAGCACTTCCTTGGCTTGTTTTGCACTTGGCGTCGGTTCGATGTAGCCGCGTACCATGAAAGTGTAATCGAGACCCAAACTTGCAAGGTCAACCCAATTGATGCCATCGGTGCTGACATAGCGGCCGTTGGGGTCGCCAGTGTTGGCGCACACTGAAGCTGGCGAGGTGGCACCGCTTTGGCTGAGCATGATCCAAAGGTCGGAATCGCCCACTTGGATGGGTGCACTCAGTTCTATTTCAGTCATTTGTTCGACGATATTGGGAAGGAAGGTCATGTTGAGGACGAGGTTCCCGTTCGTAGGTGTCGGGCCTTGATAGATGTCGGCAGTGAAAGGTCCGAGGGTGAAGTGGTTGGTCCAAAGGGCTATCTTGGTCAGCCATCCTTGTTCGTAACTCTCAAGTTCGCTGGCTGGGAGCTTGATGCCCCAATACATGTTGGCGCTTTGCCCGCCAGGAATGTCGGAACCGCCCAGATTGGCAATGTTGACACCATCATCATAGCCTATCCAAATCGGGTCGAAATCGGGGCCAGGGAGCGAGCCTTCGGGCAGCGTCCATTCGAGAAGGACATTGCCATCGGAATTGCTGATATTAGTGTTTTGGAAGCCAGGATAGCGTTCGCAAGGGTCATACACCCAGCTGAACGAATTCCATGGGCCAGCGATGCCGTTTTCCACGACGGCAACGGAAGTGGTGTAGGTCATGCCCGATTCCAGGTTTTCCACATCGTGTTGGAAGAAAGGATTTTCGGTGCTGACGGCTTCTTGATTGCCAAGTTTCACCAAAAATTCACCTTCGCCATCCCAAAGGGCAAAGCCGGTGGAAGAGACATAAAGGTCGATGTCGTTTTGCTGCTTGGGGATGATATTCAGGATGATGCCTTCAAGTTCGGTAAGACCATAATAGAAGTTCGGGTCTGGGATGCTGTACCAGCCATCGATCGAGCCGCCATAGCCGAAATTCATGTGGTATTTCCCATCTGATTCGCGATAGCCATCCACCACCACATTGTGGCCCGATTGTCCGTCGGGACTCTCAACGGCAAGATGTGCTGGATAACCGTTTTGCAGATTGTCGTTAAGTATTTCGTACATCTCATCACATGGGTCTTTGTAGAGCACACATTCGTCGAAACCAAAGCGTTTGTAGGCTTCGAAAGCTTGTTCGACATAGAAAGTGCCCGAACCTTGCGAGGTATAGACTTGGGTGCAAGCCGTTCCGCAGGCAAACACGATGGCGGCTGCCAAATCGCCCATGGCGTCGTTGCCAGTGGCAAAGGCTTCGTCGGCTTGGTCGAGGTAACTGTTCAGCATGGGGAACGATGGAAAGCCGATGGTCTCCCAGTCGTCGTCGATGTCGTAGTTGCGTCCGGCATAGTTGTGGCGATAGTCGTCATTGTCATCGAAACGTGTGCCTTGCGTGGTGTGCAGATAATTGATAATCTGTCCCATGGCAACGGCTGGGCAGCCGGCATAGCTGCTTGAACCCGTCGATGGGTCGCGCGGACACATTTCATTATAAGGTGCGTCTTGCGTCCAGTGAGTTCGAAGCAAACCTTCGCCTCGGTCGGCTTGGGTTTGTCCGATTTGAGGTGCTGGAGCGAGTTTCAGCTGGTTTTCTGTAGTTTGGGCAAAAGTGAAAAGGCTGCCCAACAAGAGAATGAGTGTCAATGTCTTTTTCATTGTTGATTGGTTTATTGTTGATTTGTTGATTTGTTTCCCAAATAATCGATGATGCTTGTCTCTTTCTCGTTTTCGGAGCGGAGATGTGGCGTGGGGCTGACCAACGGTCTTCCTGACTTGAGGAATGACAGAGTGGAGACAAATTGCATGGAAATCATCTCGCTGACGAGTTCGTCGAAATAGAAAGCCGGGTCTTTGCTGCTCAGCAAGGCCAGTCCGCAGGTAAACACCCACAGCTGGCCAAAGAGCTTGATGGCTTGTTCTTTGCTGATGCCATAATCGCTGCAAATAACATCCAAACATTCCATGGCTTTGGGGTGAATCTCGTTGGCGACATCAGCATCCTTATGGAAGAAAAGCAGGTTAAACAGGTTCTGTTCTTCGCGGGCAAAGCGCACAAGCCGCAAACCGAATTCCTTAAACGCTGGCGTATAGTCATTTACATCGGCCACATAATCGGAAAAGAGTTGCTGCGCGGCTTTCTTGACATCGGCGTTGACCTCTTCCATGTTATTGTATAAGGTGAAAATCGGCCGTGAAGAACAGCCCAAGGCCGCTCCCAATTCGCGTGCCGTGAGGGCGTCAATCCCTTTTCGGCGCACCAAATCCAAGGCTTTCTCCACCATTTCTTCTTTCGTAAACAATGCTTTTCTTGGCATATATTGTTGATTTATAATTTTATATATTAAAACATTTGTTTTGCAACACGCGTTGCAAATATATAAAATTTCAATATGAGGCCATCAAAGTAAAGTTCAAAAATAGTATTACCTTTGCAAAAAAAATCAACGACTATGCAAGAAGCGACGAACAAATACATGCAGATGGCCATCGAAGAGGCTAGGAAAGGCATCCATGCCGGCCATGGCGGGCCTTTCGGCTCGGTCATCGTGAAGGATGGCGAGATTGTAGGACATGGGCATAACCGCGTGGTGCGAAACAACGACCCCACTTGCCATGGCGAGATTGCGGCCATCCGCAACGCGGGCGACAACCTCGACACTTTCGACCTCTCGGGCTGCGAGCTCTACACCACGGGCGAGCCTTGCCACATGTGCCTCTGCGCCTGCCTTTGGGCCAACATCGAGAAAGTGTATTATGGCTGCTCCATTGCCGACAATGGCGAAATCGGCTTCCGCGATGACAAGTTCAACGACTTGTTTGAAGGCCGCGACAAGCTCAAGGAGTATCTCATCCAAATCGACCGCGATGCTTGCCTCGACTTGTTCGAAGAATACAAATCCATCCAGCATACCAGTTATTAACCATGAGTACTGACCATCAAATCAAGCGCTTGGCGACCATTTTCAAAGATATGGTTGAGAACTACAATGGTTTCGGCATGGTCTGGAAGAACATTCCCTTAGCTACCGAAGCTTTCGCAATCCTCACCGAACAAATCAACGAGGTCGTTCCAGGCGAGATTGAGAGCGATAAGGATAAGGCTCGGCTTGTCGTCAACATGCTCGACAATATGGACCCGCTCAGCACGCCCCGTCTTTGCCTGAAGATGTGGGAATACGTGAAGCAAGTCAGCCCTGAGTTGGCCGATGAGGAAGAAATCAGAAGGCTTCGCGATTATATCGACCCGAATTTGTCCACCGATGAATGGCGCCAAAGATACCACAAGACACTGAAGTTCGACGATGTGGAACGTAGCGAGGAATGGGAACGCAACATCTATGACGTGGAAAAGAAAGTTGATGCCAAAGTGAAAGGAATGCCTCGCGGCATGGGTTTCTGTTTTAGCTATTGGAGCGCAAAAAAGTCTGTATTAGAAAGTTACGGAATCGAGTGGCGCAGCCCACATCAGATGAATCCGCGCGTGCTGTTCGATTAAAGCAGAATCTGTTTCAGTTCTTCAAAACGGCTGATTTTCATCATTCGTTCGTGCTCGAAGTGTTCGATGACTTCGTGCTGCCACATCACCTCGTAAGGAATGAAAACACCCCATGCGCCTATTTCGAGGGCGGGTTGTATGTCGGATTTCAGGGAGTTCCCGACCATCAGCAATTCGGAAGGCTCGACACCCATTTCTTTGCAAAGCTGTTGGTATTGTGGTTGTTTCTTGTTCGAGACGATCACTACCTTGTCGAAGAAAGGCTCTAGGCCAGAGCGCTGCAGTTTGTGTTCTTGGGTCATCAGTTCGCCTTTGGTGAAAAGGACAAGTTGGTATTTCCCGCTGTCTTTCAGGGCTTGCATGGTCTCGACGACTCCCGCTAAAGGTGTGGCTTTCAGGTGCATGAGGGTCTTGCCCAAATTGATGATCTGCAGAATCTCGTCGGGTTTTACCTTGCCTTGGCTCACTTTGCAGGCATTCTCGACTAGCGAGAGGGTGAAGGCAACGGCACCATAGCCATAGTCTGCCATGTTGCCCATCTCGGTCTCGAAAAGGCTCTTCGATACGGTCTCGGCATCGGCGTAGGGCGACAGGATGGCGCACATGTCGCGTTCCACTTGCTGGAAGAAAGGCTCGTTATCCCATAGGGTGTCGTCAGCGTCAAAAGCTATAACTTTAAGGTTTTCAATCATTTTCTGAGTCGATTTTGGCAATCCATCTTTCGATGTCGTTCACACGTTGTTGGTATTTCTCGATTTGTCCTTCAATGAAGTCGTCGCTGTATTTCCGGTCGCAAAATCCATTGCCACGGGCGATGTAGGCATCGTCGTCGAGCGAGTCGAGGACTTCTTCGTAGTTTTGCAGGTATTGTCGGTTTTCGGCCAACAGCTGCTTCAACTCGTCAAGGTCGGCTTCGAGGCTTTCGCCCGTGGCAAAGGTGAAATGGTGCTTGGTCATCATTCAATCCAATACACATAGTTCTCTTTGCGTGGACGGGCTTCAGGATAGTCGCCGTTCACATAGCCGAGGATGCAGTTGCCGATGCCCACATAGTCGCCTTCGATGCCGAGGTTCTTCAGGATGGCTTGGCCTTCTTCGGTCTCGAACACTTCCTTGGCGCGGTGGATCCAGCATGAGCCGAGGCCTTTGGCATGGGCGGCGTTCATCAGGTTGCCCATCACGAGGCTGCCGTCTTCGTGCCATGTCATGGCGGCGGCGCGGTCGGCGAGGACGACGAGGACGACGGGAGCGCCATAGAATGGGTCGCTGTCGTTGCCCATCACGGCGGCGTTGAGGCGGCTCAGCTGGTCGCGCACCTCGCGGTTGGTGACGGCGATGATGATAGGACTTTGGCGGTTCATGCCCGTGGGGGCATAGGTTCCGGCTTCGCAGATTTCTTCGATGACCTCGCGTGGAGGCATCTCGTCGGTGTAGCTGCGCACGCTGCGACGTGTCAGCAGGTCGTTCATGGTTGTATTCATGACAGTTTGTGTTTCGTTGTTCGTTTCAGGAGTCTCAACAGGTTGGTTGTTGGTGCATGAGGTCAGGCCAATGAAAGCGAGGGCCAGACTGATGATAAGCGAAGTGTTTTTCATAAGCAGTAATTTTAATTTGATTTTGTGCCGCAAAAGTAATAAAAACACATAGAAGTTGTCTTGAATTTTTATTAGGTAGAGAGGTCTCTACAAACGTCTCGGCTATTTCACCGCTTTCATGTTGTTTTTTGCACAATATTTGATATGCCTTTTCCGTATGTAACCAATAATACTTTAAATATGAAAACAAAGCTCATCATTGTGTCGGCCATTTTGGCAGCAGCCCTGACTACCCTCAGCCTGTTCGCCTTCAGTGCGCCTTCGAAGCCTGACAACAATAACAATTACGAAGATATGTGGAAAAAAGTCACCGAAAATCTTACCAAAGACCTTCCCGAAACAGCAGAGAAGGAACTCGATGCCATTGAGAAACAGGCCGAGAAAGACAAAAACCAAGTGCAGTTGCTGAAGACCATCCTCTATAGGCAGCAAATCATGCGATACACCGTTGAAGACGACCCGCAGCAGGCCTTCATCCGCTATGCCGAAGCTCAGTTTGAGCGCTTGGATGAAGTGCCTCGTGCCATACTCCACGAAGAAGTGGCCAAGGCATACGCCGATTATCTCGACGAAAACAGCTGGACCATCAATGACAATCTGTCAGTTGACGGTGACTTGAGTAAGGTGGAGATGAAATATTGGGACAAAGGAACGTTCCGCCACCTCATTAACCAGCATTATGCCGAAGCTCTGAAACCTACCGAAGCTCTCAAAAAGGCATCCACAAAAGACCATCTGCCTCTGTATGAGAGCAAAAACAATGTCACCGACTACATTGAATACGAGCCTACGATGTTCGAATTCATGTTCCATCGCGTGGCGAAATACTATCAGGAGATTTCGACTGCCGACGACATTCAAGGCGATTGGAACACCGAAGACTGGTGGCTCACCGATAGTGAATTTGTCAAGGCCGACCTCGGCACGAGCGATTCACCCATCATACAATGCCTCAGCATTTTCCAGCAAATTATTGCCTACAATATCAAGAATAGCAAGGAGGACGTACTGATTTTCAACGACTACAAGCGTTTACAGTTTGTCAACAATATCTTGAACGAAAGCGAGAAATACATGGCTGCATTGGAAGACCTGAAAGCCAAACACAGCCAAAATGAACTCTCCGCCGAAATTACCGCGCTAATTGCCGACCAGCTCATCAGCGATTACAATGATAACAGCGATGACAGCACTTATTTCGACCATCTCAAGAATGCCAAGGCGATGTGCGAACAGGCCATTGCCGACTTCCCAAAATCGGCTGGTGCAAAAAAATGTGAGAAAATCATCAGCTATATAGAGGAACCTCAAATTCATGTTGAACTGAACCAAGTGCAGTTGCCCAACGAAAACATTCCCGCTTTCCTGATTTACAAGAACGTGACTAAGCCTTATTATAAATTGGTGAAAGTCAGCGAAGAGGAACAGAAAAGGCTAAGCGAACTTCCGAAAGAAGACTTGCTGAAAGACCTCAAGAAACGTAAGGCCGTGGCCGAAACTGAACTCGACATACCAGCCGAAACCGACTATCGCGAACACAGCAGCTTGATAGCCTTGCCAGCCTTGGAAAATGGTATCTACTACCTTGTCGCTTCCATCAGCAAAGGCAATGCAGAAGTTGAGAAGAATCTGGCCTTGAATTTTCAAGTCTCGAACCTCAGTTTCGTCACAAGCAACGAAAACGAGAAGATGACCCTCGTCACCCTCGACCGCAAATCGGGTAAGACTGTGGAAGGTGTGACTGTGGAACTCTACAAACGCGAATACAACTACAAGAAGCGCGCCTACGAAACCAATATCATCGCCACCGAGAAATCGGACAAGAACGGAATGGTCGTCTTGAACCGCCAAGATGGCGACAATTCGTTCTGCATCAATCTCCGCAAAGGCAACGATGTCTTGCTATCGGAGAATTATTTCCACATAAGCAAAAACAATGCTGAGCGCGAAAACTTTAGCACTACCATTCTCACCGACCGCGCCATCTATCGTCCGGGCCAGACTGTCTATTTCAAGGGCATCGTGACACGCACGCAAGGCAACGACAAGAGTCTGGTGAAAGATTTTGAAGAAACTATCCGTTTTATGGATGCCAACTGGCAGGAAATCAGCAAGGCAAGTTACGAGACTGACGAATACGGCTCATTCAGCGGCTCGTTTGTCATTCCAACCGACAGACTGAACGGCTATTTCCGTCTGCAAGCCGGCAATGGCAGTACGGGTTTCCGCGTAGAAGAATACAAACGCCCAACTTTTGAGGTGAATTTCGAGAGTCTGAAAGAACAATACAAACTCAACCAAGAAGTTACCGTCAGCGGCAGCGTGGATGCCTACGCAGGTTTCGGCTTGGACGATGTGGAATACAGCTACCGCGTGGTGCGCAAGACCTCGTTCCCGTGGCGCTGCTGGTGGTGGTACTATCCGAGCGTCGAAGACGAGCAAATCGCCTTCGGTAAGGCACGCACCGACGAAGCGGGCAAGTTTGCCATCACCTTCAACCTCAAGCCTTCGCTGAAGACCAAACCCGAACAGCAGCCTGTATTTACTTACGAAATCGAGGTGACGGCCACCAGCGCACAAGGCGAGACCCATAGTGATACTTATTCGATTCGCGCTGGATACAACTCGTTGGCTATCAATGCAAATATTCCAAATATCGTTGAACAGTCGGAGCTGAAAGACTACAACATCGAGGCAGTCAATATGAGTGGTGCACCTGCCAAGAGCCGCATCGCGCGCAAGATCTATCGCCTTGATGATGCCAAGCAAATCAGCTATTTTGAGGCATTCGACTATGAGGGAAATCTCGACCGCCAGCTGCTTAACGATGCCGATTTGGAACGCCTCTTCCCGAACTATAGTTTTTACGAAAAGAGAAACAAGACCTTGGTCTATCAAGATGAGGTGGTGGCCGACAGTCAAGTGAAATTCTGTGAGGCAACGCTTAATCCTGGCAGATATTATATCGAACTGACGAGTCTGGACGACCCATTGGCGCATATCGCAAAGGAATTCAGTGTGTTCAGCAATAGTTCGAAGCAGATGCCTTACACCGCCATGACTTGGAGCCAAACCGACAAGACCACGGCCCATCCTGGCGACGAAATCCGTTTCTCGTTAGGCACTTCGGCCAAAGATGTGGAAATGTGGGTGCAACTCGTCCATGGCAATGAAATCCGCCTCGACAAATGGCTGAAAATCAATGATGGCGTACAGACTATCTCTTATAAGGTGCGAGAACAAGACCGCGGCGGACTGATGCTGAGAACGGCTTTCGTGAAGGAAAACTCGGTGCAAATCGACGATGTGAACATCAGCGTGCCGTACGACAACCTCGACCTAAATGTGAAACTTGCCACCATGCGCGACAAGCTCACTCCAGGTGCCGAAGAAACTTGGGAAGTGACCGTCGCCGACTACAAGGACAATCCTTTGGAAGCCGCCTTGTTGGCGGGCATGTATGATGCCTCGCTTGACGAATTTGCCTACCATGATTGGAGTTTCAGCATGAAGCCATCATCTGTTTATGGCCGTCAATTCGAGTCTGATAATCATAGGTTTATATCATCGAACACGTCGCTCGACTATTTCTATTTCGGTATCTTCTTCAATTTCACCTTACCTTCCGATGCGCCTTTCTTTGATGCCATTTATTTTGGCCGCAGAATGTATAAGGGTGCAGGCAGATTTGGCGGCGGAATAGTCAATGATATGGTTTGTTACGAGGAAAGTGCCCCGATGCCTTGTGTAGCCAACGATGCAAATAATACTTTTGATGCGTCAGTGGCAATGGACGAAGTAGGAAGTATTGAACCACAGGCAAAACTCACAACTGAGACTCCGAAGGAAGAAGTCAACAGTGAGCCATCTATCCGCGAGAACTTCAACGAGACGGCTTTCTTCTTCCCCAACTTGCGCACCAATGCCGATGGCAGCGCTACCTTCACTTTCACCATGCCCGATGCCCTCACGCGTTGGAACCTCATGCTCTTGGCCTACACCAAAGACCGTCAGACGGGGCAGCACCAGCAGAGCTTCACTTCGTCGAAGCCTGTGATGATTATGGCCGACATGCCTCGCTACATGTACGACACCGACACACTTTGGTTCGTGGCAAATGTCATCAACACGGGCGACGATGCTGTCACGCCAAAGGCTAAACTCGAAATCTTCGATGCCACCTCGATGGAACCCATCGACATGGTGGTTTCGGATGCCGTCGTCCCGATGCAGGAAATCATGCCAGGTCGCAGCCAAGAAGTGCGCTGGAAGGTGGCTTCGCAATACGACCTCAGCCTGTTGGCCTTCCGTTTCACCGCCTACGCGGGTCAGTTCAGCGATGCAGAGCAACACCTTTTGCCCGTGCTGAGTAGTGAGGTCTTCATGACCCAGACCTTGCCTATCACGGTGAAAGCCGAGACCGAACAGACTTTCGATTTCGACTGCATCGCCAATCCCAACAGTCGCGAGCGCGACTATAGCCTGACGCTCAATTTCAGCACCAATCCGGTGTGGTATGCCGTCCAGTCGCTGCCTTCGTTAGCTAACCTCGACACCGACCGCGCCGAGACGGCTTTCTATGTGTTTTATGCCAATACGCTTTCGTCTTACATCGCCGACCACATTCCGAACCTCCTGGCTTACATCAAGAAATGGCAAATCGAAACACCCGATGCCTTGCTCTCGCAGCTCGAAAAAGACCAAGACCTGAAGGCCATCATGCTGCAAGAAACACCTTGGGTACTCGAAGCCAAGAGCGAAACCGAACAGCGTTCACGTATCGTCACCTTGTTTGAAATCAATACTTTACGCCAACAGCAAACCGAAGCACTCAACCTGATTGAGAAGAAACAGAAATACAATGGCGGTTGGTCGTGGATGGATGGTATGCCCGAAAGTCCATGGATTTCGACCTACATCTTGACAGGTTTCGGAAAGTTGCAGAAGATGGGTGCCTTGTCGTCGTTAAGTGGTGCCGACCAGCAAACTGCCCAAAGAATTTGCGATAAGGCCGTCAAATATCTTGAATACGAAGTGGCCGACACCTATCGCGAGATGAAGAAATACAAGAAAGACTGGCCAATTAGCTCGACAACCTTATCCGAGCTTTATGCACTGAGTTTCTTCAAGGAACAAAACTCCGACAAAGACTTCGCCACAGCCAAGCAGTATTATCTCGGTAGCCTCGACAAGGAATGGACCAAGTTCAATTTCAACGACAAGTCGAAGGCCTCTATCGTGCTCTACCGCAATGGCAACGAAAAGACCGCCAAACTGATGATTCAGTCGTTCAAGGAATGCGCACAAAAGAACGAGCAAATCGGCATATACTGGCCGAAGAAATACTTCGCCTTCGAGTCGCACATCGCCACCCATGCCAACATCATGGCCGCCTTTGCCGAAATCGACCAAGACCAAGAGATGCTCGACCAGCTCCGCGTGTGGCTGCTCACGCAGAAGCAGACCAACATGTGGGAAAACTCAGCCTCCACCGCCGATGCCATCTATGCCTTGCTCATGCGCGGCAGCGACTGGTTCGAGGAAGGCAAGAACGTGACACTGCATTGGGGCTCGGTGCAGACACCAGGTGCCGAAATCTCCACCGAAGGCGGAGTGGCTGGCACGGGCTTCATCCAACGCCGCTGGAACGCCAACGAAGTCACCTCCGAGATGCGCCAACTCACCGTCAACAACCCGACGCCACACTTGGTTTGGGGCGGCTTGTTCCGCCAGTATTTCGTCCCCATCGACGAAGTGAAGTCGAGCGATGCCGGAATGAGCATCAAGCGCGAACTGTTTGTGGAGACCGTAGATGAAAACGGCAAGAAACTGGTCCCGATTGGGAACCGCACCTTGAAAGTCGGCGACAAGATTACGGTGAAGCTCACCATCGAAAGCCAGCAAGACATGTCGTTTGTCTTCGTGAAGGACTTGCGTGCCGCAGGTTTCGAGCCTATTGAGCAGGTTTCGCGTTACGAGAGCAACGACGGCTTGTGGTACTATCAGTCGAACACCGACACCGACATGGAGTTCTTCATCGAGCATCTGCCCAAGGGCACGCATCAGGTGGAATACAGCCTATTCGTCACCAAGGAAGGCAACCTCAGCAACGGCTACGCCCTCATCCAGTGTCAATACGCACCTGAGTTTAGCTCCTATTCCGACGGAATGCGGGTGATGGTGGGAGAATGAAAAATGTTGTAAGTTGCTATATAATTTGTATTTTTGCGCCTTAAAGTCATAGAATATGAAAAAGTTATCGATAATGATTGTCGCCATAGTTTGCTTGGCATTCTCGATGGCCTCTTGTGACGACGACACCAACACCGGTTTCGATAAGGCCTTGTTGTATGGCAAATGGCAAGAAGGTTCCGTCTTCGAGCGTTACAACGCTGACGGTACGGGCATCACTTGGGATGAGGCTGACGACATCATGGAAGAAGAAGGCCAGCCTTTCAACTGGACGCTGAGCGGCGATATCCTTACGCAAGAGCATCTTACGGTTTTCGGTTCAATCATTCCTAGGGTCTATACGGTGAGCACGCTGAATACGAGCAACTTGACCTATTATGATGATTACGGAAGTTATCATTATTTCACTAAAGCAGACTGATGCCATGAAGAAAATACTGAAGATAGCAGGCATCACCTTGGCATCAATCGTTGGGCTTGCGCTCATTGCGGTTGTCGTTGCCGTGGCGGTGGTCACTTCGTCGGGAAGACTCACTGACTTGGTGAAAAAATACGCTCCAGAGTTCGTAAACTGCGAAATAAAGCTTGAGAAGGCCGATTTTACCCTCATCAAGACTTTTCCTAACATTGGGCTTGAAATTGACCATGTCGCCCTGCTCAATCCCATGGAGGGCACTTCTGATACCTTGGCGAATATCGACAAGCTGATTGTCTCTGCGGATGCAAAAAGGTTCCTTAACGATAAGGAAATCGTGGTGAAACAGTGCATCCTCGACCACGCTTTCGTGAATGTGTTCTTCGATGCGGAAGGTAACAGCAACCTGAATGTTTTCAACGTTTCCGACAGTGAAGATTCTACGAGTTCGTCATTCAATTATCTTGTTAATCTTGAAGAAGTGAAAATGAACGATACGAGACTTGTTTACAATGATTTGCGTTCCGATATGCGTGCCTCTACAGATGGGTTGAATCTTCGTGTGAAGGGCAAGATGACCGACAACGACATTGATGCCGACCTTGACATGAGCGTTGTTTCCTTGGCATTTACCACGCCTTCGCTCAAGGCTTTCGCCAATGATTTTTCTTTGAGCTTCGATGGTAACATGAAGGATTTCGACCTTTTGGATGGCACACTCGAAATGGCAAGTCCCGCCTTCTCGCTCGCCCTTGCTGAAGATTATCTTGACAATGATGGCTTTTCGCTTCATGCTCCGTTGAATTTCAGCTTGGCCACACTTTCGGGTCATTTTGATGATGCCATAGTTGGCCTGAACGATTATCAGATTCACATCAATGGTGATGCTGGAATGGCCGAAAATGGCGATATAAATCTTGACTTGGGTGTGGAAACCAACACCTTAGTCATTGAGGATGTACTGACCTATTTGCCCGAGAAGGTGCAAAAGTCACTGAGCAGCATCAATTATTCAGGCAAAATCACCATCACCGAAGCACAAGTCAAGGGTGTTTTCAACGACTCGCTGATGCCGCTTATCACAGCCAAGGTGCTCACCGACAAGGCCTCGGTCAACATTCCCTCGCTGCCTTATCCTTTCACAGATGTGGATTTGGAAGCCTTCATCAGCCTCAATCTCAACGAGAAATCGGATGTCACCATCAATCAGCTGAAGGCCAGATTCAACCAAACCGACTTGGATGCCGATGGCTTGGTGAGTGATGTCACCGACGATTTGGCCATTGATCTCAATGTGAAAGCCGATCTGCCGATGAAAGACATCAAAGGCTTCTTGCCCAAGAACATCAGTCTTGGAGGTCGCACCGATGTCAACCTGAAAGCGAAATTCACTCTCGACCAACTGATGAAGTCGCTCGATGATTACAACCTCAATCGTCTTGTTGCCGATGGCTCATTGAAAATCAAGGATTTCGACTTCAATATGGACACCATTCATGCCAGTGCTCCCGTGCTTGATGTCAAGCTCACCTTGCCTGCATCGCGTAAGGGAAAGAATCGTTCGGGAGCCTATGTTGACCTCGCTTCGGGCACTTTGAAGGCTAAGGTTGGCAACGACATCGACGCCACTTTGAATGGCTTTCATCTTGCTGCCAACGCCGACAAGTTCAAGGGACAACTCGAACAGATGGTGCTCAATGCCGCCCTCGACATGACTGCCTTGAATTTGAGCTACGATACAATCAAGGTGAACGCTGCTACTCCAGCCATTACCTTGGTCACCATACCAGCAAAGCAGAAATCGGGCCTCAATGCAGATGTGACTTTCAGTTCGAAGAACTTGGTGGCCAATATGGGTCAGTCCTACTCGCTGAATACGAATCGCCTTTCGGTTGACGCGTCTGTGCATCAAGACAAGAACAAGATCGACATACTTAACAAGTGGAATCCTACGGCCGATTTCTCGCTCACCGATGCAACGGTCAAGGTGGATGGCATCGACGAGCCAATCAATATTTCGAATATCGACTTCCTGTTCAACTCGCATGAGCTGGGTTTCCGCAAGAGTACATTCCGCATTGGCAATTCCGACATCAGCCTCGAAGGTAATGTGGTGGGTATCAAGGAATGGATTGAAGACCACAAGAACTTGATGAAAGGCGAGATGCAGCTCACTTCCAACATGCTCGACATCAACGAAATCATGGATCTAACGAGTGGCCTTGGCCGCAATGATGATGAGCAGGAAACCGAGAAGGAAGAAGCTACGGAAGATAATCCGTTCATGGTTCCCGAAGGCATCGATTTCACCTTTGGCATCAAGACGAAGAAATCGCTTTACGACAATTTCGACCTCAACGATTTGAGCGGCAGCATGACCGTGAAAGACGGCACGCTCATACTCCAGGAAATTGGTTTTACCAACAAGGCAGCCGAGATGCAGCTGACGGCTATGTATGAGTCGCCGCGAAAGAACAACCTCTTCTTGGCCATGGATTTCCACTTGCTCAACGTCCAGATTTCCGATTTGCTCCACATGGTGCCTTATATCGACACGTTGGTGCCTATGCTGAAGACCTTTGATGGTCAAGCCGAGTTCCATATCGATGCACAGACCAACCTGAAATCGAACTATGCTCCGAAGATTTCCACCTTGCGTGCCGCTGCCGACATCGAAGGCCAAAATCTTAGTGTCAACGACAAGTTTGCCTTCACGAAAATTACTGATTTGCTGCAAGTCAGCAGCGATGGTGAATATCGTATCGACAGCCTCGATGTGCAACTCACCGCTTTCAAGGATGAGATTGACCTTTGGCCGTCGCAAATCGCCATCGGGAAATATAAGGTCACCGTTGATGGTAGGATGAACCTCGACCAGACGGGCGAATATCATCTTTCGGTCACGGAAACGCCGTTGCCAGTGCGTATGGGCCTGAAAATCTCCGGTCCTTTCAGCAATTTGAAGTTCGATGTGGAATCGTGCAAGTTCCCAAATCTTTACAAGCCTAACAAACGCAACGACACCGAGCAGATGTATTTCGACCTGAAAAAGAAAATCGCCGACTCGCTCAAGGCCAATGTAAGATAAAATTTATGATTGAACGCCATCCTTTGCGGCCTTTCCTGCCAGCCAACGCTAAAGTTTTGTTTTTAGGTAGTTTTCCTCCTCCGCAGAAGCGCTGGAGCATGGATTTTTACTATCCTAACTTCATCAACGACCATTGGCGTATCGAAGGCGAGGTGTGGTTTGCCGACAAGAATCACTTTGTGGATGCAACGAATAAGTGTTTCAAGAAGGACGAGATAGTGGATTTCCTCAACAAGAAAGGTATCGCCTTGTATGACACAGCCGAAGCCGTCCGTCGGCTGAAAGACAACGCTTCCGATGCTTTTCTCGAAATTGTGGAACCGACAGATATTCGTGCCTTGCTGAAACACATTCCATCGTGCCGCGCCATCGCCACGACGGGCGAAAAGGCTACGGGAGAAGTGTGCCAGCATTTCGGCGTGGAAAAGTTGCCAGCAGTAGGCAGCAAAACCGAACTTGAAGCGGGTTTGTGGCTTTATCGCTTGCCGTCATCATCACGAGCTTATCCTTTGGCTTTCGACAAGAAAGTGGAAGCCTATCGGAAGGCATTTGAAGAGATATTCGGGTAATCTTGTGGAAGTCTGCAAGTGATATTTGCAAAAAAGTTGAAAAAAGAGCATAAAATATATGCAAAAAGGTGTATTTTTGCACTTGAAATAGTTGCAAAAAAGTGTGTTTTTAACCATTTTTTAATTGCAAAAAAGTAGAAATTATATGCTTAAAAGAAAGATTATCAATATATTATTAAATTGGAAAAAATCTTCTGAAAAAAGTGCATTGCTTTTGAAGGGTGCTAGGCAAGTTGGAAAGACTACAGTCATTCGTGAATTTGCGAAGACTTATTACGAACATTTTGTCGAAGTCAACTTTGAGCTTGACCCCAAGGCAAAACTGGCTTTCGAAGAAAAACGTGATACGGCAACAATCATCAGCAAGCTGTCGCTAATGGGTTACGGGCCGTTTGTTAAAGGAAAGACTTTGGTCTTTTTCGATGAAATCCAAAGTTGTCCGAATGCACGCACAGCCATCAAATTCTTGGTTGAAGAAGGCCAATTTGATTACATAGAATCAGGTTCGTTGTTAGGCATCAATTACAAGGACGTTTCATCTTATCCTGTAGGTTTTGAGGAGCAAATTGATATGTATCCGCTTGATTTCGAGGAATTTCTTTGGGCGATGAATGTGAGTGAAGATGTGATTGGCATGATTCGTGAAGCATACGAGAATTGCCAGCCGTTGCCCGATTTCGTCCACGAGCAGATGATGCGCCATTACCGTAACTACCTCATTGTTGGCGGAATGCCACAAGTGGTGACGACTTATATGAGCAATGCCGATTTTTCAGCCACGTTGCGCCAGCAAAAGAAAATAATGAAGAGCTATCGCGACGACATCGCAAAATATGCCGGCAGCCAAAAAGTTAAAGCCAAATCGTTTTTCGACACCATTCCTGTTCAGTTGAGTAAGGAAAAAAAACGTTTCATTTTCAATGACTTGGATCCAAAGGCCAAAAGCAAAGACTACGAAGATGCGGCTTTGTGGCTACAGGACGCAGGCACAGCTTATTTTTCGTACAACACCAATGCCCTCGAACTGCCTTTCATTTTCTCTGAAAAACGCAATCTCTACAAGGCTTTTCTGCTTGATACGGGTTTGCTGTGCTCGTGCTGGAAAGAGAGCATCCAGTGGCAAGTTATCAATGGTAACATCCAAATCAACGAAGGTGCCTTGACCGAGAATTATGTCGCTGCCGAGTTGGTAAGACATGGGCACGACCTCCATTACTACGACCACAACAGCCGTCAGGAATTGGACTTCCTCTTTCAAGAGAACAACAAGATTTCGGTCATTGAAGTGAAATCGGGCGACAATTTCAAGGCTCATGCATCACTCAATTCGGCTCTTGGCTACTTTGGCGACAAAATCGAGCGGGCTATGGTGTTCAGCAAGTTCAATGTTGACTCCATAGGACGAGTGGTCTATTATCCGCTTTATATGACCATGTTCATTTGAACCAGATTGTTCCTCAAATACCAAAAAAAAAGCCGCTCCAAGAGCGGCTTTTCTGTTTCATCTTGTTGTTTGTATTACAGACTGTTGTAAGCAGGTGAGAAGGTGTCGCCTTGGTTGATGTCGCCGGTTCTCAGACCTTTGCGAAGCCAACGTGAGCGCTGGTCGGAGGTGCCGTGGTTGAAGGTTTCGGGCATGGTCTTGCCGTAGGCTTTCTTTTGCAAATAGTCGTCGCCAATTTTCGAAGCGGCGTTCAAGGCTTCCTCGACATCGCCATCTTCCAATGAGCCGAACATTTTATTGTCGTTGTAAGCCCAAACACCAGCGTAGAAATCGGCTTGCAGTTCAAGGCGCACACTGATTTCGTTGGCCCTCTTTGTACCTTGACCATATTGCTGCATGGCTTGGTGGGCTTGGCCGAGAGTGCCAAGTTCGTTTTGCACATGGTGGCCTACTTCGTGGGCAATGACATAAGCGTAAGCGAAATCTCCGTCAGCGCCGATTTGCTTCTTCATCTCCTTGAAGAATGACAAATCGAGATAGACGCACTGGTCGCCAGAGCAATAGAATGGACCGCAATCTGATGTTGCACCACCGCAAGCAGATGTGACTTGTCCTTCGAAAATCACGAGTTTGGGAGCGTGATAAACTTTGCCCAGTTTCTTGAATTCAGCTGACCACACATCTTCGGTACCAGCAAGAATTTGTGAAGCAAAAGTGGTTAATTCTTGATATTCAGGATCATCCAGTTGTTCACTAGCCACCGATACTTCGGTTGGATTGCCACTATTTTGAGCGGCTTGAAATGCTTGTTGTGGATCTTTCGTTACAAAGAATACGATGACTGCAACAATGATGCCGCCTAATCCTAATCCGCCTGCTTTGGCAACAGTGCCTTTTCCACGGCGGTCTTCAACGTTTGTACTTACTCTACGTCCTTCTAATTTCATGATAATGAGTGTTATGATTGATTATTGTTCTCTTTTTAGAAGCACAAAAATAAAGAAAATGTTTTGACAACTGAAAAAAATCTATTTTTGCATCCTTAATATCAACAAATAAATCTTTTACTATGAAAGTTTTCGTTAACGACACCGAAGTCAAAACCTATTATGGCGCTAAGGTGAAATCGGCAGTTTTGGTATATTGCCGCGACAACAAACTCAACAACGATTTGCAACGGATTGAAGTCCGCGATGCTTATGGCAATATCTTGGACATCGATGGTTCCTTGCGTGCCAACACAAAAATCTACGTCAAATTTTCCTGAGTAATGAAACGGATATGTAAAGTATTGTCATTGATGTTGTTGACATCGTTGACATTCATGGCTTGCCAGCCAAAGCAACAGAAAATCTATATCGCGTCGGTGAACGACCAGCATGCCAACATCGACAACTATCCGCAGTTCGCAGCGCTGATTGATAGTCTCCGCTCGGTTCACCCCGATTTGTTGCTCGTCGCTGCTGGCGACAACCGCTCGGGCAATCCCGTCAACGACCGTTACGAAGAACCTGCCAAGCCGATGTATAACCTGATGAACGAAGTCGGTTTCGACCTCTCGTGCTTTGGCAATCACGAGTGGGATGGTGGTATGAGTGGCCTCCACAAGGTGTTGGGTTGGGCCAATTTTCCTTTCATCTGTGCCAACGTCACTTTCGAGGATTCGCTCGACTTGAATGTGAATCCGTACGTTGTCATCGAAAAAGACGGTTTGAAGCTTGCTTTTGTTGGTGCCATTCAACTGGGTCCCAACGGTTTGCCCGATTCGCATCCGAGTAACCTAATCGGCGCACACTTCGTTCCGATTGCCGAAGTACTGCCTCAATATCTGAATTTGCGCGACGATAATAACGCTCTCATCTTGGTGTCGCATTGTGGCTATGAAGAGGACCGTGAGATCGCTGAGCAGTTCCCACAACTCGATGTCATCATCGGTGGTCACACGCACACTCGCGTTGCCGAAACGCAACTTGTCAATGGCGTGATGATTACACAAGCCGAAAGCAAGGTGAAATATGTGACCCTCAGCACTTTGACATTCGAAGACGGAAAACTCATCGACAAACAGGAAGAGTTGCTCTCGGTACGCGATTTCCCAAAACGCAACGAAAAAGTGCAAGCCATGGTGAATGAATACAACAGCAATGAATTTTTTGCCACCGTGGTTTGCAACAACCTCACTGAAATCAATACATACGAACAACTTGGCTGCCTGATGACCGATGCCATCCGCTCCACTTCAGGTGCCGATATGGGCTTCCAAAACCCTGGTGGCGTGCGCTTCGACACGCTCTCGGTGCGTCCTGTGACCAAGAAAGACATCTTTGCCCTCGACCCATTCGACAACGAAATCATCCAGTTCACGCTGAGTGGCGAAGAAATCATCCGTCTCATGAAGGTGTGCTACACCACCGATGGCGGCCCGATTTATTGCTCGGGATGCTCATACACCTATAGCGAAGACGAAAATGGCGAAATGACCGACATCAATGTTACCTTAGATAATGGTAAACCATTGGATATGAGCGCAAAATATACCATCGTGATGAACAGCTACATGTCAACGGTTTTTGATTATGAACACGAAGACCAAGGGACCTCAACCTTCCGTTCATCCAACGACATGATGCTCGATTTTCTTGGCAAACACCCTGATATTGACTACGGTAGCACATCGCGCGTCACCGAAAAGTGATTTTGGCACAGTTTTGGCATAAGTTTGGTCAGAGAAAAACCTAAGTCTAACCCTTAAAAATCACAGAACTATGAAAATCAAGAGCATTTTGATGACCATCCTGCTGGCAGTAGGATTCATCGCAGCGAAAGCAGCCACTGGCTATCCTCCAGAACTCGTCTTGGTATCACAGCCGGTGATGACTTACAACGATTACTCCAACACGCTCACCGTCTATTACGATGTGCAGAACATCGGAGACTACCGTTACAAGGGTTATGTGTACATCTACCTTGACCCTGACGACGGATACTACTACGCAAAAAAGCGTGTCAAGGTCTGCCCCGGTAGAATCAAGAGAATAGCTATCGACATTCCCGCCTATCGCCCGAATCCGAGCTACACTTACACTATCATGCCATACTACGAACTTGGCGACGAACTCTACAGCTTCACCACTTTCGAGTACTTCGACCCATTAGCCTTCCGCTGGAATGGTCCCCGCAACGAATACCACGTTGTAATCAATCTGGCACCAGTGCCACGCTACTACAACCGTCCAGGCACTTACCGCTACTACTACGACGGCTACCGTCCGCCAATGCCACCTCCACCACCTCCTGGATTCGCAGGTCCCGCACCAGCGCCACACGTCCTCGACCCAGCTCACCACACCTATCACTACCACTACAACAACGGTGGCTATCCCGCAACGCACAACTTCGGCGAAGGCGCACACGTTCACGACAGCGGGAACAACAATCCTAGCTCAAGTGGCAATGGTCAAGCCACGGTGAGACCAAACAACAACGGAACTTCTGGAAGCATGAGCAGCAACGGAGCTGGCAACAATAACCAGAACAACTTCAACGGCTCGAGTAATAATGGGGCTACGGTCCGTCCAAACGGCAACCCTGCTGGCAACAACAGCGGTGCCAGCCGCCCAAGCAGCGGAAACAACAACGGCGCTACCACTCGCCCGAATAGCGGAAACAGCGGTGTAAGCTCAGGCAGCACCAGTCGCCCAAGCAGTGGAGTCGGAACAGGCAGCAACAATGGAAGCAACCGTCCGAGCAGTGGAAGCAGCAGCGTAGGACGCACAAGCAACTCAAGCAGTAGCAGCAGCGCAACAACGGCTCGCCCAAGCAGCGGGAACTCGAGCAGCAACCGCTCAGGCAGCACAAGCAGTTCAGGTTCGGCGAGAACCAGCAGCTCATCAAGCTCAAGCAGCCGCAGCAGCGCGACGTCCTCATCGAGCAGCAGCAGCTCAAGATCAAGCAGCAGCTCGTCATCAAGTTCGAGAAGCGGCAACTCTTCAACCGGAGCACGCAGATAAACCTGGATGACACTCGACATACCAAAGACGGAGGCGGTCCAAACGGACTGCCTCCGTTGTCTTTATTTCCGCTTTTGGACAATTTAAAAAGCCGTACTCTTTTTTTTCATACATTTGCACAACGAAACACACGCTTTACATGAAAGAAAAGGCCAAGAAACTTACACTGCAACAGAAACTTGCAAAAAGGAAATATGGAAAACCAAGAAGGATTTTCCTGTTCATCTATCGAGTTGTCATCAGCGGCTTTGTGGCACCGAAATATAAACCCCATTATGTCATTAAGGATAACATCAACAAGTGCGATGGCCCATGCTTCGTCATCTGGAACCACCTTTCGCGCCTCGACCACGCTTTTGTGATGGAAGCCACTTATCCGCGCCGCATCAACATTTTGGCGGGTTACAACGAGTTTTTCCGCAGTCATCTGGCTTTTGTTTTCAGGCTGATGAACATCATTCCGAAGAAAAACTATGCCGAGGACATGGCTAGCGTGCGGGCCATGAATTCCATCATCAAGAAAGGCGGCTGCATCGCCTTTTCACCCGAAGGCATGAGCTCGATTTACGGACAAAACCAGCCTATCGTCCCGGGCACCGGTCGCTTCTTGCAATTCTATCACATTCCTGTCTATTTCGTGAGACTCGCTGGCTCCTATCTCACCAGCACCAAGGTCTGCCTCGATGAGCGTCAAGGCCGGGTGGATGTGGAACTTTCGCTGCTCTTCACGCCCGAACAGCTCCAAAGCATGACACCCGAGGAAATCGACGATAGAATCAATGAGGCCTTCCGCCACGACGACTATGCTTGGAACAAGCAACAACATATAAAGTGGAAGAAAACCAACGGCCGCATCTGCGAAAAGCTGCATGACATCTGCTACCAATGCCCCCGTTGTGGTGCCGAACTGACGATGGTGGGAGAAAAAGACTACATCAAGTGCGAACATTGCGGCAACGGCGCCAAGATGAACGATTATTACGAGTTTGAGCCTTTCGATGCCGACTGCGTCATCCCCGAGTCGCCTACCAAGTGGGTTGAGCTGGAACGTCAGAATACCATCCGTGAAATCAGGGAAAACCCTAACTACAGTTTCACCGAAAAGGTAAAGGTTGGCTCCTTGCCCACCGACCATCTCATTAAGAACCAGAAGACTTCGGAGCCTTGCGGCGAAGGCAACCTCACCATCGATCACCAAGGCATGCACTTCGAAGGCACAAAGGATGGCCAGCCTTGGCAATGGGACTTGCCTTACAACATGCTGTATTCGTTGCCTATCGTCACCGACACTTCGTTCTTCTCGCTTTATGTCGATAAGGAATATTACGATTTCTTCCCCGAACGTCCTGCCGTCGGCAAGATGCTTGTCCTCACCGAAGAGATGCACCGCCTTCACGAAAACATCTGGAAGAACTTCAAGTGGTACGACTACATGTATGAAGGAATGGAAATGCCAGTGGCAAATAAGGAGTAATTTCGACTTTTCACTATTTTTGCGGCATGAAAATTACCGACATCACCCGTTGCATCGCTCCTGAACTTCAGCAATTCGAGCTGGAGTTGAAAGGCATCTTTTCGTCGCCGTCCGAACCGATGAACGAAATCATGCAGTATCTGGCTGAAAGTCAGGGCAAGCGCATTCGTCCGATCTTGGTGTTTTTGTCGGCCAAACTGTTGGGTGAGGTCAATGCTTCGACTTTTCGCTCAGCGCTTTTCGTGGAGATGATTCATTCGGCCACCTTGCTGCACGACGATGTGGTGGATGGCGACAGCGAACGCCGCGGAAGGGCATCGGCCAACGCGAAATTCGGCAACCACAATGCCATCCTTGCAGGTGATTTCTTGTTTGCCAAAGCCATCAAGCTCATTGCCAATCCTGCCGACCATCAAATCATGGAGGAGATGCTTCAAACCGCCAACGCGATGAGCGAAGGCGAGTTGATTCAGAGCGAGGCTCCAAATTCCAAACTGACTGAGGAGAAATATCTCGACATCATCACGCGAAAGACCGCCATGCTCATGCGTTCGAGCTGCGTCAGCGGTGCCTTGTCTGTGGGGGCAGAGGAAGCCATCGTAAAACGAATGGCAGATTTCGGTCTCAATCTCGGCATCGTGTTCCAGATGCGCGACGACATGCTTGACAACGACCAGCCCGAATGCGTGGAATATGCCAAGCAGCTGATTCCCGATTATAGGTTAAAGGCATTGAAGTCGTTGGAAGGTCTTCCCGAGACCGAAACTTCGCAAGCATTGAAAGACTTGCTGGCATTTTGCGCTGAGCGGAAATATTGATGATTTTGTCTGACTGCCGCCTCGCGTCGTCGCGAACGAAGTGAAGTCGGAAAGATTGATTGGCGATAAGCCACTCTGACATTTTCTGCATCCTTATTTGTTTGGATTTGTGAAAAATTTGTTTCCCAAACCTCTTGACATTTTGATTCTCATCATTTAACTTTGCAGCATCAAAACCATCAAAAAATGATAGCTATGAAGAAGTTTCTCTTATTATTCACAACTATCTTATCAAGCCTGTATCTTGTTGCGCAAGATAGTATTTCAGTTGGTTTTTACGTAGGGGCCTCGGCGGTGGCTTTCAAGGAGACTCCTGCCTATATGCCTCGAATTGGTAGCGTTTCAGTCTTTGTCGCCAATAATTTTAAGCGATTCAGATTCGATACGGGATTGAGATTAACCGAAGATTACTACACTCTGGATAAGAAAGAATCGACAGGAGAGAACTATAAGGCTACTATCAATGCCACCTTTATGAATCTATTTGGCGATGCGGCATTCAATCTTGTTTCGAAGAAATCACATCATAGTGACTTGCAATTGGGAGTTTCTTTGATAAAGTGTTTTAATGCTAAAGAGAAACAACAACATGCAACTCAGACAATAAGTTACAATTTACACTCAAATAATGTAAATCTTGTTGTGTCTTGTGGTTATCGTGTATCGTTTCCGTTAAGTCGCAATTGGATTATAAATGTGACGCCAAATGTAAACTATAAAATCTTCAATGTGACGGAATCTGCCAACATAAGTGGTCATGGTGTCTATGTTCCTCCATACCATGTTTATGGTAATTTCAGATTCTATTATGGCATTGACATCGGTCTGGAGTATTTCTTCCGGAAATGATGGATATTATGCCCAATGGGTTGGCTAAATGTCTTTATTTTCCAAACCGTTTCATCACGGCGTATGCTTCGGTAAGGCCTAGTTCGCCGGCTTTGCTGAGGTCGGCGAGGGCGAGTTTCGTCTCGCCAATGAAGATGAGCGTTAGGGCGCGGTTGTAGTAGGCTTCGGCCAGGTCGGGGTTGAGCACGAGGGCTTCGCTGAAGGCATCGATGGCGCGGTTGTATTCTTTTTGATGCAAATGGCTGTTGCCCAGATTGTACCATAGGAAAGGGTTGCGCTGGTTCTTTTTGAGCACATCTAAAAGCAAATTGATGGCTTGCGAAAAGTCGGGGTCTCGGTGTTCGCTCAGGCATTTTTCTTGCTCTTCGCTGAACATCATCGCCGATTGGTTGAGCGTGGCGTAGTCGCCTAAATGGTTCATGTTGAGCCATGGAACGATGTCGTCGCGGGTTTTGTCGTCAAGGCAAACCATTAGCTTACCCGTTATCTTTTCGTTGACTTGCGGCAGACGGTCGCCGTAATAGATGCCTTTGTCTGACAATTCTTCTTCGGGCGACACGAAGGCGACGACGAAGTTGGGGAACAGGTTGATTTCAACCTCGGCATACTGGGCTTGCCTGCCTCTCGTTTCGCCATTCACGAAGTCGGATTCAAACTCCATGATGTGCTTGAAATAGGTCGAGTCGGCATATTTCTGATAGAGGGCATCGGTGTCGGCGCCATCGCCATTGAAAAGCCCGATGAGGTAGAGGGCTTGCTGGTGGTCAGCTTCGGCACCTCTTCTGTCGCCTTTCTCCTGCCTTACCACCGAGCGGTTGACCCACGCGCTGATGTATTCAGGAAAAAGTTCCAATACTTTGGTCAGGTCGGCTTCGGCGGCTTTCCATTTCTTTTGTTCGCAATACACGATGGAACGGTTGAAGTAGCCATAGATGTTGCTGGGATTGATGAGTGTCACCAAATCGAACATTTCCAAGGCTTTGCGGTAGTCTTTTTGGCATGAGTAGAGAATGCCGCGGTTGAAGTAGGTGAGGGAGTTGCGCTCGTCGAGTTGGTTAACCGTCTCGTAGTCGCTGAGGGAAGCGATGGTGTCGTTGAGGTTGATTTCGGCCACGGCACGGTTGTAGTAGAACAAAGGATTCTTTTCGTCGAAATGGATGGCTTGGTTGAAATCGGCAATGGCTTCGGTAAACGAGTCGCATTCCATCTTGACGATGCCTCGATGATAATACACCTCCGGGTTCATGATGTCGAGGCGGACGGCTTCATCGAGGTCGGCGAGTGCTGATGCGTATTGTTTCAGATGGCTTTTGGCCACACCGCGGTTAATGTAGGCGAGGGCATCGTTCTTCTCGATGGAGAGTACCATGTCGTAGTCGGCAATGGCTTTGTCGTAATGTCCTAAGTGCAAATAGGTTATGCCGCGTGAGAAGAGTACGTCGGCATCGAAAGGGTCGAGCTGGTTGGCGTGGTTATGGTCGGCGAGGGCTTTGGCAAACTCGTCTTGCTTGTCGTAGCAGATGGCGCGGTATTGCAGGGCGCGGACATACATCGGATGGATTTCGAGTGCCTTGTCGAAATCGGTGATGGCACCTTGGAGGTCATCCAAACTGTATTTGGCCATGCCGCGCAGGAAGTAGCCTTCGAAATTGTCGGGTTTGGCAGCGATGGCGATGTTTAGTTCGCTGATGCTCTCATTGAACTTGCCTTCGGTGAGGTCGAGGCGAGCCTTCTGGATGAAATGCGGATAGTTGATTTGCGACCATGCTAAATCGGTCGTCAACAGGATGAAAAACAACAAGATGTGACGCAGTCTTACCAGCATCAGGCTTGCAGTTTCTCGTTGTTGAGGTGACGGGTCTTGTCGCGGCTGGTCTTCTTTTCCATGTTTTTGGCGAAGGCTTCGGTGAGATCGACACCGGTTTGGTTGGCGAGGCACATCAGTACCCAGAGTATGTCGGCCATCTCATCGGCCATGTTGTGGCCTTTGTCGGATTCCTTGAACGACTGTTCGCCGTATGTTCGCGCGATGATTCGGGCCAGTTCGCCAACCTCTTCAGTCAGCAAAACCATATTGGTCAGTTCGTTGAAATATCTCACGCCGTAGGTTTTAATCCATTCATCTACGGCTGTTTGTGCTTCTTTTATGGTCATGATTTTGTGGTTTAGTGAGATGATTTTCTCGGTACTTATTTCATGCAAGCTATTGGATGGGCGTTGCTATATTTTTCTTTTGGCTGATAGACTTCAGATGCAGATGAAGCTAAGGTGGAAATGCTCCGTCAGTTTGATGGTGCAAAAATAGCAAACATTGACAAATAAATCTTAATTTTGCACGTTTATACGCAAAATGAATCGCATCGTCTTTTTCATAGCATTCCTTTGTCTGGTCGCTCAGTTCTCCTTCGCCCAAGAGGAAGAACCGAAGAAGAAAACGCGTGTGAACATCGAGCACTACGATAAAGCGACATATTCGAAGGATTTGGGTGATATGCAGCGACTTATAGGTCATGTGCGCATCCGTCACGACTCGGCTCGCTTCTTCTGCGATTCGGCTTATTTCTACGAGAAGACCAACAGCTTCGATGCCTATCAGAATGTCCACATCATCGTCAACGATACGGTGGAGATGTTCAGCGACATGCTGCATTATGATGGCGACGCGCGCTTTGCCGAGTTTTTCGATAACGTGCGCCTACGCGATGATTCCACTACGCTATACACCGAATATCTGACTTACGACCGCGACCTCCATCTGGCTTGCTATCCCGATAGCGCTACCACCATCCGTGGCGACAAGCAGCTGGTCAGCTGTTTGGGTTATTACCGCGACCGTATCAAGGAGTTCTCGTTTTTCGAAAACGTGGAGGTCACCAGCCCGAAATACCAGATGTACACCGATACCCTGTTCTATAATACCAATATCGAGAAGATGTGGTTTTATGGCCCGACAACCATTGTCAACAAGGAGAATGTTTTGGAAGGTGAACATGGCTATTATCTTGTGAAAGAAGATGTTGCGTATTTCGACAAGAAACCGGTGATGCACAACGAAACGCAACGCATCAAGTCGGATTCGATTTACTACGACCACAATATCGGTTTTGCCAAGGCGCTTGACCATGTCGATATGATTGACACTTCCTATAAGGTGGTCATGCGTGGCGACTATGTGGAGTTGTGGGAAAACAGAGGTTTCTCCTTTGCCACCGACAGCGCCTACATGATTTCGTATGAGGATGCCGACTCGCTGTTCATCCACGGCGATACGCTCTTCATGCACTTTGACAAGCAGGCCGAAGAGCTAAAGAAGCTCATCGCCCGTCGTAATGTGCGTTTCTTCAAGTCGGATATGCAAGGCAAATGCGACACGCTCACCTATTTGACAGCCGATTCTACCATTCATCTGCGTGTCGCTCCTGTGCTTTGGGCGCAAGACAGCCAGATGACGGGCGACCTGATCGACATCAAGATTTTCGACCAGAAGATTGACTACGTATTGCAGAAAGGCAACGGTTTCATCATCGCTCGCGACACGGTGGAAGGCTTCAACCAAATCAAAGGTGCCGACATCATTTCGCATTTCAAGGATGGAAAAATCAACCATGTGAACGTGGAAGGCGAGAGTGCCGAAAGCATCTATTGGATTCGCGACGACGACACCTCGCTCATCGGTATTGATGTAGCCAAGTCGCAGACGATGGTCATCACCATGAAAAATAACGAGATATCGCAAATCAAATCATATAAGGACATTTCGGAGACCATGTATCCTGAGTCTGACCTGAAAGAAGATGAACGTTATCTGCCAGGATTTGAGTGGCACGAAGACCAGCGACCTAAGAATAAAGATGATATTTTTCGAGTGGAGATTTTGAATGAAGAATGAAGAATAACGAGGAACGACGCTTCGGCTCCGCTCAGCATCCACAAGCCCCAAAGTCTAAAAGTCCCAAAGTCAAATTGTCCCCAAGTCCCATAGTCAAATAAACAACTCAACAAATAAACATACACACAATGAAGAAACTTATCCTCATCCGCCACGGCGAAAGCCAGTGGAACAAGCTCAACCTCTTTACGGGTTGGACCAACGTAGATTTGTCGGAAAAAGGTGTCCAGGAAGCCTTGGAAGCCGGCAAAGTGCTGAAAGAAAATGGCTATAAGCCAGAGATTTGCTTCACTTCATACCTGAAGCGCGCCATCAAGACCTTGAACAATGTGCTTGACGCCATGGACATGGACTGGCTGCCTGTCAACAAGTCGTGGAGACTGAATGAAAAGTCGTATGGCCAGTTGCAAGGCCTCGACAAGAAGATGACTGCCGAGAAGTATGGCGACGAGCAAGTGCGCTTGTGGCGTCGTGCTTTCGACGTGCGTCCTCCCGCGTTGGCCATGGACGACCCCAAGAGTCCTCGCCAAGACCCACGTTATGCTGAACTTACCGATGATCAAATCCCGCTCACCGAAGCCCTCTGCGACACTATCGAACGCGTGATGCCTTACTACGAAGGCAACATCATGAAGGCTTTCGAAGACCACGAACAAGTGATTGTCGTGGCTCACGGCAACAGCTTGCGCGGTATCGTGAAGGTGCTGAAAGGCATGTCGAACGACGAAATCATCGCCTTCAACATTCCTACAGGCATTCCTTACATCTTCGAGTTCGACGACAATATGAAGCTCCAGAAGGACTTCTTCCTCGGCGATCCCGAAAAAGTGGCCGCCCTGATGGCCGCTGTCGCCAACCAAGGCAAGACCAAATAAGGTTTTTGGATTGTTAGAAAATGTGTGTAGAGACGTGCCATGGCGCGTCTCTACATGTTTTTATATCGAATTGATAATGTCCTCGAAATTTCTTTCATCTTCCAATCCATTCATTTTCTCCTGTTTGATACGCGACTTGCGGCGGGCATAGGAGTTAGTCTGCAAATTCATCAGGATGGAAATGACCTGATTGCTGAAGCCTTGTTTTGTGAGACAACAGATTTGTATGTCGCTTTTTGTCAGATTCGGATATTGCGTGGTGAGGCGTGCAATGAAGTTGCCGTAAACCTTGTCGATGATTTTCATAAAATCGTCCCACTCGCTTTCCTTGAGTTCGAAATCGATGGTCGAAGTGGTGATTTGCTCGTTGAGTGCCAAGGCAGTGACATACACCTTATTTTTCTTCAACTCAAGTTCCAATTCGTTTTTCATCTTTTCGGCCTTCAGTTTCTCTTCAAGCACATTCTTCCGCAAAAGCAACGCGATGATTATTAAAGCGACAACCAGGATAAAAAGAATGAAATACAATCGGAAGTTCTTCAACTTCTGTTGGGCTTGCAGGTTGTTTTTCTGCATCTGTAGGTCGTATTCTGCCTTGATGCGTTGCACTTGTTCGCTGCGGTTTTCCTCGTCAGCCTGCATCATGTTTTCGTTGAAAAGTTCGTGACATTCAAGTGCTTGCTGGTAGTTGCCCGCTATCTGGTGGATGAACGACATGCTTTGGTAGGCCGACATGCGTGTGCCCGCTTTTTTGCTTTTTGTGGCTTCGCCGAGGTGAAACAAGGCGAGGCTGTCTTGCTCCAGATAATAGTAGGCTACGCCCAAGGTCAAGTGGCAAATGTCGGTTTCGGCTCCGCCTTCGAGTGCCTGACTGACATGCTCTATCACTTGGTTGTAGTCTTCCTTCACCATGAGCACATCGCGGCTCGATTCAAGGAGAATGTCGCTCTCCATAGCTTTGTCATTCAATGCTTTGGCAATGTTTAAGGCTTCGTCATAATGCTGCTGTGCCGCTTCGATGTCGCCCAACGATGCCTTTGTCCTGCCGCAGTTGCGCAGTGCATTCATTATTAAAGTAGAGTCGTTGATTTCCTGAAACACACTGGCGGCATCGGTGTGGAGCGTCAGGGCTTCCTCGAAAAGACCATGCTTCCAATAACGTGTGCCAAGATTGTCTTCAATCTGACCTTTCAGCCGTTTCATTTCAGTTTGCTTTAGGTCGCAATGGTTAATGGCAAGCAGTGCTTGGCTGAACGATTCTGCCGCTGCCTCTGATTGTTTGGCGGAAAGTTGCTCGCATCCTTCCTCAAAATGCGTTTCAGCCTCTTTTAGCCAACGGTCTTTGTGATGGCAAGCAGTAAAAGTTGCCATCACAAAGAATATCAATATAATATATCGTGTTTTCATTGTCTTTTTTAGTCTGATGGGTTATTACAAATCATCGCACCACAAATTTCAATGTCTGTTCGCCAATGAGGATGAAATACATCCCAGCGGGCAATTCGTTGATGTCAATCTGCTGGTTTTCGCTGTCGATGCTGCCATGCAGCAAGGTCTGTCCCATCAGGTTCGAAATGCGATATTCCGTCTGTAGAGACGCGCCATGGCACGTCTCAATATACAGAACGCCATTGGCAGGATTTGGATAGACTGAAAAACCAGTGGTAGTGGTTTCCTCAAGGCCGTGGTGGATTAATTCATACACCTCGTCGCAGTCGCGGTCGCCGATTTTGAGAATCAGGTCGCTATTCATCCAGTAGCAACGCAGACCTTCCACACGGAAATTCTTGCCACGGTTCATCAGTTTTTCGGGGAAGAAACTGGTGAGATGGCCGATGGTACTGATGATTGTGCCGCTGAACATGTCGTTGGCATCACCGATGGTCATCCGCTTATAAGGTATTCCGTCAATGAATTGGTTGTCAATCTCGTAAACGTGTATCGTTATGCTTTCGTTACCCACTTTGATTAGCCATTCGTCGCCCACCTCGGCACTGAAGTCGTACAAGGTGGTGAATTTTTGCAAGGCGCTGTTCCACCAATAAACGATGCCATTTTCCTCATAGACATATTCGCGGGTCACATCGGTGTGTTCGTCTTTATCATATTGCGTGTTGCTACGGATGATGACCTTTGGGCGTTTATTGTTGATGGTCGTGTCGCCTACGCATTGCAAGTGCTGATAGGTGATGCTGCCGTCATCGTTCTTGATTTCGTAATACCATTCGGCGCCTACGAAGATGAGGCCATCGGCTCCAAATATAGGATAGCCGCTGTTTTCGTAAGGTTCATGGTCTATCATGAAAGTGGAGCTTCCGTTGTTGATTTGGTTGACGAAGGCTTCTGTTTTCATGTAGTCACTATCCAATGGGATACCGAAGCCGTTGTCGGAAGCAGAAGTGCGCTCGAAGTAGCAGTTGCGTACGATGGTCATGTTGGTGTTTTGGGCTATGATGCCGCCTTTGTTAAATGGAGTGATAGGACCTGCATGATAGCAATTTTTAACATTAATAGTTGTGGAGGGTGATGTCATGCCGACAATGCCACCTCCGAAGGCTACCTGACTTGTGCTATTCCCAATGATGGTATCGTTGGAATAACAATTCATGATTTTTAGCGTATCGATGGCCGCCGTATAACCTACTATGCCACCAATGCTAAATGCATGATAGCTTCCCCACGAATAGCCAGCTCCTTCTATAAGTCCCCTGCTATAACAGTTTTCGACTCTCATTGTTCCTTCTCCGTCTGTCATGCTTGTGCAAGAACCGACGATGCCTCCTCCGATGGCAATACGGTTATATGAAGATTCTGTCACACTTCTGGAATCCAGATGCCCAATGTAACTGCAATTAAACAGGCCGTCATTTCCATTCTTTTGATTGTCAATTATATAAGTTCCAACAATGCCTCCTACGCCTAATGATTCGTTATTTGAAGAAAACACACTTAATTCGCAAAGACTTGAGCATCCTTCCAAACGGCATGACTGGGCATAGCCAACGATACCACCAACGGCGTTGCCTGACATATCAACCTCATCAATGACGTTGCCGCACATTATCGATCCCGTAGTGTGGCATTTGGAAATAGTCGTATTAGTGGCGATGCCTGTCAATCCTCCAATTATCTTGTAATTATTTTGTGTGTTGATATTTAGATTATTGACATTGATATTACTTAAGTTGCAATTCAAAACCATACCAAACAGTCCTCTGTATTTGTTCATGGAGATGTTGTCGTCCAGCCAATAATCGTCATACATCATGTAATTTGAGATAGTATGTCCGTTTCCGTCAAAATTACCGCAGAACGATATGCTGAAATAGTAATGTCGGTTATTAAAGACATCGAGATAATAGTGAGGCCCTTCAATTGGTCCTTGATAATCTTCCTCTATAATGGTGTGGTTATTTCCGATAGGTTCCCAATATGATCCGTTGGATTTCATCAAGTCAATGTCGATTACCAAACTGAAGCAAGTGTCTTGATAAGCGTTGACATCGTAGAAGTGATAGATGTGATAAAGTCCGCCTCCAGCCGAATAATGAGTTGTGATAATCGTGTCCATCCTTTCGTTGACACTCTTGGCCAGCCAAGCGAGGTTTTCGGCTGATTCGATGAGGTATGGGTCGTCAGCAGTGCCACTGCCTTTGGTCCATGGTTCGGCTTTGCCACTCCAGTACGATTTCTCTACGATATTGTTGGCGAAGCGCGACCATTCTGGAGCGTTTTTGTAGGCTTCTTTAGAGGTGTATGGAACCGATACCGAAATCCATGTGTGGACTTCGCTGAAGGCGTTACTTCCAGTTGTGGGTGGAACAGTGGCCTTGATGCTGATGCTGTTGATTTGGGTCATGCCTTTGAAAGCCTCGTCACCAATATGTTGCAAGGTGGCAGGAAGAGCCAGCATCCCTCTGAAAGTGCATTGCTCAAAAGCGTTATCGCCGATGTGGGTGACTTTTCCGGGGACATTCAGTGTGCCTGTGACACTAGAACAATTGCTGAAGGCTCTGTCACCAATAAAGGTCAGCGAGTCATTCAGCGTTATGTTGCCCGACAAACCTGAACAGCCACTGAATGTTTCGGCTTCGATACGGGTCACGTTGGTGGGGATGATCAGGTCGCCATTGAGGTTGGAACAGCCTCTGAAGGCAGCTTCACCTATATAATTAAGGTTTTCGGGCATCTCTAGCGAACCTCTAAGCCCCGAACAGCCGCTGAAAGCGTGGTCGCCAATGCCGACCAACGTATAGTCGATGCCGTCGTAAATGACGTTTTCTGTAAGGATGAGTTTGCCTTCGGGCTTGTCGTAGCCCCACCAGTAATTCTCGTCGTGTTGGCATGGATAGGTGGCTTCCACCCAATGGTTTTCCACGTCAACAATACGATAATAAATCTCGTAGCCTGACGAATTGGTAACGGCAAAATCGAAATGGGTTTCTTGCGCAATACCGCTACTAACGATAGCTGTCAAAACGATAAATAGGAATAACTTTTTCATAGCGTTACAGATTTTGTTTGTTTGCAATGCAAAATTAGAACATTCCCCAACGCTAAAATCGTTTTGTCAAGCCCCTAAAATGCCTTGTCTATCATAAAAATTGAAGGCATAAAAATAAACGATTGGAAATCAGTTGGTTGAAAAACCGATGTCCAATCGTTGTCTATGGGTTTGTCTATCATGTTTCGCCTGTAGAGACGCGCCATGGCACGTCTCAAGACGCAAATTTTGTTTTTATGGAGACGCGCCATGGCACGTCTCTACAAGGGTAAACCCATTATTTTTTAGGTTTCAATTCGTCGAAAATCATGCTGCGGAGGTTCTCAATCGGGACGCGCACCTGATTCATCGTGTCGCGGTCGCGCACGGTGACGGTGTTGTCTTCCAAGGTCTGGTTATCGACGGTGACGCACATCGGCGTACCGATGGCATCCTGACGGCGGTAGCGCTTGCCGATGGAATCCTTTTCCTCGTATTGGCACATGAAATCGTATTTCAGTGAGTCAATGATTTCGCGGGCCTTTTCCGGCAGACCGTCTTTCTTCACCAATGGCAGAACAGCCACCTTGTAAGGAGCCAGAATTGCCGGCAGTTTCAGCACAACGCGTTCGGTGCCGTCTTCCAGTTTTTCTTCGGTGTAGGCATGACTCAACATGGCAAGGAACATACGGTCGAGGCCGATGGAAGTTTCGATGACGTAAGGCGTATAGCTTTCGTTGGTGTCAGGATCGAAATACTGCAATTTCTTGCCTGAATATTTGGCATGTGCCGAAAGGTCGAAATCGGTGCGGCTGTGGATGCCTTCCAGTTCCTTGAAACCGAATGGGAAATCGAATTCGATGTCGGTAGCGGCATTGGCATAGTGAGCCAGTTTCTCATGGTCGTGGAAACGGTATTTTTCAGCCGGCAGACCTAATGAAAGGTGCCAGTTGAGGCGTTCCTGCTTCCATTGCTTGAACCAATCCAATTCGGTGCCAGGGCGTACGAAGAACTGCATTTCCATCTGTTCGAATTCGCGCATACGGAAAATGAACTGACGGGCCACGATTTCATTACGGAAAGCCTTACCGGTCTGGGCAATGCCAAACGGAATCTTCATGCGGCCAGTCTTCTGCACATTGAGGTAGTTTACGAAAATGCCTTGAGCCGTTTCAGGACGCAGATAAATGGTGTCAGCGCCATCGGCCACCGAACCCATCTGGGTTGAGAACATCAGGTTGAACTGACGCACATCGGTCCAGTTGCGGGTACCCGAAATAGGGCAAACGATTTCAAGGTCGAGAATCAGTTGCTTGATGGCATCAAGGTCGTTGGCCTCCATAGCGCCATACAGGCGGTGACTGATTTCCTCAATCTTGGCCTTGTATTCCAACACGCGCGGATTGGTGCTCACGAACTGTTCCTCGTTGAAGGCATCGCCAAAACGTTTTCTTGCCTTTTCGACTTCCTTGTTGATTTTTTCCTCAATCTTAGCCATGTAGTCTTCCACCAAGACATCGGCGCGGTAACGCTTCTTCGAGTCGCGGTTGTCGATGAGCGGGTCGTTGAAAGCATCCAAGTGGCCCGAAGCCTTCCAAGTGGTCGGGTGCATGAAGATTGAAGCATCAATGCCGACGATGTTTTCGTGCATCTGAACCATGGCTTTCCACCAGTATTCACGGATGTTTTTCTTCAGTTCGACACCGTTCTGGCCATAATCGTAAACAGCCGAAAGACCGTCGTAAATTTCACTCGACTGGAAAATGAAACCATATTCCTTAGCGTGTGAAGTTATCTTTTTGAAAAATTCTTCCTGATTCATATAAGGTAGTTATTTAAGATTCAAAGATTTAATATTTATAGATTTATAATTCAAACTTGCAAAATCAATCTGTCAAATTGTCCCCAAGTCAAACAGTCCAAATGTCCCTAAGTCACATAGTCAAATTGTCCCCAAGTCCAAATGTCTAATTGTCAAATTGTCCCTAAGTCACATAGTCCAAATGTCTAAATGTCCCCAAGTCCCATAGTCAAATTGTCCCCAACTCAAATAATCAACATCGCATCGCCGTAGGTGAAGAAACGGTATTTTTCGTTCACGGCTTCCTTGTAGGCTTTCATGAGAAAGTCGTATCCTGCGAAGGCGGCCACTTCCATCATCATTGGTGATTTTGGCAGGTGGAAGTTGGTAATCATGCAGTTGGCCACGGTGAAGTTGTAGGGTGGGAAGATGAACTTGTTGGTCCAGCCGTTGAAAGGCTTGATTTTTCCGGAGATGGTGACGGCGGTTTCCAAGGCCTTCATTGAGGTGGTGCCGACGGCGAACACGTTGTTGTGACGTTGGTTGGCGGCATTCACGAGGTCGCAGCAGTCTTGGCCGATGTACATCTCTTCCGAGTCGGGCTTGTGCTTGGTGAGGTCTTCCACCTCGATTTCGCGGAAGTTGCCCATGCCAGGATGCAAGGTAAGCTCGGCGAATGAGGCTCCAATGATTTCGAGGCGCTTCATGAGTATCTTGCTGAAGTGCATTCCGGCGGTAGGGGCCGAAACGGCACCTTCCACCTTGGCGTAGATGGTCTGGAAGTCTTCGGCGTCTTCAGGTCTCTCTTCGCGGCCTATTTCCTTCGGGATAGGCGTATGGCCCAGGCCGAACAAGGTCTTCTTGAACTCTTCGTATGGCCCATCATAGAGGAAACGCAAAGTGCGACCACGCGAGGTGGTGTTGTCGATGACTTCGGCCACCAACTCGTCGTTGCCGAAATACAGCTTGTTGCCGATGCGGATTTTGCGTGCTGGATCGACCAGTACGTCCCACAGACGGCTTTCGTGGTTCAGCTCGCGGAGCAGCAGCACTTCGATTTTTGCGCCGGTCTTTTCCTTTTCGCCGTAGAGTTTGGCAGGAAACACCTTCGTGTTGTTGATGACAAACACGTCGCCATCTTTGGTGTAATCCACCAGGTCTTTGAACATGCGGTGCTCGATTTTCTGGGTTCTGCGGTTGATGACCATCAGGCGTGCTTCGTCACGGTTCATGGTAGGTTCCAAGGCAATCAGCTCGCTTGGCAAGTTGAATTTGAATTGTGATAATTTCATTTATGATATGGTTTAGTTGTTATTATCTTCGTGCAAAACGCGCAAAGATAATACAGAAACGAAATTTTGTCAAGTTTTTTTATTAAAATGCTGATAATCAATGCTTATTTTGCTCAGCTTCTTGCATGGCTTTGCGCATTGCTATGAATTCGTCACCCGTGTCGATGATGTGCTGTTTCAGGTCTTCCAGTTGCCAAGCATCTTCAACCTTAAAATCGCCGATGCGGGTGCGGCGCAACGATTTCAGGCAGGCGCCGTTGCCCAGTTCCTTGCCTAAATCGTTGGCAAGACTACGGATGTAAGTGCCTTTGCTGCAGGTTACTTCAAAATCCAATTCAGGAAAACGCTCCGTGTTGAGCTTGAAATCCTCAATGTGAATGTCGCGTGCTTTCAACTCGATTTCTTCGTCGCTGCGAGCATAATCGAAAGCGCGTTTGCCCTTGATTTTGATGGCGGAATACTTCGGCGGATACTGCTTGATGTCACCGATGAACTTCATTCGGGCATCCTCGATTTGTTCAGCCGTAATGCCTTCGGTGGAAAAGGTCTGGTCGGGTTCGCTTTCGAGGTCGAAAGTGGGGGTGGTCTGTCCTAACAAGATGGTGCCGGTGTAGGTCTTTATCTTGGCTTGGTATTCTTCTATCTGCTTGGTTTTCTTGCCTGTGCACAAAATCAGGAGACCGGTGGCCAAAGGGTCGAGAGTTCCGGCATGACCGACTTTCAGCTTGGGAATCTTATAGAAGCGCTTGATGAGGGCGCGAATGAAGTTGACCGTGTCGAACGAGGTCCAGTCGATGGGCTTGTCGATGAGGATGACCTCTCCGTCTTCGAAGTTGAACATTGGCGGCGATTATAGGCAATAAGGTAATACGATGGTCAGCAGACCGACGATGGCGCAATACACGGCAAACCAGATGAGCTTGCCTTTCTTCACGATGTCGATCATCCACTTGCAGGCGAGGCAGCCGCTGACGAAGGCGGCGATGAAACCTATGATGAGCGAGGTTGTAGGCAGTCCGGCCATGGTGGTCTCTACACCTACTTCAAGCATGTCTTTCACATCCAAAAGGGCTTCGCCAAGGATGGGTGGGATGACCATGAGGAACGAGAACTGTGCCAACTTTTCTTTCTTGTTGCCAAGGAGCAAACCTGTGGAGATAGTGCTGCCCGAGCGCGAGAGACCCGGAAGCACGGCTACGGCTTGCGCAATGCCGATGATGAAGGCATGCAAAGGCGAAATGTTTTCTTTTTGCCGCGGCTTGGCGAAATAGGAGAAGGCGAGAAGCGTGGCTGTGATGAGCAGGCAGATGCCTACGACCAACAAGCCGCTACCGAAGATGGCTTCCACCTGGTCCTTGAAGAAGAAACCTACTATGGCGACAGGAATCATCGAGATGAGAATGTTGACGATGTATTTCGTGCCTTCGTTCCACTTGAACTTGAAGAAATCTTGGAAAAGCCAAACGATTTCTTTCCAGAGGATGACGCAGGTGCTGAATACGGTGGCGACATGCACGGCAACGGAAAAGGCCAGGTTCTCTTCACCGTTGAGGCCGAAAAGGTTGGCGCCGATGGTGAGGTGACCGCTACTGCTGACGGGCAGATATTCCGTGAGGCCTTGAATCAGACCTAGTATCAAAGCTTGAAACCAACTCATTTCTTGCTCCTCCAAAAGATGGCCACAATCTCAACTACGAAACCAACCAGCACCAAGATGGGAGCCAAGGTGATGTGTTGGAAATCGAACATCTTCTCGTTGAACACGTTAGGGTCGGTCGAGCCACCTCCGCGCATGAGGATGAAACCCAAGGCGATGAGGGCAATGCCGATGAGCACGATGATATAATTCTGCTTGCCGAAGGGCATAGCTTTTTGGCCTTCAGTGTTTTCGGCCATTTTCTTCTGATTGTTGTTGTTTGCCATAATGGTAATTTTGCGCAAAAATAGGACTTTTGGCTTTATCAACGGATTTTAGGGGAGAATATTTCGTTATTGGAGATGTGAATGAGTATTTTCTTCACGCATAAAGTCTATCTACGTGTGCGTTCAGGTATTTCCTGACGGCTGAGCGGGTGGAGAAGGCCGCCAAAATGATGCCCAACACGATGATGCCGACATAAATGGCAATGGAAGTGTTGAGGTCTTGGATTACTGCAAGTTCAGGGATGTGCTTGTTGAGGCTATACATGGCCAAGAAAAGCATGATGTCGGCCAAAAGTGCACCGAAGAAGCCTTGCGAGATGCCGCTGCGGATGAAAGGCCGGCGGATGTAGGAAGCCGTAGCACCGACGAGCTGCATACTGCGCACGAGGAATCGCTTTGAGTATATCGAAAGTCGTATGGTGTTGCGTATCAGCGCAATGGCAATGACCAACAGGATGATGCTTGCAATCATCAGGCCGCCACCGATGCGCCGCACATTCTGGTTGATGACATCGACGAGCGACTTCTGGTAATACACCTCTTTAATATCGGGGTTTTCGAGTAGCTGGCTTTCGATGATGTTGAGGCTGTCGTTGTTGGCATAGGCGGCATTGAAGCGCACGTCGATGGAAGGCAGCAAGGGGTTCTCTTCGTTGCCGAGCCATTGTAGGAAGTCCTCGCCGAGGTCTTCGCTGAGCCGCTTGATGGCCTCGTCCTTGGTGATGTATTCCGCCGATTTCACAGCGGGCATGGCATCGAGTTCCTTTTGCAGGCGCAAGATGTTGGCTTCCTTCACGTTGCTGTTCATCACAATCTCGAAACCGATGTTTTCCTTGATGTAGTTCGAGAGCCTGGTGGCGTGCATCATCAACATGGCGAAGGCACCTAAAAGAAACAGCACCAGCATGATGCTGAACAGCGACATGGCGTAGGAGCCTGCAACACGGTTTCTATTTGAACTTCTTTCCGACATTTTCCCGATTTGAGAACGCAAAAATAAACAAAATGAGTTTACCTTAATTAATAAGCCAAAAAAAGCCTATCTTTGCACGAATCTTAAAAACATAACACTATGAAAAAGTTTGCTTTTACTTTGGTCTTGGCTCTGATTTGTCTGATTTCGGTATCACAGCAGCCTCACAAATTCTTGCAGGAAAGGATGCAACAAGGGTTGTTAATCGGGCAGATTTCAGAGTTGATGCCTAATTGGATGAATTATTCGGAAAGGTTTGATAGTCTTGTATGCAATCGTGGCGATGAAAGACAGGTGATTTGTTATTTATATGATGACCATTCACATCTAATTGAGAACACACTTATTAACTATGTTAACAATATCCTTGAAGATGGTATGAAGAATGTTTATTCCTATGACGAAAACGGCAACTGCATTTTAGAAGCAGAGTATCGAGGATTTGATGATCAATGGATAGAAATGGAAAAAAGAGAATACACTTACGATGCCAACGGAAATCGTTTGTCGCAGCTTGATTATTCCTACGGAGAGCCAATAAGAAAATACATTTGGACTTATAATAATGATAATCAATGTCTTATTGAAGAACGTTGGTATTTTTATTCAACAGAATACGTTCCCGAATTCAGAATAGAAAACACATACGATGCCAATGGAAATTTAATGCTTTGTCTTCGTCAACAGGGAGAATGGGATGGAACATGGATAAACTACAAAAAGGAAGAATATGCTTATGACATTTATAACAATTTGATTTCTGAAACGTCTTACAAGTGGTATTCTATTTCTCCGGAATGGATAGAGGAAGAAAGAATAACATATAGCTATGATGCAAACAACAATTTGATTTGTAAAATGGTTTATGGTGATGTTACTATCGAAAAGATAGAATGCTTCTACGATGAATCAAATCATCTTATCCTTTCTATTAGTACTCGATTTGGCTCTAGCAATTATTGGGAAAACCTGTTCAAATCGGAATATGAATACGACCAAAGCGATAGTCTTGTCAATGAAGTGCATTATATAGGCAAAGGTTCCTACTATGAGCAGTCATGGCATCCCAATAGCAAAATCGAATATGTTAGAAATAATGGAGGCTATACTATTTGTTTGACAAATTCTCGTTCTCATTCCGTTTCCGATGATAGTTTGTATTATGAAACTCGTTACCTGTATGATTACGACAGCTATAACCGAATGGTTTCTATGGCTTATTTACGATGGAACAGCAATGAAAACGATTTCATTTTTAATGAGAAAGAAGTGTGTGAATTTGATGCCAATGGAAATGTCAATGAATATACTTTTTATGAATATGAGGATGGTGACTGGATAATAGATGAAAGTTTTGAAAATACCTATGATTTGACTGTAGATGCAGCGAATATATTAGGTTTATCAATGATTTATAATGAGGCTTTTTCTGGTATAGTTTTTACTGATGAAAACCATATTCAAAACAAATGGCTTTCGTGCAGATTTACTATAGAAGATGAAGAAGAGTTATTACTAACTTTGTATTATTCTGGCTATTATGATGTTGACGAAAATGAGTCAACCTCTTTGAAAGTTTATTCTTCAGAGGGAACGCTTTCCGTTGAAAACGACAACATTACCGACATTCAGGTTTTCGACATGCTTGGCCGTCTTGTGGCGCAACAAAACCAAGTGACACAATGCAGATTCAATTTAAAGCCTGGCGTTTATGTCGTAAAAGCGGGTAATGCTTCAGTGAAAGCTGTGGTGAAATAAATTACAAAACTATATGCAAGTACTGAAATCAAACATACAAACCAACTCTGCTGAGTTCAAGGAAAAGGAGGCTAATTTCCTGAAACTGATGGCCGATTACCGTCAGGCGATGGGCGAGGCCATGAAAGGCGGCGGCGAGGCTGCCGTGGCTAAACATAAGAAGCGCAACAAGCTTTTGGCACGCGAACGCATCGATTTGCTCATCGACCCGAACACGCCGTTTCTGGAGCTTTCGCCGATGGCGGCCTACGGAACCTACAACAACGATTTTCCGTCGGCGGGCATCATCACGGGCATTGGCATCATTCAGGGCCGCGAGGCGGTGATTGTTGCCAACGATGCCACGGTGAAAGGCGGAACCTATATGCAATATACGGTGAAGAAACACCTTCGCGCTCAGGAAATTGCCATGGAAAACCATCTGCCTTGCGTGTATATGGTGGACAGCGGCGGTGCCTTCCTGCCCGAGCAGGACACCGTCTTCCCCGACCGCGACCATTTCGGCAGGTTTTTCTACAATCAGGCGCGCATGTCGGCCATGGGCATTCCGCAGATTGCCATCGTGATGGGCATGTGTACGGCGGGCGGTGCCTACGTTCCCGCCATGAGCGATGAGACCATCATCGTCCGCAACCAAGGCACGATTTACCTTGGCGGCCCTCCGCTGGTGAAAGCCGCCACGGGCGAAGTGGTGACGGCTGAAGAATTGGGCGGCGCCGACATGCACACTTCCATTTCGGGTGTCGCTGACCATTTGGCCGAAAACGACGAACACGCTTTGCAGATTTGCCGCAACATTTTCAAGACTTTGGAAAAATCGCATCGGCAAAAATTGGATATGCTTCCCGTTGAGGCACCTTTATACGACCCCGAAGAGTTGTACGGCTTGGCTCCCGTCGATTTCCACAAGCTCGTTGATCCGCGCGAAATCATTGCCCGCATCGTCGATGGCAGCCGTTTCCAGGAGTTCAAGGCGCGTTATGCCACGACCATTGTGTGTGGTTTTGCGCATATCATGGGTTTTCCTGTCGGCATCATTGCGAATTTTGGCGTATTGTTCTCTGAATCAGCGTTAAAGGCGACGCATTTCATCGAGCTTTGCTGCCAGCGCAACATTCCTTTGGTGTTTTTGCAGAACATCACAGGATTTATGGTCGGCAAGCAGTATGAGCAAGGCGGCATTGCCAAGGACGGCGCCAAGATGGTTCATGCCGTTTCAAACGCCAATGTGCCGAAGTTCACGGTCATTTTCGGTGGCTCATTCGGTGCCGGCAACTACGGCATGGCTGGCCGTGCTTACAGTCCAAGATTGCTTTTCATGTGGCCTAATGCCAAGATTTCGGTGATGGGCGGCGAACAGGCAGCCAATGTGCTGGCCACCGTGAAAGAAGACCAATACAAATACAAAGGACTGGATGTCCCGACTGATGAAATTGCCAAGTTGAAACGTGATATTCTGGCCAAATACGATTACGAAGGCTCGGCCTATTACAGCACGGCACGCCTTTGGGATGATGGCATCATCGACCCGGTTGACACGCGCAATGTGCTGGCTTTGGGCATTGCCGCATCGTTGAACAAGCCTTTCCCGATGCAGCAGTTTGGCGTGTTTAGGATGTAAGAAAATTGAGGTTTTGTTCAGCAAAAACCAATAATATGCTTTAATAAAAGCCTATATTTCGCCAAAATGAGCATAAAAAGTAGTGTTTTGGCGAAATATACATATATATTCTGCCAAAATGCGTAAAAAAATAAAGTTTTGGCAAAATATAGTGCTATATCTCGCCAAAACTTATTGCGATTTTAGGGGTCAATCATCATCACAATCGATGGTGCGGGCAATCTTCTCGATGTTCAGGCTGCGGGCCGAAGCATCGATGATGTCTTTGTAGATGCCGCCTTTCTTGTAGACTTCGTCTGGGTCGCCCGATTGCTCGACGCGGCCGTCTTTCAAGGCGTAGATGATGTCGGCATCAATGATTTGCGAGATGCTGTGCGAAATGATGATGACGGTGCGGTTCTGCTTGATGGCATCGATGCTGTTCTTGATTTGTTCGGTCGAGATGGCATCGAGTGAAGCGGTAGGTTCATCCAGGAAAATGATAGGCGGATTCTTGAGGAACATACGCGCAATGGCGATGCGTTGCTGCTGACCGCCCGAGAGTTGGTCGGCCTTGCTCTCAAACTGCTTCGGCAACGCCATGATTTGGTCGTAGATATAGGCTTTCTTGGCGGCTTCAATCACATCTTCGTGCGTGGCTTTCGGGTTGCCGTAAAGAATGTTTTCCTCGATGGAACCATCAAAAATGTGATTCTTCTGCAACACCAATCCGATGTTTTCGCGGAGGAAATGCGTGTCGTAATCCTTCAAGTCAACGCCGTCGAGCTGGATGCTGCCGCAATCAGGTTCGTAGAACTTATCCAGCAGATTGACGATGGTACTCTTGCCCGCACCCGACAGACCCACGAAAGCGGTAATCTTGCCCGGGCGAATGTCCATATTGATGTTATGCAAGGCCTTGGTGCCATTCGGATAGGTGAAATCGACACCCGAAATGGTGAAGTTGCCATGAATCTTTTCGGTTTTGTAATTGCCGCTCGGTTCAACATCGGTATCGGAATGAAGGATGCTGAAGAAGCCTTCGGCATAAATCAAGGCGTCGTTCATGTCGTCGAAAATGCGCTGCAACTGGGTGATAGGCGCCACCACATTGCTGAACAGCATGACGTGATACATGATTTTACCGATGGTCATGCCCGGATAGCCTTTCAGCACGAGATAAGCCGTGAGGATGATGACCAAAACCGTGCCCACCTGCTTCACGAAACTCTTTACGCCATTATAGTAGAAACTCACCTTGCGGGTGTTCATCTGGTTTTGGGTGACGTTATTCTGAATGTTCAGTTGCTTTTCGGCTTCAATCTGTTCGCGGTTGAACGACTTGATGACATTGATGGATTCGATGATGTTCATGATGCCGTGGCTCTTGGTTTCGAGCATGGAGCGCATCTCGCGGCGCCAGCCTTTCAAGCGTTTCGCCTGGCGGAAGGTGATGAAGAAATAAATCGGCACAATGCCCAAAGCCACCAAACCGACATACACGTTGGCGGCAAACATCAGTATCAAGGCGAGCAAGGCACTGGTGAACAGCGGCAGCAAGTCGATGAAGAAATTCTGCACCGTGCGCGAAAGGCTGCTCACGCCTTGGTCGATACGGGTCTGGAGCTTGCCGGTGCCGTTGTCCGTTTCGGAGAAGAAAGCCATGCGGAAAGTCAGCACTTTTTCGATGACGCTTTGCGCAAGGTCGCGCGAGACGAAAATCCTCATGCGCTCGCCGAAATAGTTCTGCAAGAAAGTGATGACGGCGGAAAGGATTTCCTTGCCCAGCAGCACACAAGCGATGGTGACGACAATCTTGTAGGCGGCAGGACCCCAAGGCGTGTTCGCGTTGACCATTCCGTCAACCTCATCGACGGTCCAATCCAGAACGATAGCATTGACCTGAGCCATCAAGGAGCCGATGAGTGTAAGAATTAAAGTAATGAAAACCAACCATTTGTATGGTTTTACAAAAGGCTTGATGTTTTTGAAAAGTTGCCAGATGTTCATGGTATGATGTTAATTTAAACTGCAAAAATATTCATTTGGCAATTACGGCAATCAAATTCGAGGCGGAATGTTCCCTTTTCGTTCGAGAGGATGAGCGGTGTGGCTTTTTTGCCTGTCTCCTTGCTGCACATTCCGTTGGCGTAGCGGATGCAGTGTTTGGTTGTCATCACTTTGATGCCGGACTGCTTGGAATACGATTTTTCCAATCCGTCCTCGATTTCGTTTACGCCGTGCTGACGGTAAAATTCAGCGGCCAAGGCATTGGTCACATTGCCCAAATAGGATAATTCCGTTTCGGGATAATTTGTAGAGACGTGCCATGGCGCGTCTCTATGGGGACGGTTATTTTTATGGTTTTCAACCAAATGATTCATCAGTTTTTCAACCAGATTGCGTTTCATTTCGCCGATGACCGAGGCAGGGATCAGGTAAGGTTGCGCAAAATCCAGTTTCAAATCGACAGGATTGAAAATGGTGTCGCCCCATTGCAAGGCCTTCTTACGGATGTTTTCGGTGGCCTTTTCGGGGTTGTTGGCGATGATTTTTTCATATTCGGCGGTTGTAGAGACGCGCGGCGCGTCTTCTTCGCCCGTTTGTTTTGAGACGTGCCATGGCGCGTCTCTACCATCGTCTATCGATGCGATAAATCCGTATCCCTTTTCATTTTCTTCAAGGGACAATTGTATGTCAATCTTGCGGTTGCCATTCGATGCATCCACTAGTTTCTGCCATTCGATATCGAGATTGCGGTAAATTTTCGTGCCGCGTGTGGCGCCATGCGGACGGTTGCTCGAAATGGTTTTTCCGTTGACCACATCGGCGCGGAGGCCTTTCAGTTCGCCGTTTTCATCGAGGAAGCAGAAACCATCGCCATTGTGAAGAACCTTGTCGGTACGCAGTTCCATACGGACTGAATTACACCAAGTTACCTCACCGACATATTCACCCATCGATTTCGGGGTGAACGGCGAATCGATGCCTTTCTTGCGGCCTTCGATGAAATAATCGGTGAAGCCGCGCGAAAACGATTTCTCCGGATTGACCTCGAAACCGATACTGCAATGGCCTCTTGAGGCTTGCTGCAAATCGGTTCTCCGGCTGATGATTTCGTCCAATTTCTTGCGATAGTAGGCCGTCACATTCTTCACATAATCGGCTTCCTTCAGTCGGCCTTCGATTTTGAAACTGGTGATGCCGGCATCAATCAATTGTTCGAGGTGGGCACTGTTGTTCAGGTCTTTAAGTGACAGTAAATGACGGCTTTCTATCAAGGTCTTGCCGTTTTCATCAAGCAGGTTCCAAGGCAGACGGCATGGCTGTGCGCAGGCACCACGGTTGGCGCTGCGGTTGCCCAAATAATGGCTCAGGTAGCATTGCCCGCTCTGGCAGACGCACAACGAACCATGCACGAAAAATTCCAATGGAACACTTGTGTTGGCACGGATTTCCTTGATTTGCTCAAGCGAAAGTTCGCGGCCTAAAACGACTTGCGAAAAACCGACTTTCTCCAAAAACTGCACTTTCTCCAAACTCAGGTTGTTGCATTGCGTGCTGGCATGAAGTGGAATGGGTGGCAAATCCATCATGAGCAGCGACATATCCTGCACAATCATGGCATCGACGCCAGCGTTCCAGCAGTCGTAAACGATTTTGCGGGCGCGTTCCAATTCGTTGTCGCGGAGCAAGGTGTTGAGCGTCACATAAACCTTCGCATCATACAGCGCGGCATGACGGCACAATTTTTCAATGTCTTCAATGGAATTGGAGACTTTTTCGCGTGCGCCGAAATCGGGGCCGCCAATATAAACCGCATCGGCACCATGGTTGATGGCGGCCATGCCCACTTCGCAATCCTTGGCAGGGGAGAGGAGTTCAATCTTTGTCGTATTCATGTTGCAAAAGTACGATTTTTATCGACCGCTTTCCCCATCAAGACCAACACTTTTCAAGAATAGAAAATAGAATGTATGTGTGTCGAAAAATACACTATTTTTGCATTTTATTATCTAATTCTAATGGGTAAATGGCCAAAATATGATGTGTTGCTATTCAGCGTTTTGCTGGTGCTGTTGTTCCTGCCAATGGTAGTGGAACACACTGGCATCATCAAATTGGAGCCTTTGCATGGAGTCACCAAAAATCAAGGGGAAGAGATGCCTCAACTGACTTTTGAGGGTTATGTCTCTGGCGATTTCCCTAAAGAGCTTGAATCTTATTTGAGTTGTCACTTTGGCTTCCGCGAATTTGTCATTAGGATATACAACCAATATCTTTGGGATTTTTATAAAAAGACTTATGCCAATGATATTGTCGTTGGGAAAGACAACTGGCTTTATGTCCCGCTGAGCGTTAGCGATTATTTTGGCAAGGAAATGCCGAAGTGGTATTCCTCGGCGGATGAAGCTCGTGCAGCTTTCGACAAGGAGGCAAGGTACATCAGCTGGGTGCACGACATCCTGAAGGAAAACGGCGTTGATTTTCTGTTGGCACTCGCTCCTGAAAAGTCTCACTTATATCCGGAACATTTACCCGATGGTGAGTTTGACACCGCCACTTTCAATGCTTGCCATTACTTTACGGAAAGGTTTGATGAAATGGGATTCCCTTATGTCGAAATGACCAAATGGTTTCAAGAAATCAAGGATACCATAGATTATCAATTGATTCCGCAGACGGGCGGGCATTGGAATTTTTCATCAGTGTATGCTGCCGATTCTCTTTTCCGGTTCATGGGCGCTCTGAAAGGTGTGGATTTGCCTGAAATAAGAATCGGCGAATTGCATGAAAGTGGCAAGTATTCGATGCTTGCAGACCGTGATTTGGAGAATCTTTTGAACTTGCAGCGTAAGTTCCGGTCAGTTCCTTTTGCCAAAGAAGCCGATGTCGCAGTTGAAGTAAATGAAGAAAGTGTAAAGACCAAGGTCTTGTTTGTTGGCAATTCTTTCTTCTGGAGGATTGCTAATTATGTCCCGCTTAGAGAGATGTTCGACGATGTGGAGTTTTGGTATTATAATTCGACGGCTTACTATGGCGAGGGCTTTAAGGAGACGTGTAAGGTGGGCAATTTGAGGCTGTTGGAGAAACTGCTTGATTTCGATTATGTGGTGTGGATAACGACTGGAAACCAGCTGAATAAAGGATCGTTAGGCTTTGCCAAAAATGCTGTCTTGGCTTTGTGTGTCGATGACAGCTTGATGCAAGCCAACGTGATGCGTGTCGCCGATTCGTTGAGAAACGATTCTGTGGTCCAATCTGAGTTGGCGATGGATTCTCTAAGAGACCGTGAAATGCTTTTGACGGAAAAAGCCCGTAACGTGATAAAGCAAGATCCGAGTATGATACGTGAGCTTTCGGGCGAAAGTTTGCCGAGCATTCGTAATCGTGAAATACCTTATGCGAAGGTGATTAAGGACATCCGCAAAGATAGCGTTTGGATGGCCGCTTTGGCTGCCCAGGGCTTTCTGCGCACGGCGAATTTGAATTTGATGCTCCATGCCGAGACCGACCGTGTCTGGCAAGGCAAACCCTTGTATAGGGATCAGCTGGAGGAAATACAGTTCTCGTATTTCTGTCAGGGTATGATTGATTCTTGCATGGAGGACATGCGTAAGAAACCTAAAACGATGGTGCTAGTTAGCGAAGACGCAAAGAAAAATAACAAACTGTTGGGGGAGGCATTGAGAGATGATGCCATTTGGCTCATCCGCCAGAAATATAAGTTGGACTCTTGCCGCTTGATTGACAATCCGGATGCGGTTATTGACATTAACCCCATGAAACAATCGCAGCAGAACAATTAGTAGAAATAATATTAAACTTCATAAAGTAATGGTATTCAGTAGTAATGTATTCTTGCTTTATTTTATGCCGATTTTCTTTTTGGTCTATTTCCTGACCCCGAAGAAAATCCGCAACTATGTGTTGCTTTTTGCATCACTCTTGTTTTATGCCTATGGTGCTCCCGAGTTCATCATTCAATTGATTCTTTCCACTATCGCCAACTTCTACTTGGTGCGGTGGATGTGCAAGACCGAGAGGCCTGGTGTGAAAAAGTTGCTATGTGGCATCTCGGTGGCCATCAGCATAGGACTGCTGTTCTATTTCAAATACGGCAACTTCTCGATGCAGAACTTGAATGCCATCTTGGGTTGGATAGGCTGCAAGAATGTGACTTGGACAAAGATTTTGTTGCCAATCGGTATATCGTTCTTCTCGTTCCAGAGTGTGACCTATACTTTGGATACCTATCGTGATGTGAACAAACCCATGGAGCGTTTGAGTGATTACATGCTGTATATCACCATGTTCCCGCAGCTTATTGCAGGTCCTATCATTCGCTATTGCGACATTGCCGACCAAATCCGTAATCGCGAGTCGCTTTATACCGACCGCTTGCATGGTTTCTATCGTTTCGTTATCGGTTTGTGCAAGAAGATTCTCATTGCCGATGTCATCGGTTTCCAAGTCGATCAGGTGCTGGGACCGTCAAACTATGATGTCCTGACTTCGGCACAGTTGGCCGATATCGCCTCGAAGATTGCCGCCCTCGACTCTACCACGGCATGGATTACGATATTTGCTTTTACCTTCCAAATCTATTTCGACTTTGCCGGCTATTCCGACATGGCTATAGGTTTGGGACGCATGATGGGCTTCAAGTTCCCGGAGAACTTCGATAATCCGTACGTTGCGACTACCATTTCGGAGTTTTGGCGCCGTTGGCACCAGACCTTCAGCGTGTTCATCAAGAACTACTTGTATTTCCCATTGGGTGGCAGCCGAGTGAAGACCGAGGCACGCAAGTATTTCAACCTTTGGTTCTGCTTCCTCGTGTCGGGTTTGTGGCATGGTGCTGCCTGGAACTTCGTGGTGTATGGTGCATTGCAAGGTATCTTCATCTGTGCCGACAAGCTGTTCCTGAAGAAATTCAACGAGCGGTTGGGACGCATTCCTTCGGTGTTCTTTACCTTCCTCATCATCGTGCTCACGCGCTGCTTCTTCCGCATCGAGCGCATCGACTTGTCGTGGTTGTTCATCAAGCGCTTGTTTGCCTTTGATTTCGTTCCGTTCCATTTTGGCGACAATCCGCACCTTTATGTTACCATGCTGGTAGCCGCTTTCTTCTCGTTCTTTACATTGTCGAAGTTTGGCTTGAAGGTGCAGGACAAGGTGTATTTCACCGAATACAACAAGAAACAGCATATCGTGGCTTTCGTGGTGAGCATTCTTGCTTTCGTGTTCTGCCTTGGTGCGCTGAATGCTACGGGTTTCAGCCCATTCATTTACTTTAGATTTTAATTATTGAACTCATTTACTATACATTATTGATAAATGAACAAGAGATTTAACAAGATTCAGTTAATTTGTATTGCATTGTTGTTTTTCGCAATACTGCTTCAGGGATTCACCCATTGGATTCCTATGAAACCTTTAGGTGGTTTCACCGACCAGACAAAACTGTGCAAACTGACGTTCCAGACATACATTGATGGCCAGTATCAGGATAAACTGACCGAATATGCCAAGGAAAAAACAGGCTTCCGTGAGTTTTTCATCAGAAACTATAATCAAGTTTGCTATTCATGTTTCAGAAGGATTAATAATGCTCATATCTATGAAGGTGCTAATAATGAGTTGTATATGAAGATGTACCTTTATGAGCGTTCCGGAAGAAGACTGAGGGAATATTATCCAAGTGTGGAAGATGCAAAGATTGATGCTCAAAAAAACGTTGAAGCGACAGTGGCATTCATCGACACTTTGCATCAGCATGGAAAAGAATTCCTTTTCGTTTTCGCCCCATCAAAAACTTCCGTGTATCCTGAATGGATACCGAAGCAATGGAGCGACAGTGTGTCTTCTTTTTCGCTTGAAGAATACTACATCCAGCTGTTCAAGGAGAACAATATTCCTCATATTGATTTCAGGTCATGGTTCCAGACCATAAAGGATACCGTGCCTTACCCGCTATACACTCGATATGCAACCCATTGGTCGGAGTACATCTTGCCATTTGTGGCAGATTCGATGCTGAGGAGAATTGATGCAGAGACGGGATACAAGATGCCTTCGATTAAGTGGGTTGACGAGAATCTGACCACTGCCTATTCCGAACAGGACAAGGAACTGGAAACCGACCTTAATTTGATGTTCCCGATGAAGAAACCCGCATTGCCACGTCCTATATTCACATTGCAAGATACTATCGGAAAAGATAAGCCTTATCTGTTTGTCATAGCCGACAGTTATTTTGTGCAATTATGCCTTTCTCCATTTGTCAATGCTTTCTCGGATTGGACATATTGGAAGTACAATGATATTATCATCTCTCCACATGAAGAGTACTATTGGAAAAGGGTGAAATGGGTGCCCGAAGCTTACGACATGCTGAAGCAGTCGGATATTGTGTTGGCAATCTTCACCGACGCAATGGTGTATGAATATATGTTCGGCTTCATCGATACTGCTTATGAGATGTTTGAAAAGGGGGGATTGGATGAAGAAGAAAAGATACAGTTGATGATCGAATGTATTAAAAGCAAGCCCGAATGGTATGAAAAGGTAAAGGAGCAAGCGGTGGAACGCGGCCTTACCCTTGAGGAGGCTTTACGAGATAATGCTATTTATACAATTAAGAACACAAAGAAAAAATAATGCGCTATGGTATTCAGTAGTAATATTTTCCTGCTTTTCTTTTTGCCCATATTCTTTGCGGCCTATTTCCTGACCCCTCAGAAATTCAGGAACTATACATTGTTGCTCTTTTCACTTATTTTCTACGCGTATGGCGCTCCTGATTTCGTCTTTCTGTTGTCAGGTGTGTGTGTCGTGAACTATTTTCTGGTTAGGAAGATGGTTGGAGCCAAACGGCAGAAACTGCTATGTGCTGTCTCAATCGTGTTGTCGTTGGGGTTGTTGCTTTACTTCAAATATTCGAACTTCATTGTCGAGAACGTCAATGCCTTGCTCGGATTGGCACATCGTGAACCGATTCCTTGGAGAAAGGTTGCCCTGCCTATTGGTATCTCGTTCTTCACTTTCCAGTCAATCACTTACACCATAGATGTGTATCGTGGCGCAACGCCACCGAGCAAGAAACTCTCTGATTATGTGTTGTATATCATGATGTTCCCTCAACTGATAGCTGGACCTATTGTCAAGTATAATAGCGTTGCCCAACAACTGATTTCGCGTAAAAGCACTGTCGAAGATTGTGTGACGGGGTTTTATCGGTTTGTCATTGGCCTTTCAAAAAAAGTCCTTGTTGCCAACACTTTGGCCGTGTGTGCCGATCAGGCTTTTGGAATGGGCTCTGATATCACTACTGCCACAGCATGGATTGGCATTTTGTCCTATACGTTCCAGATATATTTTGATTTCTCCGGTTATTCCGATATGGCCATCGGACTCGGCCGAATGATGGGGTTCCGGTTCCCAGAGAACTTCAATGTACCTTATATCAGTCAAAGCATCAGTGAGTTCTGGCGCCGTTGGCACATGACCTTAGGCGCGTTTATGAAGGAATATTTGTATATCCCATTGGGAGGAAACCGCCGCTCTGTGGCTCGGACGTATTTCAACCTTGGCTTGGTGTTTCTGTGTTCGGGCCTTTGGCATGGTGCTTCGTGGACATTTGTGGCGTGGGGCATATTCCATGGCTTCTTTATTATCATGGATCGTATTTTCCTGCTTGATTTGCTCAAGAAGATTGGACGTGTCCCATCGGTTATCATCACTTTTTTGTTGGTGAATTTGGGTTGGGTTCTTTTCCGCGCTGACGACATTGCTTCGGCATGCCAGTATTACAAGGCACTGTTCATGTTTAAATCGGGAGGAATCATCTATCAGGATGCAATGTTCTGGTTTGTTTTTGCTCTCGCAGTGCTATTCTCTTTCTTGGCTCTGAGCAAAAAAGGGCAAGGCATTATTGATCGAGTTTTCGCTTTTCAGTATAATGAACGGCAATCTTGGATAATGTTCGCTTGTTCAATAGTCTTGTTGGTCCTGTCGATTGGCGCTTTGTGCGTGTCTGACTTTAACCCATTCATTTACTTTAGATTCTAGGAATTATGCAAAAAGGTAAAGTGTTATATGGTGTTTTGTTCGGTATCTTGATGGTGCTGCTTTTTGTTCCTATCGTTCAGGAATACACTGGTGTTTTCCCGGTAAAGACTCTGGCTGGGGTGTTCGTGAAAACGGAGAAGCCGCAGTTGACGCTCGATAGTTATGCTTCCGGAAAATTTCAAGGGCAAACTGAGCGCTATGTCAGTGAGAATTTCGGCTTGCGTGAACCTGTCATCAGGCTTTATAACCAATATGTCTGGGATTTCTATAGAAAGACCTACGTGAAGACTATCATTCCGGGAAAGGGGAAGTGGCTTTATGGAAAGGAGTTTATCGACGATTTGGAAGGTATCCGTTGGAAAGAGTATGCCAACTCGCCTTCTGAACTCAGAAGCAAATTCGTGAAAGAAGCCGACCGGCTCAGAAAAGTGCAGGAGATTTTGGAGGAATACGACAAGCACCTTTTTGTGATTATGGAGCCTGGAAAGGCAAGAACCTATCCGGAATATCTTCCCGACGCGGTTGGCCGTCGGATTGCGGCTAAAGAGACTGACGAACTGATTTCTGCCGCCGATATGTATCCTGCGATTTTAGATAGCGTTGGCGTGAATTATGTGAATATCGACCGTTGGTTTCAACGAGATAAAGAGAAGTTCGGTTTTTCACTCTATCCGCAAACGGGCACCCATTGGAGCAACCTCGCCGCTTTGCATGCTACAGATTCCATCATCCGATATATGGAGCAAATCGGGAATCGTGATATTGCAAACCTGAAAATCAGTTCGATAGTCTATGATACGACAATGAATCCTGATGCTGATTTTGAGAATCTTCTCAACGTGAACCGTGTGGTTCGTGACGTGCCAAACCAGTATGCCAATTTCGAACTCCTTTCTGATACCAACACCGTAAAACCGGCTTGGATTCATATCGGCGATTCCTATTATTGGAATATCTCTTACCACATTCCGTTGGACGAGATCTTCTCGCGCCATCCTTATTGGTATTACAATAGCACTATTTATTATGATGCAAAGTACCATTCGACAGCCGAGACCGACATCGTTGCAGAACTTGTCAATGCCGATTTTGTGACCTTGGGCTATTGCACGTCGCAGATTTATACGATGAGCAGTTATTTCGCTGCCAAGGCTCTGGTGAATCTTTGTTACGACAAAAAGGATATAAAGAAAGTCGTGATGGACATTGTGGAATCGATGAATAATATTCCTGAATGGAAAGCTGCACTTCAGCAAAAGGCTGATAGCCAAGGGAAACCGGTTGAAGAAGTGATGATGGCTGATGCTTACTATGTGTTGTATTTGGATCCTGAAAAGTATTTTCCAGAACTCAACGAATCACATCCAATCTCACGAAACGGCATGTTGAGGATGTGTGTTTCTGACGATCCTGTAGGCCGCATCTTGCGCAATATGTATGGCAATGACGAATGGTTGGAAAGCATTCACCAAAAGGCAAAACAGCAGAAGGTCGAGTTGGAGACCATGATGCTTAGAGATGCCGAATGGATGCTGAACAATCAGTAGAATGGAGTGCTGTACTGATTATTCTACCACGATTTCATACACGCGTCCTTCGATGTCGTTCTTGTTGTAAGGAATCAGCCCTTGCTCCCATACGATAGGCGGCCACCATTCGGAATAGTGGTATTCTTGTGTGACGATGCATTTCATTTGGTTGTTCGGGATGCTGGTGTAGTCGTTGTTCATGTAGCCAACCACTCTCATGTCGTCAGGATTAGGTCCTAGGCGCCAGATGATTTCCGTCGGGCGCCATTCGATTTCGTAGTAATACCACTGTTCCTTGAAGTCGTTGTTGCTCATCGGCGTACGGATCGTGAGGGCCTTGTAGAGCTTGTACCAGCGCATGGTTTCGTATTTCTTGTGGCCGTAGGGGATATATCCGATACCTGTGGTGAAGTTCTTGGGCGATGGGATGGCCAAGTCCCAGTTGGTGCAGCAATACATGACATCGTCGTTCTGTGTAGCATCTTCGATGAAGTTGATGCTGTCGGTACGATTATAGTAATATCCTGCAGGCCAATACTTTGAGGCTTTTACGATTTCAATATCAATCTCTGAATAGTGGTAGTCTGGATGGCGCACAGGATTTTTTGAGTCGTCGCTCTTATCTACATAACCGCCTTCGGCATCGTCGTGACGGCGGTTGTTCCAGGCGTGGTTGTCGCTGTAAATGAGCCAGAAAGCATAGGTCAAGCCATTCCAGATGTTCTCTTCGTTGAGCATGACCGGGAACTTGATTTTCCCTCTAAACTTGCCGTAGGTGAAGCCCACACGGGTGCGGATGCCTGTCGATTCCTTGTGTAGGTTTTCAAGGTCATCGTTGCCGGGATTGATGAGCGAGATGTATTCGCCATCTTCTGAGAGACGGACGGTTTGGCAGGGTGTCTTGGTGGTCACGGGCCAGTTCATTTGCAATTCGGTGCTGTCGAAGCGGTTGCGGTTGGCTTCGTATTGCTCGCGTGTGTAAGGTTCGTCGCCTACTACATCTTGGATGACAGGAATGTTGCGCAAGGTGTATTGCCGGCTGATGCCGCTGAAAAACTGCTCGTAAAGTGCACTACGATATAAGGTGTCGTCGTTGCCGCAGTTGCAGCTGGTGGTGTCCAACTGATAGCCTGTGTTGCTCACTTTCGATTCGTCGATGAATACGCCCTTGTTGACGGCAATCACGGCCCGAGTCTTCAGTTTCCGATTTGAAACGATGACTTTGACGTTTTTCGAAGGGTGGTTCTCGAACCAACCATAAGGATTGACGAATTGCCCGTTTTCGTCGGTTTGCCCGATGTGTTGGACGTAATCGGGGATTTCAGCCAAGCCTTCATCGGTGCAAAGCACCAGCATGAAGCTGTATTCGCCAACGCGTGGATTGCGCTTCCAGCGATGGTTGACTTCGCCGCTGTTCTTGCTGTCGTTGATAACCCAAAGGGCATCTTTATAGAGTTGGTCTTCTATGCTGCAACCATTCCTTTCTGCTTTCTCGACAATGGAATTATACCAAGGCTCTTGGTTCCGTATCGACTCGCATACCGCATTGATGCGTTCTTCGCTGAAACTGTTTTCCGAGAGGTCGGCTCCATAATATATATGTTCGTCACGCGGGTTGCCTACGATGCGGATGTAGTCTGTAAAACTCTTGTTTTCAATGGGTTTGAAGCCAATGTTCACGTCTTCCCAACTGCCATAGAAGTTTTCGTAAGCGAGTGAGTCGGTGTCGTCAAACTTGTAGGTCTCGTTTTGGTAGTAGATTTTGTAGTGTTTGTATTTATTTGATGGATTGGTGATGCGTACCTCAAACTGCCCCGATTCGCATTGTTTGGCGGAGGGAATGACGATGCCTTCAAGAACGGCGTTGTCCAAGTCCATGTCGAGGCTGACGGTGTTGCCGCCTTCGAAGTTGGCCATGGGCCGGAAACACTCTTTCATGTTTTGTGTGATGATGAGACTTGCGCCAACGATAACCAATGCGGCAAGTGCAATCCAAACTATCTTTCGCTTCATGATGATTCAAATTTGCGACAAAGGTAAGGATTAATCCGTTTTGCTCTTGTTTTCATGCTCTAATCTTTCCAATCTTTCCTCTAATAGCTCAAGATAAGCCTTCTTTTGCCATAAATACATCCTTTTAATCCATCAAACTACATTCGAAATAATGTAAAAATGTTTATTATTGTATGAATTACATCCGATACGATGTAAAAAAGTAAATTCTAAACAGGCAAAACAAGGCCAAATTCGCATGATTTGCCCGATTCGCGGTTCTCTCTCTACGTCTGACAGGAAAGGACACAACAATCCAATTTTAACCACGATGTTTTTTCGACCGCTAATGTTGCGAATTCGGCGAATGAGGAATCCGCTTCGCGTATTCTTTGACTTCGTCGAGAATTCTCTGATTTCCGCTCTGCGTTCAATGCTTGGATCCGAAAATATACAGATGCCTAAAAATAACATTTCCAAATGCTATTTTTTGCACTTTTTTCGCATTTTCAAATGTGATTTTATGATTTCGGAGTTCCTGGAATATACGACTATGGCCTAAGATGGTGTTGCAAGTTTAATTGTTTTTGAGCCAAGCAAAAGGAAATCTATTTTAACGCTTCATTGGACTACAGCATTTTTCCACCCTCCAAAAACGCCATTTTTCTCCCATCCATTTCATCCAATTATCCAAATCGGATACAGTTCTTGTATCTACATTGGATAGCAGTAAACTATTGACAATTAAATGTTTATGTGTAGTTTTGCAGCGAAATGAAAAATAAGTTTTAATGGCAGAAACGAAACAACAATATATCCGTCCCGAATGGACTTGTGGCAGATATGACAGCAACAAGCACGTTGCCCTGATGTATAACCTTTTGGCGGGCTATAGTTATTTTTTTGAATCCTATTCCGCCGATGTCATCGGACAAATGCTTTCCGTAGGGAGAAACGAAGAACTCTGTATCGAAAAAGTAGCCGAAGCCACAGGCATTGCCCAAGAATCCATCGAGCCTTTTTTCGACACCTTAATAAATGTGGGGCTGCTGACTAACGCCATTCCTTCGGAAGAAGGCATAAAGACCTACAGGGCACAGCTTGCCGAAATGCGATGCAACGAAACCATGACGGCAGAAAAAACCACAAAGGAGAAACTGCCTGTTGAGGTTTCAACCGCTGAGCAAAGTTATTTTGATGCCGTTGACGATGGCAGGACGGTAACATCCGTAATGTTTGAATTGACCTACAACTGTAGCGAAAAGTGCATACATTGCTATAACCCTGGCGCCACGCGCAACGATAGCGAGACAAGCCATCGTGGTGACCGCGAAGAATTGTGTCTGGAAGATTACAAGCGCATCATTGATGACCTTTACAATCACGGACTTGTGAAAGTCTGTCTTTCGGGCGGCGACCCATTCTCCAAACCGATTGCCTGGGAAATCATTGACTATCTGTATGAGAAGGAGATTGCTTTCGATGTCTTCACCAACGGGCAGCGTTTGATAAACGATGTTGAACGGCTTGCCGCTTATTATCCACGTCTGGTTGGCGTGAGCATTTATAGCGGCATTGCCGAAGACCACGATTTCATAACCCGTGTGAAAGGCTCTTGGGAACGCTCCATGAAAGTAGTGAGCCAATTGTCTGCCTTGGCAGTTCCTATGAATCTGAAATGCTGTATCATGCAGCCGAATCTGCACAGTTATTATCTGGTTGCCGACCTTGCCAAGAAATACGGTGCCATACCTCAGTTTGAGATTAATATCACCGATTCCATTGACGGCGACCAATGCGCAAGGCAGTTGCGTCTGACCGAAGAGCAATTCCAAGTGGTTTTGCGTGACGACAACCTTGCCTATTATGTTGGTCCCGAAGCGCCCAATTATGGCGGACAGCCAAGAAGAATGGACGTAAACGGTTGCGGAGCGGCTTGTACTGCTTTCTGCATGACGCCCGATGGCGACCTGCAACCTTGTTGCGCTTTCCCGATGCCATTTGGCAATTTGAAAAAGCAAAACATAGCGGAAATACTTACCGGAAGTGATTTGCTGAAAGAATGGCGCAACGCCACCTTGCAGCAATATGAGGAATGTGGCCGACATGATTATTGCGCCTACTGCAATCTGTGTGTGGGCAGCAACTATGTGGAGCACAAGGACTACCGCAAACCAGCCGAGGAAAATTGCTATATGGCAAAAGTGCGTTGCAACATGGCGCACAAGATGATGGAGGGCTACGACCCTCTGCAAGGAAAGGAATTTGTAACCGCGTTGAAAGGCCTGCCCAAAAACAAGCTGAACCTGCAACGCACCTATCATACAAAGGGATAAATGGTGTCTCCCGCAGCACACCTATAACTATCTAAATCTTACTGAAATGAAAGTAGAATTAGTTATCAGCAAAGCTTCAAGCGTTGTGGTTACCCCTGGTTGCCCAAAATATGCAGAACATACTTGTGGCATTATGTACAGAGGCCAGTAAATGATTAAAAATCACGAGGCAGGCCTCCAAAGAGAGGCTTGCCTCCTTCTTACAATGTAATGTTAAATTCAAAAATGGAAAAAATGACCCAAGAAGAAAAAGAATTAATTGAGACACGAAAAGAAGTGTTAGAAGCTCTGAAAGATTTTGTTAGCATAGGAAAACTTGATAACCAAACAATGAAAAACATTTTGGACAGCATTATGAAACCATATATCAAATTAGGTTCTCTTTTTGAATATGAAAGAGATAATACTGTAGAAGAGAAGTTTTTGATTCAGGAATTAAACTATTACCTAGACCATTTAAACAAGTAAAAACATGAGCAACAACGAACATACTGAACCTAAAAAGCCAGAAAAGCCGATAATTGGAGAACCCAAAGAAAAGCCTCTAAAACCTGGCCAGAAAATCTTGCATGATTAACCATTAAATGCAGCCAGTGCGCCTTTGGACAAATGAAAGAAAAGAAATAATAAAAGGTGAAACTATGAAAGAAAACTGGCTTGACAAATAATTTCAATAAAGTACACATTAGTTTATAACAAATTGAAGATCAATAATTAAAAAACAAAAAATGCGTCATTATATAATTCGTACTATAATTATTTTCATTGTTCTCGAAGTATTAGCGATAATATTTATCGGTGCCCATGATATAGAGGGTTATATTGGGATTTCCGTATTCTGTATGATTTTTGCTTTCGGTATTGACAAAATCATTTACGATGTTTTTGAGAATGATGGTGGAAATGATGATGATGCCTGATTATGCCAAATGAAAACTGTTTCATGACAAGTTTTATACGGCTGGAACCTACAAACATAACTGTTAGAACATTAGTTGTTATCTGTAAGTTTATATACAATAATCACGGCTAAATATTCGGCAAAATCACTGTTTGAAATCATTTGAGTTAATAATTTGTTTTTCTTTCAAATAATTTTCCTATTTTTGAAGCCTCAACAAAATAGGAGAATCGACAGGAGAAACAGACAAAACACACAAAATCTGATATAAACAGGGCTTTTGCTCTTGTTCCTATCACTGTAAATCTGGAAAATTTATGTCAGACAGGGATGGAGAGCGAAGGTTCATGCTTTTTAGCGTGAATCTTTCGTTTTTTATGGTTTGACAAGGCATTCCAGAGCCTACAGTGGTCATAGAGGCGGCAAGCGTTCACGCTATTTTTATGCCAAGGCGCAAGTGCGGAAGCTGAACCACAGGGCGGCATGGCTTACACAAAAGGCGACATACACATTGGCAACATCATCCACGAGCAGCTGAGGAAAGACCGGCGCAGCGTGGGCTGGCTGGCGCGCGAAATACCCTGCACGCGCAACCACCTCTACAAGGTGTTCCGCCGTCCTTCCTTAGACACTGATTTGCTCCTGCGCATCTCGCAAGTCATGAATTTCAATTTCTTCCAGTATTATGTGGCTGAAATCAAAAAAGGAGAAAGCCAAAGAATGGGAGAATAAGATTTTGTGTCATTTGTGAAAAAAGTTCCTGCTCCGCCCCATCCATAACGATGCATACCGCTTATCTTTGCCGCCGAAAAGAAACGCGAAACGGCAAAAAACGATGAGAGCAAATATAATCTCGTAATCCCGAACCCTCGTCGTCCCGTAACCTCAAAAACAAGAAGAATTATGTACACATTAACCAACACAAAAAACAACACGACAAAGATTTACGCCCGCACCATTGAGGATGGCTGTATGGAGCAGCTGCAGCAGCTGGTGGAGAATCCCGCCTATTGCGACTCGAAGGTGCGCATCATGCCCGACTGCCATGCCGGTCTGGGCAGCGTCATCGGCTTCACCGCCACTTTCGACGACAAGATTATCCCCAACACCGTCGGTGTCGATATTTCCTGCGGCATGGAGGTTGTCAACCTTGGCAAAGTCGATATTGACTTGCCCCATTTCGACGACATGGTGAAACTGAAAATCCCGAGCGGACTCATGGTGCGCGACGGCAAGGCCTGCGACTTCAAGGCTTTGGAAGACCTGCACTGCTACCGCGAGCTGAAGGACACCAAACGCATCATCAGGAGCATCGGCACCTTGGGCGGCGGCAACCACTTCATCGAACTCGACCGCAACGAGGCGGGGGAGACCATCCTCGTCATCCATACCGGCAGCCGTAACCTCGGCAAGCAGGTCTGCGAGTACTACCAGAACATCGCCGTCGACCTTGCCCACGGCAAGGAAGACTATTACCGCGAGCGCGAGGCTCTCATTGCCCGCTACAAGCGCGAAGGCCGCCGCGGCGAGATACAGATGGCCTTGAAAGGCTTGAAGTACGAGAGAAAAGAGACCGACCTGCCCGACGACCAGTGCTTCCTCTACGGTGAGTGGGCTGAGCGTTACCTGCACGACATGCGCATCTGCCAGCAGTTCGCCCACCTCAACAGGGAGACCATCGCCGAGATCCTGGTCTCAAAATACTTCAAGGGCCGTCACTTGGACGACTGCGAGCATTTCGAGACCCTGCACAACTACATCGATTTGAAACACAACATCATCCGCAAAGGCGCTGTCTCGGCCATGGCAGGCGAACGCCTCATCATCCCGATGAACATGCGCGACGGCTCGCTCATCTGCATTGGCAAAGGCAACGACGACTGGAACTGCTCGGCGCCGCATGGCGCAGGCCGCATCATGTCGCGCAGCAAGGCCTTTGGCCAGGTCTCGCTCGAGGATTTCCAGAAGAGCATGGAAGGCATCTACACCACCACTGCCAACGAGCAGACCATCGACGAGGCTCCGATGGCCTACAAGCCGATGGACGAAATCGTCGATTTGGTGAGCGACACGGTCGAGATTGTCGATGTCATCAAGCCCATCTACAATTTCAAGGCAGCGGACGACGTAAGATTTTGGAGGAACCAGAAATGAAACGTAAACGACACAAGCACAGAAGCAAGGAAGAAGTGGAACAGGATGCCATGAAGGCGGCGCGCAAGAAATCGCGTGAAGACGAGATTGCCGCCTTCGGCAAACAGGTTTCCATGTACTACTGGGTGGGCGACAAGAAACACCATGCCCGCGGCGGAAAGCATAAGAAACGGTATTTCTAGGACTGCCGTCCGTCAGTTTTCCAAAATAACATCAAAAAATTCAATCAATGGTTTGCAAAACGATTATAATGTTCGAAAAGACAGGGCGGAAGCCTGTCGCAAAAGAACCTTCTATAGACGAAAAGATACTGGAATTTGCCGAAACATACGCAAAAAAGGTACTTTGTGCGTTTAAATCCGAAAAATTCAATCCGAAGACATACTATGTCCCCGGATGCTACGTCACATTGCGGAAAATCGAGCCGGGAGGCGATTCGTGCGGCGACTATGACTCGAAGAAAAAGAGAATCATCATCAATTGGGACAGCACGAGCGAGAAAGCCTCGAAAATAATCCTATACCACGAATGTTTCCACTATGCCGACGATTGGCTGAAAGGTTTTGGAGTCAACATTAGGTTGTACAAAAAGATGCTCAAGGTAAGTGATAAGTCTGTTGACAAATTCACAAGCCAAGGCATCATGCCTTCCGACCTTTCCGATGAAGACCTGCTAAGGTACGCTTTCTATGAACTAATGCCGCTTGAAGCCAAGGCATACCTGTTCTCGTATTACATGAACGGCTACGAAATCGAACCAGGATACATCAACAGGCTGAAAGAACTCTCAGAGATTCACGGAAGGCTGTGCGGGATTCCGACAGGTATGTACAGGGAAGCATGGAACTCGTTCTCAGGGCTGTTCCGCCGCATAAGCGAAAAGGATGCTGATGTCTTGCGCTCCTATGTCCTCAAGGCTTCTTCCGCACTTGGCTCCTGCTATGAGAAAAGAGCCAAAAGACATTATGTGCTGAAGCAGATGGAATCGTTGGACAACTCCATCTATCATGTGCTTGGCATAGACTAAATCCCTACCATTCCATATCCTTCAGTTTCTCTAAGTCCTTCATGTCGAAGTCGTCGCCGTCTTCGGATATTTGGGGCGTTTCGGCTTGCTTCGTCTCTCCGGCAGCCTTTTTCATCTTGTTGAAATCGGCCATGAAATACCGTATGATGGCTTCGCCCGCTTGGTTGTATTTGGCACGAGCCGACTTTGACGGGTTTATCGTATTGATTTTCTCTTTGATCATCGTCCTGCCCGTCGAGACGGCCTTATCCATAGGCAATAATATACTTTTTGACTTAGCAAGTGTTTTGGCTTTTATTTAGAAGGGATTCCAAATACCTTAAAGCGAATAGTAAGGCTCTCCGTCCGTAAAATCAAGCCATTCTTTGTTTATGGCATTTTGTTCTTCTTGTGTTATAATTTCTTTCAATTGCAGATATGATGTGAAATCGGTGTGTCTCAAATAGTTATACATGCAATTGTCAATGATAATCATCCCATATACATATGTGTTGTCTTCTTCCCAAAAAGTGTTAAGCCACGCTAAACAAAACCTGACTTTATCCATTGCCTGAACGCCATTATTGCATCTTATATATTCAGTTATATCAATGCAGTTGATGCAGTTTGTCAGGTGTATATTTTGATCCGCAAAAAACGAGAGATTTGCATCTATGAACAATTGGCTGCAATATTTATTCAGCTTTTCCATAAACTTAGCCGAATAGAAAACGGAATTATCTTTCATATAGAGAGTTTTTTGCAATTATATATTTTTTGCCCCATAACATTATAAAACACCGCCAGAAAAGGCAGTTTTTTTGTTTATGAAAATTTCACGCCATTACCTTGAGAGAAATTGAAGAATGCATCAATAAAGAAATCAAAATCTTCTTCGGATATGTTGTTTGTTTCTTTCAGCATACACAAGACATCCACATCACCTACGGCCATCCTGTCGCCAATTTGCACAAACCCTCCAATTGCCGCAAATGATAATATCACAGATAGTTTCTTTCTGCAATCTATAGTATTGTCTTTTATGTAATCGGTGATAACCCACCATCTGGATGGCTGGCTGTCGCTATCCCTTGTGATTATTACGGCATTTGCTGCAAAATGCTCTATTACTTCAACCAAAAGATTGCTTTCGCAATATTTTGTCAACTCATATTCAGCACTGGGAGAAATGTAAAGTGTGTCCATTCTGGATTAGGTATTAAATGTTATGAGTGTTTAAAAAATGTTTATTGATTGTACTAAAACGCTGGCATTATAATGTCTTCATAATTATGGTGTTATAATACATTCATGTGCTTTAAATAATAATCGCCGTTTCTGATCAATCCGTTTATTTGAGAATTTTTGTCTGTTACACGATTCAATATGGCGATTGATTCCTCTAGATGCTTTTTCATAGAAGGCGTCAATTCTCTTATACCATCATCCCAGGCATTTCCAATTTGTATGACAACTTCCATTGCCAACGCTACCTTTTTGTTTGGGTGATTATCCAAATAATAGATTTCTTCATTTATTCTCGCTAACTCATTGTCATTGGCATTATCAATTAAATCTGCTTTCGTTAACTTTGTTATTTTCTTTTTTTTCTTTTTTTTCTTCTTCTTCATTTTCTTCCCTTGAATTTCTCCTTTATTTTTCTTACACCAAGTTCGTAGAATTCCTCCATTGTCATAGTCCCTTCAGGGCAATGATAGTTCGCCCAATCTTCAGAAGTCCATTCTTTTATCTCGCTATCCGTTGTTCATCCGTAAGGCTATTCAGATAGGCCTCGTCTAAGTTATGCTTCTTGTTTTCCATAAGCATGTTAATTGGCATGAATTTGTTTATTGTTTAGGATTGTCTTCAACTGTCTTCTGACATTGAAATAACTGATGATTCCGTTGATGTGTTGGTTGGTGTTTTCTTTATACGTCATAAATGGGTCTGGTGGTCTTTATGGTGTTGCCTGCACCTCTTGGATTGTTTGATGCTGCAAAATAATGAAAAATGTGACCGATGGCAGGGGCGGAGCCGGATTTTTTTATCCGTTTTCTGATGATTGTAAGAATTTTATGACGCAGTGGGCGGAAAGTGCGTAAGTTTTTTCATTACACATAGGATTACATGTTTCGTGTTATTCTTTAATAACTATACCGCGGCATGAAGATTTTTGCAAGTGGCGTGCTGATATTTTATCGAATTCTAGTTTTTGTCTTGATTTGGATGAAACAAATAACAATGTCATTTCGACCGAAGGGAAGAAATCTATTGTTATTTGTTTCGTTGTAAGAAAGCTTACTCTTGCAAAGGCTTGCCAACGAATAGATACTCTCCTTCGTCGGTATGACATTCGTTGGCAAGCCTTTTTGCTGGACAAAGATACCCTCCTTCGTCGGTATGACATAGTTTATTTTCAATTTCAAAAAACAATCAGCCCCAGCACCATGCGGTGCCGGGACTGACCGTTTTGGCCATTTTGACTTTCTCAACGCATGGCCGTGCGTTGCCTCACCTTTACACGTCGCCGCTGCGTCGCAGGTTAGGGACCTGCTGGTCTTCAGGCGTGAGGAAACTGTCGCTTTCACCGCCGTAGGTGGCCACGGCACGCTGGTAGGCTTCCTCGGTGCTGTACTCGTCGTAGAGCGTGTTTCTCACGACGAGCACTTGAGAGGAGACGAGAGTGCGTCCGCCGCCCTTGCGCGAGTGAACCCAGGCGTAGGCGCCTTGGAAACTGTCGCCGAGGCTGCAAGCCAAGTTGCCGCTCATCACTGAGAAACCCGTTTCCGACACAAGACTGCGCAAGGTCACTTCGCTGGTCTTGTCGAGCACCACATACTCGCCATGGAACTTGCAGCGCGGATAACCCGTGATGGGGTCCACCAGCTGTTCCACCCAGATGAACGAGATCTGGTCGCCGTAGTTGTAATCAACGTTGTTGGTTACCACGGCGTTGCTGAACACCCTGACGGTGGTGTCGGCCGTGATGTCGAGGCGGCCAAGGGTGATGTTGGTGACCGAGGCACCCGCTTCGCCAGTGAGCACGATGCTCTCCAACGAACCCGTCGTAATCTGGTAAGGTGCTGCCACGCAAGCCTTGGCACCGACTTCGCTCTTCGTCAGATAGACTTTGCTGGCGGCAAAGTTCGTCTTGACGAACATGTTGTAGTCGCTCGCACCTTCGGGTTTGTCCTCGAAGGCACCACGGAGGAACTTGCACACCCATTTGCCTGTGATGATGAGGTTGGGCCACTTCATGCGGTGCTTCTGCTGCGCTGAAGTGCGGGTGTTGGTGGTTGAGGTTACTTTTTCGCTGACATACGTCTTGGTGCCAACGCGTCTGAAGGTTAGCTGGCCAAGTGAGCCAGACATTTTTTTGAATTGGCCATCAAGCTGTGCCATCTTCTTTTTCTCCCTAGAACTCTTTTGTCTTTAAAGAGCCGCCGACGGAGTTCCATAATACCGGCTGGTTAATAAATAAGATTCAAGGTCGTCGCAGTCCGCTAAGGTTCCTCTGCTGTTCTTCATGGGTCGCTCTACCTTTTCTCTACCCTTTCTCTACCTTTTCTCTACCGATTCTCTACCCAATAGGTAGAGCTGAGGTAGAGTTGGTGTAGTGCCACCGTAGCGTCAGTGTAGCGTCACCCTAGAGGAACTGCCTTCTGGCCGGGAGCTGGGAGCCGCTTGCCGTTGGACTTGCGTTTGTTCTCGACAGCTTCCATGAGTGGGGAAAAAGGGCCGTTTTCTGTCAGCAAATGCTGCAAAAATGCTGACATGACTTTTGAATGGCATAAAAATAAAATCGGAACCCACTGAAAATCAAGCGGATTCCGATTGAAAAAATATTGTTGATTTTTTTAATTTGCTGACAGGAATGCTGACAGGGAAACTGATTTGCTGACAGGGCTATGTGTGTTTCCCAACGTGCATGGCACCGCTATACACTTCCTGAAGGGCCTTGTCGCTCATGTCTAAGTCGTTTTCCGTGCTGTAGCCCGAGGCATTTCGCCTTTCGGGAAGCGGTTTGCTGATGTCGAGAAGTAATAGGGTAATCTTGACCTTGGCTTTTGCCGCATCGTCAATCCTGCTGTAGTTGTTGTCCGGATTTTTCCCGAACTGGTTGGTGACGATGGAACGCGCACTGCATCCCGTCTGCTTCGTGATGTATGCTTGCTCTAACAGTGATTTCATGAGGTAGGTCAGGATGCTGTTGGTGGCAGTCCATTTGATGTTGCAATGTCGTTCTTTGCCTGAGAAAAAGCTTTCGAAGTCCTCGGGACGCGTATCCTTGTTTATCCATTTCCATTCGATGAATTTCTTGAATACTAGGAGGACGCGATTCCGTTGCATCTTGAAGGCGTTTTCCCTGTCCTTGGTGTAATAGTCAAGCGTGTAAGGTGGATTGGCGTCCTGATTGACTTTTGCCGGACTTTTCTTCTTTGTAGCCTTGCTTGTCGTCGGTGCGCATGTCGCGGTTGCGTGAGTTTCCTCTTGCTTTTCCAATCGTGTCAGCCTGAAGATGTTGTCGGGGACGCTGTTGGCGAATGATGCATAGCAAAGCGCAATGTCGAACAGGCCTGCCGTGCCAGTGGCATGGGCATGTCGGTCCTGGAGCTCGAGCCAGCAGCGTATCAGTTCGGCGGTGACATGGTGCATGAAGACTACCCGTTCGGTCGCAGCCTTGTCGGTGCCCATGAAATTCGGGGTGAGGGAACTGACGTTCTGCCAGATGCTGCCATCGGGGTCGGAAAACAGCAGTTCCCTTTGGGCATCGTTGGCCAGGGTCTGGACGGCTTCGCGGGTCTTTTTCAGGACAAAGGCGGTCAGGTCGCCGCTGCCGTCGGCTTCGAGCAAGGCGTTGGCCTCGTTGAGATGTCGGTTCACTTCGTTTTCAACCAATATCTTGTAGTAGCGCAGCTTGGGGGTGAACATGACGGCCATGTTGGTTTCGATTCCATAAAGGGGTGTCGTTTCCAATTTGATGCTTGTCAGTTGACCGGCGGCTTTCATATACTCGCTGTCGGAGGAAGCGGCCTCGTCGAAAGCCATGAGCTCGTGTATGCGGTTCAAGGTGAAGTTATACATGGGTGTTGACGTTTAGAGAAACCAGAGTGATTTGGACTGCGTGTAGATGGTCTTGTCGTCGAAGTGGGGCATGATTTCGGCAATCATCTCGGGGTATTTGATGGTGACCGGAAGTCCTTGCTGTCTCGTCGATTTCCAATAGATGCGGCTGAACTGATACACCTGGTCGATGAGTTGCATGACGACGGGCGTGTCGATGGCATCGTTGCGGTTCGGACAGGTGATGGTCAGCTTGACAGGGAAGGGGAATCCGTCCATGGCATTGAACTTTTCGCCTTCGTAGCGGGTGTTGTTGCAGAGCAGGAAGCGGTGACCGTCTTTTGAGTGGCCCAGGTTGACCCAGGTGCCGCTGTAAGGCATGAGCTGACCTTTGTTGGCGGCATCGAACACGACGATGTCGTCCGATTCCGTCTTGTTGATGGTGACGATATACACGGGCACATCGAGCTTCAGCGCCTTGAGCATGTCCTCGATACGCTTGAACTCGTTTCGTCGGCTTATCTTCTTGTAGTAGTGAATAATAATCCGTTCGGGCTGGCTGTTGACGGAGGCGTAGTTCATAATGGCCAAGCGGATGGATCCCACCAGTTCGTCGAGTTCCGATTTCTCGAAATAGCTGTAGTCATTGAAGACGCCGGTGTTGTCGAACGAGAAGGCGGCGCCAATGTATTGTCGGTTCTCGCTCCGGAAGGCTCCGATGCCGATGATGAGTTCCTTCTTCTGGACTTCGTCGAGCAGCCAGGGCGAGCCTTCCAGCTTGGCACAGATGGCTATGCCCATGTTCTGCAAGGTGTAGGCAAAGTTGTATTTGTTGCTTTTCGTATCCTTGGCGATGGCCTCGTTCATCTTGTCGCGGTCGATGCACTGGGTGGGGATGCCGAGTTTCAGGAAGCGTTCCTTGACCTTGTAGTAGCACTCCTTGGCATCGTGGGCCGAGGCGTATTTGTGGATGGGCGAGAGGTAGATGGCGACATATTTGATTTGGGAAGATTTGTTCCTGTAGCACTCCTTCGTTAAGGCAGCTTCGATTTCGGGCACGGGATTCGTCTCGTTTTCGTATGCGATATGAAAGTCGCCTTCGGCAAAGCCTATTGGAGAGCCAGTGAAGTGGGAGAGAGGCTTGCTTTGACCTTGGTAGTTGCCTTTTAGGAAGTGAACCAACAGTTGCTGCGCTTCGGTGTGGCTGCTCTTTGGGAAAACGAAAATCAGCCGCACGTCGGCATACGGACATTTGACGCGAGGGCCTTTGTTGATGCCTTTTTGCTGGCTGATGTTCCTATGGTCGTTGCCATATTCATCCTTGCCGAAGATGAGCAGGCGTTTCGAGGCGTCGGTCGTGCCCACTTGCATCGGGTTCACTGCCGTGAATTCTTGTGCAAGGTCGGGTAGCAGGGTGCGGATGTCGCTGTTGTCGAGGAAACGCTGGCGGAAGGCTTCAATCTTGTCGTTGTATTTGAGGTATTTGCTGTCGAAGGTGCGTTCTTCGCCATTCCCGACCAGGCCGAAGAACTGTTTCAGCTTGCCGCTCATGATGGGCCGCGTCGCGTCGAAGGGACAATAGCGGTTATGGCTTTGTAGGTATTCGAGCTTGTCGATGATGCGAATGATGCGTTCTTTGCCTTGGCTGTCTTTGCTGACCTTGCGGGTCATCACTAGGTTGATCATGTCGGGCGTGATGACGTGACTGTTGCCGAACGGGTCGTCGGGCGTTGTCGAAAACAGCGTCGCCAAGGAGGCGCTCAGCACGAAGGCGGGCCGGTTGCAGGCCACAAGGAGATAAGGCGTGCTGTTGAAGCTGTCGTATCGCACCCTCAGGGTGAAGCGGTCCATCTGCCAGAGTTCGTGGCGTTTCCCGTGGTATTCAACTTGCCGTGTCTTGTCCTTGTCGTGCACCCACACCTGAATGTCGTTGGTGATGCCCGACTTGGTGACCACCACATCATCGAACTGCCGGAAGTAGTCTTCCAGATGGCGGTTGTAGTAGCGTTTCGCGTAGTTTTCGTTGTCAGGCTCGCTGAAGTCGATGGCAACGACCTCGAATCCTTCTAGTGCTTTGTCGAAGGAAGTGAACAGGCAGAAATCGCCATTGCCACTAAAGAGGTCGATAAATTTTGGTGACTGCCTCACTTCGGAAGGCGTTAGCGTGGTTGATTTGATGATGGTGCTTTGGCGTTCGGCATCATTGCTAGCAGAGAAGTAGCATTTTACGGGTTCCTTCGGGAGGCTGAAGGTGAGGGTGTTGAGATACAATTTTTGTGTATTCATATTTAATTTTATTAGTACGTTTTTGTGGGTAAAGACCAGCCGATGTTGCCAGAAGGCTGCAAGCGGAGAACCCCTGGATTTCCCAAGTCGTCAGGCTCTCGGGGCTTGCCATCGTTCCGTGTCTATGGATGTTACACATGATTTGAATTTGTTAATATGGCAAAAATACAGCGTATTTTGTAAACATGCCACTATTGGAGCGAATTTTTTTGCAACAAAATTCAATTTGTCATTTTTAATAACCAAAACATCCAAAACTTTTGTTTTTTGGGGTTCTGAATCTCGCAACCGCTCGTTTTCAATGCAGCCTTTCTGTCTGTTTCTTTTGGGTGCGGGATGTAACAGCTCAAGGCCCTCCCTGTAGTTGCTTCCGTGCTAATGGCATTTTTATACACGGCTTGTCCAATCACTTAGATTGGATGAGCATTGTACGAAGTATGGACAAGTATTGGACGAAGTACGGAGCGGGTATAGGGAAGGCGCTGCTTTCTTGTAGATAAGTTTTATTTTGGAGGGATTTTTTCCAGTCCGTTTCAAAGGCAAAAGTAAATGTTTTGCTTGGAATAGTATGAGAAAAGAATTATTTTTTAAGGCATCTATATACTTTTAGCCCAAATAGAGATTCCCGTCTGGCGACGGGAATGGAGACCGCAGGGGATAAACAAAGGGCGGCGGCGAGTGAGGTTTACGCTAAGCGCGATGACAGGCCGCCGCCGCTTCTTTACGAGTCCCTAAGTTCTCCATTATCTCACTTCGTTTCGATGAATCAAAGATTTCCCGACCGAGGTCGGGAATCCATATCAGCTTGATTTACACCATTATCAGTGTATGATAAGGTCAAAAAGTATATAATTGCCTTTTTTAATGTAAAAAGCATATAATTACTACCAAATAGTTTTTCTGAAATTATTTGAAAAATGTTTATTTTTGCAAATAAGTAAATGAATTCCAAACTTTCAAGAATAATGATCATGGCAGAAAAAATCAAAATAGCAGAGTTGCGGACGCACGTGGCACAAAATCTTTCTTCTCAATCACCGCTTCCTGTTGAATTTGTAGCTAATGTCATTGTAGAACTTTTAGGTTATAAGAAAGAACTGCAAAAAGCTTTGGATTTTAATAATTTCAAACGATTGACAGATCTAGTGGAAGAGATTTTTAAAGTTAATGAAATTAAGAAATACTCTAAAGAAGCTCTGTTAACCTTGGTGAAACGAAAATATCTAGCCCTCCTAGCAATTGAAGAACTTAAATTAATTGTTCCTGATACTAAATATTTCTGGTATCCTGATAGTTTGGAAACTCCAATGAATTTCTTTAGCGTTTCAGGTAATCCGCCTCAACTTCGTGACAATTATGGTGATCAGCCTTTTGATGAGCGTATGGTTGATGTAATGGATGATAGGCAAGTTGAAAATGGAGCAGAAAGAAATAGGAAAAAGGCAAGGGGATCTATCGATGACAATCAGATAAGTGCTGCCCAAAATCGGTTGCTTGATTTTTTCAGAGCTTTGGGGCAAAAAAGAAAAGATGATGAGAATTGTTATCGCCATGATTTGTTTGCAGAGAGAGATTTGATAGATGTCCATGCTCCTCGATATGCTTGGGAATGGAATTTTACCCAAAAGGAATATGAGGGAATGGGCGAATTGATGGAGCAATTCAGCCCCGTCTTGTCGGGAGTCATTGAAAACAAAATTTGTTGTAAATTGGTTCAGTTGTATGCTTCGGAATGGTATAAAAGGGAGTATAACGGAAATGATAGAGGAGGAAATGTGTTTTCAAGGCTGAGGATTGATGCTAAACAGATTTGTTTAACTATTTTTGAAGAAACAGATGTGTTTAGAGATAATCTTGAAGGAGGAGACTTGCGCTGGAAGGATACGATTTATGTGAATGGAGGATTGCCTCTCCGCTATTTGCTTGGAGAGAAAAACAATAGTTTTAAACAAACCATAATTAACATCATAAAGCAAAATGATGAAGGAATAGATATTCTTGAGGATATCACGGTCTTGTGTAATAATAGCGTTGTCAATCAATCGCTCCATGCTCGCGAAAATGGTGATGATGATGCGAGCGTTTATGACTTCATAAAGGCATCAATCATTGAAAAAGAATTGATTGTAAATGATTTTGAGGATTACAAAAAGATAATTCGGGAAGCGGCAGACGAATCACTTAAACAAAAATTCCATCTTGTTTTGGATGTCTATAAACCTAGTGATAGATGTGTCATTATGCCTCAATTGCATTTGAAACCTGAAAAGAATGGCAAGCATTATGCCATTAGTAATGAAAGATTGCAACAATGGGGCGGACAGTCAGATATGGGCAATTTTATGCTGAATGTGGAATGCAATAGACATTTGATTTGGCAAAAGAAATTCCGTAAAACTATTGGTGATGAATATGTCTGTTTTCCAAAATCAGATAGATTTTCGCTTGACCTTGTTGAAGAATCTTTATTAACCCAAAGGTGGAGCGTTAATTTAAATGAAAAGAAAATATCAGTCTTGGAAAACCCTTTGAGTAAGAATGGATATGTCCAACTATATTCAAAAGATGGACTTTCGTGGTCGACTCAAGCATCCTATAACTATTTATATTCTGCTGTATTGTTTGATAGACAGAGAGAGATTTCATTAAATGAATTGGAAGACATTGCCTTAAAAGATGAATACGGCATTGAATCGGAATTGTTCGGTTGGAAACAAATCAACGAGGAGCTGTCTTTTACGGTTGATGGCAGAATGCAATTCTGCTTTTGCCAGGCAGGGCAGCTCGTAGTCCAAGTAAGTCATCTTCACCAATTGACAAAAAAAACTGAAAAGTTTTGCAATATGACTGATAAGAAGTTACCAGTCAAATTTGGAGATGAAACGAGACAAACTTATTTGATTAACCAAAATCAACCTATCGCCTTTAATGTTTATACAACAAGCTGGAAACAATCCGTAATTCAACTGGAAGGAAAAGAAGAAAAACATGTGAAAGTTAGATATCGTTATTGCGGAGATGACGCTTTTGACGATTTGAAAAATGACTCGATTACAAGACCTGGATTGGTCGAGTTTAAAATCTCGATGAAAGCTAATCCTAATAAAACAAAGTCTGTCTTTTGTTTTGTGCTGGATAAGGACGCTGATATTGACAACGATACTCAGCAAGCCATAACATCATTCAGGAATTTTAAAGGATTGCCAGTTTGTGAAAGTGGTCGTGACCTTGTCATTGATAATGATACCCAAAGAAAGTATTGGTTAAATAAGCTTACGCCAGAGAGACCGATGGCGTATTATGATATCTTTGATGGAAATGCCCATTTGCAGTTGGAAATGTATCAGCCTATTGATGATTATCGGCTGATTAGAAAAGGATCTGGCCGTGTTTTCAAACCTTTCAAAAATGACAGGGGTATTGTTTTGCCAATTTTGTATTTAAGGTATTTGGACATATATAAGTTGCCGGAGAATACTAATAAAAGTTTTGAGACGTATTGTCCGAGGTTGTTCCAGGCTATAACAGATTATCAATACGACATGAGGTTTCCGGATGTTGTTAGCGAAAGGGTTCAACAAAGAGCCTTCACGCACACGGATGTTGTTCGTCGCAGAAACGAATTGGAGTTCCCTGTGGATTGCAGTAACTTGAACTTTGTTTATGTGTCACTTTCCGATTCGTGTTCACTTCACGATATCTATTTGTCAGACGATGGTCGGCATATCGATTTGACCTGGCTTCCGGAATGTATTATCCTTCAGAAAATTGATCGTGAAGACTTGCCTTCAGTCTTGATGCCTCCGGTGTATATTCCTGATGCTGGTGATTATGAAGCTTTGAATGTGGAACAACGTAGAAATAGAAGAAAAAATAGGATTGAGAATTATAATTCTGCATACGGAAGAGGATTGAAATTTGAAGATGCGTTGGCGTTTTTTGATATAGCTTCCCAAACAGGTATGTATTTTGCCTGTTTTGATGCCTTGCTAGGTATGGTTAAAAGCCCATATAATATTGATGTCAGGAATTATTTGGATAAGAATGGTTTTGTAAAGTTGGCTCATTTTTTCAAGTTATATTATGAACGTCAATGTAGAAACTTTAAGCGAATTGGCTATGCAGACCTTTGGCGTATGGCTAATGAGTTGCTTTTTGACTGGGCATTGATTCCAAGAAGTCAATGGGAAAGCGAATTTTCTGACGACTTGTCTCCGGTCATTGAACTTCTCAAACACAGACCTGATGTAGAGGGTGACAATTATAATTATGAAAACTTTATTTTGAATAAATATCGGACGTTTAACCTTATAGGTAGGGGTATAGATGATGACGATATGAACAAAATCCTTCGTACTATTACGGGACAATTTGGAAGAGGAAGAAATAGCGTTAGTTTTTGGAATGAAGGAGAAAATGCCCGTTCGAGGATGGTGATGAAACTTTTTAACGATCAATTTTTTGTCGATATAGAAAGATATATTAGTTATTAAAATTTTAAATTAAATCCAAATCGATATGAGATTTACGGAATTATTTGCACAATGCAAAGAACAACTAAAAAAAGAGTTGAAAGAAATGTGGCTTGAAGAAAGAAAACTGTGGCCGACAGGTGTGACAACACTTGCCGATTATGAGAGCCAAATCGATAGGTTGCTTGAAGGTTGTTTCAAGGGTGACAATATCCTTGTTGAAGATATGGGCGAATGGAAAGGCGCTGATGGCTTCCCTGATGATTTGCTCCCAAAATCCTATTGGCGTGAATGGCCCAATAAAAATAAGGAAGAGGCAAGTCTGTGTAATCGTCAGATACAGCTTGAGGATAAACCGTATAATCCTTTCTTGCATCAGGTCGAAAGCTGGAGAAAACTGTTAGAGGAAGAAAAAACTATCTGTGTTACCACAGGCACGGGTTCGGGTAAGACAGAATGTTTTATGGTGCCTTTGGTGAAAGATTTGGCAGATAATTATAATCCTCAATTACCAAATCAACCGGTACAAGCGCTTTTCTTGTATCCGTTGAATGCCTTGATGGATGACCAACGGACGCGTATGAGTGAATGCATTGAATGCTCTGGAGTTGATCTTAAATTCGCTGTCTATAATGGCAACACGCCCGAAGATGTTGATGACGAAAACTATCAAATAGTTGAAGGAGATAGGAGAAAACACGAACTGATACATAGAGAAGAAATCCGAAATGGAAATCACCCAAATATTTTGTTCACCAATCCAACTATGTTGGAATATCTGCTGTTGCGCAGAGCCGACAATGATTTGCTGGAACATTCGCAGGGAAAATTGCGTTGGATCGTTATAGATGAAACCCACACTTTCTCGGGTGCAGCCGCAGCTGAGCTGGCACTGCTTGTCCGCAGAGTAGTTGATGCTTTCGGAACGGACATTAGGAACATTCGTTTTGCTACTTCATCGGCTACTGTGGGTGATAGTGAACTGGAATTGCGCAAATTCATTTCAGGTATTACGGGGAAACCTTTGGATCAGATTTGTGTCGTGCGTGGCAACCGAAGCAGGCAAAGGAAAAATGACACGGCCTATTTCGATGATCTCCATGAACAAGGCTTCTTGACGCTAGACCAGATGGTTGGCAGTGAAGGTAATGTCAATGCAAAGTTGGAAAGGCTGGATGCGTTGTGCGAATCGGGTTTGAAGGTGAAATTGCATCTTTTTGCCAAGGCTTTGAATAGGGGACTGTTTGTTGACTTGTTGGGTAATCCGGATCGCCCCGGCCAGTTCAAATTGATGGATGGGATTGATGTTGACCCGAATACGGGCCAGTATAAGAAGAGTGTGGTAAGTGCCAAATATTGTAGCTGTTGTGGTAGCGTGTTTGCTTCAGCTGAATTGGTGGATAATAGATTCGCGCGACCAGTCGTCAATACTTCTTCGATTTTCGACCAAGTAACCGAGGCTGATCTTGAGGATGATGATGCTGATGATGGTCAGAGTGACAATTCCGATTTGACTCATGAGAATAGTCAGGATATAGAAAAGCATTCTGTATTGTTGACCTATAAGGAAAAGGCCGTTGAGATGTTGGAAAAGTTCAATAGGGAATCGGAACTTATTAATGTTGATGTGGACGAAGAGATGAATGTCATTGAAGGTGGTGACCGTTATTGCTATTATGATGATGACGGTTCTTGCCCTTTGTGTGGAGCTGGTTCCAAAAATCAGCCTATTCGACAATTCAATGTCGCTGCAGATAAGGTCTCGGGCTTGTTGACTCCCATCTTGCTCCAACAAGCCAATCCCGTAGGAGATCCTAATGGGAAGCTCTTTGATGGTCGGCAAATGATCTCGTTTGCAGATAGCCGCAACAAGGCTGCGAAGCCTAGCTTGAGACTGAACAAACAAGTGGAAAAGGATTGGGTGACTTGGACGGTTTATCAGAAAATTAATCATTTAAGAACTGATTTAGACGATGCAAGGGATTTGCTGAATTTTCGTATGGCGCAATATGAAAATAATCCAAATGAAAAACATCGGAGGAATTTAGATGAAGCACAGAAAGATTATGATAATTTAAATCAAGGTCGATTGACTTGGATGGATGCCCTTGAGACTTTGCTTGGTGAAGACGATGAAAGCCGATATAGATGTAGGTGCTTCGCTAAGCAGTTTGCAGGCAAAGATGATTTGTATGGAGGAACAGATGCGGAACATGAAGAAGGGACTTGTAAGCCTGAGTATCTAAGAAAGTATGTACTTTCGGCTCTTTATGAGTTATTTAAGGCACGACCACGCAAGGGTCGGACGCCTGAGTCATGTGGACAGATCAAGGTGGTGTATCCTAGATTGGATGAAATTACGTGCCTTCCAAAAGTAGTGGAAGAATTCAATGCACTTGTTAGGAATGAGGATGATAAAATTGGGTTGGATGACTGGAAGGATTATCTTTCCATCTATCTTGACTACCGTGCGCGTTCCAACGGAGCCTTGTTTTTCGTCAATAATGATGCGAACTGGAATTATTTGGACATCAATAGCTGCCGTAATCTGAGAACAACCAATGGAGTCCGACGTACCATGAGTAAGATTCCTTTGGGAGATAACAAGATGACGCTGCTTCTTTGTTCGCTTTTGGGTAGGAATGTGGTTTCGGAATTGAATAGAGATGAGAAACAAGTTGTGCAAAATGTTCTCGATAAGGCATGGGAGATACTCTTTGGCGAATTGCATATCATTGTTAGGGGAAAAGTGATAGGTGATGATGGAAGCTGGAAAGATGATTCAATCCGTCCTAAAATAGCAGAAGATGAACAAGGACGTCTGAATGTCGTTGAAATGGCTTTTGAAATTCCAAGTGAGATATGGTATTGTCCTGCTACCAACCGCTATTTGACACGTAAATTTAAACAATATTCGCCTTATAACAAGGTGAATTGCAGTGCGTATAATGTAGTGGCAGTACCGGCAGACCGGCAAATTGTTGAGGAGCCAAAGCTGTTCCTCCAGTCTGAACACACTGCCCAATTAGGCCGTTTGTTGACTAAATCACGCATTAAGGACTTTAAGGATCATAAGATTAATATTTTGGCATGTTCGACTACTATGGAGATGGGTGTTGACCTTGGTAGTGTGGAATTGGTTGAAATGACGAACATACCACCTCATCCTGCCAATTATAAGCAGCGTGCGGGCCGTGCGGGCCGTCGTGGGCAGAACCGCAGTGCTTGTCTCACAATTTGCGGTTCAGACGGTATCGATGCTTGCTTTTTTAACAGTCCAAAGGAGAATGTAACAAGAACTATTGCTCCGCCGACGGTTGGTTTGAACAGCAAACAGGTGGTTCAACGCCATGTCAATAGCTTGTTGTTTAAGCAATGGCTTCAAACGGAAAATGCTAATGTTTGTTTGGGAGGGAATAATAAGACCAAGGTGATAGATTTCTTTACAAGTTATAGTTGGTATATGAATGCAGAGGGGGTAATAGACACTACAAATGTGCGTGTTTCATCCCAAAGAGTTAGACCTATGGAAGTGTCGGAATTCAATAGTGGAAGGGGCATTGTGGATCCTAGTATTGGATATTGTTTTGACGATAATCTGTCGAGTGGTGTCGGCTTATTCCTGGAATATTTGGATCGGTATGATGCTACCAAACCTGATTATAGTAGTCTGCCAAAGAAAATTGGAAATCTGGTGAAGGGCACTGTATTTGAAAATATTGATACCAGAGTGCTAATTGGCAATGCACGAGATGCCATTGTCAAGGTATGGAATGAGTTGGATTCGTATTTCTGCAATCTGCGTAAAAAAGGAGAGAGGAATTGCTATTATTACAGACATAAAATTAATGGTTTTGCCGACGCTTGTTCTTCTTGCTCGCATCTTCAGGAGTGTGATGGAGTGAATTTGGATAGGTTTGATTGTCAGTGTGCTGTTGATGATGACACTGCGTCTAAATTAAAAGAAAGGTTCAAAAAATCCATTGTGGCCTGCAACTATGATTTCACAAGCCGTTTGAAAGAACCACTGCTGACCTATCTGTCGACTCATCAGTTCCTGCCTAATGCTAATATGCCGGTCAATGTCGTGGAATTGAGAATTTCGGATACAAAAGATTACAAAGGAAAGAAGAATAGTGAGAATCCTACTTATGATTTGGCAACTGCTTTAGGCCAATGGGCACCAGGGAATTACATTACCATCAAGGATGCTACTTATCAGATTGGTGGTGTAGAAAGAGATTATAGTCAATCATGGAAAAAAATAAGGAAATGCAGTACTTGTGGTCATACCTGGATTTCGGAAGAAGTATCATGTCCGTTATGTGGCAGTAGTGATTTGCTATATTGGAATGTCAATGGCTCTACAGAATTGAAATTGGTGGAACCTATTGCCTTTATTCCGACCACTGACCGTTCTAGAATTACTGATAATAATGCAAACCATACTATGGCTAAGGCTGAGTTGATTGGTGCATCGAAAATGGAACGGCCTACGCAAGGCTGGTTTGCTCATCGAGTCAGCGATTCCGATGATAAGACCTCGATGATTCTTATTTACAATGATGGGGTTGGATACGGATATAGAATATGTAAGAAATGTGGGAAGGCCCAGTTGGAGTGTGGAACTCCAAATAACGAGGATCCAAGAGAAATAATCAATTCGTTCTATGACCAAGAGGCTAAAGATGGTAATGAAATCCGTTACCATAAAGATTTGCTAGGTTACAATAAACCATGTTTCTGTAATGTCAAATATGATCCTTTCAAGGATGTGTATCGAAACATCATTATTGGAGGGCTTATCCAGACTGATTATTGCGAAATCTGTTTGTTTGAGCGAGAAGGCGTGGCGCTTAGACCTATTAGGGATGATGATAAAAAGAAGATTAGGGTTACCTTAGGTGTCTTAATGTGCCGTTATATGGTGGAACAGGGTGTTTGCGAAAGAAATGACATCGATTTCATTTTGACAGGTAAGCATTCACTATGTATTTTCGACAAGGCAAAAGGAGGGGCTGGCTATTCCAAGCAACTGACGTCGGAGTTCATTAAAGATGGTTTCGATTATTGTCGCAATAAACTTTCCACAACCCCGTCTCTTTTTACAATTATTGATTCGGCATCACAACGCTATATTGAAGAAATTGAAATTGATGCTACTTTACAATGGCTTGTAGGGGAGCATGATAATAGAGAGGAGGTCCCACAAAGCATCAAAGAGATTATTGGTGACGACGTTCGGGGGGCTTCATGGCATGATATTGAACAATTAATGAGATAATAGAGCTTATGAAAACAATATTTGTGAATCTTTCGGATCTTAATACATTGAACTACGATGGTGATAATGATCAATCGTGGAAAGGCGAAAGACGTCTTTCGAAAATCAGTGTTCCTGATACGACAGGAAATAATAAAAGAGTTTGTTTGTATGGATTGAACTCCAATAAAAGACTTGAATTAGGGCAGTATCTTATGCTGCAAAAAATAACGAATTGGGCTGATTTGTATGTTACTGACTATAGAATGCCAGACGGATATTACCCATTGTTTTTGAATGAAGATTACTTGTATTTTACGAATGTAGAGACATATTCCCATTTCGATGCCAAGTGGGCTTTGGATAATATTTATAGAACCCGAATCCATGAGATTCCCGCTTTTATATCTTATCAGCCGTCTTCCCCTAATCCTCATGATTATATGAGATTGGAATCGATGTCCATCAAGGTGAACGAACTTTATGATAAGGTTAAGGAACTTTTCCCTGCTATTAGAGAGTTTTGCCAAGATAATCAAGGTAGAAGTTTGGAAATAACCTATCGTGACCGATATGTGGTTACAGAGTTCAGCTTGATTATTTGCTTGCAATTTATTCAAGATTTAATTAGGGATTTTAGTACTGAGAATTACAGAGTGAAATTTGTGGGTCAGAAATTCAACAATTCGCTCAAGGCCAAGAATGAACGGGATCGTCTTTTAATCAATGAGTTCATATCTGATGCAAAACGTGATGAGGTAGGGAAAAGCATGTTGGGTGGTGTTGAAGAACATTATGTTTTTGTGTCGGAAGAAAAATTGCCCCATTATCGTGAACTTGAAGTGAAGGTTGGTATGCCAGACGGCAGTGAGACATTAAGGATTCTTCCAGATGGAGGTCTAGCATTATGGAAATTAGATAATGTTAAGGCAAGAGAAGAACGTAAATATTATAAAGCGGGCAATGGTATCCAGGGGGATATGCCGATTTTCTCTTCGGAAGAACAGTTGTACTATGTCTGTCGTGAATAGGTGGCATTTTTAACAGTTTGACCGACATGGTTGATGATGCCTAATGAAGAAAGCGAGGAGCGACCTGTCTCTAGGTCGTTCCTCACTCCTTCAACCCCCACATTCCGTAAGTCCTGTATCTCTTCCAGCCCCGACTTTTTTAGATGGGCGTTGTGCCCGTTGCGGGCTTCGGCTATCTTTTGGTCGATGCCGGTGAGCTGCTTGCGACTGAAACGGTTCTCCTCGCTTTGAGAGATTTGTCTCTTACTCGTCCTCTGGAAGGATTTTTACTTCGGCTTCTTGTACTTGTCTTGCCTCTTCGAATTTCTGCTTCATTGTGGGATTGTTGCGGGTAAGCTTCTTGATGGTCAGTTCTTCGGCTTTGTTGTTGGCCAAACGTAGGTTGTTCTCGCTGCCCAAGAGTGAGTCCTTGATTTTCTGAAGGTGTTCGATAGACTTGTCGATTTCATCAATTGCTTTCTGGAACTTTTCCTTCGCCAGCCTGTAGTTGTGGCCGAATTTTTCTTTGAAATCAAGAAGTTCATTCTCGAACTTGGTCACGTCGGCCTCCTTGTTTTGGGCCAAAATGAGTTGCTTTTTGTATTCGATGGTTTTTTTCGAAGCTTGGACCAGCAGGTTGATGAAGGGGATGAAGAATTGTGGTCTGATGACATACATTCTTGGATAGAGGTGACTCTTGTTTACGATGCCGCTGTTGTATAGCTCATTATTGGATTCCAGCAGACTCACGAGAACGGCAAATTCGCAACCTTTCTTGTTCCTGTCTTCGTCAAGTTTTTTAAGGAAGTCGTCGTTTTTGTGTTTCGATACTGTGGTGTCCATTTCGTTTTTCATTTCGAACATAATGGAGATGTACTCCGTGCCGTCTTCGTAGTCGCGGAAGATGAAGTCACCCTTTGTGCCGTCGCTGGCATCGTTGTCTTTGTCGAAGTAAGCGTTTGGCAACAGCGGACGCAGGTAACGCTCAAATTCGATGCTGCAGTGTTGCTCAAGTGTCTCACCGACCATCTTGGTCGACATTTTGGTCTTGAGATCCTTGTAGTAGTCCACTTGTTCTTGAGCAATTTTGAGTTTCTCTTTGTACTCTTCGCGAATGCCATTCTCCCTTACTTCGGCTTCCGATTTTCCCAACTGTACGTCCGCTTTCAGCTGGTTGATTTCGGCATCCTTGCTTTGCAAAGCCTCGGTTGCCTTGCGCTGTTCCTCCAGAATGGCAATCTTAAGGTCGCTTTCCTTTTGGCCAATGGTGGTCTTCAGCTTAGCAATTTCTGTTTCCTTGTCTGACACGGCCGCATGGATTTCGAGTGCCTTCTTTTCCTCAAAGCCGGCAATCTGTTGCTTGAGACGTTCAATCTCAGTGTCTTTTTCGTTCAATGCTTGCTGCTTGGCGGAAAGTTCCTCGCTGTGCTTCCTGTCTGCATCCGCAATGTTGGCTTTGGCTTCGGCTTCTTTCTGAGCCATAATTTCAGAAAGTCGTCTTTCCACCTCTTCATGGAATTCGACGTTCTTTACTTGGTTGACAATTGAAGCATAGTCGGCTTCGTCCACTTGGAAAATGTTTCCGCATTTGGGGCATTTCAGTTCTTTCATGTTAATGATTTCTTTATAGGTTAGACATTTTTGTTATTTATTACGCTGCAAAGATAGGATGCCGTTGTGCAGCCTATCTGCACAGACAATGAAATAAAAAAACGGACAGAAATTCTGTCCGTTTTGTGCAGATTAAGAGCTTTTTATATCTCTTTCAGCCCCAACTCTTTCAGGTAGGCGTTGTGCTCGTCGCGGGCTTCGGCTATCTTTTGGTCGATGTCGGTGAGCTGCTTGTTGACGGTATCCAGGTCAACGAGCGGTTCTTCCTTGGCGAGACTGACATAGCGCGTGATGTTGAGGTTGTAGCCGTTGTCGCGGATTTCGGTGAGTTTTACGCGGCGGCTGAAACGGTCTTCCTCGCTGCGGTTGCGGTAGGCCTCGATGATGTGGTCGATGTGTTCGTCGGTGAGGTTGTTCTGTTTCTTGCCTTTTTCGAAACATTCTGCTGCGTTGATGAAGAGGACGTCGTCGTTCTTGCGGCATTTCTTCAGGACGATAATGCAGACGGGTATGCCAGTGGAGTAGAACAGGTTGCTGGGCAGCCCTATGATGCAGTCGATGCTGTCGTCTTGGATGAGTTTGGTTCGGATGCGTTCTTCGGCACCGCTACGGAACAGCACGCCGTGGGGCAGGATGAGCGCCATGGTGCCGTTGCCGCTGAGGTAGTTGAAGCCGTGGAGCAAGAAGGAGAAGTCAGCGGCGCTCTTAGGCGCTACGCCGTAGTTGGCGAAGCGTGGGTCGCTCGAGGTCTCGTCGTCGGGTTCCCAGCAGAGGCTGAAGGGCGGGTTGGCCACGACTGCATCAAAGAGCATGGGGTCGGCGGGGTTTTGCTCGCGGAGCAGGTCCCAGTCGTTGGTGAGGGTGTCGCCGTGGAAGATTTCAAACTCCGAGTCGCTGAGGCCATGCAGCAGCATGTTCATGCGGGCGAGGTTGAAGGTGGTCACTTCCTTTTCCTGACCGTAAATCTTGCCAATCTTGCCGCCGTGGAGGCGCATCTGCCTGTTGACGTTGAGCAGCAGCGATCCCGAACCGCAGGCGAAGTCGAGGACGCGCTTCAGCTCTTTCTTGTAGCCCGATGCGGGGTTCTGGCAGTCGAGGGTGACGATGCGCGAGAGGATGGTGCTGACAGGCTGCGGCGTGTAGAACTCGCCGGCTTTCTTGCCGCTGCCGGCGGCAAACTGGCCGATGAGGTATTCGTAGGCGTCGCCCAGCACATCGGCTTTGTCGTCGAAGGGCTTCAGGTTTTCGTGGAGCTTGGTGACGACGCGGCACATCATCGTGTTGCGGCTGTCGTAGTCCTTGCCGAGTTTCTCGCTTTGCAGGTTGATTTCGGAGAACAGCCCCTTGAAGGAGCCTTTGAACGAGTCTTCCTCGATGTGCTTGAAGCTCTCGGTGAGGCGCTGCAGAAGGTCTTTGTTCTGGGTGCGGGCCAGTTCGTAGATGGTGCTCCAGAGGTATTGCGGCCTGATGATGAAATGGATGCTGTTGCGCATCATCTGTTCGAATTCCTTGATGTCGTCGTCGGAGGTTTCGGCGTACCATTGTTCGAGGGTCATGTCATTGGGCAGGTCGTCGCCGAGTTCGAGACGGACGCTGTCTTCGTAGCGGCTGCTGAGGTAGCGGAAGAAGAGCAGCGACAGCATGTAGTCGCGGAAGTTGTCGGCGGTCATGGCGCCACGGAGCGTGTCGGCCACGTTCCAAAGGGCCTTGAACAGTTGTTCTTTTTCTTGTTTTTCCATATATTGTTTAGCTTGTGTATTCATGGTGTTGGTGTTTATGCTTTGTCTTTTGCAGCCTTGATTGTCTTTTCACTGCGGTAGTCGGCGAGGTCGGGGATGCCGAACTTGTATTTGTACATGAGCCAGTCGAAGATGGCCTTGATGAGTTTCTTGTTGTCGTCGTTCAGCAAGGTGGGCTGGAACATGGAAGCCTGGTGGGTGAGCACGTTGAGGGTGCGCGACACGAAGTCGGTCAGGCGGTCGCCGGTGAGTTTCGTCTCGTAGTATTCCATGCCTTCGAAGATGAGCTTGAAGTCGGGCTGGCCGAAGAAGTCGCGGATGCGCTCGAGGATGCCGCGCAGAATGGTGAAATGGTAGGTGTAGAGCTTGTCTTTCACATAGATGGCCTGCTGCAGCTCGTACATCATGGCAACGTTGTAATAGAATGGCGTGCTGCTGTCGAGTGACTTCAGCACGATGGCGTTGGTCTGCCGGTCGCGGTTCAGGTAGTATTGCCTCAGCGACTTGTCGCCGCTCAGGCCATGCGACATGGTGTGGAAGAAAAGCGCGTGGTGCGACGAGATGATAAACTTCACATAGTCGCCTTCCTTGCCCGCCTCGAAGGGGTCCTTGCGGAAATCCGCCATCACTTTCTCTTGCGCTTGGCGGATGACGTCGTAGAGTTGCGAGGCGAAGGCGATGACGTTGTTGTCGTCGAGCGACGACATGGGGTCGTCGATGAAGACGTAGCGTATGTTGCTGTAACTGGAGTCGCCGCCAATGACGTGGTCGAGGATGCAGCGGAAGAAGCACCACACGAAGAGCCGTTCTTCGCCGCGCGAAATCTTGATGTTGCCCGACTGCTGGGGCTGAAGCACGGCTTTGCCCGTTTCTGAGTCAATGATTTTCTCTCCCGTTTCAGAGTCGATGACGGGCGTGTAGATGGTGCGGGTGAACTTGACGCCGCTGAACATCTCCGCATCGTCGCCTTCGTAGAGCAAGGTGGGTTCCACGTCGGTAAATACGCTGAGGTAATTGACCAGGGGCGTGATGATGTCGCTGCCCTTGAGGCCTTGGATGAGCGACGAGCGCGTGTCGATGTTGAGGTGTACGTTGGCGCCTTCGTTTTCCGAGTCGTTGTCCCAGGTGAACAGGTCTTCGGTGTAGGCGTTGTAGTAGAGCGTGTGCGGCGCTTGGTCTTTCTTGCGGCGGGAGTGGGCAAAGTCCCACGACAGGCGTGTCTTGCCCGTGCCGTTGTAAGCGAAGATGAGGGCGCAGTTGGTCGGGCTTTTGCCTTCGCGCACCTTGAAGCCGTCGTGCAAGGCTTTTATGATTTTGTTGTTGTAGTTGCTTCTTGCCATGTGTCTTTGTCTGGTGATGGATGAAATGGTCCCCTGAGCGGAGGCTGCTGAGCGGAGCCGAAGCAAGCCGAAGGGGCTGTTGAATGGGTTATTCGTTTGCTACGGCAGGGAAAAGCTGCTGCATGAGGCCGCGCTTGTGCTGCTTCAGGGCTTCGATGCGCTCTTGCTGTGCGGTTATCAGCTTGTCGATGGCAGTGAGGCACGAGGCAATCTTCTGCTGCTCGGGTAGGGTGGGAACCGATAGTTTTAGTTTTTTGAGTTGCTCGTTATACAGGTGAACAACAGAGAAACCTTGAGATAATTTGGCTATTTCGTTACGTTTAGCACTATTAAGGTAATATGATAGAAAAATGCCATTTAGAGGAGAACGAATTATGTTAATGTCTCCGCCTAATGCAACGTTTGCTTTTGTAACGCATGAAGCAGTTGCAATATCTTCTTGTGTTTCGCCTGATGAAGGAATGATTACATCATTTTCTTTGCTAAATACCAAATCTTTTTTTGGAAGATTAGTGCGTGATAAAACATCAGAGATGCATTCTTTGTAGCGAGTGTATAGCTCTCCATATCGAATACAGGGAATTTGACCATTGTTATCAATATCATCTTTGGATATACCTTTGCCTTTTTGAAAAGAGGCTATTTCTCCCAACTTCTTCGCCTCCCAATCCCCTTCAAAACCGGGGAAACGCAGTTTGGGCACGGTTTCGCCTTCTTGTGGGAAAAGTTGCTGCATGAGGCCGCGCTTGTGCTGGCTAAGGCTTTCCAAGCGCGACTGCTCGGCTGAAATCTGCCCGTCGAGCGAAGAAAGGCACGAAGCGATTTTCTGCTGCTCGGGGAGGGTGGGAGGAATTGGAAATCTCATGTCTAAAATGTCTTTTCCATAGAGATTAGCTAAAGCACCATTTCCTCCCTGCTTAATTAGTTCAATGTTCTTTTTGTATTGAGAGGTCTGCATTAAATATTTTGAAAGAGGAGAAGAACTGCGGTATATCCCGCAAAAGGCACCAACAGTGGCGATGCCTTTATATTCTTCATCAAAAGATGCAGCTTTGCCTACCAAATTGCTACTGCCATTAGCAAGACAAATAACAATGTCGTTTTTCCTAAGGATTTGATTTGGTTGTGGTTCTTTTGTGACAAATTGAAGAGCATTTTGGCAATCGACAGAACTATCTTGGATAATGTTGTTTGAACGGATAACCAAAGTACCATTGCTGTTTTCAGTGGTTTCCGATTTGTTATAAGATAATCCTCTCACAAATTCGCCAATTTCTCCCAACTTTTTCACTTCCCATTCCCCTTCAAAACCTGGGAAACGGAGCTTTGGTATGTTTTTTCCTTTGCTTTCCATGTTGCTTTGTTTTTTGTCGTTCATCAATCGTTGACGTAGGCGTTGAGTCCGTCGATGGTGCGTCCGAGGGCGAGGCGCTTTAGGATGGGCGCCATCTCGCGGATGAGGGTTTCCTTGGCACGCTTGCGTTCCTTCCAGTTGCCTGCATTGCTGAGGAGCGGGCGCAGGGCCTCTTCGTCGAGGCGTTGCAGACGCACGGTCTCGTTAATGAAGTCTTCGAGCGCATCGGGGCTGATGCCGTGGTGCGACGAGATTTTGAAGATGTCATTCTTGATTCTGTTTTTCTTGAACAGTTCGTACATCAGGCGGATTTCCTCCTCGGTGTGGCCGCTGCCTGCCTCGATTTCCTCTTCGATGAAGGCTTCGAGGTATTCGCGCTCATCCAGGAGGTTGGCGCTGCCCATCAGTATGCCGATGAGCTGTTCCTTGGTGACCTTCACCTTTGATGGCTTGCCGCCGGTGTATTTGGCCAGTAACTGCATGAAGTAGTCGTAGTCGATGATGGCTGAGCTGAACAATACGAGTTCGAAGTCGTAGGCGGTTGCGTCGTCGTTGCCGGCACTTCCGCCGGGGTCGTTGGTGCGGCTGCGCTTGACGATGTCGAGGTAGGCGGTGCGGAACGAACGGAGCGTGTCGTCGGGCATCACCTCTTGTATTTCAGCCTTTTCCTCGTCGGTGAGGCTGGTGTACTGGTCGAGTTTGAGGGCAAGACGCTGCACCTCCTTGAAGGCCTCGACGAAAGCGTTGGTGTTTTCGCCATCAGGGATGTTGGCCACCTCTTCGGGAACGCAATCGACGCCGATGGCGTTCATCACCGTGCGGAGTTCATCGACGGCCTGATGGTAACGTCCGATGACTACCGGTGCAGGTTCCACGAGCCAGTATTCCTTGGCTTGGTTGGCCTTGTCGAGGTCGTCCTTGTAGCCGCTGAAGAGCAGCATGGCATCGTTGACATTGTTTTCGAGATAGCGGTAGCAAACCACGTTGCCGTAGGGCTTGGTGCCGTCGAGTATGCGGTTGGTGCGGCTGAAGGCCTGCACGAGGTTGTGGTGGCGCAAGTCCTTATCGACATAGATGGTGTTGAGGAACTTGCTGTCGAAACCTGTGAGCAGCATGTTGACCACAATGACGATGTCGAGCTTGTTGCCGTCGTGCGGCAGCTGCGCATTGGGGTATTTCTGGTTCTTGATGCGCTTTTGGATGTCCTTATAGTATTCGTCGAAAAGCGCGATGCTGAAATTGGTGCCGAACTTTTCGTTGTAATCCTTGATGATGGCCGAGAGTCCGCTGCTGCTGCCTTCGGGGTCTTCAGCGTTGTCGCGTTCCTCGTCGGGGAGGTCTTCGGCGTCGAATTTCACGGTAGGCGGCGTGAAGACCGCACCGATGTTGAGTGGAACGAAATCGGGATTGTCTTCGCCACGTTTCTTCTGGATCTGGGCAAAGAGGTTGTAGTATTCGATGGCATCAGGGATGGATGCGACGGCCAAGAGTGCGTTGAAACGGCGTTGGCCGGTGAGCGCGTCGTGGTTGTCGAGGATATGGCTTGCGATTTGGGTTTTTGAAGGCCTTTCGGCAACGATGCCGCCTTTCTGCTTGTCCTCGTTGCGGAAATAATCCACATTGAAACGAAGCACGTTGTTGTCGCTGATGGCATCGATGATGGTGTATTTGTTGAGGCATTTCTGGAAGACGTCCAAAGTGGTGACATATTCGGCCTGCTGTCCGTTGACCTGGACGTATGTGCTGTTTTCTTCGAAGATAGGCGTGCCGGTGAAACCGAACAGTTGGGCCTTCCTGAAGAAGCTCTTGATGGCTTTGTGGTTGTCGCCGAACTGGCTGCGGTGACATTCGTCGAAGATGAAGACGATGCGCTTGTCGGCCAGTTTCAGAAGCCGCTTGTAGAACCTGTTGCCCGGCGAAGTGTCGAGAGCGACGCCCAGTTTCTGAATGGTGGTGACGATGACCTTGTCGGCATAGTCGTCGCTTTCGAGGCGGCACACGAGGGCTTCGGTGTTGATGTTCTGTTCGACGCAGCCTTCCTGAAACTTGTTGAACTCGTCGCGGGTCTGTTTGTCGAGGTCCTTGCGGTCAACTACGAAGACGCACTTCTCGATGTCGGGGTCGTTTTTGAGTATGGTCGAGGCCTTGAAGCTGGTGAGCGTCTTGCCGCTGCCCGTGGTGTGCCAGATGAAGCCGTTGCCTGCGTTTTGCTTGACGCAGTTGACGATGCTCTCGACGGCATAGATCTGATAGGGACGCATGACCAGTATTTTCTGTTCGGTTTCGACAAGAACCATGTATTGGCTGATGAGGTTGCCAAGCGAGAACTTGTTGAGCATGAGGTTGGCGAAGGCGTCGAGACGCTCTATTTTCCTGTAGTGCTCGGTTTCGGGGTCGATGACGGCGGCTTCGTACACGGGTAGATAGCTGTTGTTGGTGTCGAAGCGGAAATGCTCGTCGTTGTTGTTGGCAAAATACATCGTCTTGGTGCTGCCGTTGCTCACCATGAAGAGTTGCATGAAGCACATGAGCGTGTTGGTGTATCCGTTGCCGTAGTCCTGCTTGTAGCGCACGATTTGCTCGATGGCCTTGGTGGGCGACACGCTGTGGCTCTTCAGTTCGATTTGCACGAGCGGCAAGCCGTTGATGAGTATGATGACATCGTAGCGATGATGGCTGTTGGCGGTATTGATGTTGAGCTGGTTGACGACTTCAAAGTCGTTTTTGCACCAATCGTTGAGGTTAACCAGGCTGAAGATGAGCGGCGTGCCGTCGTCGCGCGTGAAGGTCTGCTTGTTGCGCAGGCACTTTGAGGCCTTGAAGACATCGGCGGTGATGATTTGAAGCTTCAGTTTTTCAAATTCATCGTTTGAGAGCGTGACCATGTTGAGTTTTTCGAACTTCTGGCGGAAGTTGCGCTCGAGTGAAGCGAGGTCGTGGATGTCGTCGCGATAGGTGTAACTCAGTTCCTGTAGTTTTTCGATGAACTGCTGTTCGATTTGTTGTTCGTTTGGTATCATGTTATGTGTTTTTGAAATTTTCGGCAAAATTAGTCATTTGGTGTGCAGTCATCCTGCACAGTGTTGTATTTTTCCAGACCATGTTCCATTTCGGCGGCAATTCGTTGGCGAAGATGTGCAGGCTGCAGCACTTCGACCTGCGAGCCGTAGAAGAGGATTTTTGCTTCCAATTCCTTGGTATAACGGACTTTAATCTTTAATGTGCAAGACTCTTCGTCGATAATTTCCTGTGAAGGGTGCAAAGGCTTGTTGACGACGTAGGGGAACCTTTTCGGGTCGAAGCGCATGACCACGTCTTCCAAGGGAACGTTGCTGTCGGGAACCGACACGCCGATGATTTCCTTGAAATAAGAGGAGAAATCCACTTCGGTGTTTGGAATGTATTTGACCGACGAAGGTTCGATGGTGACGATGCGGTCCAAGGCCTTGTTGCTGATGAAAGGTTTCCTGCCTTCCTCGTGGCAAAAGAGGAACCAGCGGTTGTTGTACTGTTTCAGATGATAAGGATGGACGATGCACCAGTAGGGGTCGCGGTGGAAAGGACGGTAGAAGATGCGTAGCGGATGGTGTGTGGCGGTTGCATCGATGAGCGTCGAGAGGTGGTCGAGGCCTTGGAGCTGTTCGTTCTGCTCGAAGGAAACGATGTTCTCGGTGCTGCCTTTCACGCCGAAGCGACATTCGAGGTTGGAGATGACCTCTTCGAGCCAGCCGTTGCCCTGTATGCCGCGGAAACGCCGCAGCATCTCGATGGTGGAGCGCAGGGTCTCGACTTCCTTCACCGACAGTTCGTTTTTGAAGATGGAGAAATGCCGGTCGCTGTAGCGGTAATAGCGGCTGTTGCCCTCGTAGGGATACACTTCGATGGGCGCGTTGAAGCCGTCGCTGTCGCGCATGAAGGCGATGTCGTCGCGCAATTGCCGCACGCTGACCTCGGTGGCGTACATTTCATTCAGCACTTCGTTCACTTCCTGCCTCAGGTTGGCGAAGGTGTAGTAGTGGCCAAAGTCGCTGAAGCAGCGGTCGAGGACCTGATAGCGGAGTTGAGCGTTTTTGTTGGTGGCCATAGGAGAGGTTTTATTGTAATAAGTTGCAAAGATAGTTTTTTTCAATAAAGGGAAGTTTGAAGAAAGAAAATATTGTGCAGAGGAACTGCATAGGGTTGCCGTTTGTTTGCAACAAAATGCAATTTGACCTTTTTATAACCCAAAATCCAAAACCCATAAAACTTTTGTCTGGTTCTGAATCTCGCAACCGATCGATTCAAACAGGCTTTTCGACAATTTCAACTTACATTCGTTATGCTGGCTTCAATAGTGTATTATTGCCATTTGAAGTATCTTGATATCCTCAAATTCCCCATCAAAACATCCTCAAATTCCCCATCAAAACATCCTCAAATTCCACATTAAAATTAAAAAAATGTTTTGTGTATCATTTATTTATGTATTTTTGCACGCGAAAAATAAATGTGCAAAATCGTGATGGAAAATCAAGCGTATAAACCGCGCATAGCTGATGTGCTATTGGAAGAACAACTGGAGGCCTCTGGAATGGTGTTGATACAAGGTGCAAAATGGTGTGGCAAGACAACCACGGCAAAGCAGCAGGCAAAGAGTGTCCTTTATTTGAATGACCCTAAAACGAAATCTGCCAACCTGCATCTGGCGGAAACGACTGTTGACTTGCTGCTGGAGGGTGCCACGCCACGCTTGCTTGACGAGTGGCAGCTGGCGCCTCAGCTTTGGGATGCGGCCCGTTTCGTGGTTGACCAAAGAGGCGAGGAGGGTCAGTTTATATTCACTGGTTCGGCTGTGCCGGCCAAGAGAGACAAAAATTCGCATACCGGCACGGGACGTGCGGCATGGATAACGATGCGGCCCATGAGCCTTTGGGAGTCGGGCGACAGCAGTGGGCAGGTGAGCCTTGGAGACCTGTTCGATGGACGCTTTTCGCCTTGCCGTATGGAACACAACGACTTGAAGCACATTGCCTATTTGCTGTGTCGAGGTGGCTGGCCTAAGGCGGTGGGGAAGTCGGAACGTGTGGCTTTGCGTCAGGCCTGCAACTATGTAGATGCTGTTGCGACGCAAGAAATAAGTGATGTGGACGACGTGTCGCGTGATGAGCAGAGCACCCGCCGCTTGCTTCGCAGTTATGCCCGCCACCAGGCCACTCAGGCGTCTGTTGCGACTATCGTTTCCGACATGAGTGCCAACGACTCGACCAGTATGAGTGAGAATGCCGTAAGCTCCTACCTGACGGCACTTAGAAAGATATTCGTCATCGAAGACATGGAGGCATGGAATCCGAATCTGCGCAGCAAGTCGGCCATCCGGACGAGCGACACCCGTTATTTCGTCGACCCGAGCATTGGAACGGCTGCCTTGCGTATAGGGCCGTTGGACTTGATTAAAGACCTGAAGGCCTTCGGAACCCTGTTTGAGACGATGGCCGTGCGTGACCTGCGTGTCTATGCCGATGCCCTGGATGGACGTGTCTATCATTTCCGCGATAGCAATGGCTTGGAGTGCGACACGGTGTTGCACCGTAACAATGGCACGTATGGGCTGATAGAGGTGAAGATAGGCGGTGACACGAACATAGAGGAAGGTGCTGCCAATCTGCTCTCGTTGGCTTCGAAGATCGACACGGACAAGATGCCGGAACCATCTTTTATGATGGTGCTGACGGCTGTGGGTGAATATGCCTATCGCCGCAAGGATGGCGTGTTTGTGGTGCCAATAGGATGCCTGAAACCTTGACGCGGCAAATGAG
>JAKSMV010000010.1 GCA_024400425.1 Bacteroidales bacterium
TAAAGATTGCTGTTTGATGAATTATACTTATTTCCCCATACAACACTGTTAATCAATTTGTTATTTGTGGAAGATGTGCCAGTATAGAGGCCCGCACCGCTCGAACTGCCGGTGTTTTTATTGCCGACCATGTCGCAGTTGATGATGCTGACATTATTCACGCCACTTTCAAGATAAACGCCTGCATAAGCGTAGGCCGTATTGTTGGCCACAAGGCAGTTGACCATGATGCTTTCAGCCGTGCCGTAAAAACGCACACCGGCATTGTAGCCACTCGCCGTGTTGTTCCTGATGATGCAGCTTTCAATGATTGAACCCGTAGCATAAACGCCCGCAGCTTCTCCCCATGTCGTAGCATAAGTATTATTGACGACATTATCATAAACCTCGCAATTCTTCAGCACACCATTTTCGAGATTGACTGCCGGATAAATAAACTGACAATTTTTACTTGCGGTAAGAGAATTGCCATGAATCTTACAGTTTTCGAGCGTTGCGCCTTTGGCCATAACGAAACCGCCTTTCACTCCATAATAATTGTATTTCGGAATAGCCGTATTATTCTTAATCTCGCAATTACGGAGAACGCTGTTAGCCATGAGATAAGCCGCAGGGCCAACTTCATCGACTTCCGAAAACTTTCCGTTCTGGATGGTGAAACCGTCCCAAACCGTAGTTTCAGTGAAATCGGTCTCTTGCAGCAACACCCTACCGGCAGCATTGCCATCGAGGATGGTGGAATGAAGCGTAAGGTCTCTTTCTTGAAGCGATGTTTCATTGCCGGCAAAACCGCCGTAAACATCAACGCCTTCCTTCATCTTGAACGAGCCGATAAAGGTGTCGCCTTTCACCCAAACCTCAGGCTTGTCCTGCATCATTACGGCTTCATTCAAGGCAAGCTGCAACGATGAGGTCGCGTTTTCCCACGATGAGCCGTTGCCCGTTCCGCCCGCCTTGACAAAGATGATGTTATTTGCGTTTGGCACAATCGGCGACTCGTATGCGTATGGCGACTCGAAAGCGCCCAAGTCGATGCCACCTTGCTGCACACGCTCATTTCCGGCAAGGTCAGGATTCCAATAGGATGCCGAAGCATTACCTTTATTGATAAGGTAGGAACCTTGCTGCAAGGAATAGTCGCCCATGACATCACTGGCACCGGCTTGAGCAGTCGGATTCACGAACTTCGGTCCCATTCCGCCGAGGTTAGAAGCTTCAAGAAGAACATTATCCGTGCCCTGTACCTCCGTAGTAAATGCGCAATAGCTTATGTTTCCACTATAACCTGAATTGATGTCATCTTCAACGCCATTCTTCATATTGCCCCATGAAACCGTGTTCGTAATGACATTCGACGAATAGGTCGTATAAAGTCCTGCATTACTGCTTGTCGCTTTATTCCTCACAATCGTACAGCCGGTAACGGTATTGTTGCCGTTATAAATATACAGACCTGTCAAAGCCTCTGCTTCATTGTTGGCTATCAAACAGTTCTGCAAAGTATTGCCATAATAAACGCGGAAACCAGAAGCATAAACCGCCGTATTATTATACACCTTACAATTTATCGCAGTACTGTAATAATACATATAGACCACACCGCCATTGTTTCCTGTGAGCGTATTGCCATAAATCTCGCAGTTTTCCATTCGAGCGTAATTCATATAGACAGCAGCACCTTGGTATGTATTGGTGTTATTTCTGACAATAGAGTTACGCAAGGTGCTATTTTTCAACAATCTGGCACCGCCGCCATTTCCCGAACCGCCGCCATTTTCGATGACGAAACCATCCCAGGCTGCAGCATCGCTTTCATTATCGAAATCGCCTGGCTGTACGAGTGTCGTACTCGTGCCGTCGCCATGCAATATGGTCAGATGTTCGCGCCAATTCCTTTCCTGAAGCGAGGCTTCCGTTCCGGCAAAACCGCCATAAACATCGGTGCGTGCCTTGATGGTGAATGGGCCGTCGTAAGTGCCTTCAGCTACCCAAACCGAAGTCCTGGTTTCACATGCGGCAGCCACCGCCAAAGCCTTGGCGAAATTCGAAGTGGCGTTTTCCCACGACGAGCCATCCTCGGTGCCCGATGCCTCCTGCTTCACATAGATGATGCCATCCGCACTCGGCGTAATCATCACCACATTATAAGGAGTTTCGTAGGCGCCCACATCAACCTTCGAATATTGGACACGGTCATTACCCGCGAAATCTTTTGCAGGCAAACCTTCAACGCCATTATCGCCCATGTTGATGAGAGCCGATCCATCCTTAGGCATCCAGTTAGCATCATCACAGGAGCAACTCGAACCTACATCCGATGACGGAGTTGTGAACAAGGGTCCCGTACCGCTGTTGTTATCGGTATCAATCAGGATATTAGCCGTACCGGTAAGCTCGACATCGGAAGCGCAATGCGAATATGAGCCTCCGGCAGCCGACACATTATTGCCATTACCCTTATTGCCCCAAATGACAGTGTTATACACATAATTGGCATCGCCTCCGTATGAATAAACTGCGTAATAACTGCTTGTCTGGCTGTAGCAATTCACCACATCGCAGTTAATCATCTCGTTTCCAGTCGAGTAGAAATAAACGCCAGAACCTTGTCCCGATGAAGTATTGTTTGCGATGATGCAGTTTATCATCACGGCACCACTATTGGCACAAATGCCGCCACCACAACCGTATGAATACGAGTATGAGTTTTGCGAATAGTTATTGTGGATGTAGCACGATGTCAATGTTGAATTGCTCGCATAAACGCCACCGCCATAAACCCTATAATAAGAGCTTGAAATATATGCACCGCAATTCTTGATTTCGCAATTGGCGAGATCGGCATATCCAAGGATATAGACACCGGCGCCGTCACCACCATACTTATAGCCATTTTGAATGACGAAGCCGTCCCAAACAACGCGCGTCTCTGCCGTAAATGCATTTTCCTGATACAAACAGCGCACATTGTTGTATCCGTCAATAATCGTATGATGTTCAGCAAGATTTCTTTCCTCCAGCGAGGTCTCAGTTCCTGCGAAACCGCCATACACATTGACGCCGGGCTGCATTTTCACAGGTCCATCGATGGTCATTTCAGCCACCCAGATAGTTGGAACAGGATTCATCGAGGCGCAATCCGCAAGGGCAAACTTCAGGTCGCCAATGGCATTTGCCCACGAGGAACCATTGCCGGAGCCGCCCGCTTTCACATACACGATGTTGCCTTCGCCCGGAACAATGAAAGCGGCCTTGTCGTAAGGTGTTTCGTAGGCACCGCAATCAACGATGTCTTTCTGAATACGCTGATTGCCTGCAATATCAGTATCCGGAAGCGTCCTGGCATCATTAGTACCCCTGTTGATACAGGCCGAGCCTTCCTGAAGGTTCCAGTCGCCATTTTCAGGGTCAACGAACTTCGGGACAAGACCCGAGCCCGTGTTTTCAGATGCAAGGGCTATATTGCCTTCGCCCGAGCAACCGCCTTCGACACATGAATAGGTAGCATTGATACTGCCGTAATTGCCCAAACCCTGCGTGTTGCTGTTGCCCCAGATGATGCAGTTCGTATAATAGCCATAATACGCACCGCCGGTGCCGGAATCATTGGAAACCGAGTTGTCGGCAATGGTGCAGTTGATGTACGAACCATCATTGGTTCCACCACCATTCCCTGTTGCCGTATTATTAACAATGATGCAGTTTATCATTGTGCCATCATTATTATAGCAACCGCCACCGTAGGCAGCCTGATTGCCTTCGATACGGCAATTCATCACCTCACCGTAACTGACAAACAAGCCGCCGCCATCAATCAATCCTGTACCGATATTATTCTTAATCAGACAGTTGGTAACGATACCGCCATCCATATAAAGGCCAACGCCACGGTATTCTTCATATTCGCTTTCATTGACAATGACATTGTTGATGATTTTGCAGTCGCGCAATTCAGCGTTTCCTTCGAGATACACACCAGCTCCGTTGCCTTGCGCGAACTTTCCGTGTTGTATGGTAAAGCCCGACCAAGTGGTAGAGGTTTCAAAATATTCGCTTTGCGTCAGCACCCTGCCATTGTTCTGACCATCGAGGATAGTGACGTTAGTCTCAGGGTTGGCCATGCGGGCCGAGGTTTCGGTTCCGTTGAAACCGCCAATCACATCAACGCCTTCGGTCATCACGAAGTTGCCGTAATAAGTTCCGGCTGCCACCCAAATATCAGGCTTGGTTGTGAAATAAACGCTTTCATTCAAGGCGAGTTCGAGATCAGATGTTGCATTTGCCCACGACGAGCCATCGCCTGTGCCGTCAGTCTTCACAAAGATGACACCATCTTCGCTTGCAACAATAGAAGAAGTCTTCTCAAAATCAGACTCATACGCACCAATATCAATGTCATCATGACGGACACGGTCGTTACCGGCGAGGTCTGTCATAGGGAAATAATTCGGCATTTCCCTGATGGCATAATAGCCACGGCCAATCATCATGGAACCATTCTGCAACGTGAAATCGTTGTTTGTCGGGTCGGTGAACTTCGGATAAGAAGCGCCTCTGCCGACATTAGCCGAAGCAAGGTTGAGGATGGCCATGCCCGTGCAGCCGCCTTCTACAGCGCTATAGGCAAGACGCGTATTGTAATCATTATCATTGACTTGCGATGAAACACCATCGGCCTTGTTGCCCCAAACAACACAGTTCAGGATATTGTAATCATAAACACCACGGTCGCCTTTGTCGTATGCGTAATTTTCACCACTGATGCCGCCAAATCCTGTTGCGCTTGCACAAATGTTATTGACAATGTCGCAGTTGAAAATACGTCCATACTGATAAAACACACCGCCAGCGTTTTCTGTTGCCGTATTATTGTAAATCAACGAATTATACAAATAACCTTCGCTCATTGCCACGCCACCACCTTCTTCAGCGGTATTGCCGTAGATTTTGCAATTCACGACAGGCGTATCATAATTCGACAGATACAAACCGCCGCCACGGGTTGCCGTATTGTCTCTGATGACGCAATTGCGGAGATTCATGCCTGAGTTGTAAATCAATACACCACCACCAAAACCTTCGTCATATTCGCCTTCTACCTTACCATTCGCGATAGTGAAGCCATCGACAACAATTATCTGGTCATCATAGAAGTAATTATCGTGATAAATGACACGCTGTGTGTTGTTGCCGCTCAAAACCGTTTCATGAGCCGATGGATTTCTATCTTCAAGAAGCGTTTCATTTCCGGCAAAACCGCCATAAAGCTTTGTGCCTGCCGGAAACACAAAAGCATTTTCCGCTTCCGTATCGCCGGTATAAGTGCCTTCGGCCACCCAGATTTCAGGATAAATGTCATGGTCATGATAAATCTGTTGCGCCAAGTTCAAAGCCGATGGAATGTCGCCCAAGGCACTCGTCCACGACGAACCGTCGCCCGTGCTCGCCGAACTTACATAAATGGTTTCAAGCAAGACAGAAGTCGTTGTGAATTCTATTGTCTTATAATCACTTACCTCATCTGGGCAAGTAGTTTTCGCCCTGACTTCATAGGTCGTGGCAGGAATAAGATTCTCAAATGCGTAGGTTCCATTTCCGCTTATTGCAGTGTAGTTTTCTTCACCCAATCGGCGGTATTCTATAGTTACCGTGTTTCCCTCGTCAACCGACCAGGTGAGTGTGGCCGAATTGGCCGTCACATCCGAAACCGTCACCGATGGCGGGCAGCATGTGCATGAACTTATCAGCTTGATATTGTTGCGGTAAGCTGACGTTGCATAATAACTGCCAGCACTCGTTGGCGAGCTTGGATTGATATTACTACCATCACCATATCGGTAGATGCCACAAGCAGTTCCAGAAACATAATTTGTATAGAACTTCCTACTGCTATTATCATAAGACCCTGTATTGTCATCTACTGCAATCACGAGATTATTAACGCCATCGTATGTAAACGGCGTATTCAATTCAATTTCATACCAGTAATTGTTTCCTATATTGTTAAAAGCAACATTTCCGGAAAAGACTTTTGTCATTGCCGAAAGACTCACGAAATCCGATGAGTTATTGAATGTTGCCTTGTTGACATTGCCCATGTATATGTCAAGATTTCGGGTGGATGACGTAGTGTAGAAAAACTGGAAAGCAATCTTATCAATACTCATTGCACCGCCAATCTCAGATTGATAATAAATCTGCTGCGTATAGGAATAATTGTAATAAGTCTGCGTCGGGAAAAAATTACCATTGTCAGAACTTGTCGTATTTCCGATTTGCACTTCAATCTGTGCCTTCAGCGGAGCAACCGCCACGAACATCAATGCAAGGTATAAAAATATTCTCTTCATATAAATCAAATATCTCATTATCAATATTTTAAAACACTTCTTTCTACCAATTACGCACCTTCAGAATGGGCGTAAAAATTGAGGGTACAAAAGTACCCTCTTAGTTTCATATAATTGCAGGTATTTTTACCTGATTATTAGACTTTTTTTTCAACAAAATCCCATTATCATTCAACTAACAGGTCGCACGAAGGAACAAATAGAAGCCATCAGCTTCCTAAAATGCCATGGCTAAAGGCATAGTTGATGAGTTCGCCGATGTTCTTGAAACCCATCTTTTCGAAGATGTGGCTTTTGTGCCCTTCGATAGTCCGACGACTCAGAAAGAGCTTCTCGGCGATTTCTTGGGCGCTCATGCCTTGGGCACAAAGCTCCATCACTTCCAACTCGCGCGGTGTCAGCATCTTGCTGATGTCTTCGTCGGCAGCTGTGGCCACTTCATCGACCAAATTCATGATAATCTTTCCATAATAGCCCATTCCCAGCATGACGGCATTGATGGCCTCGTTAAGTTCTTCGGCCTGAACGTCTTTGCTGATAAAGCCGTTGATTCCTTCATCGATAAGGGCGACGATGTGCTTGGGATTCAGGTCAACCGAGATGACCAGCACTTTGGTCTCGGGCTTCTTTTTCTTGAGATAGCCCAGCAGCTCCGCACCATTGCCATCGGGCAAATTGAGGTCGAGCAACACGAGATCGATGACTGCAAGTTCATCCACTTTCTCCTTGGCTTCTTTCAGGCTACCCGCCTCAGCCACAATATCCAATCGTGGGTTCATCTGCTGCAACGCCATAGCGGTTCCTTTCCTATACAACGGGTGGTCATCGACCAACATGATACGTATTCTTTCTTCCATAATTCTCAATTAACTTCGTTGAATTTCCGTTTTCTGATTCTTGATTCTCAGGGTTTGCATTGATTTAGATGGAACAAATAACAATGTCATTTCGACCGCAGGGAAGAAATCTATTGTTATTTGTTTCACTCAAAAAAAGCCTATAGATACTCTCCTTCGTCGGTATGACATAGGCTAAGCCTACAGATACTCTCCTTCGTCGGTATGACATAGGCTTTTTTTTGGAAAACCCAAACAAGAACCTCATTCTTCATTCTTAATCCTTCATTTCTCTTCAAGCCTAAACCCAATAGTAGTGCCCCCTCCCAGGCAACTCGACACCTGGATAGAGGTTCCCATCTCCTCAAGCAACTCGTTGCACACGAACAGACCGAAGCCCAAGCCCTTCTCCCCTCTCGTCCCTTCCATCGACGAATTGGTCCCGTCGAGCAGCAGCTTCACCTTCTCCTCGCTCATTCCGGTACCGTGGTCTTCAACCTGCAAGAATCCATCACGATAGCTGACAACCACTTCGCCATCCTGATACGAGAACTTCACGGCATTCGACACGAGGTTGCGGAGCACGATTTTCGTAATGTTCAAATCGCTGAAAACCACAACGCCGCCATCAATCTCATTGACCAATTTCACTCCTTTCGATTTGGCGTTTGCCGACTCGGTCTTGAAACATTCATCCACCACTTTCCCGAGTTTGAATTTCACCTTGTTCAGCTTGAAGTTACCATTGCGGAACATGACCCACGACACGAGATTACCAAACTGATTGTTGAGCGAGTCGGCAGATTCCCTCAGTTGGTGAATATCGTCCTTCAGATCGGTTGGTGACTCCCTATCGAAGTTATCGTCGATTCTTTCCAGCACCTGTTTCTGGGCCAGCACCGAGGTGCGCAAATCGTGCGTGACGATGCTGATGAGCCTAGTCTTGTTCTCGTTGCTCTGCCGGAGTGCCTCGTTGCGTTTTCCGATGATGCGCCGCAAGTGCAAGTCGATGATGAGCATAGCCGCCAAGGCCACCACAATCACAGCCAGCAAGACAATGAGCATGCCCCGTTTTCGGTTTTTCATGGTCTCAATCAAAATCTGGTTTTCCTTTTCCTGGCTCTCGTATTGCGTCTTAAGCTCAAGCAAACTTTTATTGGTCTCGATCTTGAAGAGGCTGTCGTTTTCCCTGCCCCAAAGTCTCAGGCACTCGTAGGCCTCCTGATAACGTCCCATACTCGCCATCAGGTGGTATTGATGCTCATGCACCTCGTGTCTCACCGTGGCATAGCCATACTTGTCACACAGCGCATCGGCTTCAAGCAAATATTTCTCGGCCTCCTCATAATGGCGAAGCAGATATTCACATTGACTCAGGTTGCTGAGTGCCGTCGCATAGTAATAGTTATCGCCCAACGACTTGAACTGCTGCATACTCTCAGTGATAGGCTGCAACATTTCTTCATACTTTCCTTGCACCATCAAGATGTCAGCCTTGATGAGGTTGCGAAGCGCCATCTTGCGATAGCGGCCAGCCTCTTTGTCCAATGCCAAAGCTTCGTCAATATCTTGCACGGCCTCGTCGTATCTCTTAAGCATCTTCAGCACATCGGCACGCACGCCCAAGCGCACCGCCAAGCGGTCTTCTCGTCCGAGTTTCCGCTCAATGGCAACCGCCCTGTTGGCATATTCCAACGACTCGTCGTAGAGTCTCAGACGAGCGTTCAGCACGGCCAACGAATTCAAAGTGATGCTCAAGAAATCCTTACGACCCAGCTTTTCATGCAACTTCATCTCCTGCTCACAGCAGTTCACCGCGAGGTCGTATTGGCCCAACAACTGGTAGTCCATGCCCATGAGCGACAGAAACTCGAACTGCCAGACCAAGGAATCTTGCGGCAACTTGTCGATTGACTTTTTCGCCAATTCCAACGACTCCTGGACACGCCCGCTGACATAATATTCTGTTGCGATGCCAAAATCCACAACCATATCGAAATAGTCGTTCGAGACATTCTCGTCTAACGAAATTGGAGTATCGACATAGCCCTTTGATTGGAATATCGCTATGAGATTCAAGGCTTTATCCCTAACCTCGCCACGCGAGGCACGCTGATAGTCGAGATAGAGCGAATCGACATTCTGCGCCTCGGCGAGAAACGCTGTCAGCAAAGCCGCGATTAGAATAATGTATTTCTTCATAAATAGGATATTCTTTTGTATGTCAATCAATTAAATCAAGCATACAGGTCATCAAGCCTCGCCAATGACAAGTTTTGCAGATAATGAAAAGGATGCAAAAATAGTTTTTTTCGGTGTGATAGCGCCCTTGGCGTTTCATTTTTTTACACAACCGGCCTTCGCTATAGGCAGGCCCCACTCCCGCTTCGCGTCATGGCGAGGAGGAACAGCGATGCCATCCAGATCTTCACTTCTCTTCATCGTTCCTTTTCTCTTGAAAGAAAAGTAACCAAAAGTTCAAGGGGAAAAATAATGGCCTCCGCACTGTCTGCCTATAGACTTGATTTTCAAGCATCATGTCATAAACGCAGATACATGAAAATCAAGCCTATAGTCAGCCCTTCAGGCGGGCGCTGCTCCGATTTTTCCCCATTCCCCTCGCGCCCTGCCCGGACAAGTTTCGCCATTCCCTCTTCTTTATTTGCCTCTTTTTCCCTTTCCCTTTTCCTTCTTTCCTTCAATTGCCTTCTCTCTAAGGTTTTCCTCTGCAACCTAAGCATTGAAGCCAAGCATCGGAGATGCGACATCCGATGACACCGATTAGGGGAATCGAAAACAAAAAGCCAATATGGGATTGGCAATAGGATTTGTTCCAGATTTGTTTGAGATTTGTTTCCTTCATTCTTGCGTCCGGCAGGCAGAAGCACTTTCAAAGCTCAATGCCTAGTCAAGATATGCCACCATATCAAACGTTTATAAGGCTTGAGGTTATCGGGGAGTATTTCGTCCAGAGGGTCTTTAAACCTAGATTTCGAGTCCCATAGCTGCTTGCGTCTCTTCTGTATTCTCCTCTCCAACCTTCTGTGTCTGCGTTCGCTCTTTCTCTGTTCTCTTCTTTCATTCATGGCTGATGCTTTTTATCGTTACACGATGCAAATATGCATCTTTTTTCTTTTGGTTGCACTGGGTTGCAAGGTTGCAAGCCGGACATCACCCATCACCATTCACCATTCACCCATAACCCATCACCCATAACCCCATCACCAGCCCTCACACCATCAGTCTGATGAGGCCTTCCGACTTGCAGAACATGTCGGGATAGTGCATGCATACGGCATAGACCTGTTTGCCCGTGACGGGCTGTCCGTCCTTGCGCACATGCAGCCGCTTCGCGTTGATCATCTCGGCGAGTTGCTCGGTCCGCATGCCGCGGTTCGAGGTGATGAGGCAATACACTATGGCTTCGGGAAGGGACATGGCTAGTCGCCTGTTGAAACATTGTTTTCCTTTGCTATCAAAATCGAGCGATTCAGCTTGTCAATAAACCACTGCTTATCCGGCAAACATGTAAGATATTGAGCCACTTTGATGTGTTCTTCGTTCAACATCATCAGCTCAACGTGCTCCGTATTGCCTTCACTGCATAGCAGCAAACCGATTGGTGGGTTTTCACCTTCCTGCATATCATATTTCTGCAAATACTTCAGGTACAATTCCATTTGTCCTTTGTATTGAGGCTTGAACTTCCCTAACTTCAAATCTATAGCGACAAGACATTTCAATTTGCGATGGTAGAAAAGCAAATCGAGGTAATAGTCCGTTCCATCAATGGAGAAACGCTTTTGCCTTTCAAGAAAAGCAAATCCTTGTCCAAGTTCCAGTATGAAATTTTCCAACTGCTTGACTATTGCATCCTCCAATTCATTTTCCGAATAAAAGCCACTCAATCCGAGAAAGTCAAGAATATAAGAACTCTTTAGCACCACATCTGTTTCGACGTGTTGAGGAGTGATTTTTTCCAGCACGCTGACAATTTCATCATCAGGTTTGGCAGCGATGAGTGAACGCTCGTATGTCATCTCATCCTGCTTGCTCCGCAGTTGGTTTACGCTCCAGTGCTCCGCTATGCCCATCTGCTGATAGAACAGGCGTTTCGTGTCGTCTTTTATGGTTATCAGTTCAACGAAATGGCTCCATGTCAATGTTTGCGACATTGTCGCAAACATTTCTTTATCGTTGTAGATGCGCGCTACATTCATCATCCTGGTAAGGGCAGAATAAGTGTATCCCTTTCCATAGCGAGCCATTAATCTTTGCGACAGCGTCGCAAGAATCTTTTGACCATAAGCGGAATACGCCTGATACTCCATATCGTTGATGATAAAGTTGCCTACATTCCAAAATGTAAGGCTCGTTTGGGCATTGACGTATGCAACGACCGATGTCCGTGCCTTGTCAATGATTTCCACAACACCCTCGTAAAGCCGAGCGCTGACTTGCCCGATGATGGCCGTGCCGGATGTCTGGTTTGGTAATATATTGTTTGATGTTGACATATCGTTTATTGGCGCAAAGATAGTCAATTATCTTTATCAGCAGTTGCCCCTCCAGAAAAATGCCCAAAATGAACAGTCGAAAAATCAAAGTTGATCATCTCGGCGAGCTGCTCGGTCCGCATGCCGCGGTTCGAGGTGATGAGGCAATACACTATGGCTTCGGGAAGGGACATGGGTGGAAGTTTAGCTGTAATGATTGATGATGTGTTTATTGTTCGCAAGTAAAACGGCATTTCGGGTAGTTGGAACACCCGTAAAATGTTCCATACTTGCTATTCCGTAGCACCAGACTGCCACCACACCTGGGGCAGATGCCGTTATTGATTTTCTGGTTTTTCTGGTAGATGGCTTGCTGCACGTTACGCACATGGGTCTTATCGTCAACTGAATCTCTGACATTGTTATGTTCCAAGGCATCACACACCCGGAGCACATCGCCATCAGTCATCAGCGCCTCTGTGTAATCCATGATGACATTCTTCAGACTTTCAAGGTGTATGACGTGATATTTCGTCCAAACATTTGAAAGATTGGCATTGCCGGCGAACACTACGACAGGTATGGCGGGCATCTGCGGCCAATTCATCAGTTTCTCAATGGCGGTAATATGGGTGAAGCATTGCTTTATGGGATTATACATTTTGTTTTTTGTGACGTATGTATATTCCTTCCAGAACTTTTTTTCATACCTAACCGGAGTGACGATGATTTGTTTCCAGTCCTCCTTGTCGTCGCTGCCATAGATGTCGCCTCGGTAGTTCTTGGTTTCAATGACGAAGACGCCATAACGCGACACCACCACATGGTCAATCTGAGTGGTGCCCCAGCTGGTCTTCAGCACCACGTCGTCATAAGCATGATAATCCTCTGGAAGCTCGGCCAAGACGTCGTGCACACGCTTCTCTCCCATCTTGCCTTTGAATTTGGGCGAACGAAGATACCACAATGCGACAACACCCGTAATTATCAGAATAACAAAAATTAACGACATGATTTAAATATTGTATAAAATCACCTTTGTATCACCTTAATCCTACCATACCTAGATTTGATCATTTCTTCCAAACTTTTATCAACTTTAAAATATGGACAATTAACGGGCATTTCTCGAAGAGGATAATGGGGGGTTCCTTTTGTTTTATAACGTTTGCAAATAGCTTCAGATACTCCGTAAAATCTAATTGGCTTATCGAAAAAAAAGCAAATCTCACAATAACAAGCTTTTCGTTTCTGTTCGTAGCATTTTAATAAAGAATACCATTTTGCATCTTGTTCTTGCCAATTTTCAATTTGTTCAGTAAACAAAAGTTCCATAACCGAAGCGTTTTTTCTCATATTAACCAGAGAACACGAAACTGTTTCTAAATAATACTTTCCACTTCGGAATAATGAAAACTTTAAAACACCTCTTTCTATTTCCGATCGCGATACTGTCTTACCATTGTCACGCTTGAAATTGATAAATGAAGTTGAAGTCTCTCCTATCGATTTGTTAAGCAAGGTCCAAAGAGAAAAATGACCAAGCACTTCTATCTCAATAATCTTTAACTTCTCGTCATCGACATCTACGTGACAAGACCCTGCTTTTATGCTTATAGCAATAGCATCATTATAGCCATCATTACGTTGGAATACCAAATCACATTTAGACTTCCTCCCTGGCAGTTTGAAATCCTGAAGACACTCATTATAGCCGTGTGCTTTTAGATTGTATGAGAATCTCCTTTCCATCAAACATTCATTTGGATTAAAAAAAACGCAAACCTCTTTTTCTGCGCAATTCACATTCTGAGGAACAAGTATGTTAAACTCTTTCGATGTCCTAAACTTTTGCGCAATGATATTCTTTGCAGCTTCACGTAGGTAAAGGTCGTCTTCACAAAAGACAAATTCATCCAAATGGGCAAAACTATACTCTCCTGTTTCATTAACATCAATTGACAATTCTCTACCGCAAGCAAGACAAAAATAGGTGTGAACATTCAAGTCGACCTCGTCATCCAATAAGTTGACAAGTACGCCATTTTCATCTTTTGCAAATGTACGTTTCACAGGCCTCAATTCATCGTATTCATAACGACATGCAACATAGCGGCTACCACAACCTGCTTCTCTAATCTGAACATTATTATCTCTAATCCAAATTCTGCGTTCAGTTTCTTCAACAATAAATTTTCGAACAGCATTTGGGTCAAGTTCACAGCCATTAAGGTCCAGCTCAACGCAATCTATCTTGGCTGAAATTATCTTTCCTTTCTTCTTAACATCAACTGCATGTGTACGTTTAAACTCAATCCATAGAGATCTATCGCCATAGTATCCAATGCAATCAGGGCGAAGACACGTTTCTTTGTCATAAAATTCGACTTCTACTCTATCAAATCTCAATTGTTCTCCACGGATTCCATTCAGTCTATTTGGCAGTTGCAAGCACAGCGATTCTTTCAGTACATTTTTAGCCATCTTATGCAATGCAGATTCAATTGCGCCAGCACAATCTGAGCCACTTAAATGGGCAAAATGATGAACCATTTTTTCGCCAGTGCCACCATTTTTCGCGCAAAGTCCACTTTTACAATGTGGGCAGTAACAACCACAATCATTACCATTAGCTACGCTATCAACGTGAACTAAATCGCCATTTTGATTGATAGCGTATGTCAGGTATGCCTTCATAAATTAAGTACAATTACTTAATAGAATCTTAGAAAAACGCCTATATTTCCTTAATCCCCAGTTCCTTCAAATACTCATACGTCCCATCATAAAATTCAGGAAGTCGGGTCGGATCTTGCGGGGAACCATCAATGTTACGTAAGTTATTTCCTTCCGGAACACAAATCACCATGCCTTGACGGGCTCGGGTAAGCAACACCCTATATGCATTTATTTGATACATTCTTCGCATATCTGATGCAATGTTTTGCCAAACGCCCCCTGTAAATGATCGATGAGTCCACGAATCCTGCGTAAGTTCCTTCTTCTTCCTATCTGCAGGTTTCAAAACTTTGTGTTCTGGATCAAATACCATATCGCCATCCCAAACCACACCAGCCCAATCGAGTTCCAAACCTTGAACATCAAACTCTGTAGCCACATCTTCAAGAAACATTGATGAACGTATGTCTGTGACATCATCTAAGAACCAATGTACCGTGTCAGCTTTACAACGCACGTCTATTGCCAATGGGCGCAGCCGATAAGCTTGCGACGATACTAAAAGACCGTATCTTTCAGTTCCTCTCGCATGCTTGCGAAGCCATACTTTAGCTTTGTCAATATCTCGAGTCAATACTATCGGATACATCGATGCCAATTTATCAAGTTGTTCCCGAGCCGCTTCTTCATTAGCATCAAGTAGTTCCTTGACAAACTTACTGAGGTTTTCAGCCCTAAACGAACGCATGCTGACTTTTAAATGCAAATCTGCAAGTGGATGCTTCCTCTCTGCAGGAAAATCTTCTAGATATTGTTCGACCTTACCGTCTGCATATTCTCTTTCCTTCAGATTATTAGGATAATATACATGCCAATTATCGAAAGTGTCCTTGATAGCCTTTATCCAGGTAGAAATACCAGCTTCACCCGTATTAATCTCTTGGCCACCTCCCACAAGGCAAACGATGGTTGCCCAGTCTTTTTTCTTGTCAAGTCCCCAGGTCAGAAATTCCGGTTCCGACATAGGGAAATTTGCAATACCTTTTTTACGTGACAGCCATCCAGATAGTTGCTCGTATGTCCAGCTTCGCTGAGCCTCGTCAAAAATGTCAACATGCTCGTGCAGCCATGTATGTCCATTATCATCCGACTTCTTTTTATCGACTTCCAATGGCATACCTTTCGCTATCGGCCGTTTCACCATATTAAGCACATAATTTCTATGCTGATATACATCCATTATAAAACTATCCACAGCTTTGTGCGCTTCCGTCTTAGTGTATCTAGTTCCTGGATTGAGTAGCCTTTGTTGTTCCACTGAATCACGCACAAGTGCTTCACGCAGCACCTTCACCAGAGGACCATTCCCACTAAGATATACAGCCAAGCTCCTTTCATTCTCGCTCACATTCTCACTGTCTTGGAAGAGCTGGATAGCAACATTAAGACCAACAAGAGTTTTTCCTGCGCCAGGAACACCTGTAACAAAGACAATACTTTTCTGATTGTTTTCCCTAGAATAATTGATTACGTCAAGAACTGTTTCTGTAGTTTTCTTCAAACTTTGACCAGAAGCCGAAGTCCGGGTTATATCCTCGATAGATTTATTCTTCAGATTTTTCCTTTTATACAACACAGTAGCAGCCTGAATTATGGTAGGTGTGGGTTCATATCTGCTATTCTTCCAATTTTCAGGAGTTTGCCCTTGACCATATTCTTCAGCTATTATATCAACCAATTCGCGAAGCGAAGTATCATTAGTACAAATCGGTTCAAAGACTTTATCATTATACACTGAAAAACGCAATTCCTTTGACACATGATTTGCTTTTGTTGCAATTAGTATGGGAGCGATGAACAAATCGCGGCTTAACCAATGAAAATTCTTCAGGTCAAGTGCATAGTCCCACACTTGCTCAATATCCATACGATGAAAAGAATTAGCTCCTACCTTATATTCCAAGACAAAAACCACACCAGCCACCAGAAGGACGACGTCAATTCTCTTACCTAGTCGAGGTATTGTATATTCAAACAAGATCTCACCATCTAAGCCCACCAATGACAATTGCAAAGATTGAATTTCATGCATCCATGTGTCTTTTTGTTCAATGTCATCTGAAAATTTACTATTGCGCGAAATTTCACCCCAAATCATTTCAGGGCCTTCTTGGAGAAATTGGGAAATAGATTCAGAATAAAGGTATCTTTCAGCCATGTTCAAGAGATAAGTGACTTATGATTTTTACATGTGGTTATTATTTGGCTGCAAATATAGCAAATTTCCGGCACCTTTGCACATGCTCCCGAAAAGTTTTGGGGATTTTATACTTTTCGACCCATATTAACTGCCAAAGTCTTGCAAATCGGCGGGCACATCTCGATTAGATACGTTAAGTTGGCAAAACAAAGGAAATTGGTTTTTACGACCTTTTTATGACAAATTATAATGCTTGCTTTTGTGTAACAAACACATTATCAATAATATGATAAAATTCATTTTGTCAAAAAATCATTTGTCATTTTGTCACAATAAGCAAATTCAACCTCCTCGTCATTTGTCACCTATTAATAAAATAATTAATAATATATTATTAATTAGGTATTATAAGCAGGCGAAAAGAGATTGGGACATCGAAATCGCTTATTGTGATTTTTTGACAAATGACAAAATGACAAAATCGCCATGCTGAATACAAGGCTATACCCGGGCTATACCAACGCTATCTCCGCATCCAGTCTCCTGCCGCTCCGCTCCCACTCCGCTTCGCTGCGCAACGGAGAAAAGCTTCAAAAGACTACCGGACGGGGTGCATAAGACACTGCCTTGGCATTGCCCATGTCGCTTGTTTTCGAATCTCGCTGCGAGATTCAGAGGCGGATAGAGAAAGGTTTTGGATGTTTTGGTCATTAAAAGGACAATTTGCATTTATTCCCTTGAAAAAGTGTGAAATTTTTGAATTATTCGCTTGAAAAAGTGTGAGAATCCAAAATTATTCGCTTGAAAAAGTGTGAAAATTCCAAATTATTCCCTTGAAAAAATGTGAAACTTTTGAATTATTCGCTTGAAAAAGTGTATTTTACAACCAAACAAAGGAAAGGACCATCTCATATTGGAACGAAAGATGGGGAAAACCAGAAAGCCAAACGGCAGCGTTAGCGGCGATTACGGCGGGCCAACACCTCGATGAGATAGACCGTCAAGCCACCCAAAACCGCCATTGCCAAGGCCACGAGCAGTTGCCCTACCGTCGGCGGAAGATGGAAGACATACTCCGTACCCAGCAGCGACGGTTCCTTCCACGGATACACCACGGGCAAGCTGCCCAGCATGAAGCCCGAAAGCACCATCAGGGTGAAATCGCGATAGTCGCGCATCAGCCAAGTCAGCAAGTGCGAGAAGAACACGATGCTGACGACCGCACCCAAGGCAAATGGGAACAGCACCTTCAGCCCCATCCAGAATGTTGCAGCATGCGTCAGGTTGGGGATGGCCTCCGTCACGATAAGCTCGTAGTTGCCCATGAGCAGCATCAGATGCGACCCCGAGATGCCTGGCACCACCATGCCCATCGAGCCGACAATGCCGCACAAGACTAGATACAGGAAACCATCGTTGGAGATAGGATTCGACTTGACGGAAAGCCAAAACGACATTGCAAAGCCCAACACCAGCAGCGCCCAGCCTTTCTTCTTGAAACTACCGATGCCTCGCAGCACATAAATCACCGAAGCCACAATCAAGCCAAAGAAGAACGACCACGACTGCACTTCGAACGACTTCAAGGCATGTTTCAGGAAGACCGAAGTGAGCATCATGCCCACAAAAATGCCCAACATGATGAAGGAGAAAAAGCGGAAGTCAGTCTGACGGGCGAAACCATGGAAATCGCCTCCGAAAAGAAGCTTCATGTTCTTGCGGTTCAGCGACTTGATGCTCTTCAAGAAACGTTCGTAAACACCCAGCACCAACGAAATCGTACCACTCGAAATGGGGAACACGTTCACGATGCCCATGATCATGCCTTTCAGGAATGTCAGAAAGGAGGAATACCAGGTCTTCATAACTAAGTTTCTTTTGTTTGATGATTACGGAAACACGCATCAAAAATTGTGCAAATCTAGTAAAAAAATTAAATGTCAGTATAGTGACCATCAAGAATGCCTATCTTTGCCGCCAGAAAGGAAAAAATGTCATGGACAAGTCACTTAACCATTCCATCATACGATTAGCCATACCCAACATCATCAGCAACATCACCGTCCCTTTGCTCGGTTTGGTTGACATGATCCTGATGGGGCACCAAGACTCCGTTGCCTACATCGGCGCCATCGGTCTGGGCGGCACGATTTTCAGCGTCATGTATTCCGTCTTCAGCTTCATGCGTGCCGGCACCACGGGCTTCACCGCACAAGCCTACGGCGCCAACGACGAGAAAGAAATCTCCTATTCCTTCTATCGGAGCATCTGCATTGCGCTGATAGCCACCATCCTGGTGCTCTCGTTGCAAAGTCCCATCGAATGGGTCAGCATGAAGCTGCTCAACGGCAGCGACGAGGTGCTGCGCCACACCGCACAGTATTTCCGTGTGCGCATCTGGGCCGCTCCCGCCGTGCTTTGCCTCTATGCCTTCAACGGCTGGTATATCGGCTTGCAGAACACCACCATCCCGATGACCATCGCCATCCTCATCAACGTGGTGAACATCGTGCTCAGCATCCTCTTCGTCAACGGCATGGGCATGGGCGTGCAAGGCGTGGCCTTAGGCACCGTGTTGGCACAATACTGCGGTCTGCTCACCGCCCTCATCTTCCTCTTCACGAAATACCGCAAGTATCTGATTCCCATTAGGAAAGAAGTGTTGCTGCAACGCGACAAGCTGAAGCGTTTCTTCAAGGTGAACACCGACTTCATGATCCGCAGCATCCTGCTCGTGCTCAGCATCGCCTTCTTCACCAACCAATCCGCCAAGTTGGGCGACGACATCCTCGCCGTCAACATGATACTGATGCAGTTCTTCTACATCTTCTCCTACTTCACCGACGGCTTTGCCTACGCCGGCGAGGCCTTGGTGGGTCGTTTCACCGGTGCCCGCGACCTTGGCAACCTAAAGAAGACCGTGAAGTATCTGCTCGTCTGGGGCGTCAGCCTCAGCCTACCCTTCACCTTGCTCTATTGGGCCTTCCCCGACACTTTCATCCACCTCATCTCCGACCAGCCCGAAGTGGCGTTGCAAGCCCAACCCTATCACCTCTACATGATTCTCATCCCCGTCATCACCTTTGCCGCCTTCCTGTGGGACGGCATCTACATCGGTGCCACGGCAGCCTCGTCGATACGCAACACGATGCTTATCGCTTCGCTGCTGGTGTTCCTTCCTGCCACCCTCATCCTCATGCCCCAGTTCGGCAACCATGGCCTTTGGATTGCCTTCCTGCTCTTCATGATAGCCCGAGGCCTGACGATGACCCTCATGGCCCGAAAAGCCATATTCCGCCCATTAGAGAAATTTTGACTATCTTTGCAGAAAAATAAGCGCAATGACAAAAGAAGCGAAAATAGAATACCCACAGAACTTCGACATCAAGCTGGTCGTCGCGGCAAGCTATCCTCAAGACGACACCAAGCAAGCCATCAGCCGCATCCTCTCCGAATGCAAGGTGGTGCACAATTTCGTCAACGTAAGAGCCAGCACCAAAGGCAATTACCTCAGTTATGCCTACAACATCGACATCGAGAGCAAGGAGCAACTCGACCAGACTTACCAAGCCCTCACCCAAGTGCCTGGACTGAAATTCGCCCTATGACCCGAGCCTACGAGATAAGGATTTATGGCCGCGTGTTCAACGTGGGTTTCCGTCGCTATGTACATCGCTATGCGGTGGAATGCAACATTGTGGGTTACGTCGAGAACGACCATGCCGACGACAGCGTCCATATCGTCGCTGAAGGCGAAGAGAAGGACTTGAACCGTTTCAGCATTCTTTGCGGCGAAGGGACGCCTTATTCCATTGTAACAGACATGAAGATTGAGGCAAAGGAAAGCAGCGGCAACTATATTGATTTCAGGCAGATAAGATAAAGCAAAAGCACTTCGGCTCCGCTCAGTGCCCGCAAAAAAAATAGCCACTCGAAGGCGGCTATTTTCATTTTCTGATGACGATTCTATATTAGAAAGTCCACCACAAACCGAGGGTGAAGGCTGAGTTGTCAACATTGACGCCCCAACGCTTTTCGCCGTCCTTTTGGCTGTAGTAGCCCAACGAACCGATGCGTGCAGCAAAGGTGATGTTGTCGGAAGCAGCGAAGCTGACACCTGGCTTCAGGCCAACCATGAAATAGGATGAGCTCATTTCTTCAGAAACTGTACCTATTGTACCCTTTTCGACAGCGTAACCATATTCGAAACCACCATCGATGAAGAAACCGACTTTACCACAGTTGATAGCCTTGTAACGGAGATAAGGTTGGACAGAAATGGCAGATTTATTTTCCTTTACAGTAACGCCCACGACCTCGCCTTTAGCGCTTTGGCCAGCATATTTCAGGCCAACAGCCAAATCAAACTTTGGAGCGATTGAGAAACCGACTTCAGGAGCGATTGAATAATTGTAAATTGGATTTGCATCCTTGTCAGCCTTAGCGCTGTTAAAACCAAACGAACCACCCATCCAAACTTGGGCATTGGCAGCCATAGCCATGAAAACCACAGCAAGAGTCAAAAATACTTTTTTCATTGTTTTAAGTTTTAGTTAATGATAAATTGTTCTGCAAAATTGCAGTTGCAAACATACAACTATTATTCCAAACGGCAATGGACATTCGCCATTTTTCAACAAAACGGCAGATTCTACAACATTTTTACGCTCCATCATATCTATCAAACGATTTTTATCTACCTTTGCGGAGATTAACCCAAACCCTTACATCATGAATATCGACTTTTCCAAAATCTTGTTTTTAGACATCGAGACCGTCTCGCACGAAAAGAGTTACGACGACCTCAGCGAACGCATGCAGCATTTGTGGGACAAGAAAGCCAACTACCTGCTGAAACCTGGCGAAGAGACTTCCCCCAAAGACCTCTACGAACGTGCCGCCATCTATGCCGAATTTGGCAAAATCATCTGCATCTCAGTAGGCTTCATCAACGGCAACCGACTCAGGCTGAAATCGTTCTACGGGCACGACGAAAAGACCTTGCTCATCGACTTCGCCAACATGCTCAACCAGTTCTACTTCAACCCCGAGTTCATGCTCTGCGCCCACAACGGCAAGGAGTTCGACTTCCCTTACATCGCCCGCCGCATGATGATCAACCAAATCGAGGTTCCGAAAATCCTGCAAGTGGCCGGACGCAAGCCTTGGGAGACCAACTTCATCGACACCATGGAATTTTGGAAGTTCGGCGACTACAAGAACTACACCTCGCTCGACCTGCTCTGCGCCGTGTTCGACATACCCACACCGAAAGACGACATCAACGGCAGCCAAGTCGGACAGGTTTATTGGGAAGAAAACGACCTTGAGCGCATCAAGACCTATTGCCAGAAAGACGTCGTCGCCATCGTACAACTGATGCGTCGCTACAACTACCAACCCCTAATTTCTGACGACTGCATCGATTACACCAACTAATGCACATCCTTTCGAAATCAACCTACATCAAAGGTCTGCAGTGCCCTAAGGCGCTGTACATGACCAAGAAGCATCCATACCTTCGCGACAAGCTCAGCATCGAGCAACGCGCCAAGTTCCAGCGCGGCACCGACGTCGGCATCTTGGCACACGAGTATTTCCCTGGCGGCATCGACATGACGCCCAACTCGCCAACGCAGTTCCCGCGACGCGTGCAGGAGACCATGGCCAACCTCAGCAATCCCGAAGTCAATGTGATGTATGAAGCCGTGTTCCAATACAACGACACGCTCATCATGCTCGACATGCTCGTCCGCGACGGCGACCGCTGGCTGGCCGTGGAAGTGAAAAGCTCGATGCGCCTCAGCGACACCTATTATAATGATGCCGCCTTGCAATACTACGTGCTGCATGGCAGCCAAGTGCCCCTCAGCGACTTTCGCCTCATGTATCTCAACGGCGACTACACCAAGGACGGACCCATCGACGTGAAGCAACTATTCAAGATGGAATCGGTGATGGATTACGTAAAGGAACGCGAATCGTTCGTGGCACAGAACGTTGAACGGCTGAAAGGTGTGGTAGGCCAAGAGCATGCCCCACTCATCAACATCGGCACACAATGCCACAACCCCTACACCTGCGACTTCTTGGGACATTGCTGGAAACTCATTCCAAAAAACAGTTTCCTCTTCACCAATGCCATCGACGACGAGAGACTCTTCGAATGCTATTTCAACGGCATCAACTCAAACGAGAAGCTTCTGGCCCAAATCGACCCACAAAGCCTTGAAGCCCACCAGATTGAAGCCCTCGAGACCAACTCGTTCTATATCGACTACAAGAGCCTCTTTGCCTTGGCGCCACAACCCAAGCCAAAGACGATAGCTTTCCTCAACCTCTTGCTCAATCGCCCCGCTGTCCCCGAGATGGACGGCACCAAACCCTACGAGGAAATGATTCTGGCCTTCGCCCTGAAAGGCGACAACGAGCCCGATGGCGTCACACTCTGGGACTGTTTCGACGACCACAGCCGTTGGCGCGAAGCCATCAGCCTGCTCATCGAGAAGCTAGCACACTACGAACTCATCGTATGCTTCACACCGCAAAATCTCACCACTACCCTACTCCGCCACGAAATCATCCAGAACCGCGAGATAGGACACAAGATTTTCAACCTCTTCGACGTGCTGCAGCAAGCCAGCTTCTTCCATGCAAAAATCAAGTCGGGATTCACCTTGCAACACCTTTCCGAAGCCATCACGGGAGAGCCTAAACTATTCGAGCACAGCCGAATCATCGTCGAAGCACTCAGCAACGACCTCTTGGGTTATCAACAGGCAAAAGACGACTTAATTGATGAAAATGAAGAAGTTGCATTTATTTATAACAAATTCTTCAAATAGTTGATAACTTGCCCGTGAGAGTTCCCACAGCCTTGCCATAAATTCGTACTTTTGCATCCTCAAAACAAGACGAACAACAATGCCAACACCTAATGATATAACACGCCGTCCGTTTGGCGATGCCAGCAGACGCACACAGATAAGCGCCGACCCGATTCTTGCCAGTCAAGGCCGCATACCACCACAAGCCACCGACCTGGAAGAAGTGGTGCTTGGTGCCTTGATGCTCGAAAAAGATGCCGTCAACCAAGTCATCGACATTCTCACGCCCGATGCCTTCTACCTCGACAAGCACCAGAAGATTTTCGCTGCCATCAAGTCGCTGTTTGGCAAGTCGGAACCTATCGATATCCTCACCGTCACCAACGAATTGCGCTTCACTGGCGAACTCGAGATGGTGGGCGGTGCCTACTACATCTCGAAACTCACCAACCGCGTTGTTTCGTCGGCCAACATCGAATACCATGCCCGTATCATCATGCAGAAACACATTCAGCGTCAGCTGATTGAGATTTCCTCGCAGATGATTCACGAAGCTTTCGAAGACACCACCGACGTGTTCGACCTCTTGGACAAAGCCGAGAACAACCTTTTCCAGATTAGCGAGAACAACCTGCGTCGCAGCTACGACACCATGCAAGACTTGGTGAGCAAGGCCATCAAGGAAATCCAAGACGCCAAAGATGCCGACCAGAAACTCCGTGGCGTGCCATCGGGTTACACCGCCTTGGACCAAATCACCCAAGGCTGGCAGAAGTCGGACCTCATCATCTTGGCAGCACGTCCAAGTATGGGTAAGACCGCTTTCGCACTCAACCTCGCCCGCAATGCCGCTGTGCAATTCCATCGTCCCATCGCCTTCTTCTCGTTGGAAATGTCGTCAGTCCAGCTAGTCACTCGTCTGATTTCGACCGAGACCTCGCTGACCGCCGACAAGCTCCGTTCGGGCGACCTCGCCGAACACGAATGGACCCAACTCAACACCCTCGTCACTCCGCTTATCGAAGCACCTATCTACATCGACGACACGCCACAGCTCTCCATCTTCGAGCTTCGCGCCAAGTGCCGCCGTCTGCACCAACAATATGGCATTCAGATGGTTTTCATCGACTATCTGCAACTGATGACCACCAAAGGCGAGAACCGAGGCAACCGCGAACAGGAAATCAGCACCATCTCACGCTCGCTGAAGAGCTTGGCTAAGGAATTGCAGATTCCGGTGCTTGCCCTATCGCAACTCAGCCGTAGCGTCGAGCAGCGTCCCGGATCGAAGAAGCCAATCCTTTCCGACTTGCGCGAATCGGGCGCTATCGAGCAAGACGCCGACATGGTCATGTTCATCTACCGTCCGGAATACTACAAGGACAGCGCCGAGGCCGAAGACAAGCCTAAGGGCTATACCATCATCGACATCGCCAAGCACCGTAACGGTAAGTTAGGCGAAGTGGAACTGAAATTCGTTGGACAATACGCACGTTTCGAAGACCTTGACCAAAGCTTCAGCAACGGCTACGACCCCATCACGCCCAATAATGACTTCAACAATTCGATGGTCGTAGGCTCGAAGATGAACAACGAAAGCAACGACTTCGGAAGCTACGACAACGGAGGCAATACATTCTCCGGCTACAACCCATTTGACCAGCCAGGCAACGCTGACGGCAGCACTCCATTTGACATGTAATAATTAGACAATCAATACTATAAACTATGAAAAAGCACATCACTATTATCTTATCTGCCATCGTCGCATTGACAATGGTTTCATTCATGGCCAACGACAGCGTTTTGCTGCGCCTCAAGCCACAAGTCGGCAAGACCATGACCATTAACATGAAATCGTCACAAATCATGACCATGAACGTGCAAGGCCAAAGCATAGCCAACAGCCAAACCATCGAGTCGAAAACAGAGATGACCGCCACCAACGTCACCGCCGACAGCATCTTCTGCACAGCAAAGATGAAATCCATGAAGATGACCCAAAGCGCCATGGGCATGACCATGACATACGACACGGAACACCCCGAAGACGCTAACCCCATGCTTGCGGGAGCCATGAAACCCTTCCAAGATGCCATCGACAAGGAACTGCAGGTCGTCTTCGACCCACTGAGCAAAACCATGAAGATGCCATCCGAAAACATTCCTAACATCAGCGCTACCTATCCCGTAGAGGCTGTCAGCGTTGGTTCACAATGGACCGCCGACAACACCCAAAACATCGCGGGCACCGATATCGTCATGACAGCGACCTACACCGTGACCAAGATCACCAAGAAGGAAACCACAGTCAACGTGGAGAGCGTCATCAAGTCGGACATCGCAAGTGGCACCAACTCGGGTTCCATGGTGATTGACAATGCCACCGGCCTCACCAAGACCAGCACCATCAAGACCAACATGAGCCTTACCATCTCCGAACAAGGCCTTTCCATCCCAACCACCGTCACTGCCACCACAACACTCAACATCGAATAAAAATACGTTCAATTTTCAGGAAATGAACAAAGACAAGAAGCCACATTCGAAAAGCAACCCTTTGAAATTCAACGTCACCGAAGCCTCGCCTCTGATGGAATTCCTCATGGCGAAGATGGACGGTATAGCACGCAACAAAGTGAAGCGTATGCTGGCCAACGGTATCGTCTCAGTTGACGGCGAAAAGACCACCCAATACGACTTCGCCCTCCAGCCTGGCATGGTGGTTGAGATAGGCAAACCCAACGCAAAGGAACGGTTCCATAGCCCATGGCTGAAAATCGTTTACGAAGACAAATACCTGCTCGTCATCGACAAGAAGGAAGGTCTGCTCACCAACAGCCCGACCAAGGAACAAGATACAGCCCAAAGCATCCTCAACCAATATTTCATCGCCACACAGCAACGCTGCCGTGCCCACACCATCCATCGCCTCGACCGCGACACCTCCGGACTGATGCTCTTCGCCAAAGACAAGAAGGTGGCTCTCATGTTCGAGGAAGACTGGAAAGGCACCGTTTACGACCGTCGCTATGTGGCCGTCGTGAGTGGCGAGATGGAACAGAAGGAAGGCAAGGTGGAGTCGTGGCTCAAGGACAACAAGGCATTCATCACCTACTCCTCGCCCACCGACAACGGAGGCAAGTTTGCCGAAACCTACTACGAGACGCTCTTCAGCACGAAACGCTATTCGTTAGTGGAACTGCGCTTGCAGACGGGCCGCAAGAACCAGATACGCGTCCACATGCAAGACCTTGGCCACCCCGTAGTCGGCGACAAGAAATACGGCAATGGCGATGATAGTCTGGGGCGTTTGGCACTCCATGCCTACAAGCTCTGCTTCCGTCATCCCGTGAAAGGCACCGAACTCGAATTCGAGACTCCGTTCCCAAGCGTCTTCAAGAAGCCTTTCCCGCAACTGAAAGACGAAGAACTGTAAGCGCCATGAAGCACCTTATCATCATCAACGGGCCAAACCTCAACCTCTTGGGGCGACGCGAGCCTGAAATTTACGGCAGCCGAAGCTTCGAGGACTATCTTGAATCACTGAAAGCCGACTTCCAGCAAGTCCAGATTGACTACTATCAAAGCAATGTGGAAGGCGAAATCATCAACAAGTTGCATGAAGTTGGCTTTTCGTATGACGGCATCATACTCAACGCAGGAGGCTATAGCCACACGAGTGTAGCCATCCACGACGCCATCGCAGCCATCACCACGCCCGTCATCGAGGTGCATATCAGCAACATCTACGCCCGTGAAGAATACCGCCGTCACTCCTTACTCAGCGATGCTTGCCGGGGTGTGATTTGCGGTTTAGGCTTAGACGGCTATCGATATGCCGTAGAAGCGTTTGAAAGCTAACTTATTTCTCCCAAATACTCTTTATCTCGCCAATGTAGAACGAGTGAAGTCCCATCCGCTGGTAGAAATTTTCATTCACATCGGCAGGCACCAGTTCCGCCTTGAACTCGTCGACATAGATTTTCTCGCATTCGATGCACAGATTGCCTTCGGCAATACGCACATTGCCCATTTCCGTGATTTCTGTGGTCAAGCCAGCAGCAGCAATCTTGTCGTCATAATCGCGTCCCGACTTCGTGCCGAGGAATCTCAGTGCCTCGCGGTAGCGTTCCTCGTCAGGAAAAGCCGTCACCGTGAAGCCATCGGCATGGTCCATCATGGCTTTCGAATAGCGGTCGCTCGACACATACACGATGACGACCGGCTTGCTCCATAGCATTCCGATAGTGCCCCAGGCAATCGTCATGGCATTCGACTTGTCGCCATCCTTCACGCCAAGAGCCATCCATTGTTCATCAAAAAGGTAAAAAGGTCGTGTAGCGAACTCGTCAGGACTGACAGAGTGCCATTCGTTGGTGTTTTGTGTTTCCATTGTCTCAGTATTTTCAGTTTCCGTCGGATTTTGTCTATAGCAAGCCATCAGTGTGGCGATGCAAAGTGCGATGATTGCAAGTCTCTTCATATCAGAAGCCCTATTTCGTGTCGGGCACAACTATGAGATTATTGTGCCGACAAAGATACGATATCTGTAGGTATAAATGGAAGGGTAAAACACAAAAGAAAAATCCTAACTGATTTTCAATCAATTAGGATTTATTTTTCTTGGTGCCCCGAACAGGAGTCGAACCTGCACACCTCTCGATATACGCACCTGAAACGTACGCGTCTACCAATTCCGCCATCGGGGCTTATGAATGGGTGCCCAGGACAAGAGTCGAACTTGCATGCCGTAATCGGCACTACCCCCTCAAAGTAGCGTGTCTACCAATTTCACCACCTGGGCTTGATTTCGGCGGCAAAAATACAGCTTTTTCACATACTAGCAACACCTTTTGAGAAATATTTTCAAAAAAAGATTCATCACATTACATAATTTACTATCTTTGAGCCGTTTAAAAATTGAAAATTATGCTCAAAAAAGAAGACTTAGCTCAATTAAAGGCTCGTAATATCACTGAAAATCAAGTTGAAAATCAAGTTGCCCAACTGAAAAGAGGTACTGCTTTCGTCAATTTGAAGCGTCCTGCCCTACTCGATGACGGCATTGTTCGCCTCAACGAAGATGAAATCTCTCGATTGGTAAAGGTGTTTGAGGAAGACCGGGAGTTTTATCGCTTCACAAAGTTCGTTCCTGCATCGGGTGCTGCCTCACGTATGTTCAAGAACCTCTTCTCGTTCATGGAAGATGGCCAAGAAAACGACTTCACAGACAAGTTTTTCAATGGTTTGCAGCACTTTGCCTTTTACGACGACCTCAACGGAAAGGTAAAGCAGCGCTTCGGTTGCGACCTCAACGAGATGATGAGCAACAACCGCAAAGTGGAAATCGTGAACACCTTGCTCACCGAAGCGGGTTTAGCCTACGGCAAGTTGCCCAAGGCCTTGCTGAAATTCCACCATTACGATGGCTACGACCGTCTTGCTTTGGAAGAGCACCTCGTGGAAGCAGCGCACTATGCCACTGATAGCGACGACTGTGCATGGCTGCATTTCACCGTATCGCCCGAGCATGAGCAGATGTTCAAAGACACTGTAAATCAACTGAAAGGCAAATACGAGCAAGAGTATGGCATCAAGTATGAAATCACCTATTCATGCCAGAAGCCTTCCACCGACACCGTCGCCATCGACGCCAACGGCGACCTGTTCCGCGAAAGCGACGGTAGCATCTTGTTCCGTCCTGGCGGACATGGCGCCCTCATCGAAAACCTCAACGACCTCGAAGAGGAAATCGTCTTCATCAAGAACATCGACAATATCGTTGCCGAACCCAAGTCAGAAGCCACCATCCTTTACAAAAAGGCTTTGGCAGGCATGTTGATTCAGCTTCAGCAAAAGACCTTCGAATACTTAGAGATGCTCGACGACGGTTGCCTCAACGACACCGAAATCAACGAAATCGTCGCCTTCGCAAAAGACAAGCTGATGATTGACATCCCCGATTTCGTGATGGACTACAATGAAATTGAGAAAGTAGATTTCCTCTATAACAAGCTTAATCGCCCGATGCGCGTTTGCGGCATGGTGAAAAACGAAGGCGAACCTGGAGGTGGCCCATTCTGGATCAGCAATCTGGACGACGAAATTTCGCTCCAAATCATCGAGTCGTCGCAAATCAACCACAGCGACACGCAGCAAGAAGCCATCTTCAAGGCATCGTCACACTTCAACCCTGTCGATTTGGTGTGCGGCTGCTGGAACTACAAGGGCGAAGCCTTCAACCTCACCGATTTCGTTGACCCGAGCACGGGATTCGTCTCAAGCAAGTCGAAAGACGGCAAGGAACTGAAAGCCTTGGAGTTGCCAGGCTTATGGAACGGCGCCATGGCCGACTGGATTACCGTCTTCGTCGAAGTGCCCATCGAGACCTTCAACCCAGTGAAGACCGTGAACGACCTATTGAAGCCGATGCACCAATAAGCGGTTCAGTTCAATTAAGCAGCCAGCAAGACAAGCAGTTGCGCGCTAAAGATGCGCAAGAACATCGTCAAAGGATAGACAGTGGCATAACCCGTGTTAGGCAGTTTGCAACCTTCGGGAGCTACCGTATTGGCGAAAGCCAAAGTCGGCGGGTCGGTGGTGGCACCGCCTATGACGCCCATCAAGGTGTAGTAATTCACATGCAATACAAGGCGGGCAAAGATGGCAACGATAAGTTCAGGCACCATGGTGATGATGACGCCATAGAGCACCCACATGTAACCACCTTCGGCAATAGTCTGCACGAAGCTGCCGCCTGCACTCAAACCCACAGCGGCGAGGAAAAGGGCGATACCTACTTCACGCAACATCCAAATGCCATGACTGTCGGTGAAATCAGTGCCGAACCAGTTTTTCTTCACACCTAACCAGCTCACCAACAAAGCTATCACCAAAGGACCGCCAGCCAAGCCCAACTTGACGGGAGCCGACATGCCGACAGGAACGGGAATAGAGCCAAGGATGACACCCAATGCGATGATGACGAAAATCGGTATCAGGTTCACCTTATGACGCAACGAGGTAGGAGTAGCTTGTTTTTCAGTCTGAACAGGAGCGCCTTCCTCCAATATCGGTTCGTCTTTCAGATTGATGCGGCAGATAGGACGCAGCAAAAGGCAGGTGACGATAAGTCCGACAACGCCCAACGGATAAGCCACAGCATAACCGCTGGCAATGGTATCAGCCGTGCCCAAACCCAACTCGGTGATGGTCTGTTGGGCAGCCGACATACCCGGTGTGTTGGTGATAGCACCCGTATAGACACCCGCCATCACAGCCAGCGATTCACCGCTTATCTTACTGATAATAATAGTAGTTATCACGCCCAAAGCAACGATGGCAACCGCCAGGAGATTGAGTTTCAGTCCACCTTTCTTGAACGATTTGAAGAAGCCTGGACCTACTTGGATACCCACAGCGGTAACGAAGAGAATCAAGCCAAACTCCTTGATGACATGAATCATGTCGTGGTTCAAATCGACACCCAAGGCACTCACCAAGATACCCACAAAGAGCACCCATGTGATGCCTAACGAAACACCCTTGACTTTGATACGGCCCAAAAGAAGGCCTGCGAAAATAGCAAATGATAGATAAAGCACGGTAGGCCCGACGCCCGAACCGCAAAAAAGACTTGTAAACCAATTCATATATTTTGTTCTTTAAATCTCACCAAAGCTTCGATGATTTCGTCGTTATCATCGGAAATGGTGAGAATCATGTTCTTGTAAATGCCACGGTCGCTAAAATCCTTGAGCATGGAATAAGCCGGTATGTGATTGGTAAAGTAATCCTTGCCCATGAAAATCATCGGGCTGGCGTAACCCACACTCTCATAGTGGTTTTGGGCGGCATCTTGGAAGATTTCCTGCATGGTTCCGGCACTGCCGGGCGTATAGATGATACCCCCCTTGGCAACGGTGACGACACCATCTTCGCGGATGCTGTTGTCGAAATATTTGGCAATGTCGGTAGCAAAAGGAGCCGTTGGCTCGTGGCCATAATACCAAGTCGGGATGGCCAAGCTACGATATTCGGTCTGCAACGGGAAGCGTTCCATCACCTCGAACGAACGGCGCAGCCAACCCTCGTCTCGGAAGGTTGGCGAAGGGCTCAGCATTCCAATCGCTTCATCCACTTCGGCCTCACTCCTTCCCGCCATCCATGCGCCCAGATGCGTGGCTTCCATCGCGCCCGGACCACCACCAGTCACCATCAGACGGCCCATTTCGGTCAGTTTCTTGCTCAGCAACACAATCTGACGATAGCCTGGGTCATCGCGGCGTTTGGCATGGCCGCCCATGATGCCGATGACCATCTTTTCGTCATACGTATCCAAGAGACGATACATGCAACGCGTGATGAAATGGTCGTGCAAGGAACGCGCCAAGGTTTCACGGACATCCTTGCCTCGTTGCTTGCCATAACTGATGTAATGCTTATATACACGCGTATCGAAACATGTCTCGAAAGTGCTTTCATCGTGGTAATCATAACCAGCATACAGCTCTTTAAAGGAGTAGAGTTTGCGTGGATAAGTCGGGAAAGGCTTGTCCATCTGGGGAATGAACAGACTCAAATCGGACCGTGCTTCTTCCAAAGCCATACGATTCACGATACCAGCCGCATCAAGGTGATATTTGTGGAACAAAGCCGATGCCTGCCCCGACTCGCCGAAATGGTCGTCCATGCCGATGCGCACCACACGAATCGGGTGATGCTCGGCCAAGAACTCGGCCACGGCACTACCCAGACCACCTGCAATCTGATGTTCTTCGACGGTGAAAATCATTCGGGTCTCAGTTGCCGCCTTCAGCAGAACATCGCCATCCAAAGGCTTGATAGTATGCATATTGATAACCCTAATGGAAAGACCCATCGTTTCCAGCATATCGGCGGCTTTCAAGGCTTCCCACACCTCGTGGCCCGTGGCAACAATGGTAATGTGACGGCCTTCGCGCACCACCTGAGCCTTACCGATTTCAAAGTCCTGATTCTCATCGGTGAAATCCGGCACGGCTTCACGGCCAAAACGGATATAAACCGGTCCATCGAGTTCGTTGATGGCTTTTTGCACCGCAATTTTGGTCTGCGTGGCATCGCAAGGCGATATCACGGTCATGTTGGGCAATACGCGCATCGTGGCGATGTCTTCCAAAGCCTGATGCGTTGCGCCATCGGGACCCACCGACACGCCAGCATGAGCACCGCCAATGACGACATGCACATTGTTGTAACATACCGAAATACGGATTTGGTCGTTGGCACGATGCGCTGCAAAAACACCGTATGTGCTGAACACCGGAACCTTGCCACTCAAGGCCAGACCCGCAGCCGTTGCCACGCAATCCTGTTCGGCGATGCCCATCGAGAAAAAACGCTCGGGGAACGCCTCTGCAAAAAGATTCATGCCAACCGATGCGGTGATGTCAGCACCAAGTCCGACGACATTAGGATTGGCCTGAGCTGCCGCCAAAACACCTTCGCCAAAACCCGTTTTGGTGGGTTTGTTACCTTTATTAATATAGTTCATCGATAAATTCTCCCAATTGTTCTTTTGTCGGCACCTTACCGTGCCACTTGTTGTTGTCTTCGATGGATTTCACACCTTTGCCCATCACGGTATCGGCAATGATGACCGTCGGTTTGCCTTGCATTTTGTCGGCCATATCCAAAGCCATCTTGATTTGGCTAAAGTCGTGACCATCAATTTCGATGGCGTTCCAGCCGAAAGCCAACCATTTGTCTTTCAGTGGGTCGATGGCCATAACTTGCTCCGTTCCGCCGTCAATCTGGAGGCGGTTTCTGTCGATGATGGCGCAAAGGTTATCCACCTTTTGATGTGCCGCTGCCATCGCCGACTCCCACACGCTTCCCTCCTGCTGCTCGCCATCGCCCATGATGCAGAACACGCGGTTTGGATTGCCATCCATCTTGGCTGCCAGAGCCATGCCCAAAGCTACGCCCAGACCTTGTCCTAAAGAACCCGAACAAGACTCCAAACCAGGCAGTTGGAACTCATAACTCGGGTGGCCTTGCAGACGGCTTCCCATTTTGCGCAAGGTCATCATTTCCGCTTCCGGGAAATAACCCGCAGCCGCCAAAGTGGCATACAAGACCGGTGCCGTATGTCCGATGGAAAGAATCACTTTGTCGCGGCCTTCCCATTTTGGATTGTCTGGATTGTGACACAAGTGATTGAAATACAATACCGTGAAAATATCCACCAAATCCATTGAACCACCCGTATGACCCGAACCTGCCTCCGCCAAGGAAGTCAGAATCAGTTCGCGGATGTGAGTGGCTTTCTGTTTCAGTTCGTCGTTTGTCATGATGATACATAAATAAATTGCAAAAATAATCTTTTACTTCATTCATCATCCATTCCTTTTTCATATATTTGCAAACAACAAAATCATTGTACAATGAAAAGAGTCTTATTATTCGTCTTGTTATTGGCAATTTGTACCTTTCATGCTTTAGCCTACGATTTTACAGCTACATGTCCTAGTGGCCAAACACTCTACTATACCATTCGCGATGCTAGCCAACACGCCATCGCCTTAGTAGCACCCAATGACGAGCACTATCCCCCTTATCAAGGTTACACCAGTCCCCAAGGAGCCATCGAGCTTTCCGCGACTGTAGAACATGAAGGCACAACCTACACCCTTGTCGAGATAGGTCCCTATGCCCTCGGCTATCTTAGCTCCGATGTCCATGGCGACATCGTCATCCCCAACACAGTGACCCTCATCGGCAAGCAGGCCTTCTCACACAGCTATTTCGATGGCACCATCACCATCGGCGACCACGTCGTCACTATCAGAAGCTCAGCCTTCAATAGTACATTCTGTCACGGATCGGTAGTTCTGCCATCCAGCGTTAGGACAATAGAAAAATATGCCTTTTCCGAAAATGAGTACCTTGATGGCGAACTCATCCTTAACGAAGGGCTGGAAAGCATCGGCGAGCGTGCCTTCTTCAGATGCCCGTCGTTTCAAGGTCCATTGCGACTTCCAAGCACACTCACCTACCTTGACGATTTCTGTTTTGCCTACTGTTCAGGCTTCACGGGCGAACTTGTCATCCCCGAAGGAATAGAAACTATTCCCGACTATGCTTTTAGCCATTGTTCCGGTATAGAGAGCCTTTCTTTTCGCGGCAATATATCCCGAATCAATTCGAGGGCCTTTGAGTACTGTTCGGGGCTTTCAGGTACCTTGAACTTACCGTCGACTATAACCTACACAGGCGCCCATGCCTTTTCCTATTGTTCCGGTTTCACCCACCTCATCCTACCCGATACATTCTACAGTTTTAACTCAGGGTGCTTTAGGGGCTGTACTGGACTCTCCGGCGACATCGTCATTCCACAAGGCACAACCAGCATACCTAACGAAACCTTTGCCGGATGCATAAACATCGAACATGTACAGTTTCCACAATCCTTAACTGTCATTGGAAGCGATGCCTTTGCCGGATGCACTAGTTTGAGCGACTTGCAACTTCCCAATGGTCTAAAAACCATCAAAAGCGATGCTTTTGATGGTTGCATCAGTCTGGAAGGCGAACTGATTCTGCCTGAGAGCCTCACTTCTATTGATGATAGAGCATTCTTCGACTGTGCAGGACTTACCGGCACGCTCATCATTCCAGACAAGGTCCAAAAGGTTGGCTTTTACGCCTTCGAAGGTTGTTCAAACCTAGGTCCCGAAGCTATCATAGGGTCCTCGGTATTAGAACTTGGCCAAAGATGTTTCTACGACACAGGCATCACACATCTAACCTTCCGCAGTACAACGCCACCCTATGCCAACTACGGTATGGGGCTAGATTCTGCCGACTGCACTGTTCCCTGCGGAACAGTTTCGGAATACATAAACCGATTCGGCGACCATTTCACGGATTACGAAGAGGGCATGGTCTTCCGCTATAACGTCGTCAGCAACGACCTTACCCTTGGCAATGTTGCTATTGTGGAAACACCCGTTTGCGACAATAATGCCCACCTTGTTGCCATCGCCAATCCCTTGCCAGAGAAGGTTTTCAGTCACTGGACCGTTAACGGCAACATGGCCGGGAACGACACCATCTTGAGCATCACTGTGGAACGCGACTGTGAAGTCATGGCTCATTTCCTTGGAGGCGCAGGTATGGAAGAAGCAGCCATCCAAATTGAAATCCATCCAACCATCACCAGCAACATCATTAGGGTGAACGCCGACCACCTGCTATACCTTGAAATATACGACCTCAATGGACGCTGCGTCGCTCATTCTGAGGAAAGTCAAATTGACCTCAGCAACCTTTCTTCGGGATGCTACATTGCCCGAGCACGGCTGAAGGAAGGTGAGGCAATACGCAAAGTCATCAAGATGTAAATGATTATGGTTTAAATCAACCCTACCAAATCCTTGACAACGTAGAAGATGCACACGCAGCCATAGACTATTTTGACGAAGGTGCCAGCCATGAAACCGATGAACGAGCCGAAGGCCGAGCGCCAAGCCAATTTGTCAGGCGTCTTGTTGATCTTTTCGCCGATATAGGCTCCGAAAAACGGTCCCGCCAACACTACTATGAAGCCGACGGGGAAAAACAGCGTTATCAAAAGGCCTAAAATCAAGCCGATGGTGCTGCCGCGCACACCCGCTTTGCTGCCGCCGAATTTCTTCGTTCCCCAGACGGGAACGACATAATCGAGCGTAAAGACAATGGCACCGATAACGCCCATAATCACAAGAAACTTAGTGGAATAATCAATGCCTTCAACAAACGACAAAGCCAGCAGGCCGAGGAAACTGATAGGCGTTCCGGCAATGCCCGGGACGACAGCGCCCACTATGCCTATCAACACCAACAAAATGGCTACTATAATTAATATGATTGACATTCCGCTCATGTTAGGCCTTTGAATTATTATTTCGAGCAAAATTACACATTTTTTCAAATTCCGTTGGCTTTTACCTTTCTTTTTGTAATTTTGTGGAATCAAACACATTGGATTCATGAAAAGACTATACCTTCTTCTTATTGTATTGTCGTTTGGCAGTAGCGTCTTTGCCCACGACGTCATCAGTCCGATAGGTGGTCGAGCCGCGGCCATGGGCGGCTGCTCGGTGGCCTCGAAAGGACTCTGGGGCATACAGAACAACCCAGCAGGACTAGCCGGATTGGAGCACATCAGCCTGGGTCTCTACTACGAAAACTGGTGGATGCTGCCCGAAACTGCCTACAAATGCGGTGCTTTCGCCTTGCCCGTCAACCATTTCGGTACTTTGGGACTGAGCTTCAACCAATTTGGAAGCAGCAAATACTCAGAGAACAAATTCGGGCTAGCCTACGCCAAAGCCTTCGGACAATACCTGCAAATCGGCTTGCAACTCGACTACCTATCCATCAAAGCGACCGACAACTACGACAAACTCAGTGCCGTGACCTTCGAACTTGGCATACAGTCGCAAGTCAGCGAAAAACTCACCCTTGGCACCTACATCTTCAACCCCATCGACATCACGCTGAAGGAGACCATCAACCACGAGAAGCTGCCCATCGTCTTCCGCTTTGGCGCTTCATACCTGTTCACGAAAGGCTTCACCGGACAATGCGAATTGGAGCGGAACACCACGTGCGACGGCCTCACCATCAGAGGCGGACTGGAATATGAAGCCCTAAAGAATTTCTACCTTCGCGCCGGACTGCAAGCCAATCCAGGCATCTTGAGCTTCGGACTGGGCTACGAAATCAGCATCGTGCAAATCAACGTGGCAGCGCAACTGCACCAACAACTTGGCAACACCATTCAAGTGGGGATGATCTTTAGTTTTGGAAAGTAAATTCACGAATTCACATATTCAAAAATCATTATGAGTCAACTCATTGTAAAAGATAATGATTATGCGGCTTGGGTAACAGACATCAAGCAGCGATTCAAGAGCACACAAGTAAAAACTTCAGTAAAACTCAATCAGGAAGTGTTGCTGTTTTACTGGAATTTGGGGCGTGATATGGTAAATATGAACATCGAAAAACGATGGGGCGAAGGCGTAATGAAAATGCTTAGCCAAGACTTGAAAGATGCGCTTCCTGAAGTGAACGGTTTTTCTGTTACAAATTTGTATTACATAAAAAGATTTTATATTACTTATAATCAAGTATTTGAAAATTTACCCCAAGCCGAGGTAAATTTCAACGATGAAAGCATTTCAGAATTTTTACCCCAAGCTGGGGCAAAAATGAAAGGCAACGCGAACATGCTTTTCTCAATTCCGTGGACTCACCATAAATACATTTTAGACAAAGTGAAAGGCAATGCCCAAAAAGGCTTGTTTTTCGTTCAAAAGACAATAGAAAACAATTGGAGTCGTTCAGCATTGTTGAACTTTTTGGACACCGACCTCTATGAACGGCAAGGAAAAGCCATCACAAACTTTGTCAATACATTACCAACAGTACAAGGAGACTTAGCAAGTGAATTGATTCATGACCCTTATAATTTCGATTTTCTAACTATGACAGAAGGATATAGGGAAAAAGAATTAAAGCAAGCCCTTATTGACAATATTGTCAAGTTTCTAATGGAATTAGGAAGAGGATTTGCTTTCATGGGGCAAGAATATCGTTTACAGGTAAGCAGCAAAGAGCAGTTCCTCGATTTATTATTTTACAACACCCAAATACATTGTTATGTGGTTGTTGAAGTAAAAGTAACCGAATTTGAGCCTTCTTATCTTGGCCAACTATCTGCATATGTATCATTTGTGAATCACACATTAAAGGCAGAACAGGACAATCCTACCGTTGGCTTGCTAATTTGCAAATCAAAAGACAATGTATTTGCACAATACTCATTAGAAGGATATAATCAACCAATTGGAATATCCGAATATGAAGGCATTAACCTTTTGCCAACAGATTTCAAGAGCAATTTGCCAAGTATTGAAGATATTGAAGCACAATTAACAGCAAAGAGCAATGAGAAAGTTTAGGACGCTTGGAATATTGGTTGCATTCTTGGGCATCACTGTCATGGCGAAGGCCCAAATCGCCATCGACACGCTGAGTTCGGATGCGCTGAACCAACTGCTCATCGAGCAGATTGAGCGTCTGGCTGACGAAGGCGAAGAAGAAAACGACTATGAAGAACTGCTCGACAACTACATCTTCTACAGCGAAAATCCCATCAACCTGAACAGCGAAGAGATTGTCCACCTCGCCGAGCTACAACTCATCAACGCCTTCCAGCTCGAAGAACTGCGCAAATACCGCCGCTATTATGGCGACTTCCTTTTCCTCGATGAATTGGAGATGGTGGAAGGCTTCGACGAGCAGACCATCAACATCTTGCGGCCCATCGTTTGCATCCGCGAAGACAACTCAAAAGACAAAATCACAGGTCAGAAACTGGCACGTTATGGCAAGCACCAAGTCATCGGTCGTTATGAGCAAGTCCTTGAAAAACAGCAAGGCTATTACCCTATCAGCGACGAGGAGTTGCTTGACAAGCCCAATTCAAGATACTTAGGCAGTCCACAGAAATACGAACTTCGCTACAGCTACAACTACCGCAACAAGATTCGGGCAGGCTTCGCGCTCAAGAAAGACGCTGGCGAATTGTTTTTCAACGACAAGTTGAGCGACACCATCAAATCCGTTTTGGGCAATAAACGCTATAGCGGCTTCGACTTCTTCGGTTTCCACCTCTATGCCAACGACTTAGGCTGCGTCAAAGACGTCGCCTTGGGCGACTACCAACTCTCTTTCGGACAAGGACTCACCCTTTGGTCGGGCATGAATTTCGGCAAAGCTGTGGCAGGAAGCAGCGTGATGAGACAAGGCAGAGGCATCAGGCCGAAGGCCTCGTCGAGCGAAGCCACATTCATGCGCGGTGCCGCCGTCACCCTAAATTTTGGCAAATTCTACGGAACGGCATTCTACTCCAACCGCATGATTGACGCCAACGTTTCCATGGCCGATTCGCTGGACGAAGCGGAATATGTAAGCAGCATTCAAGAGACTGGCTATCACCGCACTATAGGCGAAATCCTCGACCGCCATGCCATCCGTCAGCAAGTGTTTGGCGGACATCTGGCCTTCGCCAACGAGCACCTCGAAATCGGCTACACACTACACCACACCATGCTGAGCGCCGAGTTGCAACTCACACCGAGCCATTTCAACCAATTCTATTTCCAAGGCAACCAACTCACCAACCAAGGCCTCGACTTCAAGTATGTCAACGGCAAGTTCGCCCTCTTCGGTGAAGGCTCGATGAGTTTCAACAAAGCCTTTGCCGGCCTCGTCGGCCTGACGGTACGTCCTACAGGCTATATCAATTTCACTGCCCTATATCGCAACTACGACAAACGCTACCAGAACCTCATAGCCTCGCCATTTGCCGAAAGCAGCCGTGGACAAGGCGAGAAAGGCGTGTATCTCGGCATCGAAGTGGCACCCGCACCCTATTGGAACATCCTGCTCTATGCCGACCAGTTCCAATTCACATGGCTCACCATGCAAGCCTATGCGCCATCGTGGGGACACGACTACTACTGCCGTATCAGCCACAGTATCAACAAGAAGACATCATATTACTTGCAGTTCAGGTCGAAGACCAAGATGAAGAACTCGACTGACGAACACACTTTCAGCTACTACCCCATCTTCTACACGAAAAACTCAGTCAAATTCAATATCAACTACATGATTGGCAACAACTTCGCACTTTGCAACAAGGCCGAATATGCCCACTACAAGAACGACGACGGCAGCAATTCGCGTGGTTATTTTGTATGCCAGGATGTGGCCTACAAACCACAAAATAAGCCATTTAGCCTCACTTTCCGCTATGCGCTCTTCGACACTGATGACTACAATGCCCGAGTTTATGCCTACGAAAACGACGTGCTCTATTCCTTCAGCATTCCTGCCCTCTACGGCAAAGGAATGAGGATTTATCTATTAGGTAAAGTAAAGCTATTCAACGCATTGACGATATATGCGCGCATCGGTCGCACCATTTATTCCAACCAAGACGAAATCAGCAGCGGTCCGAGCCTCATCAAAGGCAACCACAAGACCGACCTGAAAGTTGAAGCCATTTGGAAATTCTGAACCACACGCCCATGAAAATCAAGACAGCAGTCATATCGGCAGCCTCATTAGCAGCCATCAGCGCTTGCAACACAAGCGAAACGGAACAAAGCGAGCAACGCAAACCCAATATCGTGTTCATCGTCGCCGACGACTTAGGCTATGGCGACATTGGATGCTTCGGGCAAGAGACCATCCTCACGCCCCACATCGATGCCTTGGCGGAAGCCGGCGTGCGCTTCACACAAAGCTATTCGGGCACCACGGTCAGCGCACCATCACGGGCTTGCTTGCTGACAGGATTACACAGCGGCCACACCCCAATCCGCGGCAACTTCGAGATTTTCCCCGAAGGCCAAATGTCGATTCCAGAAGGCACCTATACCCTATTCCAGATGTTCAAGGATGCGGGCTACGCGACGGGAGCCTTCGGCAAATGGGGCTTAGGCGCTCCCAAATCGGAAGGCGCTCCCGAAAACCAATCGGTTGACGAGTTTTTCGGCTACAACTGCCAACGCCTATCGCATAGTTATTATCCCGATTATCTCTACCACGATTCGACACGTATCACACTGAAAGCCAACGCTGAAGCCCACAATGGCACATACGCCCCCGATACCATCCAATACGAGACCTTGCGGTTCATCGAAGAGCACAAAGACGAGCCTTTCTTCCTCTTCGTTCCTTGCATCTTGCCTCACGCCGAGCTGATTGTTCCCAACGACAGTCTGTTTACGCAATATGATGGCAGCTTTACTGAAGAGAATCCTTTCACGGGCTGCGATAAGGAATGTGAAAGTTTCCGCAAGGGCGGCTACTGCTCACAAGACCATCCTTTGCAGACCTATGCTGCCATGGTGTCGAGATTCGACCTTTATGTAGGGCAAATCGTTGAGAAACTGAAGTCGGAAGGGCTGTTCGACAACACGCTTATCGTCGTCACTTCCGACAACGGTCCACACTGGGAAGGCGGCAACAACCCCGACGTCTTCAAGAGCAACGGCATCTACCGTGGCTACAAGCGCGACCTTTACGAAGGCGGCATCCGCGTGCCTACCATCATGGTTTGGAACGGCAAAATAGAGTCAAACAGCAAGTCGGATTTTATGTTCACCTTTTGGGACTATCTGCCCACCTTTGCTGAAATCGCTGGTATCGAGCCACCTAAGACCGATGGCATCAGCATCGTCCCTACCCTTTTCGGTCAACAGCAGGAAGGCCACGATTATCTCTACTTTGAATTCCAAGAGTTAGGCGGGCGGCAATGTGTCAGGAAAGGCGACTGGAAACTCATCAAGCTGAATGTCAGCACCGAACCAATCTACGAGCTTTACAACATCAACGACGACCCGACGGAAAGCCACGACCTTTCCGATGCAAATCCTGAAATGTTGAATGAACTGAAGACGCTGCTGGAAAACGAGCGCACCGCCGACCCCAACTGGGAGTTCAAATGAGGGCACAAAAAAAAGGAGACTTGCGTCTCCTTTTTCATTTTGGTAAGTATCGAGCCGATCAATGATGAGCCTTGAGGAAGCTGTAGTGCTTTCCGAGGTCCATGTGTTCGGCAACGAAATCGTCAGGATATTCCACCTTGTAATCCACCACTTGACCGTTTTCCTCGACAGGAACAACGACTGGGTTGATGAAACCACCGTATGGCTTCAGTCCAAGGGCGTCGTAACGTTCCTTCACTTCCTTATGGAGGACAGGGTCCACCTTGACGGCATATTGTTCCACTAAAGCCTTGCCAGCGGCATAGTCGCCTTCGCTCTTGATGCGCTGCACTTCGGCGAGCAGTTCACCAAAGAGGCCGCGGAGGGCTTCATAGTCGTTGATGACGAAATAGGTCTTGCCGTTTTCCACCTTCTTCTCGATGACGTTGTTGGCTTGGCCGTGTTCGAAGCACCATTCGGCGATGAGCTTGCGGTTTTGCATGTGGCTTTCGGTGACGTCTTTGCCTAATTCAACGCGGGCCAGCTGTGTCATCAAGCCATTGCGGATGTAGCCAGCATACTCAGCCTTGTAGGCTTCAAGGTCGGAGATGACGCCCAGTTCCACCATCTTAGGATCGGCGAGATAATACAGACCAAAGAGGTCGGCACGGGCTTCTTCAAGAGTGCTGCTGAATTCCTTCAAAGCGCCAGGTTGTGTGCCAGGCAGAAGTTTACCTGAACCGTGGCCGAGGCATTCGTGCAGGTTGGTGTGGATGACATCGGTTTCAGAGCCATACTTCTTGCAGAGGTCAATTTCCTCTTGCGAGTAAGCGAACTCGGCGAGGGCGCTACGTGGGCATTCGTCGGCAGCCTTGTCGTAGGCTTCCATCAGATTGGTGATGGTGACGCTCTTCGAGCCGTAGTCCTTGCGAATCCAGTCGGCGTTAGGCAGGTTGATGCCAATCGGGGGTGAAGGGAAGCACTCACCAGCCAAGGTAGTGGTGATGATGCTCTTAGCCGACACGCCCTTGCACTCTTCCTTCTTGAAGCGTGGATCGACAGGCGAGTTGTCCTCGAACCACTGGGCATTGTCGCCGATGAGGGTGCTGCGCTTGGTAGCTTCGAGGTCCTTGAAGTTGACGATGGCTTCCCAGGTAGCCTTGCGGCCCATCGGGTCGGCATAGTCTTCGATGAAGCCGTTGGTGTAGTCAATCAGCGAGATGGTGTCTTGCACCCAAGCGATGTTGTATTCGTCCCAAATGTTCAGGTCGCCAGTGGTGTAATAGGCGATGAGCTTGTTGGTGTAGTCGCGTTGGATGTCGTTTTCGGCCACTTCGTTGGCTTTTTGCAGCCAGCCGATGATGGCTTGGATGGCTTCGCCATAAAGTCCGCCAACCTTATACACATCTTCGTGCAGACCGTTTTCGTCTTTTACGAGTTTGGAATTCAAGCCGTAGGAGATTGGAGTCTCGTCGGTAGGATCGGCCATGGCATCGTAGAAAGCGGTCACTTCGGCAGCGGTAACGTCACCTTCGTAGAAGTTGACAGCCGAGTTTTGTACGATGTCGTCTTCGCTGCTGCGGCGCATCTTGTAGAGGCCGCGGTCGAAGATCACGGGAGTCAGGAACTCGATGAAGGCATCCACTGTCTCGCCTTCGTTGAGCGGCAGCAGTTCGGCATTCGAGTTCTTGATGAGGTCAGCGAAATAAGCCTCCGTCACTTCCGGGAAGAACTTGTCTTCGGCATAGTGATGATGGATGCCATTGCTGAAGAACACACGTTTGGCATAGACCATGAAGTTCTGGAAATCAGCACATTCACGGTCGCCTTGATACGATTCGATGACAGCCTCAATGGTCTTGCGGACAGTGAGGTTGTACTTGAAGTTTTGGTCGGCGAGGATGTCGCGGCCACATTTGGCGGCTTCATTCAAGTAATAAATGTAAGCCTTCTGGTTCAGCGTCAGTTGGTCCCATCCAGGGATTTGGTAACGCATGATGCGCAGGTCGGCGAACTCATCGACGAGGAACTTGAAAGATTCCTCTTGTTGCGGTTGAGGTTCTTCGACCGGTTGCTTGGGCGAGCAGCTCACTAAGGCTCCCGCCAATCCGAGACAAATCATGAACTTTTTCATTTATTTGATATTTATTTAGGATTTCGTTTAGGAACGGCAAAAATAGGATTTTTTTCTTTTAATTCACTCTATTCTCTGCCAACGTTGATTATGCACTCTCTTGTTATTGCCAAGGCCAATGAGATTCCATAAAAATTGCTGCAAATCATCTAATTTCGCATCTTCGCCTTCACCACGGAAAATGACGTGGTAACGGCCATTTACTTTGGTTTCGAGGCAATAATACACATCGTTGAGCTTTTCGTTACCTGTGAAAGTCGGTGCCTTACGTCCAATGTCGTTTATCATTTTCTTGAATTGCTCAAATGTTTGAGAACTAATGGATAAGACATCACAGCCGCCTCCTTTGTTATAAGTATGATAGTTACAAAACAAGATGGCCGACCCATCCTCCTGTGCTTCAATCCTAACGGCATACGGATCATATTCATAGAAAAACCAACTGCTCATCCATGTGAAACGATATACCTCTTTGTGGTAATTGTGGCATAGAACAGGTTCGTCCAACCTTTTCAAAAAATCAGAGCAGTGCTCTGCAATAGAAAGAGTGTCTTGCCTTTGAACTACTTTAGGGAAAAAGCTATAATCAATATGACTTAAAAACAGTTTGCTTTCTGCACATAGAGCAGGAACATATTGCAGGGCCTCAATTTCATTTTTCAGCCACATAACCTCCTTGTATTCATTAACTTCGATAGACATCATCGGAAGCTTTATGGCTGAATTGCTATTGAGCAAGCAATCGAGACTCACATTGACTACATCGGATTTGTTTGGTCGAATCGTTATGGATGTACTACAGGAATCATAATAGCTTTTTAAGAAAACGATGTTGGCAATTCCATCCTCACAACAATAGCATTTAAAGCGGCCTTGATCATCTCTCAGATAAACATTGCCACAAAATCCCGACCCATCCAAATTTTTGATTTCCAACGACAATTGCATAAGGTCTTTCGGAGCTTCAAAAATGCTCAAAGTAGTTTCATCTGTTTTTTTAGGATCAAGGTCCTGCACCTGTGCCTTGACTGCAAAAACGGAGACAATCAACAATACAAGAACAATAATGATTCTTTTCATAGCATCGAAATTGTTATAACCATTTCTATTTCATCGTCTCGACAAACTCACGAGGCAGGATGACATTCTCCATGTCGAGAGCATCAGCGAACAGCGGGCCAATCTCTTCGATGCGGAAACCCGCAATGCCACATGCAATCTTGGTGACGAGGAATTTCAGTTCGGGGTGCGATTGGGCGCAAGCCAAGAAGTTCTTCACTTTTCCGGCAATATAGTCCACGCCACCTTCCATCGTGGGCAAGGCGTAGCACTGACCTGTGAGGCCTTCGCCAACGCCCCATTCGGCACCAAACTTGTGGCAAGCGACAGCAGCCGCACCACCACCATGGAAACCATGTATATTGCTGCCAAACACGAAGATTTCGTTTGGCTTGAGTTCGGTAATGAACTCCGGAGTGTATGCTCTATTATATGACATATAGTTATGATTTGATTTGTTGCAAAGGTACAGATTATTTTGATTTTTGAGAAAAACATTAAAGATACTTCCGAAAAAAACGGAACAATTTCAAATCATATCAGGTTTTTCATAACTTTGCCGAAAATTCTTTCTTTTTGTCCACCAACACCTGATGATCATGAAAAAGCTTCTTCTCCTTGTTTCTAGCATTCTTTTCTCTTCATTTCCCTTGCTGGCGCAAAACGACTACGCCATTGCTGGGATGAACAGCAGCGGCACCCCTATCGTGGCCGACAAGCACACATTTCCCGAAGCAATATCCATTTTCACCGGCGACACTTCGTCTGACAATGTGCTGCTTGAATTTCAAACACCTTATATCGAAACTGCGTTGTATCAGAAAGACTACAACAAAAGCACAGCCATTTATTACGATTTCGAACACAATGAAAAATTGTGGGAAAAAACCTTCGACTACACCAATAACAAAATCTACAAGAATGGCAATATCATCATTATGAACAAAGAAGGCCGTTCTTTTCTCCTTGACGAAAAAACAGGAAAGGATATTTGGAAATTCGACAACTATTATCATTTCCCATTCATTGACTCAAAAAGCCAAAAATGTTTGCTGTTTCGTCCTTCATTCACCAGCAATATCACATTAAGGTGCTTCGACCTCAACAGTCGCAAGATACTATGGAAGAAGAACATGCCCCAAGTTGCAAGTTGCAATGTTATAGGACAGCTTAATGACTCGATTTTACTTCTTTCAGCACGCGGAATACACCGTATCAACATCAACACGGGCGAAGGATGGGATTATTATGCCATGAAGATAAAGGAAAAGTACTTCCGCATACCTGCCTATGGCGAAATATCAGTGTATAGGTCAGGTACAGGAGCAACCGTTACCGACAGTACAGGTTGTGTGGTGTTTGCTTCCGTCGATAAACTTGTCAAAATCGACAACAATGGAGTCGTCCTATGGGTTGATACCTTAGACCGGCTAAACACCGATTATAGCATCAACATCATAGCCGACACTCTTTTCCTGCTTTCTTTTGGCGATTTTTATTTCGACCAATACGAGCCCCCGGTCTTAAGTGCCTACAACTACGAAACAGGAGAAAGGTATTTCTCAAATTTTATAGGTAAGGACGAACAGATTGTCAATTCTTTCCACAACAACCGCAATCGCATGTTAATCACCTTCACTAACAAACAAGATTCCTGCACGATGAAGCTCTTCGACTTGAGGACTGGAGAACTGATGAAACAAAAGGCATGGGAAATATACGACAGTATCAATTGGAAAGACAGATTTATGCTTGATGACAAGTATATCAAAAACGACTCTGCGCTAATACATGCAAAACATACCGATAATGACCATCTTCTTGCCATCACCAACAACTACATCTATAAAGTTGACCAGGAACTGAACGTATGCGACTCGGTGCCCGTCGATGACTATTACGTCTTTGTCTGCAAATACGGCAACATGAGATTCTTCAACAAAAAGAACCGGACCTACATCTTTGACAACGACGATAACGAAGTAGCCTGGCTCGACTTCAAGGGTTTTTCTTTCACAAAGACAAAGATTTACACCTGCATTGACAAAACCGTATATGCTATCGACCTAAATCAGATTGAAGGTTTCGAGCATTGACGACCTCTGAAAGGACTTCACCGCTCCGTCACTTTCACCACCTTGCCATCCTTCCATTCGCAATCGACGACCTTGCCGCCACGGGTGCGGAGACCTTTGAAGTGGCCGTTTTGCCATGCCGAAGGCAAGGCGGGCAAGAGTACGACCTCGCCATCGTGACTTTGAACCAGCATCTCGGCGATGCCAGCACAGCCACCGAAGTTGCCGTCAATCTGGAAAGGCGGATGGGCGCAGAAAAGGTTGGGATAGGTGCCTGCACCGCTGCCATTGTAGGTCGTCCCCTCAAGAGGCAGACTAGGCTGCAAGAGGTTTTTGAGCATCAGATAGGCATGGTCGCCATCGCCGAGACGCGCCCAGAAGCAAATCTTCCATGCCCGCGACCATCCTGTGCCCCCATCGCCCCGACGGAGCAAGGTCGTACGGCAGGCATCCATCAGCTCAGGCGTCTTCTTCGGAGTAATGGTATTTCCAGGATATAAGCCAAAGAGATGCGACACATGGCGGTGCTGCGGGTCGGTCTCACAATAGTCCTTCAGCCACTCTTGCAAGTAGCCTCTTTCACTGACCTGCATAGGCGGGAACTTGGCCTTGGCTTGTTGCAGCGAGTCGGCAAAAGCGGAGTCACAGGCAAGAATTGTGGCGGCATCACACACCGCATCATACAACTCGCTGATGATTTGCACATCCATCGTGCTGCCCATGCACACCGAAGCCGTGCGAACCGAATCGACAAAAAAAGCGTTTTCAGGCGAGGAAGTCGGAGCCGTGACGAGCCATCCGTGTTCAGGTTCCTCAATCATTGCATCAAGGAAAAACCGGGCTGCGCCTTTCATCATCGGATAGGCTTCTGTCAAGAAATCAACATCTTGCGTGAATTGGTAATGTTGCCAGGCGTGCAACGCAAGCCATGCGCCACCCGTATTGGTTGCGCCCCACGAAGGATGCTCGCCCGGAGCGGTGAAACCCCATAGGTTGGTGGCCCAATGACACACCCAGCCGTTGGCATCATAGAAGCCTCGTGCCGTCTGTTCGCCCGATGGGACCATATTCTCAGTCATTCGAATCAAAGGCAGATGCAGTTCCGAAAGGTTGCAGACTTCACAAGGCCAATGGTTCATCTGGACGTTAATATTGGTATGGTAGTCACCGTTCCACGGGGTGTTGATGGTGTTTGCCCACAGGCCTTGCAGGTTGGGCGGCAGCAAGTCCTCACGCGTCGAACTGATGAGAAGATAGCGACCAAACTGGAAATAGCAGACGGGCAGCCAAGGGTCGTCGCTATCAAGGAAGGCCTGCCAATGTTGGGCTAAGGTCAGTGTATCATAATTGTCTAGATTGCTTCGTCGTGCCTCCTCGCAATGACGAGAAGAAGCAATTTGACCATCTGGATTGTCAAGTTCTTCGCAATGACGAGATGCTGGCTCGATATACAATTCAACGCGGTCGAAAAGCTCATGATATGAGTCAAGATGGCGTTGTTTTAAGGCATCGTAACCCAATGAAGCGGCATTATCCAAGGTCACATCAAGCTGATGTTCAAAGTCATCTGTCAAATAATCGGTAAAGTTGGAGAACAAGATTACGGCCGCATCAGCATCACGCACCACGATGGCGGAATCGGAACAGTCCACCACTCCCCCATCATTCAGCACTAGCACACCTGCACAATAGCGCATTCCGCCAAGGCTATCAACTCCATTGGAAAGCTGGCCACTCATCTTCAGCGTGTTGCCATCTTCATAAACCGTGAAATGCTCGGGGCGTGAGAGGCGAAGTGTAAACGCGACTTTGCCTTCGCAGTCGGCTTGAAGGCGAATCACACCGACATCATCGGTGCGCGAGGTGAAATATTCGCGGGTAAATGTCGTGCCATCCTTTATGAAAGTCGTGTTTGCTGTGGCATCGCTAATGTTCAATGACCTTAGATATGAATTATTGTCTGGATTGCTTCGTTCCTCGCAATGACTAGAAGCGGCAGTCAGCGAATCTGAAGGTCCCTCAAACTCGATTTCCATTGTTCCCAAAGTCTGATAGCAACCGAAAGGAACCGCGGCGCCATTGCCATGACCCGAGCCTTGTCCGCCACAGACGAAAGTCTCATACATCAGTTCCTGAGCCTCGTAGTTCTTGCCTTCTTTCAGCAGTTTTTGGATTTCGGGCAGCGATTGTCGGGCCAAAGGATTGCTGTCGTCGCTTGGCGAACCCGACCATAAGGCAATGTCGTTCAACACGATAGTTTCCTTTCCGATACCGCCATCGGGCATCATGCCAAGGTGGCCATTACCCAAAGGCAGCGTTTCTTCCCATATCTTTGCGGGAGCATCGAAACGCATCACCAGCAGATTTCTTTCCGGTTCCGAATCGCGGCAAGACGGAAACGAAAAAGCGATGAAAGCAAGAAGCAAGACACTGAAAAGCAGATTTTTCATAGGAATATGATTTAAATCGCTTGCAAAGGTAATTGTTTTTGGATAAAAACAAAAAAGGGTAAGCTACTTATATCGCACCGCTCGACCACCTACCCTTGCTACCTTCCGGTCCTGGGGGATTTCAGCAGGAGCTGGTCGTATAAGACTTACCCGATGCAAAAGTACAACCTTTTTGGGAATTGGCAAGCGTTTTTCTAACAAAAATACGCTCACATCTTCTAACAAAGTGATTCTCTTATGGTTTTATCTTTGATACTTAATGATATGGGCTTCGCCCAGAAATCAAAGAGGAAATCTTTGAATAGAAATTTCTTCTTCCAAGATTTCCTCATAAATTTCTGCACGAAGTGCATAAAACCTTTGTAATCAATAGCCATAGCTTGAGCCATCGAAGCAGTGCGTGCAGAGCTGGCACTTAGGCAATCCGATGGCCTTCACCACGTTTTCCAAAGTGTTGAATTTGAGCGAATCCACACCAAGTTTCTTACGCATCATTTCCACCATGGCTGCATATTCCTTGGTAGTGTGGTCGCAATATTTTTCTATGTTTTTCTCGCTCGATCCTTCCAGTTGTTCCACGAAACGACGTGTGGCAAGTTCCAAAACATTCTTCGAAGCCGAGAAATTGAGGAACGGGCAACCATACAACAAAGGTGGGCAACTGATACGGATGTGCACTTCCTTTGCGCCAAAATCGTAAAGCATCTTCACGTTGTCGCGCAACTGCGTTCCACGCACGATGCTGTCGTCGCAAAACACGACTTTCTTACCTTCAAGCAACTGACGGTTGGCAATGAGTTTCATCTTGGCCACATGCTCGCGTTGAGCTTGGTTGACAGGCATGAAACTGCGCGACCAAGTAGGCGTATATTTCACCACGCCACGCTTATAAGGCACCTTACGGATATTGGAATAGCCCAAAGCCATGCCGATACCCGAATCAGGGATAGCACTCACATAGTCGATATCAATGTCATCGTCACGGCCGATTTCAATGCCTTCGCGATAACGGGCTTCTTCCACATTGATACCTTCATAATCGGTGACAGGATAGCCATAATACACCCAAAGGAAAGAACAGACCTGGCTCTTCGGATTGGGTGCGAGCAGTTGCTTGACGCCATCCAAAGTTACCTTCACGATTTCTCCTGGAGCAACATTATAACAAGTAGTGTAATCGAGGTTAATATAACTATGGCTTTCGGAGGCTACGCAATAGCCTTCCTCATCCTTGCCCACCGCGATAGGCGTACGTCCATAGAAATCACGAGCCGCAATGATGCCGTCGTCGGTCAGAATCAGCATCGAGCACGAGCCTTTCACCTTATTATATACATTCTGGATGCCTTCCATGAAGGTCTCGCCTTGGTTGATGAGCAAGGCAATCAGTTCGGTCGGGTTGGTCCTTCCCGAATTCAGTTCAGAGAAATGCTGACGGCGTTCCAGGCAATCTTTCACCAATTCGTCAAGGTTATTGATGCGAGCCACCGTCACGATAGCGAAACGACCAAGGTGAGAGTTCATCACGATAGGCTGCGCATCGGTATCGCTGATGACACCAATGCCCAAGTTCCCTGTGAACTTACCTATCTCATCGCTGAATTTGGTGCGGAAATAATTGTTCTCGATATCGTGGATGGAACGATGAAAGACATCGTCTTCGCGCGTAACCATGCCGGCACGCTTTGTGCCAAGATGTGAATGATAATCAATGCCATAGAACAAGTCTGTGGCGCAAGGGTGTTGTGAAATAACGCCAAAAAAGCCTCCCATGAGTCAAATGAATTTGAATGCGCAAAAATAAGGATTAAAACCGAATTCCAACAACGGATTCAAGAAAATTACAAAACGATGCTAAGTCCCAATAAAGCAGCTAATAAAGCAGGCAGAGCCACCGTAATACCGATTTTCAGGAAATCGAGATAACCGAACTTCAGGCCATGCTCGTTGAGGATGCCGCTCCACATGATGCCTGCCAAGGCACCGATGGGAGTCAGGAAGGCGCCCACGTTGGAACCAACGATGGTGGCAAATACCGCTTTCGTCATCACTACCGGACTTGCGACCTCCATAATCGAGCAAAACAGCACGCTCATCGGGATGTTGTTCACCACGTTGGCCGCTACAAACGAAGCAAGACCATAGCGCAACAAGGTATATTCCGAACCCAAGAACTGTCCAATGCTTTGCGTCACGCCTTTGTCGGCAAGCACGATAGTCATCACGAACATGGAGAGTACAAAAGGAACCAGCTGCCAAGGCGCACGTTTCATGCAGGCTATCAACTCATTAGGCAAACGTTTGCTGCAAAGGTCGATAACAAGGCACCAAATCACCAAACTACCAACAGCACAAGCCGACACCGCCCACATCTCGATGCCCACATACGAAGAGATGGCGAGCATCACCGTACAAACCGCCAAATGGATGATGCCCACCCAAAGACTAAACTTTTCCTTGATCACCACGTCTTCAGCTTCGCCACAAATAGGCTGCTTCAACTGCTTGTGGAACAGCAGATAAAGCATCGCAAAAGCCACCAAACCCGACAACAAGGTTGGGACAATCATGACTTTCAGATATTCAACGAAGCCGATACCATTGGCCGTGGCCAGATAGATGTTCGTCGGGTTACCGATAATCAAAGTCATGCTCCAAGTGTTGGCCGCCACAAACTCAGCCGCCAGATATGGTATCGCGTTGATTTTCGCGTTCTTGGCGAAATAACAAATAAAAGGTGTGAACGACAAGATGATGACATCGTTGGAGGTGAACACCGTCAGCACCGAGACAATCAGATAAAGGTAAAGGAAGAGCTTCATCTGGCTGTTGCCCGCGTGTTTCAAGGTCTTGTTGGCCAAATAGCGGAAAAATCCCAACTCATCCAAGTAAATCGACAAGATGGTCATCGAGATGAACAAGACTAGGATTTTCAGAGGATTGATGGCATTGTCCGTCATCAAGGCGCTGCCAATTCGCTGAAAATCAGTCTGACCAGAAACCACCAGCAACAAAGCTCCAATCAAGGCTATCACCCAATAGGATGCCACACCGTTCTTCCCCACTTTGATTTTCGGGAAAAACAACACCCCGAGAATCATTACGAGGCAAGTAATGGCGCTGATGACAACAGATGTAAGCATTTACTACGTTTTTGAGCGCGCAAAAGTAGTGTTTTTAGTTTAGAGTTTTGTGTTTAAAGTTCAGAGATCTGGAATTTATTCTTACTTTTGCGGCTCAAAACGAACAAGTTCAATATGTTACTGAAACTCTATCCTACAAATCCCAATCCACGCTACATCAAGATGATCATGGAATGCCTGGCCGACGGAGGTCTCATCATCTTCCCGACCGACACCATCTATGGTCTGGGCGGCAGCATCACAAGCCAGAAAGCTTTGGAACGCATTTGCCAAATCAAGGGCATAAAGAAAGAAAAAGCCAATTTCTCATTTATCTTCCACGATTTGAGCATGTTGTCGGAGTTTACACGCCCCATCAACAACGATGTCTTTAAGATGATGAAGCGCAACCTACCCGGTCCGTTCACCTTCATCTTGGAAGCCAACAACAACATTCCGCGCATCTTCCAAAGCAAGAAGAAAACCATCGGCATCCGTATCCCCGACCAACCTATCATCACCAACATCGTCCGCGAGTTTGGCTCACCCATCATGACTACCTCTCTGGTTGATGAAGAAGACGAAATCGGCGAATACCTCACCGATCCAGAGGAAATCTACGAGCGTTATCAGGACAAAGTGGATATTATCATCGATGGAGGCTATGGCGACAACCAAGCCAGTACTATTGTGGATTGTACTGACAATGAGATTATTATAACACGTCAGGGCAAAGGAATCTTGGATTAAGAAAAAAAAATAGTCGATTATTGAGGTAACGTATCAAAAAAAACACTACTTTTGCACCCGCAAAAACGGATGACTCGGTAGCTCAGCAGGTAGAGCATCACACTTTTAATGTGGGGGTCCTGGGTTCGAGCCCCAGCCGGGTCACCAAAATAACAAACCCTAATTGATTCCATCAGTTAGGGTTTTTCATTAAGACACTATTATGGTTCAAAACCCAAATCGCAAAAAAAACGTGCGTGACATATTCCTTTGGGCCACCTTCGTCCCAATTGGACTCAGTCTCTTCGCCACTGGCGAACTCGTTGGGTTCTCATACAATTTCCTTGCCGACATTTTCAGTTTGGGTTTTATAGGTAAATTATTGGCCTACCCCGCACAACTCATCACATCTTGCATTGGGTTATACATCGCCATCCTCATCGCCCTCAACATTGTTCCAAACAAATGGCTAGGCGGCATCATTATCTCCACCACATTTCTCGTATTGTTCACCACATCTGTCATCCTTGCGATCGAAAAAACAGTTGAGGTCAGCCTATTTTTCTATCTCGAGATGGCTATACTTATGGGCATGCTGGTGTTTTTCCTTATCCGAATCATTCCGAATAAGGAAAAACTTTACCAATAATCGGAAGGGAATCATTCCTTCATCAGTCTCTTCAGCAAGTTGCTGAAATCAGCAATGTCTTGTTCAGTGGTATCGAATGCACACATCCAACGCACCACGTCGGCATCCTCGTCCCAATCATAGAAGAAATAGTGATTTTGCAACTCTTTCCACACCTTTCGTGGCAGTTGGGCGAACACGCCGTTGGCTTGCACTGGATAGACGACCTTCACGCCAGGGATGTCTTTCACCGAATTGTAGAGCAACTGCGCCATACGGTTGGAATGCTCTGCATTGCGTCGCCACAAGTCGTTGGCGAAATAGGCATCGAATTGCGCTGCGATGAAGCGCATCTTCGAGCAAAGCTGCATAGCCTGCTTACGACGATACTTGAAGCCTTCAGCCAAAACGGGATTCAGCAACACGACGGCCTCCCCCATCATCAGTCCGTTCTTCGTGCCGCCAAACGAAACCGCATCCACGCCAAGGTCAGTGGTCATCTCCTTAAAGGTGCAATTCAACGCCACGGCAGCATTGCCAAGGCGGGCACCATCGATGTGGAGATACATCTTATATTCGTGCGCCAGATCCACCAAAGCCTTGATTTCGTCGAGCGTGTAGAGTGTGCCGAGTTCTGTAGGTTGCGTGATGCTGATGGCCTTGGGTTGTGAATGATGCTCGAAACCGAAGCAATGGAGCTGTGTCTCCACCAATTCGGGCGTCAACTTGCCATCAGGCGTGGGTACGGTGAGCAAACGGCAACCCACAATACGCGACGGAGCGCCGCATTCATCCACGTTGATATGAGCCGTCTCGGCACACACAACTGCCTCGTGACTGCGCACCATGGCATCGATACACAAAGTGTTACATCCCGTGCCATTGAAGGCGAAATACACATTAGCTTGTTCGCCAAAATGCTGGCGGAAAAGTTTTTCCGTTGCAGCACAATACTCGTCGTCGCCGTATGCCAAAGCATGTTGCTCGTTGACACGCGCGATGGATTCCAAAACTTCAGGGCAAATGCCCGAATGATTATCGCTTCCGAAACCTCTTTTCATGATGATAGAATTTGTGTGCAAAAATATCGTTTTTTGCAACACGCGAAGACGAAAAACGCATCAAAGCATCTTTGAGCGTTTGATGAGGTAGCTGGTCAGGATTTGGTTGTAGTCCTTATTAATATCAGCTTCCACATAGTCGATTTGATATTGGTAGCAATGCTTCAGCACGGCTTCCTTGCGTTCCGCCATCAGTTGCCGGTAGCGCTGCTGCACCTCTACGGGATTGAGTTTCAGCATGTCGCCCGTCTCCAAATCGACAAAACGGTACGGGCGGTTTTCGAAGTCGAGGTTTTGCTCCAAGTCGCCATCATAGACGTGGAACAAGATGACTTCGTGTTTGTTGAACTTCAGGTGTTCGAGAGCCTCAAACAGTTGGTTGTAGTCGTCGAGGCTATCCAGAAGGTCAGTGAAGATGACCACCAACGAGCGTCGATGCGTCATCTCGGCAATCTGATGCAGGCATTGCGTCGTTGAGGTTGTCTTCTTTTGCGTCTTGTCATAGTTGGCAATCAAACTCTCTAACTGACTATAAACAAGTTTGTTATGTGCAGCAGACGACTTAGCTGCTTCATGAAAGGCAATGGTCTCGTCGAACAAATCCAAGCCCACAGCATCACGTTGGCGGCGCATCAACTCCATCAGCGAGGCGGCAGCATAGACCGAGAAGAACAGCTTGTTGGGATGCTCGAAATCAATCTTTTGACGCACAGGGAAACACATGCTCGAACTTTGGTCGATGACAAGTTGACAGCGTAAGTTGGTCTCCTCTTCGTAGCGCTTCACGAAAAGTTTCTCGGTTCGGCCATACAATTTCCAGTCGATATGACGGATTGGTTCGCCCGTGTTGTAAAGGCGGTGTTCGGCAAACTCAACGGAGAATCCATGGAACGGACTTTTGTGAAGGCCCGTGATGAAGCCTTCGACAATCTGCCGCGCCAAAAACTCCAAACTGCCGAACTGGGTCAAGCGGTTCCTATCGATGGAAAAGCCCGTCATGATATAAAATTCTATTTATCAAGAATTAGAGAATTAGAGAAAGAGACAACCTGTTACTGAAGTTTTGTGCGCAGCGCGCCTTTGAATTCGAGAATCAATTCTCCAATTCTCGCGCAAAGCGCAAACTTCAAGTAAGTCAGCGTCAAAGCAATTCTCTCATTCTCTAATTCTTGACATAAAAATTAGAGGAATATCACAAATAATCCTTAATCAGGATATTCTCAGAACAGCTTCTCGAGTTTTTCGACGAAGACCTTCTTAGGAGCAGCGCCGACATTCTTATCGACCACTTGGCCACCTTTGAAGAACAGCACCGAAGGGATGTTCATGATGCCGAACTTGGCTGCGGTGTCGCTGCATTCTTCCACGTCGCATTTCACGGCAATCATCTTGCCTTCGTATTCTTCCGAGATTTCCTCGACGATAGGTTCAACCTTCTTGCAAGGGCCACACCATGTAGCGCCAAAGTCAACCATTACTGGAAGTTCCGATTTCAGGACGACTTCTTCGAATTGGTCGTCAGTCATTTGAATAACCATAATATTCTATTTTTGATTGTTAATGTTGATTTACTTATCAGGATGCACATTGCATCATTTCTTTTTGAATCAGTCCGCAAAAGTAATAAAAATGTTTTACCTCAAATCAAATTCCACAAAATCCATTTTCTCGAAATGTTTCAGCACTTCGTTGGCGTTGACGGTGCCCTTGCGAGGCGACATGTTGCATGACAACTGGTTTTTCTTGTCAATCAGATGAATCCTGTAGTGTTGCTTGCCCGGGTTTTCCTTGATGACCTTGATGAAATCCTTCATTTTATCTTCATCCATTTCATCAACATCAAGGGTGAGGTAAACCGTCTTTGAAGTCGTTTCAAGCAAGGCATCAAGCATACGCACCTCGGTGAAATATGGCTCAAGTGTTGTAGGAGCTGCGGTCGGGTCTTGTCCGGCTTTTGGATAAGGCTTCCTGAGCGTTCCCGAAAGCAAGACATACTCGTTGAGTACCAACAACTTCTGGCAATTCCGATAGTTCTCCTTGAACAAGCTGAACGAGTAGGAACCCGTCTGGTCTTCAATGGTAAAGCGTCCGTAAGGGTTACCGTTTTTGGCCATATATTCCTCTGCCTTCGTGATTTGTCCTCCCAAACGAATCGGCATGCCATCGTTCTTCACGGGATCTTGCATGGCATTGAGAAGGCCGTCAATCTTCATGTTGGCGAAATATTTCAGCGGCAGGTGATACACTTCCATCGGGTGGCTTGAGATGTAGAATCCCAAAGCATCGAGCTCCATCTGCAATTCCTTCATCTTGCTCCACGGCTCGCAATCGGGCAGCGGGATGCTAAAGGCATCACCTTCCCCATTTTCGTCACCGAAGCCGAACAAGTCGAACTGCACCGAGTTTTTCTTTTCCTTGTAGGAGGCCACCATTCGCAAGGCGCGTTCAGAGAAAGGCACCGAGTCGTTTTCCTTGACTTGGAACAGCATGGCGCGATGGAAGCCCGGGAACGAATCGAAGCAGCCCGCCTGGTCCATGCTTTCCAAAGCGCGACGGTTGAGGCCTTTATCCGAAACGCGGACGAGGAAGTCGGTGAAATCCTTGAACTTGCCATTCTTTTCGCGTTCTTCCACGATGCCAGCCACAGCCGCTTCACCCACATTCTTGATGCCGCCCATGCCATAGCGGATTTCGCCCTTGTCGTTGACGGAGAACTTGTATTCCGACTCGTTGACATCAGGTCCCAACACGGCGATTTTCATGCGCTTGCATTCCTCGGTCATGAAATTCACTTTCTTGATGTCGCCCAATTCGTTGTTCAGCACTGCCGCCATGAACTCGGCAGGATAGTGTGCCTTAAGGTAGGCCGTCTGATACGAAACCCACGAATAGCAAGCTGCGTGCGACTTGTTGAAGGCGTAGGATGCGAACTTCTTCCACTCTTCCCAAATCTTGTTCAAACGCTTCTCGACCTCGGCCTCTGGCAAATTCTCCGTCTTGGTAAGCTTGGCCACACCTTGTTTCATGAACTTGCCGTAAAGCTCTTCCATCTTAGCCAACTGCTTCTTACCCATAGCCTTACGCAAGGTATCCGACTCGCCTCTCGTGAAATCGGCCAACTCGCGCGACAGCAGCATCACCTGCTCTTGATAGACGCAGATGCCATAGGTGTCGCCCAAGTATTTCTCCATACACTGGAAGTCGTAGGTAATCTCTTTACGGCCTTGCTTTCGCTCAATGAACTCAGGGATGTTGTCCATAGGTCCCGGACGATAGAGCGCATTCATTGCAATGATATCGCCAATGACGGTAGGCTTCAGATTAATAAGGTGTTTCTGCATACCCGGCGATTCGAACTGGAACGTGCCGATGGTCTGACCCGATGCATAAAGAGCGTAGGTCTCGGCATCGTCAATCGGGATGTGGTCAATATCGACATCGATGCCGCGGGTATGCTTGATGTTGTGCAAGGCATCCTTGATGAGCGTCAAGGTCTTCAAGCCGAGGAAGTCCATCTTGATCAAGCCCACCGATTCAATGACGTGGCCATCATATTGCGTCACCACCACGTCCTTGCCACTCACCTTATCCTTGATGGCAGCCACAGGAGCCACATCGGTCAAATCCTGGGCACCAATGATGACGCCGCAAGCATGAACGCCAATCTGGCGGTTGGTGTCTTCCAACTCCGAGGCATAGGTCAACATGCTACTGATGTTCTCGTCGTCGCCTTCCACCATGCCCTTCAACTCTGGCACATACTTATAGCAGTTTTTCAGATTCACTTTAGGCATCTTCTTCGGCAAGGTACCTTCAACCGCTTTCACAGCCTCTTCATCGAACTCTTTCTCAGGGATATAGCCTTTGATTTTAGCCACATCCGACAGCGGAACCTTCTGCACACGGCCCACATCGGCCACAGCGCTCTTGGCCGCCATGGTGCCGTATGTGATGATATGCGCCACCTTCTCCTTTCCGTATTTTTCGGTGACCCAATCCAGCACACGTTCGCGACCATCGTCATCGAAGTCAACGTCAATATCGGGCAACGAGATACGGTCGGGGTTAAGGAAACGCTCAAACAGCAAGTCGTATTTTAACGGGTCTAAATCGGTAATTTTCAAGCAATAAGCCACAACGGAACCAGCCGCCGAGCCACGGCCTGGACCTACCGAAACGCCCAATTCCTCACGAGCGCCACGGATATAGTCTTGAACGATAAGGAAGTAGCCAGGGAAACCCATGGTCTTCATCACATGAAGTTCAAAGATGATACGTTCTTTCTGTTCTTCCGTCAGTTCCTCGCCATAACGCATTCTTGCACCTTTCCAAGTGAGTTCGGCAAGGTAATCGGCCTCCAGCTTGATACGATACAGGCGGTCGTAGCCACCCAGTTTCTTCACCTTCTTCTCGGCCTCTTCCTGACTCAGCACCACTTCGCCATGTTCATTGCGTGTAAACTCATCAAACAATTCCTGTTCGGTGAATTTCTGACGGTATTCTTCTTCAGTCCCAAACTCTTCAGGGATTGGGAACATTGGCATAATCGGGTCGGAATCAATGCTGTAAGTCTCAACCTTATCGACGATTTCCTGCGTATTTTCGAGTGCGAAAGGTACATCGGCGAAAATCTTTCCCATCTCAGCCGGGGTCTTCAGCCATTCCTGTTTGGTATAGTGCATTCGCGTTGCATCGTCCAAGTCCTTGCCCGTCGAGAGGCAAATCAGTCGGTCGTGAGCTTCGGCATGTTCTTCTTCCACGAAGTGCACGTCGTTGGTAGCCACCACCTTGATATCATATTTCTTGGCCAAGTCGAGAAGCACCTTATTGACTTCCTTCTGACGTTCATAAACTTCGGTATCACCACCAGGCTTATCCGTTTTATGTCGTTGTATTTCAAGATAATAATCTTCACCAAAAAGTTCCTTGAACCACCTGATGCTTTCTTCGGCACCAGCCATGTCGCCATTCATGATTTTCTGAGGAACTTCACCGCCCAAACAGGCTGAGCAGCAAATCAGGCCTTCATGATATTGTTGCAAAAGGCTGTGGTCGATACGCGGATTGTAGTAGAAACCATCCGTATAGGCGATGGAACTCAGTTTGCAAAGGCTGTGATAACCAGTCTTGTTCTTGGCTAATAATATTAGGTGCCATCCCCTATCCTGACGGCCATCGCGCTTGTCGATGCTGACGGGAGCGCAATAGGTCTCGATGCCGAAAATCGGCTTGAAGAACTGGCCCTTAAGCTTGTCGATTTCTGCTTGGGCGTTTGCCTTTTCCTCATCGGTAGCGTCTTCTTTCTTCAAGATGGCTTCCTGCTCCTTGATGGCATCCTTCACGCCTCCGTTTTCCTTGTTCACCGTATCAGCCAAATCCTTGATGCCGAACATGTTGCCATGGTCGGTAAGCGCAATGCTGAACATACCGTTCTTCTTGCATTTCTTCACCAAATCGGGCACCTTCGACATGCCATCCAAGATGGAATAATGCGAGTGGACATGCAGGTGAGTAAAATGTTGTGGCACATAGTCATCATTGACGATGACCTCTTCTTTAGGTTGTTCCTCTTCTTCGAAATTGGCTTCCACAACGATGCCCGCAGGCTGCATCACATCGGGATTGGCAGCTTGGAAATCAGCGAAGAACTGGGCATCGACATGCAAGTCGGTTTCGTCGAGCACTTTGCGGCGCAACAGTTCGAGAAATACACGAGCCGTAGCTTCAACATCGGCGCATGCATTATGGGCCGAATCGAAGTCCTCACCAAACAAGAGATGATGTATCTCGTTCAGCTTCGGGAACTTGAAATGGCCGTTCTTTCCTCCAGGCAACATGCAGAAGTTGGCGGTCTTCTCCGTGCAAGTGTCCACAATCTGCCAACGGCGCAAAGGATTTTCGCGTCCCATGCGCAAGAACTCGCAACCCAACACATTGAGGTCGAACTGTATGTTATGTCCGACGAGATACTGAGCCTTGGCAGCCGATGCCATGAAGATATCCAGCACTTCGCCGAGCGGCTTGCCATGCTTGCGGGCATAGTCGGTCGAGATATGGTGCACCATCATGGCGTCGATGGGGATCTCGTAACCCTCAGGGATGACGATATGGTTGTGAGCCTCAACGAGATGACCTTTGTCGTCGTGGATTTGCCATGCCAACTGCACCATCCTTGGCCAGTTATCGAAGTCGCTCAACGGAGCATTATTAATCTTGGGCAGACCAGTGGTCTCGGTATCGAATACTAGGAACATATAGGGTTTTCTATTAAAAGATTACTGATTATCAGCGCAAAGCGCCTCCATAAATTGAGCCTCAAAAATAAGCGTAATTTTGGAACGGCGCAAGTCCCACTTCAAAAAAAATCGGAGCGAGAACTACTTTTCCGTCAAAATCATAAACAGAATGGAGAACAAAATGAGAGCCACACCGATAGCCACATTGAGCGTGAAGGCTTCGTGAAACACCACCGTACCGATGAAGATGGCCGTCAGAGGCTCCAAGATGCCGAGGATGGAAGTTTTGGTGGCACCCACCGATTTAGTAGCCGCCGCCAAAGTAATGGTGGCGATTGTGGTAGGCAGCACTGCCAGACCTAGTATATTGAGCCAGCATGAAGTGTCGGGCACTGCGTTGAGTTTCAATCCGAAGCCCGAGAGGCAGAACAGCATCACCGAACCGATGAAGAAGCAATAGAAGGTCAACGTAAGATTCGGCAAAGCCTTGATTTGCTTGCTCTGGTTGACGATGACAATAAACAAGGTATAGCAGAGGCCCGAAGCCACCACCAGCGCGATGCCACGCCAATCGATGAAGCCACCCTCACCTTTCAGCGAGAGGAGTACCGCCCCGGCCACGCCCGCGAAGATGGAAATCCAGGTTTGCCACGAAGGTTTTTGGCCGAGAAAGACCATAATCAGGGCCACCATGATGGGATAGACATAAAGAATGCTCGTAGCGATGCCAGATGGGATGTATTTGTAAGATTCAAACAAGGTCAGGCTACATGCCGTGAACAAAATGCCCACTATCGTCATCAGTCCAAACTGCTTCCATGTGATGCGGACTTGCTTCTTTGCCAACAGCATGAAAACTAACATCAGCACTGTTGCCACACCATAACGATAGAACAGCAACGAGTTGACATCCAACCCCTTATTGATGACAGGCACGCCAAACAACGGATTCATGCCATAGGTGATACCCGAAATGATACCGGCCAAATAGCCCCAACTGAGTCTGCTTTTATTCTCCATTTTCAAAATACCTCAAAAAAGATTGCAAAAATACCGATTTTTTCTCTCCCCCACAGTTGAAATTTTGGCTGCCACGGACTATTCTTTAATAGGATTATGGAAAAAGAATCACCTGTGCCCACCTTTGGCACACCTTTATTGTCACTTTGCAGCATCGGAACAAACAAAAAAAACACCATACACTATGAGAAACACCAGAAACACGCAACCAACGGGAAAATCAACCATCAACGACGAACAAATCAGCGGCAGTGTCGAAGACACCCTCATGGCCCACATCGAGCGCGTGGTCAACATTGCCATCAAGTGCAAACTCTGCGACAGCGTCTATACCAAGGCTGAAGATTCGCTGAATTATCTTGCGAAGCGCATGAACCTCACCCCACGACAAGCCTTGCTTTTCGCTCTCTTCATGGAGCTGAGCCACTACTCTACCATCTATGTAAGCCAACTCTCCAACCTCACCGACTGCCGCCATGTCCGCATATTGTCGCTCCTCGGCGAGGACAGGGCGCTCATTGCGCGCAAACTCCTCCGCACCGTCAAAGACGACGACGAGAACGCCTACCGTGTCCCAAAGGTCGTCGTCAGTGCCATCAAGAACAACGACGCCATACTCACCAAACGCGAGGCTCTCAGCATCGATGCCTTCTTCGAACGTCTGTCATTCATCATCGACGGCGCTGAAGACTGCCACGACAACCTCTGCAACGACATCAACGAACTCATCGACGACAACATGCACCTCCCCTTCTGCAAAGCCTTCAGGAAACACTTTGGCGATGAAGGCTCCTTGGAAAGCGAAGGCATCTTGTTCATGATTTTCGCCCACAGATTAGTCAACGAGGAAGACGACTGCATCGGCGAGCACAACTGGAACTCCTACTTCCCGAAATACCAGGTCCGGCATCTGCGCAAGACGCTGTTCGACAAGACTTCCTTCCTCCTCACCCACAATCTTTTTGAAGAATTGGGCAGCGAGGGCATGCGCGACAACTACTTCTACCACATCTCCCCCATGGCCAAGGATGAGTTTTTCGTCGGGATGGAAGGCATGCAAACGGCACAGACCAATGTCAAGGAACTGCAGACCTACACCACGCTCAGCAAGAAGCGACTCTTCTACAACGAGCGCGAGGGCGAGCAGATTGCCAAACTCTCGTCGCTCATCTCCATCAGCAAGTTCGGTCAAGTGCAGAAACGGCTCGAGAGCATCGGCATGCGCAAAGGCTTCGCCTGCCTGTTTTACGGTGCCCCGGGAACGGGCAAGACCGAGACGGTGTATCAGCTGGCACGCAAGACCAAACGCGACCTCTTCGTCATCGACGTGGCAAAAATCAAGAGCTGCTGGGTGGGCGAAAGCGAAAAGAACATCACACAGGCCTTCGTCAACTACCGCAACTGCGTGAAACGGTGCCGCAAGCAGGGCAAGAACATCCCCATCCTTCTCTTCAACGAGGCCGATGCCGTTTTGGGCATCCGCAAGGAAGGAGCCGAAAGCGCCGTCGATAAGATGGAAAACTCCATCCAGAACATCATCTTGCAAGAGATGGAGCGCCTGGACGGCATCATGATTGCCACGACAAACCTCACCACCAACCTCGACAAGGCCTTCGAGCGCCGCTTCATCTACAAGATTGAGTTTGGTCGTCCTTCCGTCGAGGCACGTTGTTCCATCTGGAAATCAATGATACCCCGACTGAACGCCAAGGTCGCACTGCAACTCGCCACCGACTTCGAGTTCACCGGAGGCCAAATCGAGAACGTGGCGCGCAAGAGCGCCGTGGATATGGTGCTCAGCGGCAAGCGGCCCACCGCCGAACAGCTCCGCGCCTACTGCGAGCACGAGATTCTCAACAACGGACACCGTGCTAGAATCGGATTCTAATTCAGAAATTGCTCTTCGAACGGACAACCTTTGAATGCCTCGAAATCAATTTTGGCATTCTGAGGAAGTGTTACCTCCGTCAATGCCGTACAACCACCAAAAGCGTACTCCTGAATTTCCTCGACGTTATCAGGAATGACAACACTTGTAAGTCCGGTAAATCTTCATAAGTTGTAAGTGTTTTTAATTATTATTTTTTTCGGTCATATATAGGGGCGCCGCCCAATTGAAATACTTCTTCGGCATAGAGCCTTTTTCTATGTCAAGTGAAAAAACATCACTTGCTATCATTATATAGCGTTACGGTTCCTACCGAAACACAAACCAAAAAGCAGACAATCCAAAGTATGCTCTCCCAGATGGCTTTCGAGTGTGTGATAAGCGTATAAACATTATAGATAAGGCCACAAAATCCAAGAATCGTCAGTATGAACAATACTATACGCTCGGCTTTATCAGTTCGCGTTTCTTCTTTCGCTTTCCGGGCAATTTCGCGGTCTTCAGCCTCAGTCCGCCTGCCGGAATTGACGACCGGTTCTTTATAATGGCCAAAGATGTCACCATCGCAACTGACAGCTTCATTTTCATCATCATAGTCAAAGATGCGGTTCTCGCCGAAGATGCTGAAAGTCAGATACTGGCCGCTGACTGCCATATAAGCCTTCGCTTCAGGGTCGAAACCTTTAAGTTCGTCGAGAAGCGTTCCGACGTCACAGTAGCATCCGTCAAACTCTTCGTCGTCAAGGTTAATGCACAAATCACCATCGTCATCAGCCATAGTGTTCAAAACATAACACAAAGTGCCATCAGGCAGGCAGCATGCCACATCGTCATCCGAATGATCCTTCTCGAATCGCTTCAATTCATTTTTCAGTTGTCCGACAGTTACAAAACTGATGTTTTTTGAGTTCTTCATTTCATTCTTCGTTTGTTTATTGTTTATTCATCTAAGTTTCCCGAACAATGGCATGCCATTATTTCTTCTCGTATATCACCATTGCGGTCCAAACCGCGCCGAGACTGCTGCTCAAACCTGGGGCGTCAAGTCCCAACTCATATTTGATTTCCTTCACGGTGATTGACGAATCCTGTTCGCGGAGGAATTCATTGACATCATTCTCCAGCTTCAAATGGTTAGTTTGCTTGATTATTTTTACTTGTAACATGATGATATAATTTAATGATTCATTTATAAATTAGAATCTGCATTAGCTTATTGCAAAACTGTCGAAGACTTAGATTTCAATTGCCTCACATTCTGCGGGATTTGCTTTCTTCTCGAAAAGTAGGAATTTTCATTAATTTTTCAGTTGCTCCTGCAACCCTGTTAATACTTAGTTAATTTTCGGTGACAAATTTAGTAATACTATTTTAATTAAAAGCAAAGCGTTTTTCCAATCATATCTTCCTTCTCACCGCTCGCAAAATCTCCACCATGGCCCAGGTGTCTTGCTGGCAATATTCGGAGAGGGCTTTGCAGCGCTCGGATTTGGTATGCATGATGTCGAAAGTGGGGTTTGTGGAATCATAGTTGATATAGGTGATGTAGGCCTGCACGCCGTTGCCGACATCCATACCCTGGTAGGTGAGAGACGGCACGAGGACGGGAAGCGTCTTCTTGATGGAGTAGCTGCCACTGAGATCCCTGTGGTAATAGTTGATGGTCTTGGCGCGTTCCTCGTCAAAACCGAGTTTATAGTATTCTTCCTTTGTCTTCAGCAAGTCCATCAAGTCGGCCGATTTTTCACAGATGGCAAGCAGCTTGGCGCTATACTTCGGGAACAGATTGGCCAGTTCTTTAAGGCGTCCACGCTCAAAACTCGTATTCTGGGCGAGCATGGTGCCATGGAGCGTGCCATCTTCATTGAACTCGAAATGTTTCACAATAGCTTTCACCAAGTCCTCACGTTCGTCATCAAAACATTCTGTATTCAGGAAGATGAGGTTGTCGTTCACCTTATCACACACTCCCGGTTTGCGCTCGATATGGAGCGAGAACTCAAAAACGGACTGCCGGTAAGGGTTCTCTCCGCTGAAACGTGGCAACGGACACGGGAAGGTCTCGAAATCGAAGTGATAGATAGGATATTCCAGCTGGTCGAACCAATATCGCATCTTGTCCCTGTCAACATACTCAATGTTTTTGTCGTAGCATTCGCGCTGTATGATGTTATTGGTGCTTTTAAGCCACCCCACATCTATATCTGCCAACGAGTACAAACCACCATTAACCAATGCATATTTACCTTTGTACATTCCTCCCAATTTAGTGTTACCGGTGTTAAGGTATTTGTTGGAAGAGTTACTATCCGGCACCTTGCGGAGTTTCTGGTAGCAATGCTTCCAGAACACACATTCGGTATTCTTGCCCCAAGCGCACCATTGTCCCACATCGACTTTCACACTTGTGTCGTGTGGAGCCGAGATGTAACTCTCAAGCAATGCAATCTCTCCGAGAATGGCCGGCTGATATTCCTCGGTGATTTCATTCATGTCATAAAAAGTGACAATCTCCTGGTCGTCTACCTTATTGTAAACACAAGCGCCAACAGCATCAACGGTTCCGTCGTACACATACTCGCTGTTGAGCACGGCCAAATAATAATTCACCTTTCGGTCATCACCAGCCTTACGAAGCGCATTTTCGATGACAAATCTCTGGAACGCCACATCATGAGGATATTTTCCTTCATCGGAAAAACGGTCGAACAGCTTTTTCTTCTTCTCCTCATAGTTTTTGAGAGCATCAACCGTCAGCATGCTTGCTGCCTTGTTCAAACGCCAAAAGTTTCCCTCCTTGACGAACATGCAATACTTGCTGCCGCCTTTTTTCCTTGGTGCAACATCCGAAAAGACAAATCCCTCTGGCTTGCCTTCCTTGTTGTATCGAAGAAGATATTTGCTATTCGTGGTAGCCTTCACTTCGATGACATTGATCTCGTCGTCATTTTCGTTGTAGATATCCACATAGCAGCGATAAGTGTGGCCGTTGCGTTCGTATTCGAAAAGCTTCTGTTTATTCACATGTCCATCAGCAATGAAACTGCCTTCAAAATACTTTTTGGCAATTTTCAGTGCTTCATCCTCAACTTTTTTATAATAAGGAAGCAATGCCTCCAATTCCGGGCCAGGTGTGGCATCGAACTCTTCTTCGTCGCCATCACCTTCTGACGATGTCGTGCCAGCTGCCAATTCGCTCAGCATCTCTTCGCGACGTTCGCGTTCAACATCAATATCACTCATTCCCATTGGATTGTGTTGCAGTTCCATCGGGAAACACATTGGACAGCGTGTCCAGTTCATGAATCTTGTTTTCGAAATGTACATGTCTCAATTATTTTTTAATCGCAAGGCAAATTTATTGATTTTAATTAAAAGTGTAGTCAAATTTCGTTTTTTTAGCTGGTTTCCTATTTTTCATCAGCACCGTGTATGGAGTGTTTTCATTATCAAGTAGTCAATTTTATGCCGTTTTTCAACCATCAAAGCAAAAAAAAAAAATCCCCCTAAAAAATTAGCGGTGTCTCATCAAACGGAGTTGAAAAATGAAGTTGTCTTGATTTTTCAAAAAAAAACGAAAAAGTTATGGCATCAGCTCGCCGCATCTAAGCCTATTCTTCAATGCTACCATGTCCTGCAAATGATAATTGACAATTCCATTCACTGCAGTAAATATTGTCTTGAATTCATCAAGTGACACAGGATTAGGATGAGCACCAATATTTCTAATTTGGAAAATTTTGTACCAATTATCGTCAAACTTCTGCGGATTGCCACAGCAAACCTTATCGTATGCTTTTCTAACTTGTGTCATTTTGCGCCATCCGTACAATGAAGTGCCTAATGTTGGCCATTCCATTTGACAGATGTTGGTAGCACCATAATTTTTCCAACAGTTCAGATTCATGGGTCTCTTCATAGTACCAGTACCGGTTTCGATCACAAAACTGCCTGGACCTTCATAGCGCTTCATATAATACTCGGGCATAGGGATGCCCACGCTTTGGCGCATCAGTTGGACGATGCTATGATTGATTTCGTTCTCAAAGAAGCGGCCAAGGAAACTGGACAATTCGGAATAATCGTCGTCTTTTATTCCTTCGACTATACCTTTTTCTTCTTCATTCATTTCAAACTCGCCAAACTCAAGCCGACTCAATGAATTAAATTTTTTTATACTTAGTTTACTGAAAGACTCTATCCCACTAAGTTTATTATAATCAATGAGATAAGGACTATCGAACGATTGCTCCCTATCGAACGAAGATAGGGTTTGAAACGAGGTGTAGTTTACGGTATTCGACTGGCGCGTGTTACGAAACATCTGCGAATAGTCCACCGTCTTTTTCTTTTTGATTTCTACAACCGACGAAAGGTAATCATAAAACCTGTCTCTCGACTTTGAAAGTTCCTCTTCATCGCATTCACGGTTCTCCTTTGCCTCTTTGTACCGACGGGAGAAACGGTCCAATACCGAGTAAGCTTGCTTGCGGGCTCGCTGCATGGAATAAGCATAGTCCCTCTTTTTCATGGCAATAGGAGCCAAGGCATCACGAATGATATCTGCCATCCTTTGGTCGAGCGTGACTCGGCGCGCATCAGCATCAAGATGCTTCAAAAGCTTGGCATAAGCATCGCTCTCTCGATTCACCTTGTCATCACCACATTCGCAGCAAAACCTGCCTATCTCAACAAGTTGGTCACAAATCGTCTTCTCCGAAATCTTCACCACATCAAACTCCTTACCGAGCAAATTGTCCGTCAGCAAAAGCACCGGAAAATCTTCGGCAACACCCAACCATTCTTTCAACCTATAAATCAAGTCAACAGCACCATACCCTTCTTCTCGGCGCACATTGTTCAAAGTCTGGCGCTCGAAGTCGACACCCATTTCATCGCCACGATAACGGTTTCGCGACGGTAAAGATGGATCTCCCATGAAGGTCATGAAGAGAAAGCTATCCGTAGTTGCCTGGTCAAGATAACCGAACCTCATCTGCATCTCATCCTCAAAAACCCTGTCGTCAGGGTCATGAATGATCAGACCCATCAATTTAACCTTTCTAAGGAAATAATAATCTTGATGGCAAAAACGTTCGTCTTCGCATAGTTCATGCAACACCGTGTATCTTGATAGAGGGAGACCCATAACTTAGGTATTTGAATTCGGATACAAAAGTAATGGTTTTCCCTCACCAATTCATATGACCTCAATAATTTTTTGAAGTTGAGAGTCTTTTGGACACCGCCAATGCCCTACAGCATTATCGTGCCAGATCCTCTAAGTTTTCCAGCCGTATCAAGCCGCCTTGCTAGCTCCAAATCCCATGGCGCGGCGCGGCGCGGCATTCTCGAGTTTCTCTTGCGAGCAGAGCTCGATGAGACGCTCCAGCGAAGGCTCCTTCGAGAAGAGCAGCTGCTCCACGAAGCTCTTGCGGGCGATGTTCTCAATCTGTCCACCGCTGAAGTCGAACTGCGAGGCCAAGGTATGGGCATCGGCATCGCTCAGGGCTGGCATCAGCGACTTCCAGATGGCCGTCTTCGCCTCGAGCGAAGGCTTCTCGAACTTCACCTTATAGATGAAACGGCGTTCGAAGGCCGGATCGAGGTTCTCGCTGAGGTTGGTGGTGGCAACCATGATGCCGTCGAGGTTCTCCATGCCCTCCAGGAAAATGTTTTGGATGGCATTCTCGGTCTTGTCGGTACTGTGGCCGTTGCCCACCGAGGTACGGACCGAGAGCAAGGCATCGGCCTCGTTGAAGAGGAGGATAGGCGTGATGTCGCGTTTCTTCACCAAGGCAGCGTAGGCTTCGAAAATCTCACGGGCGTGTTTCTCGGTGTCGCCGTACCACTTGTCGCGGATGGCGCTGATATCGACCGACATGACGTCGCGGCCGGTAGCGCGTGCCAGTTGCAAGACGGTCTCGGTCTTACCCGTTCCCGGAGCACCATAGAAGAGGCAGTTGAAACCAGGACGCATGTTGTTGTCCAACAGGTTCTTGCGAATCCCGTTGAAGTGCTCCACCGTGAGCAAGTCTGACAAGATGTCGATTTCCTTTTGGTTGGAAGGCGAATAGAAGAGCGACTTGGCCTTCACCCCATCGGCCTTCACGATGCGGAAAAGGTTGGTATTCCCTTCCTCTTGGTTTTTCGCCTCGATAATCTCATCGAACTCAGAGAGGAACTTTTCGCGGGCTTCGTTGCTGAGGCGAAACATCTCCTTGATTTGCATTGTTTCGCCACTAGGCTCAAGGATGCCCATCTTGACCAGTTCGTGGTTGCCTCTTTGGAAGGCGCGGCCATGGATATAGAAGTCGTCAAAGAGACGCGACAGCTGTTCGAGTGAGATATCGCCTTGGAAATCGCACACCAGACGTTTGCAGAAATACAGCACAATGAGCATGTTCTCGTCGTTCTTAACATCGGTAAGATGATAGTCCTTCAGTACTTGGACGATCTTCAACTGTGGGTTTTCTTTCACAATAAGGTCGGTCTCTTCCAACAAATCGTCGCAAGTGATGTTGTTGCTACAGAGGCATTCTTCAAGGATGCCGCGGAACTCCTTCATGAACTCTTTCGGGCTGAGTCCGTTGATGTTGCTCACTGGCAGAACTTGTTCCTTCTCGAATGACTTCTTGGCGAAGTCGGACATGGCGAGGCTGTCGCCATGGAACCGATGCTGACGCGAGAGGTAACGACGACGCACCAAAGTCGTCAGGTCAGCGCTAACCTTAAACAGGCGGGTGGCCGGGCACTTGAAGAAACGAGACAGGTCACGTTGCGAGAGGCACTCGTCAGGCGAGCCGATATAAGGCATCAGCAGCACCGTTTGCATAGGCGTAAGGCTGAAGCGGTCGGCCACCTTCTTGATGCAATCACCCCACTGGGCAAAGAACTCGTCACTAAGTTTGCAGTCTTCGACGAGCGTCGTCAAGGCTTCAATCTGGTCCAACAGACTGTCGGTGTTCATAATCTTCTCGGCAGCAACCTTCTTGAGGTCTTCTGACTGAGGTTCTACAGAGTTTTCAAATGGGTTTTCGAAATCGCGCATAGCAGAATTGTTTTTTTGATTATTAATTTTTTTTCATAAGCCTTCATATTGGGAAGGGCTCCATATAAATATACTCATTTTCTTGTCTATTTTCAACCCCTCCCAACAAAAAAATTTTGCGAGAGCACTCAAAACATCTTTGGCCTTCACGCCATTATCACTTCCTCGAAAGCGCGAAGGTTGCCGCTGCGGTCGTTGTGGTCGCTGAGGATGGCGAAGGTGATGAGGCGATAGCGGTCCTTGAACTCGTCCTCAGCCATCACCTCCTTGAAGAGCTGTGCCATTTCGCGTGGCGGCGTCTTGAAGGCACCACAGCCGAAGGCACCCAGCACGAGGCTGTCGTGTCCCTTGAGCAGTCCCAAGCGGAGGATGGTGCGTATCTTGTCACGTGTGACGACCTTGCCGTCCTCAGGGATATGGCCGTCAGAGGTGAGACGGATAGGAAAATGGCCGCTCATGTTGAGTGCAGCATTGGTGATGACACCCACCTGGAAGGGTTCCTCCATCAGCGTATAGTCGGGACCGGCCTCACGGAAGACGGTGACGGCAGGCGAATAGACGACGCTGAAGTTGAGCGACTTGGAGATAGGATAGTTATTGCCGTTGCGGTGCTCGTAGCCATACTTGATGGAATACCACTTGTCGAAGCTGTAGATGGAACGCGTCAGCGTGCTGCGACGGCAGATGGTCTCCTCCTGGGCTCTTGCCCCCGTCTCCACGCCACCGCCAGGATGACCGCCACTGGCGAAGTTCAGCAAGGCAGGACGACAACCCTCCCTGACTAGACGCTCAGCCACCTTGAGGCAGTCGCCTTTTTCCACCATCACCTTGGTACCACCTTCCACCTTGGGGGCCTCAGTCTTAGGCAGTTCCTTATGGTAGCAACGGACACCATCAATCATAGGCTGCATATCGAGTTCGACACGTTTGCCCGAAGGGGCAGTGTAATAGCCAGCCTTGATGTAGGCCGTAGTCTGGCGGAAAGCCACCGCATTACGATTCTTGATTTTGGTAATTTCCGGGTCGTAAGCATTTCTATTCATATCTCAATAGGTTTTAAGGTTTCGTATTTGAATTTTAAGCAGCAAAAGTAGTCACAGTTTTTTTTGACTGATTCTTATTGTCTTTAGGAAACAAGCTCCTCGAATAACATATCACCATACGCCTAGCTTGATCCATTTCCGACTTTGTGCTAGTGATTAAGTGATAGAACACTGTATACTTCGTATTGAAGACAAGTGCAACGACAGGGCCATTGCTTTGAGCCCTCAAACGGATTGGTTCTACAGTAGGATCAGCCTTAAAAGCCTTATTTTTGAGCAGTTCCAGACTCAGTTGTTTGAGCACAAGCAGCTTGTGGCAATAGGTCTCCTCCCCTATGGTGACCGTTTCATACCATTTCCCATTTTCATAAATAGTCTGGCACCTATCATTGCCGACCGACTTGAGCATTGCGGTAAACTCAGATTTTGTGACTTGTTTCATTTCCATAACTTTACTGTTTTTATTGATTCATTAGAAGAAGAGCAAAAGTCTGTAGCGCTCTACATATGTCTATAGTATCCCAAGAAAGGGTTTTCAACCCAATGGAAGAAAAATAATCAAAAAAAACTGACTGCCGCTTCGCGTCTCCCCCTCTAGAGGGGGCAAGGGGGAGTCAACACGACCCCGGTAGGCCCAAGCATCGGAGATGCGCAATCCGGCAACACCGATTAGGGGCGTCGGACTGATTCAGTCTCTAACCGAACGGACCCAAAGGAATCACAAAGAGATTAACAATTGTCCTGAAAACAGAGACAAGGATTGTTTGTTTTTAAACATTAATTGCCATAAATTAGCCATAAATTTTCGTTAATTAAATTAATGCTTAAAGCATTGAATTTTTGGTAATTAATGATTCATTTGTGGTAATTGACGTTCAGCGAAGCGAAAAGAAAATGACCTAAATTGTCTTCCAAATAAACACTTCTCAATGCAGCCGTTCAGCACGAGGGATGCCTGCCTCCGCAGGCATGACGTCTTCGAGGTGAAGGGTTGACGTTCAGCGTAATGTTATCCTACTGCGTCAGCAGTCAGCCAGCAGGGAGCAGACGGTTGTCTGGTCCCGTCCTAATAGATTAAATAAGGTTTTGAACGTTTTGGATGTTTTGGTAAAAAAATGCTTTGCCCATTTTGTGAAAAAAAACGCCTCCGGCAAGCCCATCAGCCAAGGAGATCCTTACGCAGCTGGGCGGGCGTGCCATGCATGTACTGACGGCAGAAGCGCGTCAGTTGTTGCACCGACGAAAGCTCGCTGCGCTCAGCCACCTCGACGAGCGTTATCGATGGGTCAGCCAACAGCTTCTGGATGAGTGCCTTGCGTTGCTGACGTTGCCATTCGCCAGGCGTCATGCCGAACTCGTTCCTAAAGTGGGAGCGGAACAACGACTCGGAATAGCCACACGACAAGGCCCATTGTTCCACCGTCAGGTTGAAACCCGCCGCAGCAATGGCAGCCTGGCGGAACGCCGAGTTGTTGTGTTCGCGCAAAGGATGCAGGAACGCGGCCACCTCTTCAATATTACTGTGGAAAACGAGGAGGAAAAAGAACTCCTTCAGCTTCAGGTCGCCGAGGATCACTTCCTCAAAATGCTCCATGTAGCTCTCCATCAGATGACAGAACGACTTCATGGCCGGAGTCACGCCAAGCACGGACGGCTGGTCGCCATAGCTGGGATGATGCTTCTCCTCGTACTCGCGGATATGCTTCTCGCAAAACGCGAACATCTCATCGAAGTTGATCGAAAGCACATAGCAGTCAGCATCACGGCCCATGAAACGGAAACGGAACGGCACCTCGGCCTCGACGAGGCACATCTGACCTTCGTTGACGTGCAACACGGTAGTGTCATATAGCACCTCCACATCGTCGCGGATAGCGATCAGGACGGTGTTCAACTCGTTCTTGCACTCGATGGTATCAACGGTACCGTGGTAGTGAGCGAATCTTCTTTTGTGCGTTGAATGTATCACGACTGGGTCAGCCATAATTGTCCTCACTGAAACGGCGCAAAAATACAAGAAAAAAACATCGGATGTGCTATTTTAGGCAATTATATCCCTGTCGGCACATGACGATGTAAGAAAAAAAACATGAAAAACATCGGTCTGAACCTCTAGAAGAATGAACGTTATGTCATTCCGAGGAACGAAGGAATCTATAACGTTCATTCTTTCAGAGATCAACAAGGAATAATAACCAATTTATCACTTCATAGTCAGCTCCCATAGATTCCGACGCTCGTGCCTCGCTCTGAATGACATGGGTGCTGAGGAAAACAAAAGCTTCGGCAAGGACTCCCCTGCCGAAGCTTTCTGCATGGCCGAACAGCCATGTTATGAAGCGATAGAACTTAGTAATCGATGCGGATGAAGCCTCCGCTCTTGTCGAATTCCAGTTCCAAGCCGTTGTTCAGTTCCACGTCATAGCCATGTCGGTCGCAGCTAATCTCGACGATGAAGTTGTTCGGATAGTGCTCAGTCACATAGTTGACGATAGCCTCAGGCACGATGCCTTGTGGGACGGCGCTGTTCTTGCAATCTACGTCTTCCCAATCGCCATTGCGGTCGAACTCGACTTCGAAGCCATTCTGGAAGAACACCTCGTATTCGTGGCCGTCCTTCTCGCAGCGCAGCATGGTGCAGTCCGCGAAATAAGTATTGATGAACTGTTGGGCTTTCTGAGGGAGCTCTGAGGCCTGGATCGGTTTATCATCGACGAAGGTATCTTTTGAGCAAGCCGAAATGGAAAGGCTAGTGATAGTGAGAGCCAAGATGAAAGTCAATTTGATGAATTTTTGCATTTTCGTTCGTATTTAAGGGTTAGTAATTAGTTTTGATTTCGAGTGCAAAAGTACAACGATTTAACGAGAGCGCTTTTATCAAATTCTTTATTTTTCTTTATCATTTTCATTTTTAGAATTTGTCTTGATTTATGGGAAGTGAAACAAATAACGATGTCATTCCGACCGAATGGAGAGAATCTATTGTTATTTGTTTCACATAGATCAAAACAGTTTCTTAGTTATAACCATTAGCGCAAGCGCTTCCCATTATGCGACGTTGTCCATTTCATGCTGGAATTTCTCGCTGAGTTTTTCCAGGATCACTTTATTACGTTTCCTGAGACCTTCGAGGGAGTGAGGCACATCGACATCGTATGCGGTGGCCTCCTTAATTTCCTCGAGCGTACAATCGCCCATGACGCTCATCACTACAATTCTCCTATCCACCTCCGAGAGCGTGTCCAAAAGTGTCGGGGCCAGTTCCTCCATCATCTGGCTGGCTTCGTATTCCTTCTGAGCCTCACACAAGCGAAATTCGACTTGCTGGTGCTTATAATCCAGATAGTCTTCACGCGACTCGTCGTTTCCTCTGTCATTCATCTCATCCAACGCGACGAATTTCAGTTTATGGTAGCGAGCAAACTCCACCATTTCAACGGAGAGTCCCCCGAACTCAACCAGTTCCTCATCGGAAGGCTCATAACCGTAGGTAGCAAAGAAGCCGGATGCTGTCCTCTCCACCTTATAGCAATCCAAGGTCAAGTGTTTCGACATGCCGTTGCCACAGTACTTCACCAAGGCATTGATAATGGCGCTTCTCGCAACGGTCCAAGCATATGACAGGAAATTGCCGCATTCTGGGCGGTATTTTCCGAGAGCCTCACAGCAAGCCTTCAGGCCTTCCTGAACCAAATCTTCAGGTTCGAGGCTTGACGAATAGCCGCAATAAACCTTAGCCAATTTACGGAAACACTTGGAGAGTTTGTGCATAAGCACATCAAGAGCGTTTCTGTCGCCACTCTGGGCGTGGAGAGCCAATTCGTTGAGTGCCGAATTGTTGGATTGGAATTTCTTCTGGTCGCCAGTCTGGCTTGTTGCCACCTTAGTGGTCTTCTTTTGTGCAGTAAAGTTTTTCATAGATATATAATTTGTAACAACGACATGCGGCAGAAGAATAATAAGGAAAATCGCCACCGACACGCCACAGCGCGACAGTCCGGAGATGTTTTTCCGGCTTACGGCCGATGACAAATTACCACATGGGATGCCTTCCCCTGATTGAGTGCGAAATACCATATTATTATAATCTTTATATTGCCCTTTCCCCTAAAAGGGACCCCTTTATCTCTCAAAAGGGCTGCAAATATAGGAAAAAAAAAATAATACGATGAACACTTTAATGATTTTTTTAGTTGAATTTCATACGCAAAAACAGTCAGTCCTTCGGCCGACTCTTTTTGTGAAGATTCAAGTCAAAGCCCTTTGACGGCCAACCCATGTAGCAATCGAGCAAAACGCTAATCACCAGCAACGCCACCATGAGCCAAGACAGAAGTGACAGAAGCACATCCTCAACGACTTCACTATTCGGCATATATTCAATCTCCTTGTCATACAGATAGAAATATTCGTAAGCGAATATCCCCGCAGCCGCAATCAGCACGCCGATAATGTACCATGAAATAATACTGCTAATCATAAAAATATAGAATTTAAATCTCTTTTGTCTTATGGCATTTATATATAAAGAGTCCCTCCCATCCCATTTGGGAATTATTTATTTGATGGCACAAGACTAATCCGAAAACAAAATTAGATCGCTTACTTCGACATTATGAAAAACTCACTTTCTAAGCTTTCAGAAAAGACACAGAAAATAATTCGTATGCGCTTTTGGGACGACCTGAAGCTAAAGGAAATAGCCGAGTATTTCGGTACCAGCCCCAAAAACATCTACAAGACCATCAAAAAGGGCTTTGGTTTTTCTCAAGCAAGTCGTCATCCTCTAATGATGGCAACTTGTCGTATCTTTCCAGTTTAGCATCCATCGAGCAGATGCGTTTTCCCGTCCTGTCAAAAGCTTCAATACGGTCATACCTTCCACCGCATCTGTAATAATCGTAACTCTGCATGATCAGCAAATGCTCTTCCGCGCTAAAGCCGACGAACCCCTGGGAAGTTGGCAGGCAAATGGCTTCGGCCTTACCCTGCTCAACGATAAAACTATTAACATTCCGATAGTCAGAGCACTCCTCCACAAGTACCGTCAATGGCTCATTAGGGAACGATATGATGTGCACGCTTTGAATCGTGGGAATCGAATCAGCCGGCATCGAAAAACTTTCCGTTGCATCATAGCGGTCTCCACGCGTATTCAGGTGCGACAGCATCATTTTTTCAGCTTTCTGTTCCTGCTTGTCATACGCCCATAGCGACACCTGCTCCAAGGCAAGCCAATCATCGGCTATTTGTTCACCATATGCTTCCACATTGGTAAAGACCGCGTAATGAGAGTCTTCCGCCATCAGTTTCGCCGTCGATGGAATGCCATCATAGCTTTCTTCCGGCTTGCCCTCTTCATTTTTCAGTCCGTTGCAACCCGCCAAAATAACCGAAAGCAATACTGCACAAATTGTCAATGTATATGGATCTCATGATTCAATTATTTTTGATATTTCATTTAGGTCGCAAAAGTAATAAAAATGAATTGACAAATCAAAAAGAATCAATACGCTATGTTGAGACGTGCCATGGCACGTCTCTACCCTCCCCCCGAAATAAAATTTCCCGCCAAATTCATCAACCAACCGAAAAATTTTGTACTTTTGCAGCCGAAATCTCGTGAAGATTTTAGTTAATTCATTAAAAATCAACTTTAAACTAATCAAATTATGCCAGCAAAAATCAGATTGCAAAGACATGGCAAGAAAGGCCAACCTTTCTATCACATCGTAATTGCCGACTCTCGCGCACCACGTGATGGTAAGTTCATCGAGAAAATAGGCACTTACAACCCACTCACCAACCCAGCCACCATCAACCTTAAGTTCGACAGAGCTTTGTATTGGTACAGCGTGGGTGCCGTTCCAACCGACACCGTCCGCTCACTGCTTTCCAAGAAGGGCGTCATGATGAAGTATCACCTGATGCGCGGCGTCCAGAAGGGTGCTATGACCGAAGAACAAGCTGAAGTCAAGTTCCAGAACTGGATGAAGGAAAAGGAAGCCAAGCTCAACAACATCGTTAAGGGTGCTGAAGAAAAGGCAAGAAACGAAAAGAAGGCTCGCTTCGAAGCTGAAAAGCAAGTCAACGAAGCCCGCGCAGCCGAAATCGCAAAGCGCAAGGTCGCCGAGATGGAAGCCCGCAAGGCCGCTGAAGAAGCTGCCCAAGCCGAAGCCGCTGCTGAAACTCCTGCAGAAGAAGCTCCAGAAGTTCCTGCTGAAGCCTAATCAGACTTTTCGAAAAATGAATAAAAAGCCGCTCGAGAGCGGCTTTTTTTTGTGCCCTTCAGTGTCCAATGTCCATAGACACACTCCTTCGTCGGTATGACATGGTCATTGAACGAAAATTATGTGAAACAAATAACAATGTCATCCCGACCGAAGGGAGAGGATCTATTGTTATTTGTTCCAGTCAAAAATAAACTAGAGACTTTGGCGAATCACATCACGATAATACAAGAAACTCTCGTTCTTGACCCTATCCCTAACCATACGAAATGCCACCAGATCATCGGGCAAGGAAATTTCGGGCCATTCCACGACCAAGTCGAACAGCTTTCCATCGACATCGGAAAGGCGCTTTGGTACATAACCTTCCAAATCAATCAAGCACTCTTTCATCGACTCAACCAACAGTGGATGAATGTTTTGAGCAGCACAACGGCCTACCGAATCCACTTCCAGACGTGTTGAATAATCACGCAAGAAAGCAGCCACCATCGGGCCAAGGGCGTCGTCATGTTCGGTAACAATCAGGATTCGCATCACATTTCGCATTTCACTGGGCACAAAAGTAGAAATAATTCAGCATTAATGAGGCACTTTCCCGAATTATTCTTACCTTTGCGGGCTTAAAAGACAAATCTAAAAATACACATACTATGGGAAGAGCATTTGAATACAGAAAAGCCGCGAAGATGGCACGTTGGGGCCACATGAGTCGCGTGTTTCCTAAATTGGGTAAACTGATCACCATCGCTGCCAAGGAAGGCGGTCCAGATCCTGACATGAACCCTAAACTGCGCCAGGCCATCCAAAACGCCAAGGCCGAAAACATGCCTAAGGACAACATCGATGCCGCCATCAAGCGCGCCACCGATAAAGACGCCACTAACCTCGTCGAAATCACTTACGAAGGCAAAGGCCCATTCGGCATCCAATGCATGGTGGAATGCGCTACCGACAACACCACCCGCACCGTGGCCAACGTGAAGTCGTACTTCAACAAGTGCGGCGGCACCTTCCTACCTATCGGTTCGCTCGAATTCATGTTCACCAGAAAGGCCGTCTTCGAAATCGAGATGCCCGCTGGCATGGACAAGGACGAACTCGAACTCGAACTCATCGACTTCGGCTTGGACGAAATCGTAAGCGAGACCGATGAAGAAGAAGGCACCACCACGACCTACGTCTATACCGCATGGACCGACTACGGCACTATGCACGATGCACTCGAAGAGCGCAAAATCAACATCGTGAAAGCCAACCTGCAACGCTTCCCCAACTCCACCGTCAGTTTCACCGACGAACAAATGGTTGAGATTGAGAAATTCCTCGACAAGCTCGACGAAGACGAAGACGTTCAGGCCGTCTATACCAACATGGAATAATTCCTCAATAAACTTCAACAAACGCCGTCTTTTGACGGCGTTTGTCTTTTGAAAAAACTGACTACCACATATCCAAAATTTCATTCATGAAAGCCGACGAAGAAATAATCAAGCAAGTTAAAGAAATCATAACACAAGACTTCACTTTTCTTGAGACCAAAGACATCCAAAGTAAAGCCATTTCACAAGAGAAGCTCGAAGCCATCGTCATATCATCCAACGTGTTGTTCGTCCACGTCAAACAGTTGATGAATATCACAGAAAACCAAGGCAAGCGCTTTGCCGCCAAGATTTTCAAGCTCTACCGGCAAGTAATACAGGTATATGCTGAGCAAACCAATGCCATCTTCGAAATATACGATTCCAATTCATTCCTAATCATATATCCTGGCCAAAAAGAAGAAGCAAGAATAGCAGTAAAACACGCAATGCATCTAACCCACATCCTCACGGAGACACTCAAAGCATACGCCGAGCACTTCAACCAGATGAATTTCTCCATTGGCATCGACCACGGACGCATTCTCGGCACCAATGAAGGCCGACTCGTTTGGCGGGGCATTTGCATCGAAAAAGCAAAATTGATCAGTGAGTTGTGCATAAAGCCCTACCGCATTGGCGTCAGCGAAAGCGTATATAGGACATTGGAAGAGGAAGACAAAAGCATTACCAAACACATCCTCGGCATCCCCAAAAAAGAGGCCATCTGGGAACGCAATTCATACGATTTCCACAACGTCCACAAGCATCTATACACAACCCGACACAGCGAAGTTTTCAATTCTCAAGACGACATTGTCTAGGCTGCACCACGCACATATTATTACCATCGCATTGGTCTTTACGACAATGTTTTTCACCGGAACCGCCATCGGTCAGGTGTCCTACCCTTTCATGGCTCAAGAAGTCGATTCCATCTGTCAACACGCTCTTCAGCTCATCAAGATTAAGAATTCACTCGTTTGGCAGCAACAGCTCAACGAAATGCAGAAAGGCCGAATCGACGACGACATCGAATACCTTAACAGCCAAAAGACAGAACTAAACGACGAAAAGCAACTTATTGACCAAGAATTAGCCGACATCAACAAACAACTCGATTCGCTCATCTATGTTCGTCCACAAAGGCCACGACCTAAAGCCAACCTTATGGATCTCATCGAAGAAGGCCTCACTTTCAGCGGAGATTACGGACTGAACATCAATCAATTAGCATTATCGAACTGGGCAGCAGGCGGTGAAAGTTCTTCTACAGGAAAGGCCTTCGCCAACATCAATCTCGTTTACCAACGATCCACTTTCGAACAAAAGCTCACCGGTGCCTTTGCCTTCGGCATCTCACACTTCGCCGACAAGCGTATCGAGAAGCAAGACGATAAAATCGACCTACGCTACACCCTTTTGCTACACAGCAAGCAAAAACTGAAATACTCTTTGGTTTCGACCTTCAACACCCAATTCGCCAACGGCTACAAATATCCCAACGACTCAACCGTCATTTCGGGTTTCTTTGCTCCTGCCTACCTCACGCTCTCTGGCGGTATAACCTACAAGACCACCGACAATGTCTTTGAGGTTTATGCCTCACCTTTGGCCGGGAAAATGACCTTTGTCTTGATTCAAGACTTGGCCGACCAGGGCGCTTTCGGTGTGAAAGGAGGCTATTATAAGGAAGACAGCACTTGGGTCCCGGGAGAAAAACTCCTTCCTGCCTTAGGTGCCAACGTCATCATCAACTACAGGCAACCCATCGGCAAGATGATTACCTACACGACCACCCTCAACTGCTTTTACAACTATTTCGAGAAACGTGACGACAACAGGCTGAAACTCGACGTAAACTGGGAAAACACCATCAACTTCGTCATCAGCAAGCATATATCCACTATACTTTTCCTACATTTCAAATACGACCACAACACGACATTCCCCGTCTATCAAGAAATCGAAGGCGTGCAAACGGTTGTGGACAATGCTCCCAAACTGCAATTTAAGGAATCGTTGGGAATTGCCTTCATTCACAAATTCTAAATCAACTCAAAATGAACATATTAGTTACAGGTTGCAGAGGTCAATTAGGAACGGAAATCCAAAAGATTGCCGCTTCCGACACTTTGCATCAATGGCATTTCACCGATGTTGATACGCTTGACATCTGCGACAGCGATGCTGTAGAGAACGCATTTGAATCGCGACAAATCAATGTCTGCATCAATTGTGCTGCCTACACTGCCGTCGATAAAGCAGAAGATGAACCTGAACTGGCCCACAAAATCAACGCACTTGCCCCGCAGATTTTGGCCAAGACTTGCAAAAAACACAACGCCCTACTCGTCCACGTTTCGACCGACTATGTATTTGACGGCAATGGTTCAAGCCCTTATCGCGAAGACGAACAAGTTTGTCCCCAGTCGGTTTATGGCAACACAAAGGCCGAAGGCGAAAAACTAATACATGAGAGTGGATGTAACTATTTCATTGTCAGAACGGCATGGCTCTATTCCGCCACAGGAAAGAATTTCGTGAAAACCATGCTCATGTTGGCCGACACGCGCGATGAAATCAACGTGGTGGCCGACCAAAAAGGCACACCGACTTGGGCCTATGACTTGGCGGAAATGCTGGTTCACCTTATCAACCAAAACGGCACGAAACCCGTTCACGAGACGTTCCATTTCACCAACACGGGCATCATCACCTGGTACGACTTCACTGTGGCCATCATGGAAATTGCAGGTAAGACTTGCAAGGTCAACCCGATTACCACCGACCAATATCCCGCCAAGGCACACCGCCCCGCCTACAGCGTTTTGGACAAGAGCAAGATCATGGCTTACACCGGAAGACAAATCCCCTACTGGCGCGACAGCCTTGTGAAATGCATCGAAGAACTATCAAGAAAATGAGCCAAAGCCCCGTAGGGGCGACACACCATAAGCAGGCGACGTTAGTCCCTGCGCCCAACAAAAGAACACTAACAATATATATAATATGGACCAGAAAATCATAGAAAGAGCAAAATCGTGGCTCACAGAACAATACGATGAAGAGACGAGAAAGCAAGTCCAAGACATGCTCGACAACGACCCTAACGAACTCACCGAGAGCTTCTACCGCAACCTCGAGTTCGGAACAGGCGGATTGCGCGGCATCATGGGTGCCGGCACCAACCGCATGAACATCTACACCGTGGCCATGGCCACGCAAGGCTTCGCCAACTACATCAAGAAAATGAACGCGGGCAAGAAAGAACTCAGCGTCGCCATCAGCTACGACGGACGCAACAACAGCCCGGCTTTCGCCAACATCACCGCCGATGTCATGTCGGCCAACGGCATCAAGGTCTATATCTTCGATTGCCTACGCCCTACCCCAGAGCTTTCGTTTGCCGTACGCGAAATGAAATGCGATGCCGGCGTGATGGTCACAGCCTCACACAACCCAAAGGAATACAACGGCTACAAGGCCTATTGGAATGACGGCGGACAACTCGTCAGCCCTCACGACAAGAATGTCATCGCCGAAGTGGAAAAGATCACCGACCCATCGATGGTCAACTTCAAGCGCAACCCTGAACTCATCACCGTTCTAGGCGAAGACTTCGACAAAATTTACCTTGAAAAAGTATATGGACTTTCACTCTCGTTGGACCTCATCAAGAAACACGAAAACTTGAAGATTGTCTATACTCCGATTCACGGAACGGGTCGCCGCTTGGTTCCCGAAATCCTGAAGATGAAAGGTTTCAAGAACGTGTATTGCGTTGAAGAGCAAATGATCGTAGATGGCAACTTCCCGACGGTGAAGTCACCCAACCCGGAAGAACCAGCCGCCATGGCCTTGGCCGTAAAGAAAGCCCAGGAAGTGAATGCCGACCTCGTGATGGCCACCGACCCTGATGCTGACCGCGTCGGCATTGCCGTGAAAGACAACAAAGGCGAATTCATCCTGCTCAACGGCAACCAAACCGCAAGCATCTTCGTCTATTACCTCCTCACACGTTGGAACGAACTCGGAAAGCTGACAGGAAAAGAATACATTGTAAAGACCATCGTCACCACCGAACTGTTGTTTGCCATTGCCGACAAATACAGCGTCGAAAAACACGACGTGCTGACTGGCTTCAAATATATCGCCGACAAGATTCTTGAGCTCGAAGGCAAGAGACAATTCATCGGAGGCGGCGAAGAAAGTTATGGCTACCTCGCTGGCGACTTCGTCCGCGACAAGGATGCCGTCATCGCTACCAGCATGATTGCCGAAGCCACCGCGTGGGCCGCCGAGCAAGGCAAGACACCATACCAGTTGCTCATGGACATCTACCACGAATTCGGTCTTTACAAGGAAAAACTCGTTTCGCTCACCAAGAAAGGCATCAGCGGAACAGAGGAAATCAAAGCCTTGATGGCGAAGTTCCGCACGACTCCTCCTACCGTCATCGGTGGCGAGAAAGTGGTTGAGATTCGCGACTACAAAGCCAGCGAAGCCAAGGACTTATCTTCTGGAAAAGTCACTGCCATCAACCTGCCAAAGAGTGACGTGTTGCAATTCTTCACCGAAAGTGGTTCGAAAATCACGGTTCGTCCTTCTGGTACCGAACCTAAAATCAAGTTCTATTTCAGCATGAAAGGCGACGCCAACGGCAACCTCGACCAAGCCATGAAACTGCTTGACGAGAAACTCGCCAAGGCCGCCGCTGAACTCACAGAATAAGTAGGAATCATGGATTTCTTCACCTTTTGAAGGCATGTCATTCCGAGGCCAATGCCCATAGATACACTCCCTCCTTCGTCGGTCGGTATGACATGGGCATTGGACGAAGCGAATCTATGCCTTCAAAAGGCTGGAAACAGCACGGGATTCAATAAACCTAATGAAAAACAAGAAACTCTTAGGCCATCTTTCGGTGTTTATTGCCTACACCATTTTTGGCTTCAACATCATCATTTGCAAGGACTTGACAAGTTCAAGTTTGGTATCACCTATGGGTCTGTTCTGTTTCAGGGCCATAGGTGCTACTGCCTTGTTTTGGCTTCTGTCGTTCTTCATGCCTAAAGAAAAAGTGGAACGGAAAGACCTTCCCAAGATTTTCCTAGCTTCCATGTTAGGCTTGTTTCTGACACAGATTTCATTCTTGAAAGCCATTCAAATAACGACACCTTTAGACACGGCCATCATCACCTCCATCACGCCCATCTTCACCATGTTTGTGGCGGCCATCGCCCTGAAAGAGCCTATCACCCTGAAGAAGGCAGGCGGTGTCGCCATCAGCTTTGCAGGTGTCATACTTCTGATTCTTAATACTGTACACGCTGGAAGCGTCACCGAGACGAAGCCTTTAGGCATCGTTCTGATGATATTCAACTGCCTGTTTTTCGCTTGTTATTTGGGCATTTTCCGTCCGCTCATCGCAAAATACAATGTCGTTACTTTCATGAAGTGGATGTTTCTGTTCTCGATGCTCGTGTCCGTTCCGTTGAACATCAAGGAAATGACACACATCGACTTCAGCGCCATGCCCACCAACTATCGCCTTGAGTTGGGTTTCCTCATCCTGTTTTCCACCTTCATCGCCTATTTCCTGATTCCTATTGGGCAAAAACATTTGCGCCCGACAGTCATCAGCCTCTACGCCTATCTTCAGCCGTTGATTGCCACCATTACTAGCATTTACCTCGGCATGGACCATCTGAGCTGGCAGAAGGTTGTTGCAGCCGTGTTGGTCTTCACCGGTGTCATCTTGGTGAACAAGAGTCGCGCGGCTCAGGAAACCCCAAAAGTTACTTCACCAATGCCTCGCTCACTGGGAAAGTGAAATAAGTGTCGGGGAAAGGCTCATTCGTAAGGGTAGATTGAAGATTACAAAAAAGGCATCGCTTCGCGATGCCTGAAAAAATACCATGAAAAATTTCCTTATTTTACGATTCTAGTGCCACAAGTCGGGTCGCCCAAACGGGTGGCTTCAGTGATAATGGCTTCGTGACCAGTAGCTTCAACGAAAAGGACAGCGGCACGCACCTTTGGAGCCATGCTGCCTTCAGTGAAATGACCTTCAGCCAGATATTGCTTGGCTTGAGCCACCGTAATGGTGTCGAGAGCCTGTTCGTTTTCCTTACGGAAGTTGATATAGACCTTCGGCACATCGGTGAGGATATAGAATTCATCAGCACCAATGTTGATGGCCGTCATGGCCGATGCCAAGTCCTTGTCGATAACAGCCTCAACGCCACAGAGACAGCCGTTCTTTTCAACAACCGGGATGCCGCCACCGCCAACGGTGATGACGATATTTCCTTCGTCAGCCAAACGCTTCACGATGTCAACATTCTGAATGCGAATGGGTTTTGGCGAAGCTACCACCTTGCGCCAGCCACGGCCTTTAGGGTCTTCTTTATAGACAGCTCCCGTTTCGGCTGCAAATTTTTCAGCCTGTTCCTTAGTATAGTAAGGACCAACGGGTTTGGTTGGATTCACAAACATCGGGTCGTCCTTGTCAACCTCGACTTGAGTCACCAAGGTAACCACATTGCGGCGGAAGCCTTCCTTAGCAAAGACTTTGTCGAGACCCATTTCAATCATAAAGCCGATTAAGCCTTGGGTTTCGGCCACGCAGAAGTCGATAGGCATTCCAGGAACGCCAAACTCGTGGCTACCGGCCTCGTGCTGCAACATCACGTTGCCCACTTGAGGGCCGTTGCCGTGACCAATCACCAAATTATAGTCATTCTTTAAGAAAGGGAGAAGTGACATACATGTTTCAGTCACATTCTGCATCTGTTCCTTGTAGGTTCCCTTTTGGCCGCCTCTCAACAAGGCATTTCCACCAAAAGCAATAACTGCAAGTTTCTTCATATCAACTAATTACAATATTTATTATTTATTAAATTCACCAAGTCCAACAATTTCAGAAGGAGCGGCAGAGATTCTGACGTAAGTTGATTCGTAACCGCCACTATCCTTAAATTGCAATGTGTCATTCGTCAGTTTGAGGATGGTCATTGTTTCGTCGAAAGCTTCGCCGCCAATGATAACGCCTTGCAATTCAAGGGTATTTTCTTCGCTCTGCGACCACTTTTCGTATCTGATATAACCCGTGTTGAAGCAGTCCATCGTACCATCTTCATTGATAGTGAAGCCGATGGTATCACTCAAAAACGAACTTCTGACTTCTTTCCAGTTGCCAACAACGCTTGGCTTCTTGTTGCACGAAACGAGGCAAACAACAGCCAAGCAGCAAGTCAGCACCAATGCTAATTTTTTCATTTTCATTCCTATTTTTGAATTAGGGCGCAAAGATAGGAAATTGCTGCTTACCAAAGCCAAAAGCGATGAAAAATATGAAGTTTTTGAAGCATTTAGGCTTTCGCGAAACGACGTTTCACCAGACGTTCCACTTCCCCAATCCAAAGGATGAGCGAGGTGAATCCAATGATACGCAGCCAATCGCCCATAGGCAGCGGCACCACATTGAACATCTCACCGCCAAAGTTGACAATCAGTATTTGACCAACAAAAATGATGAGCAGCGTCAGCAGAAAACCTCGACAATCGCCTAAACCCTTCAAAGCCGACTGCTGCGTCCGGAAGGCCTTGGCATTGAATATGTTCCAGAATTGCATGAACACGAAAATGGTGAACAACAGCGAAAGTTCCTTAGCATCGATTCCCGCATTCACATGACTGAAATTAAAGAAGTTAAAGAGATAATCGTGGAGCGAGAAATGCGCCAGTGTCGGCACTTCGCAATGCTTGAAATACTGGATGAAGCCAAACAATACCGCAACAAAAAACAGGCCCATGCCAACAATGCGCGAAGCCATTTCTTTGGTGATGATATAGGCTTGCCTCGACCTCGGCTTGTCGTGCATCACGCTATAGTCGGGAGGCAGCGATGCCAAGGCAAGAGCCGCAAAGGTGTCCATAATCAAGTTGATCCAAAGCATCTGCGTGACCGTTAGCGGCGAGGCCGTACCGAGCATGGCGCCAGCCAGAACAATCAGGCATGCCGCCACATTGATAGTCATCTGGAAGAGTATGAAACGCTGGATGTTGACATAGAGCGAGCGTCCCCAAGCCACGGCGCGGGCAATGCTCTTGAACGAGTTGTCGAGAATCGTGATGTCGCTGGCTTCTTTGGCCACGCTAGTGCCATCGCCCATCGAGAGTCCGATTTGCGCCTTGTTGAGCGCAGGCGCATCGTTGGTGCCATCGCCAGTGACAGCCACCACCTCTCCCCTTTCCTGAAGCAACCGCACAAGACGTTCCTTATCAGAAGGACGTGCACGCGACATGATTTTCAGGTCAGCAACACTGTCGCGCAACTCTTCGTCTGTCAGCAAGTTGAACTCTTTTCCCGTAATCATTTTGCCTTCGTCGTCGTCAGCTTTCCAAAGGCCGATTTGGCGTCCGATTTCTTTGGCCGTGCCAGGCGTGTCGCCAGTCACAATCTTGATGCCTATACCCGCATTGAGGCAATCCTGAATCGAGTCGGCAACATCGTCGCGCACAGGGTCGATGATGCCCGTAATGCCCAAGAAACACAAATCATCGCAAGCCAGCTTGCCATCCACAAAAATCCTCTCCATCTCTTCTTCGCTGATGAACTTAAATGCAAAGCCCAAGGTACGCATCGCTTTACCCTGATAGTCAAGTAATTGTTGTTCGATGACAGTTTTCTTCTCTGCAATCGGTTCTTGTCCATGAGGCATGAGGATGGTCTCACTACGTTTCAACAGAATCTCGGGAGCACCTTTAACATATAGCACATACTCGTTTTCCTTCTCGGTGCGTACCACGGAGGCCATATATTTATACTTCGTGGTGAATGGCAACTGCTTGACGACCTTTGCATCGTCACGAAGCTTCACGAAATCAACATTTTGGTCGAAAAGCCAAAGCAGCAAGGCTCCTTCAGTCGGATTGCCCACCACCTTCACCTTCGCTTGGTCGCCATAGTCAAGATAAGCCGTGGAATTGAGGGCAATACTCTCCTCGACGAGATGCGAGGCTGCGGTTTCTTCAAGTCGGTCGCTCGGCAAGGCAAAAAACAGAGACTCACCAACGCTCATCTGGTTTTTCGTCAAGGTGCCGGTCTTATCGGTGCAAATCACCGTTGCGGCTCCCATGGTCTCGCAAGCGTGCATCTTTCTGACAAGGTTGTTGGTATCCAACATCCTCTTCATGCTCAACGCCAAACTCAGTGTGACGCTCATCGGCAAGCCTTCGGGCACAGCCACCACAATCAAGGTGACGGCGAGCATCAGCGTATTCAAGGCATATTGGGCAAAACCAATCCAGTCAAAAGGCTGGCCGTCGCCGAAGCCGAAATACATCACCATGCGGAAAACGACGATGAGGCCTGCAATCACATAACTAGCAATGGTGATGGCATCACCGAGTTTGTCAAGTTGCTCATTGAGAGGCGTTTTCACATTATTGTCGATTTGGGCACCATGATAGACCTTGCCCCATTCGGTGGCATCGCCCACCTTCTCGACCACGAAGATACCATGTCCTTCGATGACCGAGCTTCCACGGCAGACATAATTCGACGGATAAGTCGCATCTGTCTTGAACTCCTCGGGAATCACCGACTTACGTATTGAAGGTTCGCCCGTGAGGTCCGATTCGTTGACCCGCAACGCGAGCGCTTCCATCAGCGTGCCGTCGGCTGGAATCTCATCGCCAGTCTCAATCACGACCGTATCCCCCACCACAACATCTTTCCTTTCGATACGATGGACCAGTCCATCGCGGAACACCGTAACCATTTGTTCATCACTCGTCTGGTTCAGGATATCGAATTTCTTGTTGGCACTCAACTCGAAAACAAAGCCCACGCAGGTGGCCAACATCACCGCGATAAAGATGCCCAAAGGCTCAAGAAGCACACGGATACCATCAAGGCCCGAAAAGAGTTGATACAACGAAACTGCCATCGATAGTAGCCACGCAATCAACAAAATGCGAATGATTGGGTCTTGAAACTTTTCAAGAAACTGTTTCCATAGCGGTTCCTTTTCAGGAGGAGTGAGTATATTGTTTCCAAACTTGGAGCGGCTCTCTTCCACTTCTTCTTGCGAAAGGCCAAATTTGTAGTCTTTTTCCATATTTACAATAAAAAAACTATTTTTGCATTCACGAAAAACGCGCAAAAATACGCCCTTTTTGGCAAGACAACGGAGGTTGCAAGGTTGCAACCCAAAATTGAACGAAGATGAAATTCAAGGAAAACCACAAAAATGCACTGGCAAAGGTCCTTTCCGACCTCGTGCAAAGCGACGGCATCGTCAACCAAGGCGAAATCGATTGCCTGAACCATGTCTATAAAGTGCTCCGCATCACATCAGCCAACCGACAGAAAGCCACCACATTAACCCTTTCGCAAGCCACGCATATACTCAGTTCGCTTGGTAACACCGAGAAGATTGCCGTGCTGAAAATCGTTCAAAACCTTTCGGCTTCCGACGACACCATCGACCACAACGAATCGCTGCTCATCACCGCCTTGTTCCTCGCCATCGGCATCGTCTTGCCCGAAGCCGAAGGCATCAAAGCCAGCTTGGTCACCCTTCCAAGCCTCAATTTCGACACCCGTAACGCAGTCTTGTATGTCGAATCGAAATTTGACAAGAACGTCAACCAACAAATTGAAAAACAATACGATAGTATCAGCCAAATGCTTCATTCCTCAGAAAGGGAGTTTTTCTATCTGCCCAAGGTAATGCGCGACATTCAAGCCAAGAAGGCCATCTTCCGCAACACGCTGAGCTACATTGAGCCTACCCTTTCCGAAGAACAATTAGACATCATCGATCGCGACCTTTGCCAATTGGACAGCGTTGCGCTCTCAAAAGAGATATTCCTCAACTATCTAAACATCAATGGTTTCAACCTTGACAGGCCATCTTTCTTCTTCAAAATCAGAAGTGCCAGGCCTTCATCACATCAAGAATTTCTCATCCTTGAAATAAAAGACGAGCCACTGACCACCTTACAACGGTTTTACGCATTGGAATCGAACATTGCGAATCTCAAACCCGACAACCTGAGCGAAAAAGAGTTGCGATTCCTGAAGAAATTCGAACTGCAAAATCCGAAAAGCGCGAAAGACGAGTTGCAATACACAGGTTTCCACAAAACCATCATCGACACCCTATTGAAATACAACGGCAGCCACGGCATCAGCCGACTGTTCGTCACCACGAAAGGCGACCTCTACCTCACCGACCGCAACAACACCGAGGTGAAGATGCCCGCCCTTTGTAAAGCCCTTTACATCCTTTTCCTGCTCCACGAAGACGGCATTTCGCTCAACTACCTAGACGATTACAAGACAGAGCTTTACAGGATTTATAGACAAATTTCGACCTATAGCGACGACGAGTTGCTGCACCAAGCCGTTGCCAACCTTACCGACTTCATCGGGACCACGATGAATGCCAACCTCTCGCGCATTAAGAGAGCCTTCAAGAGCATCTTGGGCGACGAAGCCACACTCTATCTCATCCAAGGCGACAAGGGCGAAAAAAAGACCATCAATCTCGACAGGAAACTGGTGGTCTTTGAAGATCGGAGTCTGTTTGAATAATTTCCTCCACGTATCACGAGGATTTGCGCGTATCTTTTTCTCTCAAGAATAATAAAGGATACGAGTGATACGTGGAACCAAAATCATGCTAACTTATTGTTTAACAAGAAAGTGACATCGCTATTCGGGTCGATTTCGACAGGTTCCTTGCCATAGCGCATGACAATCATCTTCTTGCCACCCTTCAGCAGCATCTTTTCATCAACCACCCAAAGTGCCGTGGCTTCACGCAGGCCGACCACCGTCATATCCTGGTTGACAGCCAAATATTCGTCGATACGAACTTGACGCGTTTCGCCACCATGCTTAATCAGCTTGTCGATTTCCGGATTCGGGTCAAGGTAATGCGGGTTGATTTGGAAAGGTATCAGATTCAGGCACTTGAACGAAACAGGCTGAACGACAGGCATGTCATTGGTCGTGCAGAGTGTCGGGCAAGCCACATTCGAGCCAGCGCTCCATCCCATATAAGGCACGCCCGCCAAAGCACGTTCACGGATGGCATCCATCAAACCGTACTTGTGCATTTCGGCCACCAGATGGAATGTGTTGCCACCACCCACGACGATGCAATCGGCTTCCTTCACCGCCTTCACCTTATCGTCGAAATGATGAACCGAAGTGAAATTGGTGAGGCCGAACTTCTCGGCAAACACGCCTTTCACCTTGGCTTCGTAGGCATCGTAACTTTCGGGATAAGCCTTGCCGCCGATGTTGATGCCAGCAAACGGCACGAAAACGATTTTACTATCCTTATTAATATTGTTCTGCAAGCAGA
>JAKSMV010000011.1 GCA_024400425.1 Bacteroidales bacterium
ACGAAAAGGCCAACTCGAAGGTGAAGAACATGGACGACCTGCTGAACAGCGGTTCGACATGGACTATCGAATAAGAACATTCAACCATTTCATAATGAAAAATCCCGTTCATTTGAGCGGGATTTTTTTGTGCTTTTGGCGCAAATTGTATTTCGGGATAGATGACATTTTTACGTTTTGTGCTGATTATTTGTTTAATTTTGCAACATAACAATTTAAACAACAATGAAAATCCCCTTTAAACCTGGAACATTGATATATCCTCTGCCAGCCGTGATGGTGACTTGCGGCGATTGCGAGGAAAACTACAACATTCTGACCGTGGCGTGGACGGGCACCATTTGCAGCGACCCGCCGATGTGCTATGTCTCCATCCGCAAGGAACGGCATTCTTACGCCTTGATTAAGAAGAACATGGAGTTCGTCATCAACCTGACGACGGAAGATTTGGCGACGGCCACCGACTGGTGCGGCGTGCGTTCGGGCAGAGACTACAACAAATTCAAGGAGATGCACCTGCACACCGAAAAGGCGCAAATAGTGAAGGCTCCTTTGATTCAGGAATCGCCTTTGAACATCGAATGTCGGGTGGTCGAAATCAAGGAACTCGGTTCACACGACATGTTTATTGCCGAAGTCGTGGCCATCAATGCCGATGAAAAACTGATTGACAAAGGCACAGGCGCGTTCCAACTGAATCATGCGCGGCCTTTGGCGTTTTCTCATGGAAAATACTACGGCTTGGGCGAAAAAATCGGTGGCTTCGGCTTTTCGGTGAAGAAAAAGAAGTGATTTCTTGCCGTTATCGGCAAGAAATGCGTATCTTTGTAAAGATATTTTGCAATAAACTTGCCGATAGAAGTTTTATGCTTTCCGAACTGCAACAATATAATAAGGTGTATCACCTGTTTGAGCCGGACGAAAAACTGGTGCTGGCCGTCAGTGGGGGAGTGGACTCGATGGTCCTGACCGACTTGATGCAAAAGGCGGGCGCACATTTTGTCGTGGCGCATTGCAATTTCCATTTGCGCAGCGAGGAATCCGATGGCGATGAGCAGTTTGTGCGTGAATATGCCGAAAAAAATGATTTGCAATGTTTTGTAAATCATTTTGATACGGAGAAATACGCGGCGAAGAAAGGCGTTTCCATTGAGATGGCGGCGCGTGATTTGCGTTATGCATGGTTTGAAGAATTGAGGTTGCAATTGGGTTACGATAAAATCGTTTTGGCGCATCATGCCGACGACCAGATTGAGACTTTTTTCATCAATTTGCTGCGCGGAGCAGGTTTGCACGGCTTGAAGGGCATGAAACCGAAAAACGGTGTCTTGATTCGGCCTTTGCTTTGGGCTTCGCGGGAGCAAATCAGAAAGTATGCTATTGAAAACCAAATCGTTTGGCGTGAAGACCATACCAATTCAGAAACGGTTTATCTGCGTAATAAGATTCGCAACCAGCTGATGCCTTTGATGGATGAAATCTCTGTTGATGCACGAAATTCAATTGGAAAGTCAATCGGTTTTTTGGCTTCGGAAAATGAATTGTATCGACATTTGTTGAATGAAAGGTTTTCGCAATTGGTTTCGGTTGACGGTTCGGTTCAGAGTGTTGAAAAGTCTGTTTTTCAAGGTGATTACGGGTCTCAACTGCTCTTTGAATGGTTGCGTCAATATGGGTTCAATACCGACCAATGCCGTTTTGTCTTTGAAGGACTTGAAGATAGCGTAGGAAAGCATTTCTATTCGCCGTCGCATCAAGTGACGGTTGAGCGCGACAGTTTGCAACTTTCGGAAAGAAAAGAATCCTATCATGACGCATTCATTATTGAAAAGGGAGTAGGACAGATTGAAAATCCTTTGAAAATCCGCTTCTCCAATTTTGAGGTTTCTGAGCAATTTGCTGTTGATAAATCACCTTTGGTGGCAATGCTTGATTTTGATAAAATCGCTTTCCCGTTGACATTGCGCCATTGGCGGCAGGGCGACCGTTTTCATCCTTTGGGTATGAGAGGGTCGAAATTGCTGAGCGATTTCTTTGCGAATCAGAAATATACAAATTATCAGAAAGAAAACCAATGGCTTTTGGTTTCGGCAAATGGTGGTATTTTGTGGGTTGTCGGGCAACGCATTGACGACAGATACAAAGTGGTAAAAGATACGAAATCGGTTTTTAAGGCGGAATTGTGGTGAATTGTGAAAGGCAATGATAAAATTCTCTATTTTTGCACGTATTTTTTGAAAAACTAGCATAATGAAGAAATTATTCCTCTCCTTGCTGATGGCTTTGGTGATTGCCTTGCCTTTCAGCGCAAAGTCGCAGATGGTCGATCCTGTGAAGTGGTCGTTTGCCATCGAAACAGTTAGCGAAACTGAGTTTGACCTGGTTGCAACTGCAACGGTTGACCCCGAGTATCACATCTATTCGACTACGATGCCGGATATGGGCCCGATGCCTACGGTATTCGAAATCGAGCCTTCAGCCAACTACGAACTGGTCGGCGAAGCGCGTGACGTCACTGAAGGCCAGCTGTTCTATGATGACATTTTTGAAGTTGAGTATAAGCAATTTACGGGTACAGCTTCCTATGCACAGCGTCTGAAACGTCTCACCGAGAGCGATTTCATGCTGATTGGTACCATCTCGGCTCAAGTCTGTAAGGAAGGTGGTTGCATTCCTGTCAGTGAAGACATCGAGATTAAGGTGAATGGCGACGGAACGATGGCTGAAGTAGTTCCTGTTGCTGATGAACCAGAACAAGAAGCTGAAGCCAAAACCGCAGTCCAGGCGGCTGGCGATGATTACGAATATTTCACTTCCGAAGGCGCCGAAAGCACCGATACCAGTCTTTGGGGCATGATTCTGGCCGCCATCCTTTGGGGCTTTGCCGCCTTGCTGACACCTTGCGTGTTCCCGATGGTGCCAATGACCGTGTCGTTCTTCATGCACGGCGAAGGCGAAAGCAAGAAAGAAGGCCGCTTCAAGGCTTTGATGTATTTCCTTTTCATCGTGATGCTTTACACCTTGCCAATCGCCATCTTGATTCTTGTTACCTATTTCATTGGCGGTGAGGGCGTTACAACGGGTATCTTCAACTGGCTGGCTACCAACTGGATTCCTAACCTGATATTCTTCATCGTGTTCATGGTGTTCGCCGCATCATTCTTCGGCGCATTCGAAATCACCTTGGGCAGCGGCATGTTGAACAAGAGCGACGAAAAGCAAAACACGAAGAACCTCGGCGGCATCTTCTTCATGGCCTTGACTTTGGTGCTGGTGTCGTTCTCATGCACCGGTCCTATCGTGGGCACGGTCTTGATTCAATCGACCAACGGCCAGGTCTGGGCTCCTATCATTTCCATGCTGGCATTCTCAATCGCATTTGCCTTGCCATTTGCCTTGTTCGCCATGTTCCCGAACCTGCTCCAGAAACTGCCGAAGAGCGGTGGATGGATGAACTCGGTGAAGGTCGTTCTGGGCTTCGTCGAAGTCGCCCTTGGCTTCAAGTTCTTGATGACTGCCGACCAAGCATACGGTTGGGGCTTGCTCGACCGCGAAGTCTATCTCGGCATTTGGATTGTGTGCTTCACCCTGCTGGGCTTCTATCTCTTGGGCAAGATCCGCTTCAAGGGCGAAAAGGAAGTCAAGGAACTGGGCGTGTTCCGCCTTGTCCTCATCATCATCGACTTCGTCTTTGTTATCTATATGATTCCTGGCATGTGGGGCGCTCCTCTGAAGGCTCTCTCGGGCTATCTGCCTCCACAACAGACCTTGGATTTCAACCTGAACAAGACTATCACTTACGTTGATTCACAGATTGAATCCGACATTTGCGAAGAACCGAAATATGGCGACATTCTTGAACTGCCTCACGATTTGAGCGGTTACTTCGATTACGAACAAGCCTTGAGCTGTGCCCGCGCACAAGACAAGCCTGTCTTCGTTGACTTCACCGGTCACGGTTGCAACAACTGCCGTGAAATGGAAAACAGCGTGTGGAGCGATCCTGAAGTGCTGAAGATGTTACGCGATGAATATGTGATTGTTGCCCTTTATGTTGACGACAAGACCGAGATGGCTGAAGAAGACTGGGCCGTTTCGGAAAAGAACGGCAAGGTGAAGAAGACCATCGGCTCGAAGAACATCGACTTCCAGGAAACCCGTTTCGGTGCCAACGCACAGCCTTACTATGTGTTGCTCGATAACGATGGCGACATGCTGATGATTCCTCGTTCATACAGCAAGGACAAGGCCGCATTCCTTACTTTTCTGAAGAAAGGCCTCGACAACTACAAGAACGGAAGGAAATATATTCCTGAACAGTTTCAGTAATTATTGATAGTCTCGATAAAAAAGTCACCGCGAGAATTTTCTTGCGGTGACTTTTTTATTGTGTAGATACACAACCATTAGGTGAGGCGGACTGTAGTTCTGCTTCGGCTTATTCTTGTTCAAATCTCCTTAATTCTACACTTTCTCCGTCAAAAACGGCATAAGTGAAGTCGCGGAGCCAGTTGCCGACAACGGTAGTCTGGGCGTGGTCGCCGGTTGCGTATTGCATGGGCTTGTGTTGGTGACCGAAAATGAAGAAGTCGATGCTCGGGTCGAGCAGGGCTTGCTCTTGCGCGTATTGGTAAAGTCGTGTCTTCTCTACGTCGTCATAATAGCCGCGTTCCACCTCGTTTTTCAGCTTTTTCAATCGGTGATTGTGCGACCATTTCAAGGCTAAACCAATGCCAAGGTCAGGATGCAACCATCTGAACATGAATTGGTTGAATCTGCATTCGAAGACTTTCTTCAGGAATTTGTAGCCTTTGTCACCAGGACCTCGGCCATCGCCATGAACGAGGAAAAACTTTTTGCCTTTGCGAGTGATGATTTCGGGCTCGCGGTGCAGCTGGATGCCGAGTTCGTCGCTGAGATAGCCAAACGACCACAAGTCGTGGTTGCCGATAAAAAGATGAACGGGAATGCCGTCATCGACAAATGCTGCCAATTTGCCTTGGAGTCTTACAAAACCTTTGGGAATCACGGTCTTGTATTCGAACCAAAAATCGAAGAGGTCGCCCATGAGGAAAAGTTCCTCGCAATCGGGCTTGATGCTGTCGAGGAAACGTAGCAGTTTCTTCTCCCGCATCTGGCTATCTTCGATAGTGGGAACGCCAAGGTGAAAATCGCTGATGAAATAGATGGCCATCAGAATTGGATTTCGTCGGAACGGCGGATGAGTTCGGTGATGATGGCGATGAGTTTCGGTTCGGCCTTGACCACGGCGCTGATGACTTCTTCGTGTGTGATGAAGCATTCGATGTCTTTGCCACCGATGTCGGAGATGACCGACACGCCAAAAACTGGAAGGTTGCATTGTCGCGCTACGATGGCTTCGGGCGTGGTTGACATGCCCACGGAATCGCCGCCGATGACGCGGTAATATTGGTATTCGGAAGGTGTCTCGTAGGATGGTCCCGTGTCGCCGACATAAACGCCATGCTGCACGTCGATGTCAAGCGAATAGGCGATGGCATCGGCCAGTTTCATGAGCTTCTTGTTGTAGGCTTCGCCCATGTCGGGGAAACGTACACCTAAGCGTTCGTCGTGTGGACCGATGAGTGGGTTGGGCAACAAGTTGATATGGTCGCTGATAAACATCACGTCGCCCACGTTGAAGGTCGGGTTGATGCCGCCAGAGGCGTTGGAGAGAATGATGAATCGGATGCCCAAAGCTGCCAACACGCGGATAGGGAAGGTGATTTCCTTGGTGGTGTAGCCTTCGTAATAGTGGAAACGGCCTTGCATGGCAACGATGCGTTTTCCTGCGATGGTGCCAAACAATAACTGCCCTTTGTGACCCGCTACGGTCGAAACTGGGAAGTTCGGAATGTCCTTGTATGGTATGGTATATTCGATTTCGATGCCTTTTGAGAGGCCGCCCAAGCCAGAACCTAACACGGCTCCCACTTGAGGCTCGAATCCGTTAGTCATTTGGCGCAGAAACGTAACCGTTTGTTGAATTTTGTCGTACATAGTCCTGTATATCTTCGTTAAACTTTTCTTCTTCATGGAAACGAACGCAAATCGGGGCCGCAAACAACGGCAACGATTCAAGCGGGCAAAGGTAAGCAGATTTTGACAAACGTGCAGCGTCTTTTTCGGTAGTGACGATGATTTTGTCTTTCCCTTCCATCGTTTCAAATCTCGAAACAACTTTCTTGAGGTCGTTTTCTGTGTAGGAATGGTGGTCGCCAAAGGCAATGCTCTCGACCTTGTTGAAGCACGAATTCAGATGTCTCACAAGCGGTTCGGACTGTGCAATACCGGTGAAAAGCAAGGCTTTATCAGCTTGATTCGCTTTTGTTTCCTTCGCTTTTCCGTTTAAAGGCAGCAAAGTTCCATATTCCAAATAGGAGAAATAGACTTTTTGCTTGTCGTTGGCATTCAGCTTGCTGATAATCTGCTTTTTTTCTCCTTCGGAAATATTCTTGGGCGATTTGCTGACCACAATGATTTCGGCTCGTCGGGCAGCTTGCTTGATGTCGCGCAATCGTCCCGTGGGAATGAGATAGTCTTCGCAATAAAGATGCTGATAATCAGTGAGTAAAATATTTATTCCTGCTTCGATTTTGCGGTGTTGGAAAGCATCGTCTAGAATGACGACTTGTGGAGGGGTAGGAGTGCCAAGCAGTTTTTGCACACCATCTACACGGTCTTCGTCAACAGCAACTTGAACATTGCTGAATTTGGTGAAATATTGCATCGGTTCGTCGCCTATGTCGGCGGCAGTGCAGGCGTTGTCGGCTAAGCGGAAACCTTTGCTTGAGCGTCCGTAACCTCGGCTGAGAATGGCCAAACGATATTCTGATGATAAAAGTCGTGTAATGTATTCGGTATGAGGTGTTTTTCCTGTTCCGCCAAGACTGAGATTGCCAACGCAAATCACGGGTAAGTCGAATCTAGTTGATTTTAGGATGTGCCAATCATATAGCTTGTGCCTAAGAAGCAGCACGAAATGGTAAAGTAATGATATGGGCAGTAGCAGTTTCCTCATAAATTAAGGGTCAAAGATAGGCTTTTTTCGGCAATCGGCTGTTTTTTTCGCTAATTTTGCTGATTAAATTTTGAATTGTATATAGTCATGTTAGGAAACCTTAAACGATATAATGTAATTTTGGCTTCTAAGTCGCCACGTCGTCAGGAACTTTTGCGAGGAATGGGTGTTGATTTTAATGTTTTGACAAAGGAAACTCCCGAGACTTACGACTCTACGATGCCAGCCGATGAAGTCCCTGAGTTTCTGAGTCTTCAAAAGTCGATGGCTTTCTCTGTTGATGAGTTGCCCGCTGATTTCCTGCTCATTACTTCCGATACGGTGGTCATCGTCGGTGACGAAATTTTGGGCAAGCCGAAAGATAGGAATGATGCTTTCAGAATGTTGGAGCTGCTTTCGGGCAAGACGCATCAAGTGGTGACGGGTGTCACGGTGAGGTCGGCACAGCGTGAGGTTTCTTTTGCCGTGAAGTCGGAGGTGACATTTGCTTCTCTCGACGAAGATGAAAAGACTTATTACATAGATCATTGCAAGCCCTTCGACAAGGCCGGTGCCTACGGCATTCAGGAATGGATTGGCTATGTGGGTATCAGTGGGTTGCAAGGCTCGTTCTATAATGTCATGGGCTTGCCAACGCATCGACTCTACCAGGTGCTGAAGGCTTTCTGAGCATTTGCTTTTTCTCTTTTTTCTGCTTATTTTTGCACCCTCATTCTTTATACTATGCTATCAACTCCACTGATACTTATTACCAATGACGACGGCCATGCTGCCAAAGGACTTCGCAAACTTGTTTCCCTAATGCGAGAGATAGGCGAAGTTGTGGTCATTTCTACCGATGGAGTGATGTCGTCGAAAAGCCATTCGGCAACCTTGCGCGATCCATTGTATGTCAACTTGGTTGAAGAAGACAATGTCGGCTTTGGCTACAAGGAATACCGCTGCAACGGCACTCCTGTCGATTGTGTGAAGCTTGGCTATCAGAAAGTGTTGCCGCGTCGTCCCAATCTTGTGGTGTCGGGCATCAACCATGGTTCAAACGCTGGCTCAACTGTGGTCTATTCCGCTACGGTTTCGGCTGCTGTAGAGGCTTGCATGGATGGCATTCCCGCTGTGGCTTTCAGCCTCGATTGCTTTGATGCCGATGCCGATTTCGACCACCTCGATGACTTCATCGTGAGCATCGTGCGCCGGGTTCTTTCGGAAGGCCTGCCACAAGGCATTTGCCTCAATGTGAATTTCCCGAAGAGGGGAGAACAGCCTATTCAAGGTGTTAGGGTTTGTCGGCAAGCCACTGGCTATTGGAGGGAGTTTTTCCATGATTATTATGATAGCGAAGGCCGTCTCTACTTTAATCTCGAAGGTGAGTTTGTGAGTAGCGATGTGGTGGAAGGTACCGACATTTTCGCTGTCGAACACAACTTTGCTTCGTTGGTTCCAACCTGCTATGATTGGACATCACGCGAGCATTTCGAATTCTTTAAACCTTACGAATCAATCAACTTGTGAATATGAAAATCAAAGACAACTTTTGGATTGGGCTTGGCCTTGGCGTGGCTATTTATGCTTTGGTGGGCTTTCTGCTCAGCCTCATTCCTTGGGGAGAAAGCGTGCCAGCCAACACCCCTTTTCTGCTCGCTTCGTTTCCAGGCATCATCTTGTTCAGAATGTGCCTCGTGAAATGGAAGAAGGAAAGCCTTGGTAAAGGCATCATGCTCGTCACCATTCTCGCTTTGTTTGTCATCCTTATCCTAACCCTAAGATAATTCTTAATTCTTCATTCCTAATTCTTAATTCATGAAATACTACATTATAGCTGGCGAGGTTTCGGGCGACATGCATGCAGCCAACCTCATTGCCGAAATCAAGAAGAAAGACCCGAAGGCCGAATTTCGTGCATGGGGTGGCGACCGGATGAAGGATCAAGGTGTCACATTGGTGAAACATATTCGTCACATGGCCTTCATGGGCTTTGCTGAGGTGGTCGCCAATTTGCATAAGGTGATAGGCAACATTAGGGAATGCAAGAAAGACATGGTGACTTTCCAGCCTGATGCGGTCATCTTGGTGGATTATCCGGGGTTCAATCTTCGCATGGCTAAGTTCGCTCACGATAGAGGTTTCCGTGTTTTTTATTACATTTCTCCGCAGGTTTGGGCTTGGAAACGTCGTCGTGTAAAGAAAATCCAGAAATCGGTAGATAAGATGCTCGTCATCCTTCCGTTCGAGGAGGATTTTTACAAAAACTATGGTGTGGATGTGACGTATGTCGGTCATCCGCTTCTTGACGAATTGTCGAAAACGGCAACCGTAAACCGTCAGGTGTTTTTGCGTCGCAATGGTCTGGGCGAGAAGCGCGAGATCATTGCCCTTTTGCCAGGAAGTCGCCGCCAGGAGGTGAAGCGAATGCTCGGCGTAATGCTGAAAGTCATTCCGCATTTTCCTGATTATCAATTTGTCGTTGCTGGAGTTCCATCACTGGATAAGGCTCTCTATAAGGATTTGATGGGTTCGGCTGATGTTACTTTCGTTGAAAACCAGACATACGACTTGTTGCAGAATGCAAGCGCTGCATTGGTGACGTCGGGAACGGCAACGCTTGAGACAGCATTGCTCAACGTGCCCGAAGTGGTGTGTTACAAGTCCAGCTCGTTGTCGTATCACATCGCAAAACGGCTGATTCGGGTCAAGTTTATCTCGTTGGTCAATCTGGTGATGGACAAGCGCGTTATAGCCGAGCTTATCCAGAGCGACCTCACAGAGGGGAATCTCGTTACTCAACTGCAACAGTTGCTTTGCAACAACAAAGTGCAGAGTCAGCTCCTCGACGACTATATGGAACTCCAGAGTCGTTTGGGTAATGCCGGAGCATCGGAAAAGGCCGCTGGAGTGGTGGTCGAATCGATGCAAAGACGTTAAGAATAATGGACAGTTGGTCGAAATATCCGTTCTTGCGAATGCTGCTTCCTTTGGCAGTTGGCGTTTGGTGTTGCGCGGTTTTCCCTGACTTCCAAATTTCTGTTACTCTTCTGCTTGTCACGATGGTGGCCTTGCTCGCCATGGCTTTTGTGGCGACATTCTTCGTGAGGCGTTATCGTTTGCGTTGGCTTTTTGGAGGCATTATGGCTTGTTATCTCCTCGTTGCAGGCTATGCCTTGACGAGTGCGCACCAGGCTTCCGTCCATAAAGACTATTTCCGCAACTATGAAAGCGAGGCCGACTATTATGTGGCGCGGGTTTTCGACTATCCTGCCGAGCGCGAGAACTCGATGAAAGTCGTCCTCGAATTGCAAAGTCAATATTCCGATAGCTTGCCTTCGCGTCAGGTTTCGGGTAAGGTGATGGCCTATTTTCAGAAGACTGACGAAGCGATGCAGCTCGCCTATGGCGACCTCGTCGTGATTCCTGCGCCTGTCGGCGAAGTGCCGGCTCCAGCCAATCCTGGCGAGTTCGATTATCGCAATTATCTGATACGCAAGGGTGTAACTGGACAAGTCTTCCTGCGCGATGATGATTGGATAGATTTGCAGGCAAATGAGGCGAATCCCTTATATGCTTTCTCCTATCGTTTCCGCGACATCCTTCTTGCTTCACTCAACCGCTGTGGCTTGCAGGGTGACGAATTCGGAGTGGCCGCTGCCATTTTGCTGGGTTATGACGACGACCTTGCCGATGAAGTGAGGCAAAACTATGTGGCTGCCGGCTCGATGCACATTCTTTGCGTTTCGGGCATGCATGTGGGCATCATCTTCTTGCTGGCATCGGCATTGCTGAGTTTCCTCAACCGCAAGAAGTGGATGAAGATTTTGAAGCAAGTCCTGCTGCTTGTGCTCATCTGGTTTTATGCCATGATTGCAGGTCTTTCGCCCTCCATCTTGCGTTCCGCCTTGATGATCAGTTTCGTCATTGTGGGCGATATTCTTCAGCGTAAAGGCTTTGCAATCAATTCGATTGCTGCGTCGGCTTTCGTGCTTCTGTGCGTGAATCCGTATAATTTGTTCGAAATAGGTTTCGAACTTTCCTATGCTGCGGTCATCGGAATTGTGGTGCTTCAAAGGCCAATCTATGGTTGGTTCTGTTTCAAGAATAAAGTTGCTGACAAGATTTGGGAAATCACTGCGGTGGCTATCGCTGCCCAACTCGCAACCATTCCGTTTACCTTGTTCTATTTCAACCAGTTCACGTCTTATTTCTGGCTGAGCAACCTTTTCATGACCCCGATTTCTTTCATCGTGATTCTAAGCGGCATGGTCTTACTTCTCGTGTCGTGGATTCCGTTTGTCAACACTTTGGTTGGCTATGTGGTTTGGGGTGCTGTTTATGTGATGAACTATCTCGTGAGCCTTGTCGAAAGTATGCCTTTCTCTATCATCAAGGGATTGTATGTCAGTGAGTTTGAGTTCTTCTTGCTTCTGATAGTTTTTGTCTTGATTCTCGTCTTTGCAAAAGTGAAGGAAGATGAGGTGACGAAGCGCGAACAGCATCTTGTCATCGCAACGTTGTCGGTGTTGCTTCTTTTTGTAGGCTCGCTGTCGTTGCGTATTTATTCTTCTGAACGGCAAGATGTTATGATGGTTTACAGTCTTCGCAACCACACGGCTGTTGATTGCGTTTCGGGCAAGGAACATGTGCTTTTTGCTGATTCCACCTTGATGGCAGACAATTCAACTGTCGATTATAGCCTTACTGGTGGTTGGGCCAAGATGGGCTTGCCGATGCGCCCTGAATGCATTGACCTTTATGCTGATTTTGAGAATGCCTTTGTGAAGAAACAAGCTAATTTGCTTTCGTATAAGGGAACGCTGCTTGCGTTTTGGGACGAGGAACGCCTATCGGATAGCCTTTCGTACCGCATTCCTGTAGATTTCATGTTGGTGACGGGCAAACAAAAGCCAGATGTGGTTTCAATGATGCGAGGCTATGATATTGGGAAACTGCTTATTGACGGTTCAGTTCCTGCCTATTTGGCAGAGAAGTGGAAACAACAAGCCGATGAGGTCGGGTTGCCAATCTATTGTCTTTCCAATGGTGCCCTTGAACTAAAGTAAAGGAATTAGGCGGTTTTGTGCTTCTTCAGTTGTGAAAGTACCAGTCCACCGACAACCAAGACGATGCCGATGATTTTCTGTGCGGAGATTTCTTCGTGGATGATGAAATAACTGAAAATCGCTGTGAAGACGGGGATGAGGTTGCTATATACATTGGCGCGTGTGGCGCCGAGTTTGCTGAAAGCAAAGGCCCAAAAAGCGTAGGCAATGGCGCTGCAAAACACACCGAGGCAAATCAAAGGAACGATATATTGGCCGATTTGACTGAAGTTGGATGGCTCGAAATGTTCCATCACCACGACCAAGGGAATGAAATAAAGCATCCCGATGATATTTTGCATCCAGGTGATAGTCAGTGGCTTGTAAAGCTTTGTTAGTTTAATGAGCGCGATGGAATAGCCTACTGCCACTAGCACGGCTCCAGAGAGGAACATGACACCTTTGGGCGATGCAGCGAAGTCCATGTTCTTGTTGAGCAGCATGACGACTACGCCTGTGAACGACACTACCAATCCAACCACGTTCATCGGTGTGATGCGCTCCTTCAGGAAGATGCGTGCTCCGATGGGCGTGACCAACGGGATCAAAGCGATGATGGCCGAACCGATGATGGGTGAGGTGTTTTTCAGTCCGTAACCTTCGAAAATGAAATAGAAGAAAGGTTCGAAGAGTGCAGCCAATGCAAACAGTCCGAGATGCTCTTTCTTGATTTTCTCGTTGAGCCTGAAAATGAATAGAATAGCTGTGAAAAAGATTGTGGCGACCACTAGCCGTAGGAAGATGGTGGCCGTTGGATTGAGGCTATCATAAACCTGGGTGGACCAGATGAACGACATGCCCCAAAATATCATGGCTGCGACACCAGCAAGGTGAACCAAAAAAATCTTGTCTTTCATGGCCGCAAAAGTAGGTTTTTTTTCGCTTCGACTCCTAAATCAATACATTTCGGCAAGATTATTGTATATTTGCACAAACGAAAGATGTTTGAATTTGAAATATTAACAATAAAAAAACTATTCAAAATGAAGAAATTAAGTATTATTTGCCTTGCCTTCGTTGCTTTGCTGGCAGTGTCGTGCAACAAGACTGTGGTCACCAACAATGTGAGTTCGTCAACCGTGATGGTTTATTCCAACGACTGGTATTGGGACAATACATCATGGCGTGTTGACATTGATTATGATGCCATTACCTCTAATGTCAATGAACATGGTGCAGTTTTGGTCTATATGGATTCGGATGGAACTTGGCGACAGATTCCTATGACTTTCTATTATTCGCAAGAAAATGAAGATGGTTCGGTTTCCTATTATTCCTCATCTCTTGAAGTATCTTCTTATGATAAAGGCGTGAGTATATTCTGGACCGAAAATGATTTATATGATGGCTACCGTCCTGATACTCACAGATTCAAGATTGTCGTCGTTCCTGCCGCTGTCTATAGCAGCCGTCCTGACGTCAACTATGAGGATTATAATGCTGTGAAGACTGCATTCCAATTGACTGAGTAATATTGAAATCCTATTGAAATCATGAAAAAGATTAGCGTTTTTTTGACTATAGTGATTGCACTTGGTTTGATGATTTCTTGTGTCAAGGAAGGACCAATGGGCCCGGTGGGTCCACAAGGTCCTGTGGGGCCGCAAGGTCCAGAAGGTAATGCCAATGTAGCTTCAAGTACGATTACCGTTTATTCTGATGATTGGTATTGGGACAACACTTCTTGGCGTGTCGATTTTGATTATCCAGCCATCACTAGCAATATTTACAATAGTGGTGTTGTTCTTATCTTCATGGAAAGCGATGACACATGGCGCCAAATACCGATGACGTTCTACTATTCCGAGGAAAATGAAGATGGAACGGTATCGTATTATTCTTCTTCGTTAGAGACTTCGTTTTACCAAGGCGGTGCCAGTGTGTTCTGGACCGAGAACGATTTCTACGATGGTTTCCGCCCCGACACCCGTCGTTTCCGCATTGTGGCAATTGCTGCCAGCTATGTACACGAACATCCAGAGGTGGTCGGCAGCGACTATGAGACGTTGCGCCAGGCCTTCCAATTGGAAGACTAAGGCGAAATTCTATAATACATAAATCAAGAAACAGACCGACTAAATTATTTTAGTTGGTCTGTTTTGTATTCAATATAAGAAAGATTTTTCAAGCAGCCATCAAAGAATAGGTGACGAATCCAACATAACCCAACACGAGCAAAGCACCCTCGGCGCGAGAGATTTTGTGACCTTTGCCTGTGAAAACGAAAAGCAACATCAAGGCATTGGCGGCGAAGAGGATGAACAACTGCATGTTCATGGTGAAGTCGAACTTCAAGGGAAGGATGAACGAACTTATGCCTAACACGATGAAAATGTTCAGGATGTTGGAGCCCAGCACATTGCCGATGGCAATGTCGGAATTGCCTTTGCGTGCCGCCACGATGGAAGTGATTAGCTCGGGTAGCGAGGTGGCCATGGCCACGATGGTTAGTCCGATGGTGTTTTCGCTCATCCCCCAGTTGCGGGCGAGGATTTGCGCATTGCGCGACACGAATTCGCCTCCTAAGTATAAACTGACAACGCCAGCTACGATGAATAAAGTTGTCTTTCCCCACGGCAAAGGTGTCTGCATTTCTTCGTTGCGGTCGGTCTCGTCATTCTTTAGCAAGGTGAGTAGCAGGTAGGCAAAGCCCATCAGCAGCAAGACGATGCCGTCAACCCAATTGACGGTGTGATGCGAGCCCCAAATTGTATCGTTGGCCATGAAATAGAGCATGGCGGTGGCGATGAAACCTGCTGGAATGTCGCGCCTGATGGAGATGCGGTTCACATTGATGGGACAAACAAGGGCACTCACGCCCAAGATGAGCAGGATGTTCATGGTGTTGCTGCCCACGATGTTGCCGATGGCCAGCTCGGAACTGCCTTTGGCGCAGGAGAAGATGTTGACCATCAGTTCGGGCAACGAAGTACCGAAAGCCACGATGGTTAGTCCGATGATGAGTGGCGACATCTTGGCACGCACGCCAATGGATGTGGCTCCGTCAACGAGCCAGTTCGCGCCGTAAATCAGGAGGACGAAACCTGCAATGAGGAATAAGAGTGGTATGATTGTTCCCATGTTTTTTTAGTGAAAAGTGGAAAGTGGAGAGTGAAAAGTTGCTTTAGCAAGCATCATTGCTTTGCGCAACTTTCATCTTTTCACTTTCAACTTTCCGTTTTTTCGTTTTCAACTTAGATAATTTCGCGCTCCGAAAATCTTGCTTCCCACGCGCACCAATGTGGCGCCTTCTTCGATGGCGATAGGGTAGTCGTCAGACATGCCCATGGAGATTTCCTTGAACTGAGGCTGTTCGGTAAAGTAGTCGTGTTTCAGCGTGTCGAAGATTGACTTCAGGTTGCGGAACTCGTTGTGAACTTGTTCGGTGTCATCGGTGAAGGTTGCCATGCCCATCACGCCGCAGATGCGGATGTTGTGCATCTCGCGAAAAGCATCTGAGCTGAGCAGTTGACGAGCTTCGTCGAGGTCCAGACCGAACTTGGTTTCTTCTGTCGCGATGTGGAATTGGAGCAGGCAATCCACAATGCGGTCGTGCTTCTTGGCTTCCTTGTTGACGGCTTCAAGAAGGTTGGCCGAGTCGATGCTGTGGATGAGCGTGACGAAAGGAATGATGTATTTTATTTTGTTTGTCTGCAAGTGTCCGATGAAATGCCACTGGATGTCGTTGGGCAACACTTCGTGCTTGTCGCGCATCTCAAGGGCGTGGTTTTCGCCGAAAATACGTTGACCGGCGTCGTAGGCTTCCTGTAAGTCGCTGACGGGCTTGGTTTTGCTGACGGCTACTAAAGTCACTTGTTCGGGCAGCGTCGCTCTGATTTTCTCAAGGTTTTCCTTAATCATGACGATTCAGTTTTGATGCGGCAAAGATACGAAATAATAGTGGAAAGCTGAAATCTGCAATTCAACAATTCAACAACTAAACAATTCAACTAATTTCACTATCTTTGCACCCAAATTTTTACAAACATGTTTGAAGGTTTAAGCGAGAAATTAGAACATTCGTTCAAAGTCCTTAAAGGTCAGGCATATATCACTGAAGTGAACATTGCCGACACCATGAAGGAAATCCGTCGCGCCCTGTTGGATGCCGACGTGAGCTATAAGATTGCCAAAGACGTTACCAATAATATTAAGGAAAAGGCGCTGGGTCAGGAAATCCTGAAGTCGGTGAAGCCAGGCGAAATGATGGTCAAGATCGTCCACGACGAACTGGCCGAGTTGATGGGCGGTGATGCCGTCGATATCAACCTGAAAGGCCAACCTGCCGTCATCCTTATCGCAGGTCTGCAAGGTTCGGGTAAGACCACTTTCTCGGCCAAACTTGCCAATTATCTGAAACGCAAGCGCGGAAAGCAAGTGCTGCTGGTGGCTGGCGACGTGTATCGTCCTGCAGCTATCGACCAGTTGAAGGTGCTCGGCGAACAGGTTGAAGTTGAGGTCTATACCGAAGAAGGTAACAAGAATCCTGTCCAGATTGCCCAGAATGCCATTGAATACGCCAAGCGTCAGAACAAGCATGTGGTCATCATCGATACCGCAGGTCGTCTGGCCGTTGACGAGCAGATGATGGATGAGATTGCCAACATTAAGGATGCCGTGAAACCACAAGAAATCCTCTTTGTGGTCGATTCGATGACGGGTCAGGATGCCGTGAACACGGCCAAGGCCTTCAACGATCGCCTCGACTTCGATGGCGTGGTGCTCACCAAGCTTGATGGTGACACCCGTGGCGGTGCTGCCCTCACCATCCGCACGGTCGTGGATAAGCCTATCAAGTTTGTCGGTATCGGCGAAAAGATGGATGCTCTCGACGTGTTCCACCCGAAGCGCATGGCCGACCGTATCCTCGGCATGGGTGATATCGTTTCGCTCGTCGAACGTGCCAAGGAACAGTTCGATGAGGAAGAAGCCAAGAAACTGCAAAAGAAACTTGCCCAAAACGAGTTCAACTATAACGACTTCCTGAAACAAATCCAGCAAATCAAGAAGATGGGTAACATCAAGGATTTGGCAAGCATGATTCCGGGTATGGACAAGGCTCTGAAAGGTGAGGAGATTGATGACGATGCTTTCAAGAGCATCGAAGCTATCATCTATTCGATGACGCCTGCCGAACGTGAGAATCCGAAACTGCTGAACGGCACACGCCGCAAGCGTATTGCTGATGGTAGCGGCACTTCCATTGTCGAAGTGAATCGTCTCGTCAAGCAGTTTGAGGAAACCGCAAAGATGATGCGCATGATGACTACTGGCGGAGGCAAGAAAGTCTTGCGCATGGCCCAAGCAATGAAAAGAAGATAATTTTCAAAAAAATGGATAACAAGATTATTGACGGCAAATTGATTGCCGAACAAATCAAGAAAGAAATCGCAGCCGAGGTGGCTGACATGATTGACCACGGACAAAACGCTCCTCATTTGGCAGCGGTCATCGTTGGCGAAGATGGCGCAAGCCAAACTTACGTGGCTTCCAAGGAAAAGGCTTGTCATTCGGTGGGTATGACCTCTTCGGTCTATCGTCTGCCAGAATCGACCACTGAGAAGGAATTGCTCGGAATGGTGGATTTCCTGAATAACGACCCTGAGATTGATGGTTACATCATTCAGTTGCCTTTGCCAAAGCATATCAACGAGTACAAAGTCATCAACGCCATTAAGCCTGAAAAAGACGTTGATGGTTTCACGAGCATCAATGCAGGTCGTATGCAACTTGGCTTGCCTTGCTTTATTCCTGCAACTCCAAACGGCATCATGGAACTCATCAAGCGTTCGAAGATTGAAACGGTAGGTAAGAACGTAGTTGTTCTTGGTCGTTCCAATATTGTGGGCACTCCAATGGCTGTTTTGATGTCGCGCAAAGGCATCGATTCGACTGTGACTTTGGTTCATAGCCGCACACAAAATGTTGCTGAAATCACCCGTCAAGCTGACATTATCGTTGTTGCCATCGGAAAGCAAGGTTTCCTGACTGCCGATATGGTGAAGCCTGGAGCAACGATTATTGATGTGGGCATCCATCGCATCGAAGATGCCACCAGCCCGAAAGGCTATGTCATCAAGGGCGATGTGGATTACGACGAAGTCTATAAGGTGGCTTCGAAAATCACGCCTGTGCCTGGTGGTGTTGGACCAATGACTATCGTCTCGCTGCTTCAAAACACACTGAAAGCTGCTAAGCACGAAATCTATCCGAAAGAATGAAGCATGGCCTCCTGCTGATAGCGCTGTTGGTCGTGAACATGGCCACAGCCTTCGCTCAAGAGGAGGGCTGTTCTGATATCTTTGCAACGAATTACGACGCAGAGGCAGTCATCGATGACGGCTCCTGCGCTTATTCTACCGTGTTGTTCAATCCACAATTCCGTTCTCTTCTGCCTCAAGAAGTGAGTGAAACTTCAGGTATCTTTTTCTTCAACGGAAGGCTTTGGACGCACAACGACAGCGGCGGCAAACCGATACTTTATGCTTTAGATACGGCTACTTTTGAGGTCGTGCAACGTGTGACCTTGAAGAATGCAAACAACCACGATTGGGAAGATGTGTGCTGCGATGGAACAACAGTGTTTGTTTCCGACTGTGGTAATAACAAAGGAAACCGTAAGGATCTTAAAATTTATCTATTTCCCCTTAGTCAGCTCCCTGCAGATGGCGATGCTTCGATAACCGTCGATTCCATCATGCTGACTTATGCTGATCAGACCATTTTCGAGAAACGGAAGCAAGACAATGATTACGATTGCGAAGCCATCTTTGCTACTGAGCGTTATTTGTATCTTCTCAGCAAGAATTGGGTTACGGCCACTACGCGAATGTATCGCCTCGAAAAGCATCCGGGTACGCAAGTCGCACAAGTGGTGAATTGGTTCGACTCGAAAGGCCTGATTACGGGTGCCGACTACAACGCCGAACTGAACACTATCGCCATTGTGGGCTATGTGAACAAGATTTGGGAACCTTTCATTTTCTTGATTTACGACTTCGATGAAGATGCGGTCACTGCTCATGGGCGACGGCTCGAAATGCCAAATCTAATGGGCGCACAGACTGAAGGCATCTGCTTCTATGATGGATATAAATGCTTCATATCGGCCGAGACATCAAAGGTCTTTACGACTCGGGTTTTCGTTGCCGATTTCGCAAAATGGCTTGACAAGAACCGTAAGAAGAAATGAAAAGACTTTTGTTCATATTGACTTTGTTGTTGCTTGGCACAACGCTTTTCGGGCAACATCCGAAGAAGGCTGAAAAGGCATACGCTGCTGCCATGGATGCTTATATGGAACGTGACTATAGCACGGCTTATAAACAGTTGGTGAAAGCCTTGGCCATCGACCCGAACTATGCCGAGGCTTGGCTGATGGAAGGTGAGGTGGGCATGGAACAAGGCAATGTCGATTTGGCCATCTTGGGTTACGAAAAGGCTCTCGCCATCGACTCGATGTTGTTCCCGCCAGCGGCCATCACCTTGTCACGATTGTATAATGAACAAAGCCAATATGATAGAATGATTCCTCTGCTATCGTGGTATCGTAGTAAGGCTTCGGGCAATGCTGCCAATGATGCAGCTGCTGGAGAACTTTTGGCTTTGGCAGAGTTCCGCTCGTGGGCGATGCGTCATCCTGTGGATTTCAACCCTGAGAACTTGGGAACGGTAGTCAACACAAAGGATGAAGAATATGTGAATATGCTCGTCTTTGATGGTAAGCAACTGATTTTCACCAGAAAGGAAATCCTTGACGAACAGCATGGTTTGGCTCGAGAGATGCTTTATGTCGCTAATTATGAAAATGGTGTTTGGACAAATGTTGAACCGTTAAAAATCAACGGTTTACCTGAAGATATTGATTTGGGAGCAGCATTCGTTTCGGCTGATGGCAATAAACTTTATTTTACGGGTTGTGGCAGTTATCGTGGCGGTAGCTGTGATTTGTATGTCTCTGATTTTCGGAATGGTGTTTGGAATATACCGCATTCACTTGGCGAGTGTGTCAACACGGGAAGTTGGGAGTCGCAGCCTTGCGTGAGTGCCGATGGTAAGGAACTTTATTTCGTGTCGCGCCGTTCTGGCAATGCTGATATTTATCGTTGCTTGCGCAATGTCGATGGCTCGTGGGGGCAAGCTCAGAATTTGGGTGCTCCGATTAACACCTCTGGCAAGGAGATGGCCCCATTTCTCCATCCCGATGGCCGCACGCTTTATTTCTCTTCAGATAAGCATGTCGGTATGGGCGGTTTTGACCTTTTCATGAGTCGCCGCAACGGAAAGGGCGAATGGCAAGAGCCTGTCAATTTGGGTTTTCCAATTAATACGTCTTCCGATGAAATCAATTTCTTCGTGGCTTCCGATGGCAAGACGGCTTTTATCTCATCGCATCGCGAGGGCGGCCAAGGAGGCTATGATATCTATTCTTTTTTGCTTCCCGACGATTTTGCTGCCGATTCTGCCGATTATCTTCAAACCGTAGATGTGGTGAAATTTGCACAAGGCGACACTATCGTGCTGCAAAACATTCAGTTTGAATTCAATAGTGTACAGCTTACTTCCGATTCGGAAATAGGAATCCAAATGCTGCTTGGTTTTCTGCAACGGAATCCTGAGCTGAAAGTCGAATTGGCGGGCCATACCGATAATGTGGGAAGTGAGAAATACAATCAGAAACTCTCCGCCGACCGTGCTGAAGTGGTACGGCAAGCTCTTATTAATAAAGGTATAGCTCCCGAACGCTTGACTTCGAAAGGTTATGGTTCCACTCGTCCATTGGCTCCAAATGATACAGACGAACATCGTGCCTTGAACCGACGGACAGAAATGGTGGTTGTGAAATGAAAGTATTTTACAGAGATATTGATGTGTTATGAAACATTTTGGATATTCGGTTCTGTTAGCAGTTTTCGCAATGCTTTTAGCATCGTGTAATAAGGCACCTATGGAGACGACAACCCGTTTTTCGATTTTGGGCGACAGCTATTCCACTTTCGAGGGCTATGTGTCTCCCGAAACTAATGATGTTTGGTACAAATTGCCTCCCAATAACCATATTGATGTGACTTCGGTAGAGCAGATGTGGTGGTATCAGGTGATGCAAGTCAAGGGATGGGAACTGGAACGCAACAACTCTTTTTCGGGTTCTTTGATATGCAACATGAATGTGTATGATTATTATGGCCCTTATTCATTCCTTCACCGTATGGATAACCTAGGCAATCCTGATGTTATCTTCGTTTTTGGTGGCACCAACGATGTCTGGAATGAAGTGCCTTTGGGAGAATATCAATATGGCAGCTGGACTGAGGATGAACTCTGCACATTCCGTCCCGCCATGGCAAAAATGTGTGATGGTCTCAGAAGGCAATATCCTGATGCGAGGGTCTATTTCTTGTATGACACCGAATTAGGTGATGAAGTTGAAGAATCAGTCCATCATGTTTTGGACTACTATGATATTTTGTGCATCGATTTGTGTGGCATCCAGAAATCGTGGTCGCATCCAACAGCCGAAGGCATGACGACCATTGCCCGACAGGTGATTGAGGCAATGGAATGAGTTCGCTTAAAGTGCTAGTTGCGAGTGTAATCGGAGAAGAAATTAAGTGAACATTTAATGCTTTACGCGATAAACCACCGTCAAATCATCGTTTGATGGGGTAGGCACATCCCAATAGGGTTTTTCGCCATTTGAGTCGGAACCATCGTCGTCGGTTTCGTCGTCATCGTCGTCCCAATGATGCTCGTCTTTTTGCGGACCTTCCTTGCGGTAGATGAAAGCCAATAGGACTCCAATCAACGCACCAGCGAGGTGACCTTCCCATGAGATGTTTTGCGGGATGGCTAACGAGGGTATCATGCCCCAAAGGAAACTGCCGTAAAGGAAAACCATGATGAGCGAGATGACGATGAGCGAGCGATTTCCGCGAATGAATCCACTGACGATGAGAAATAGGTTCAGCCCATAGACTATTGCGCTGGCACCGATGTGAGTGCTGGCAGGGCTTCCGAGGCACCAAGTGAAAAGTCCGCTAGCCAAATAGGTGATAAGCAGGACGCGGAAAGCAAGAGAAGGGTAGAAGTAGAACAGGGCCGTTCCGAGCACCAAGATGGGGACGGTGTTGGCAAGCAGATGCTCCCAGTTGCCATGAAGGAAGGGCATGGTGAGGATGCCAACAAGTCCTTTAGCGGTGTGTGGCACAAGTCCCCATTTACCCAAGTCGATGCCGAAGCAGACTTCGGTGAGTTTCGTCAGCCACATGAGCGCTACGATGAGTAGCGGGATGATGAGGCTGCCAATGAATTTCCGTCTTTCTTGTTTTTCGTCCATGCCGTTGATCCGTTCAAGTTTCGTACCGCTGCAAAAATCGGAAAAAATGGCAGACGGCCAAACAAAAAAAACCGTCCCTTTGGAACGGTTTTTTTTGAAATCGTATGATTTGTTGACTTATGCGAGGAAAGGCATCTTCACTACGACAGCCTTGACGAGCTTGTTGCGGATCTTGATGAAGATTTCGGTGTCTTTCTTGCTATAGTTCTTGCACACCAAAGCGGTACCGATGTTCTTGCCTGTTGATGGTGAAGGGCTGCCCGAGCGGACCATGCCGATGGTGTTGCCTTCAGCGTCGCAAACTTCGTAGCCGTTGCGAGGAATGCCGCGTTCAATCATCTCGAAGCCGACAATCTTCTGGCTCACACCATTGGCTTTTTGTGCAGCAAAGAGGTCGCGGTTGATGAAGTCGTTGCCGTCAACGAACTTGGTGATCCAACCCAGACCAGCTTCGATTGGGCTGATGGTGTCGTCGATTTCGTGACCGTAGAGGCAGAAACCTTTTTCGAGACGGAGGGTGTCGCGGCAGCCGAGGCCTGCAGGCATGATGCCAAATTCGGCACCTGCTTCAAATACGGCGTCCCAAATCTTCTTGGCAGCAGCAACTGGCATGTAGATCTCGCATCCGCCAGCACCGGTGTAACCCGTGGTCGAGAAGATGACATCGTCAACACCAGCGAAGTTGATGATTTGGAAGGTGTAGTATTCCATGTCAACGACGTTAGCTGAGGTGAGCTTTTGCATGGCTTTCAGAGCGTTTGGACCCTGAACGGCGAGTTGTGCCCATTCTTCGCTTTCGTTCTTGAAGTCTTCACCGAGCTTCATGCCAAACTTGGCAGCGATTTGGCTCATCCAATTCCAGTCCTTGTCGATGTTGGCTGCGTTAGGAACCATGAAATAGTGGTCGTCAGCGATGCGGTAGATCAGCATGTCGTCAACGATGCCGCCCTTGCCGTTTGGCAGGCAGGTGTATTGCACTTTGCCGTCGCTCAGCGAAGCCACGTCGTTCACGGTGCAGTATTGCAGGAATTGCTTGGCCAAAGGGCCTTTGGCGCGGAATTCACCCATGTGAGAGACGTCGAAAACGCCAACGTTGTTGCGGACGTTATTGTGTTCTTCAACTAAGCCTGAATATTGGATAGGCATGTCGTAACCAGCAAATTCAGCCATTTTGGCACCCAAGTCGTGGTGAATCTGGTTGAATGGAGTCTTTTTTAATTCTACGTTTTCCATTGTTTATGTTTGTTTTAGTGATTTTGATGCTTTTTTATGCGTTGCAAAAATATGAAAAAAATGTGTCGTTATCTCGTTTTGTCGTGCAATGATTTCTTGTATTTCGGACCGAATTCCCATTTGCGGTAGTTCAGGTTGTAGATGGTGACGGTGTGTGGTGCGTCGAGGTTCACTTGTCTTTTCAAAGTGCAGCCATTAGCTGGGTCAACCCAATATTGAATCACGTTGCCGTCGTTTCCTTCAACGTAGAAATGCCAGCAATCGATGCCCGCTACGGTTTCTGTGCCGACAAAATATTGAGCTAAGCTGTCGATGTTTGCTTCTCTGTTGAAAGTGTTGAGGGGAAAGAAACTGTCTCCAAAGGCTTCGAAATCCCAATCCACATCGGGGGTCCAGCCTTGTGCATCTGAGCGGTAATAGTAGTTCTTGCCAGTTTCGGTGTTCCAGAACCGGTCGCTTCCGTTGATGTCCTTAAAGGCTTCTTCAGCACCGATTTTGGCGAGGGTAATCACGCTTTGGCTGTAAGGGTTCGTATAGGTGATGAAGAAATGGTCGGTTGGCGGATTGAAACTGTAGCTGCCGTCGAAAGGTATCGTCTCGGGCTTTTCTATCTTCACTTGTTCGGCAACGATTTTTGTTGGGTCGTTGACGATGAATTTTATGCTATAAGTGGTATCTGAGCAGGTGATGTTGAGGTAGCCGATGCCTGGCTTTCGGCCAATCACTTGAATCTTTCCGCCTCTAAGAGGTTGCATCTTGATGATGTTTGAACCATTGACATTATAGCTAATGTTGTTGCATTGGATTTCGGGTTTCCAACGCAATGTGTCGCCTTGATTGAGGATGACTTGAGCCGAGTAATCGCTGCTTTGTGCAAATGCGAATCCAGTGGTGATTAGAAGTGCAAATAATAAAACTTTTCTCATGATAGTAAATGTTTGTTGATGAAGTCGAGCATAGAAGAATACATTTCTCCGAATCCGCTGATAATGACCATTCTGAGCGCTGCATATTTCTTGATTTCAGCTTCGCGGATGGCGATTTCAGTTTCGTCGTTGGTGCCGAGATAGGCGCGGATGAATATGTCCCAGAATTTTGAATATTGTTCGTTGGAGATGTGGTAAAGCCGCATCGTCAGATCGTTTTCGTTGCATTTGGCCGTGAAGTAGGTCATGCCAAGGTCGAAAAGCGGATGTCCATACGAAAAATCACTGAGGTCAATCCACCAATCTTCCATGTCGTTGGTGATGATGTTGCCGATGTGCAAGTCGCCATGAAGGCAAGTGGTGGCTTCCGGCAATTGTCCAACGAAGGTCATCATCTTGTCTTTCTCGTCTTGGTTGAAGAATTTCGAACAGGCGATTGCATGTTTGTATTGTTCAATCATGGAAGGAAACAACGTCGTGTCGCATGGCGTCGCGTGCAGTTTCCTGCATTGTTCGGCAAAGCGAAGAGCGTAATGTTCTAGTTTGTCGGGCTCTTGTGAAATGGCGCGTGCATACGAGCGTTTAGGGCTGATGCGTTGGAATTCGGCTCCGAAGCGTTTGCCATCGGTGACAAAGCGACCTGGGAATGGCGTCTGGATGCCCATCTTGATGAGTTTGGACGCACAGTCGAGCTCTCTCTCGGGTACACCACTAGGAATGAAGTCGTTGTAGAGTTTTACCATCGTGTGGCCGTCTTTGTGGTTGTAGCTGATGGCGGTATAGCCGTCGCCGCTTTCCTCATAGTCGTCCATGTTGATGAGTGCGGCTGCCCATCCTTTCTTGCCGAATACCTGATTGACGTAATTCACGAATTCTTTGTATGCGTGAGTGTCGGAGAGTTCGGCAAGGGCTTCAGTGAGCCCGCGGTAGTGCCATTCGTGGTCGGCCTTGCCGTTGGGTGCATGGAAGCGGTCCCAAAGTTTGTCGCCCAATTCTTCATAGTCGTGTGCAATGGCGCGCATGTTTGAGAGTTTGTCGCCGAGAGCTACGATTTTGGAATCGCGCGAGGCCTGCTTCAGATGGTTGATGGATGCTTCCTTGCGCGAACGCCATGATGCAACCTTGTCGCAATTTGGCTCGCGTTTTTCGCTTTCGTCATCGACGAGATTGGCAACGCGGTCGCCAAACTGTTCGCGTATCTGTTCAATGGTTGCGTCGGTATCTTCTATGGTGTCATGCAGGATGGCGGCAGCTAGCAACTCTTGGTCGGAAGTGATGGTGGCTACAATCTCGGCAGCTTCCAATGGATGTATGATGTAAGGATAGCCTTTGCCTCGGCGTTCGGTATTGGCGTGGCATTTCACGGCGAATAGAATCGCTTTGTCTAAAAGGCTCGAGTCGATGTTTACGCTTTTCATTGTTAAGGTTGTTTGATAGGTTACTTGATGTTGATTCGATTGGCTTGTTGAAGTGTCCGTTGGGCGCGTTGGATGTTGTAGTCGCTGGGCCCATAAAGGGTTTCGTAGAAAAACTTCAGCCCGATTTCGCCATAGCCTTTCTTGATGATACTTACGATACATAGGTTCTGAAGGGCAAGTGAGCTGGCAACGATGTCGAGGTCGGTGCCGGCCAGTTGGTGGAGGGCCAGCTGATAGGCGGCTTCACTGTTTTCCTTAATCATGCGCTCGATGTCGCCCAGTGTCTTAAAGTCCATTTGGACGAGGACATTCAGATAGCGGACAAGACTGTCTTCGATGATCTCGGCCTGGTTGATGGAAGCGATTCTCTCCATGAGTTTCCTGAAAGGATTAAGTTGCAAGAAACTACGGAATGTGTCGCCGTTAAGGGCGACGGCGTCGAAGTTTCCATCAGCCACAAGTGCTTGAACCTGACGTCGGTAGTCGGTGATTTCGATGCGAATCTTGCTGAATTGTTCATCAGCTAATTCAAGCAAACCTGCCAGACGGTTGAGGTTGCGGAGATACTCTTCAGGAATCTCTACGCCCGACTTGTAGCCCGTATCGTGATACATGGTGGCCCAAACGTGTTGCAAGGCCGTGCGCATCTGTATTTCAAAGCGATACTCGTTGATTTCGGGATGCTCAGGGTCGAAATAAAGCGCCTGAGGAATTCGGCAGATGTAGTGTAGCGACATGTAACCGAAACGGTCGAGGTCAATAAGTTTGCGCTTGTCGATAGTGTTGCTCCAATCCACCTCGAAGGTTTTTTCCATCAGTGCTGCAATCTTGTCAACTTCATCGGTGTAGAAAGTGATGATGCGGGCGCCGAGGATGTCGGTCAGGTCGCTTAGACTGTTGTATTTCTGGCCTTTCAACTCTAATTTTCCTACAAGGCTGCTTTCGGTCTTGACGCGCGCTTCGATGGCGTTCACATACAGACCGTTTTCTTCGATGCATTTCTCCATCTGCTTCTTCACGATGTCTTTCATCTTCCTGAACGACTCGATGTTGTCTCGGTATTCGTCGAGAATCATCTGGCAATGGAGGTCGAGGCCGTAGTTCTTGTCCATGGTTGTTATTCTAAAAACTTGTCTTTTAGTGTGTCGAGCTCGTCATCGGTAAGGACGAAAATCTCTTTGATGTAGTTTTCCATCGAGCCGTAGTTCTGGTCGATATAATCCAAGGCGGCTTCGAAGTTCTTGATGCTTACGCCTTCTTCGGCCTGAATGGCTTCGAAGGCATCTTGGTTGGCTCCTCTGAGCTTGAGTTTAAGCGACAACCTGTCGATGTTCGGCTGGTAGGGAACATTGGTGAGTGCAAAGTCATCGACGATGGTTTTCCTGTCGAACCCCAACGCTGCCAAAAGGAAAGCTGTGGCCAAGCCTGTGCGGTCTTTCCCTTGTGTGCAATGCCAGAGCATGGTGCCTTCCGAACGAAGGATGCGGTCGAGGAGGGCGGCATATTGCAGTTGGCAATATTCATCGCTGACCATGCTGACATAGAGCTGTTTCATCATGGGGTTGGCCTTGGGATTCATGGCGAAGTTGATGAGCTTTTCTTCGGCAGTGTTGCCAGGCGCTTCCAGTATGAGTTGCCAGAAGTTGTTGTTGTCGTCCTGGATGGGCATGTTGACGTAGGTGGCATCTTCGATGATGCGGTCGGGCCACCGGTTTACTTCGTAGGCGGTGCGAAGGTCGAAAACGTAGTTGACATGGTACTTTTCTTTTAGCAGTTTTAGGTCGCTGTCGGTGGCTTTGTTGAGCACGCCGCAACGAATCAGCACGCCGTGCTTGATGCGCCGACCATCTCTGCTGATGTATGAACCAAGCTGTCGGGCGTTAGGAACGCCTTCTAGACCGATGGCTTGCTTGTCGTACCTTAACTCGTTGATGATTCGCATATTGCTCTTTTGCGCAAATGGCGTTAGATGATGCAGATGATGTTGGAGAATCCAGTGATGTCGAACACTTCCTTGACTTGGGGTTTCATGTTCTTCATCACCATCTTACCTTTGCGGGCGTTGACGCTTTTCTGCAGCATGAGGAAGATGCGCAAGCCTTGCGACGAAGTGTATTCCATGTTGGTGCAGTCAATCTCGATGTCGGGCGTTTCGCCTTCCATCAATGGCTTGATGTCTTCTTGGAACTGAAGAGCGTTGGTGGTGTCGAGGCGGCCTTCCAGAGTGACCAGTTGCTTTGCGCCAATTTGGCTAATCGTGATTTTCATATATTTAGTTTGTTTGTTTAATGCGTTGAATGAAGTGCTTTTTATTGCTTCAGATGCTTCGTCATCTTGAAGAGGTTGCAACCGTCGATGCGTTCGTATTCAAGCTTGTCCATCATCTGCTTGCAGAGGAATATGCCCAAGCCACCGATTTGCCGTTCTTCGGCAGAAAGGGTGATGTCGGGGTCACTTTTCTCTAACGGATTGAAGGGAATGCCTTCGTCCTTGAGGGTGATGACGAGACTGTCGCCGACGAGTTGGGTGCCGACTTCAACCCAACCGTTGCCACCATCGTAGGCGTAGCTGACGATGTTTTCTACAACTTCTTCGATGCATAGCCGCAACTTGAATTGCAGGTCTTCGGAGATGGGCATGTCTTCAGATGCCATCAGCGCTTCGATGATTTCAGCTGTTTTCCCTGCTATGGGTTCAAATCTTGTTACCATTTTTTTGTCGAATGTTTATTTATATGGTGCAAAGATAGGCAAATTTTTCAAAGGCGTCTCTAAGTTTATGCTCATCACGGATGGTTTTTCTGAGGATTTCTAGTTGAGCGGCATTCTCCGATTCGGGAAGCCAAAGCTTGAGATAGCCTCCATCAGCGTATTTTTCCATCATGTGAGCACGAAAACGTTGGTATTGTGCTTCTTTGTCTAATTCTGGATAGTGTTCAAGGCCATATTGTATGGTTCTTTTGACCACTTTGTCGGGGATGATGAGCCGGTCGGCTTCGGCGACGATTTTGCCATAAATGCTGCGAGGCTCGTGCCCAGCGGAAGCTCGGTGGTCTTCTGCGGCTTGTGCCATGGCCTCGATTTGCTCCTCGTCGAACCAATTTTTCAGGTGCCCGTCCTCTCTGATGATGCGTCCCGAGACGAGATGGTGCGTGTCGCGCCCTTCGCAAAGTCCTGTGTCGTGATAGGCAGCGATGGCATACACCATGTTGACATCTACATCGTAATGCTCGGCCAAAGCAAGACTGCGACGAATCACGTCGTTGGCGTGGTCGCGCTGATGGGCGGCATCGAAATGCTCGTATTTGGGCAAGATTTCCTGCTCGATATAGGTTTGTAATGAAGTGTTGATTTGCCTCATGATAGTGTTGTGATTTTGAGGCAAAAATACGAAAAAATATCGTTCGGTTTTCTTATGGTGGATTACCAACCACCTCCGCCGCCAGCACTGACGGTGGTGAGCATTGAATTTACATTGACAGTGGTTTGCTGGCCGCCGCTATAGGTGACGTTGCCAGTGTAATAGCCGTTCGTGTTGGTGCCACCGCTGATGGTGCCGCCGTATTTCACGGTATAGCTGCTGCCCGTTTGCAACTTTGGGTCGCTGAAGAGCATGACCATGCTGTTGCCGCCGCCAGGACCACCACCGGGTCCGCCGCCACCGCCACCTGTGAATTCGGGACATTGATAGGTGGCAATCACTTCGCCCGATGAGCCGAGTATCTGAATGGCGTATCCGGCTTGCGTGTTGATTTTCAGCGAGGGTTGCGTGCAGACGTTCTGTGTGGGATTGCTGGTGCCGCCGCCTGTGCCGATGATGGTACCTCCTGTGACTTTGAACTGGTTGTTGTCGCAGTCGAAGCCTTCTTCAGGTTGGCGTGAGCCATTGCTGATGAGAAAACCGCCGTTGAGGAATAGGGTGCCGTTCGAGTCGGTGCCGTCGTTACTATCGCTGTGGACGTAATAAGTTCCTCCGTTGATGGTGATGTTGCGTGTGGCGTTCACGGCGTCGTCTTTCTTCGAGTAGGCTTCGATGTTGCCTCCGTTGATGGTGAGGTAAGCCTTGCTCTCAAGGCACTCGCCGCCTTCGTTTTGGCTCTGGCTGCAAAGTATGTTGATGTTGCCGCTGTTGATGGTGAGGTCGCCTTCGCTTTTCACGGCCTTCGGGTTGGCGTATTCGCCTTCGCCACCTGGCCACCAACCGCCGCCGCCACTCTCCACGGTGATGCGTTCGCCTGTTGTGGTGACGCTGAGTGTGAGTTCTTCGTTAGAAGCACTGGCCATGCCAATGGTTAAGCTGCCGCCAACGTTGATGCCTTTGCCGCCTTTGCCCCTGCTGGTGAGGTTGAAGGTGCCAGCGAGAATCTCCATGTTGCCGTCGCATTTGAGGCACGATGAGGTGTAGGAGTCTTTGGTGTCGCCACTGATGGTGTAGGCTGCGCCGTCGCCGTGGGTCTCGATGGTGAAGTCACCGCCGCTGATGCTGATGTTGCCGTCGGCGCTTATTGACTTGCCGCCGTGGTTCGAGGTAGGCAAAGTGATATGGAAAGTGCCACCTGTGATGGTAATGTCGGTGTCGCTCTTGATGGCAGTGCAATAGGATGGAACGTTCTGTCCTTCTTCTTGGACCAAAACCGTGCTTCCGGCCGATTCGATGGTGATGTCGCCGCCGCTGATGATGATTTCTCCGTCGCATTTGATGCCTTTCGAAACATCGCCCAAGTGGGTCAAGTCGAGGGTGCCTCCGTTGATGCGAATCGTGCCATTGGCTTTGATGGCTTTCACATCTTCTTCCGTACTGGTGATAGTGATCGAGCCGTATTGCATGGTGAAATCGCTTGAGCAATCGATGCCATCTGAACCTGTTTCTGAGATGATGAGCGTGCCACCGGCCTCAAGAAATGAGTTGCAGTGAATGCCGTCATTGTCAGCGCTTTCGATGTGGATGTTGCCGCACATCAGTTGAACGTCGCCTTCTGCGTTGATGCCGTGCTTTTTGTTGGCGATGATGGTAAGTGTGCCGAAGTCTTGGTTGAAAAGCAAGGTGCCAGAAGTGGTGAAGGTGCCTTTTTGCTCGCCATCAGCTCCGTCAGATAAGGATGACTCGTGGGTCAAAATGACTTCGGCTGTAACTTCTGTAATGATGTCGATGGCAGAGGTCGTCAAGCTGCTGAGGTTGAGCTCGTAAAGTTGAAGGGTGAAGTCGGAGCTGCTGCCGAAGACGATGGAACCGTTTTGTGAGTTTCCTGTTAATCTATAGGTTACATCGCTTTTTGTGGAGTTGACAACCACGTTGGCATTGTTGTGGCTAACTGTCACGCCGGCCCCGATAAATGGATTTTCCACCTGAACATCATTCCCATTATAAGTGATGATAACCATGTCGCTCGGAGGTGGAAGCTCTGGTCTGCCGAAGGTAATGCTGTCAATCGAAGTGATGTTGAACGAAGTGTTCCCTTGTTGGGCGTTGACCATGGTCGAATTGCCGTTGAATTGCATATTTTCGACGTTTGAAGTCCCGTTTTGATAAATGACGCTACCGTTGCCGTGAATGTAAATCTGCTCTTGTTGGGCCTTTGCGCCAAAGGCAAATGCGAGGCAAATCAAAATGTTCAAAATCTTTCTCATAGCTTCATCATTTTGAGGTTTTGGCTTCCGATATTGACTATATAAAGTCCTGAATTCAGTTCGGCAATATCAATGACTTGTCCGTTCTCGATTTGACATTGACGCACCAAACGTCCGTCAATGCCGTAGATTTTCATTGTTGTAGTTTCTGATAATCCTTTGACAACGAATTGACTATGAACTGGATTTGGGAATATTCCAAACGTATTAGCAACATCTTCATTGGTGCCTGTGAGGTCGTCAAAAGTTATTTTCCGAATATCGTTCAAGGCGATTTGGACGCTCTCCTTGTTGTCGGGACGAACAATCCAAAGGAAATCTTCGCTCCCGAATTTGATTTGGCAGTTTCCGTCGAGGTGATAGACTTGTGCTGTTCCGTCGTTCATCGTGACGGTGGCATAAACATCTGTCTGAGCTGAAAGTCGCCCGATGGCAAACATAGCGGTAATCAATAGCCCAATTCTCAGGAATCTTTTCATGACTTGAATGGTTATAAATGAAGTCACAAAGATAGGAGAAAAACTTTTATATACAAGAATTTTTGACTTGAAATATGTCCGTTTGAACAACTTATGCAGCCGCTTTGCCGCCGATGTAGATGCCAGCCCATACGCACACGAGGCACAACAATAATGTGCCAAGGATGTAGGCTCCGCCTTCAAGATAGTTGCCCGAACGCAGCATCTCAAAGGTTTGCGCCGAGAAAGTAGAGTAGGTGGTGAAGCCACCGCAAAGCCCGACGGTGAGCATAAGTTTCCAGTCGCCACTTGTGCAAGCTGCCATGCAAAGTCCGATAAGGAACGAACCGATGCCGTTGACGCTTAATGTGGCTATCCAGGATGCGCAATGCAAGGCGTTGCCTGCAAGGGTGGCCAAATAGCGCAGTATGCTGCCCGCTGCTCCGCCGAGACCGACTATGAGAATGTTTTTCAGCATGATGTTATTCTGTTAAATATTTCCCCGTTACCGAATTTTCACATTCCGTCATGGCTTTTGGCGTGCCGGAGAAAAGGATTTCGCCGCCCATGTTGCCGCCGCCTGGACCGAGTTCGATGGCGTAGTCTGCCGACTTCACCATTTCCAAATTGTGCTCGATGAGGAAAATCGTGTTGCCTTTTTCGACCATCTCGTCAAATAGGCGAAGGATGCGGTCGATGTCGTTGAGGTGAAGGCCATCGGAAGGTTCGTCGAGGATGAAAATCTTGCCTTTATTGCGCAGGTATGATGCCAGTTTGATGCGCTGCAACTCGCCGCCCGAAAGCGTCGAAAGTGACTGGTTGAGATGTAAATAACTCAATCCGACTTGCAGCAAAGGCTCCAGTTTTTCGGCTATTATGGTGCCGGCAAATAGCTCGCAGGCTTTCTCGGCCGTGAGGTCCATGACTTGGGCGATGTTCATGCCTTGCACCTTGTATTCAAGCACTTCGTTGGAATAGCGCAGGCCACCGCAGGCTTCACACACCGTCTCGATGGAATCCATGAAAGCCATGTCGGAGACGATGACTCCTTTGCCTTGGCAGACGGGACAGCCGCCTTTGCCGTTGAAGGAAAACAAATCCATTTTCACCTTGTTTTCCTTGGCGAAGACCTTGCGGATGTCGTCGGCGACTTCAAGGTAAGTGGCTGGCGTTGAGCGCAGACTTATGCCGATGTTTTTCTGACTGATATAGACAATGTCGTCGGGATTCGGGTAGGCTTTCATGAAACACTCCATGAGTGAACTTTTTCCCGAACCGGCCACGCCGACCACGGCGGTCATTACGCCGAGTGGCATGTCGATGGTGATGTTTTTCAGGTTGTGCAAGCTGGCGTGTTCCAAATGGAACCAGCCGCTTGGCGTCCTGACATTGTCTTTCAGCTGCTTGGAAGCGCTTAGTCGCGTTCCTGTCAAAGTGTGGCTTCGGAGCAGTTCTTCGTAACTGCCTTCAAAAAGTATCTGACCGCCGGCAGCACCCGCACCGGGGCCCATGTCGATGATATGGTCGGCGATCTTAATCATGTCCTTGTGATGTTCGACCAAAATGACCGTGTTGCCGTGCTGTTTCAGTTTTTTGACGGAGTTCTGCATGAGCAGAATGTCGTGGTTGTGAAGGCCGACGCTCGGCTCGTCAAGGATATACATGACATCGGAAAGCGATGAGTTGATGTATTTTGCAATCTTGCAACGTTGCGCTTCGCCACCCGAAAGTGTGCCGATGGCGCGGTCGAGGGTGAGGTAGCCCAAACCGATTTCTTCCAATGCGGAAAGCCTTTCGATGGTGGCGTGCTTGATGTCTTCAGCCAAATGATTATCAATGCTTTCCATCCATATTTTGCAGTCGGCGATGCTCATGGCGGTGACGTCGGCAATGTTTTTTCCGTTGATTTTGCAGGAAAGAATCGTCGGGTTGAGGCGTGTCCCTTTGCAGTCGGGACAAGTACCCATGGTGAGCATCGGGTTGAGCACGGCGGCATGAAGCAAACCTTCTTCCGAATTGATGATGCTGCGGTACATGCGCGGAATCAGGCCTTCGTATTTGGCGCTTTTCGGCCAGTTTTTCGGCGGGTTTTTCAGCTTGATTTGCGGCGAATTGAGGAACAAATCCAGTTCTTCAGGTGAATAGTCCTTGATTTTCTTGTCCAAGTCGAAAAGACCGCTGTGGGCGTAACGAATCCAGCGCCAGCCGCCTTTGCCGAAAGCGATGTAATGGATGGTGTCTTCGTCGTTGAGCGATTTGTCGAAATCGACGAGTTTGTGAATGTCGAGTTCGCGGATTTCGCCCAAGCCCGCACAGCGCGGACAACTGCCCAAAGGATGGTTGAACGAAAAGACATCGGAATAGCCGACAAAAGGCTGCCCGACGCGCGAAAACAGCAGTCGCAGCAAGGCATAAATGTCGGTGTAAGTTCCCACCGTCGAGCGTGAATTGGATGTGGGCTTGCGTTGCTCGATGACGATGGCAATAGGAAGATTTTCAATCTTTTCCACATGAGGACGACCATATTTCGGCAGATATTGCTGCGTGAAAGAAGGGAAAGTGTCGTTTAGTTCGCGCCTCGATTTTGCCGCTATCGTGTCCAAGACCAGCGACGATTTTCCAGAGCCGGAAACGCCCGTCACGATGGTGATTTGCCTTTTGGGGATGCGCAACGAGATGTTTTTCAGGTTGTTCTCGGTAGCGCCTTCGATGAGGATGTAGTCTTCTGTCATGACTTAGTCGCGGTTGGCGAAGCCTAAGTAATATATTAAGGTGACCAAAGCCGAGAGAGCGGCCACGATATAGGTGCGCGCGGCCCATTTTAGGGCTTCTTCTGCTTGGTCGAGTTCCTGCGCGTTGAGCGAGTTCGACGATTTCAGCCATGCCAAGGCGCGAGCCGATGCGTTGACTTCGACGGGCAGGGTGACCAAACTGAACACGAGCACCATGGCAAACATGGCAATGCCCAACCAGAACAGTGGTGGAAACACGTTGATGAGCAATATGCCAACAATGATGACGATTTGCGACAGCATCGAGGAGACATTGACGACGGGAACGAGTTTCGAGCGCAACCTCAGCGGGCCATAGCCCACTTTGTGTTGCACGGCATGGCCACATTCATGGGCAGCAACGGCAGCGGCCGAGACACTATTGGTTCCATACACGTCGCGGCTCAGGTTGACGGTCTTTTTCGTCGGGTCGAAGTGGTCGGTGAGTTCGCCGTCGATGCAAGTGATTTTCACATCGTAGATGCCGTTGTCGTTGAGCATCTTCTGTGCAATTTGCGCACCGGTGAGTCCGCCGGGCGAAAGCACACGGCTATATTTCTTGAAAACAGATTTCAGTCGGGCTTGGACGATGGCGCCTACGATAGCCACAACGATGATGAGTATCCATCCAGGATTGATTGTCATAATGATTCAGTTTTAGTTTTTGTGTTTGTTTATTCTATGCTATGCAGATAGTTCTTTACTTCATCCTTTTCCTCTTGGTTGCAGTCGTGAAGCAGCAAATCGACTTCGCTGTCGGGTATGTCCTTGAAGTTGATGTAGTTGAGGCCGTCGAGGCTGTCGTTGAAGTCGGGGTCAACATTGAAGCAGATGAACTTGGCATTCAGTCGAGTGTATTTCTTCACCAAGGTCGGGATTCGATAGTCGCCATTGCTCAACTTCATCATGAACTGGTCGAATTTCTCAATAGTAGTTGGACGGTTGGCGAAGAGAGCGTCGATGTCAACTTTCAGATAATCAGGCTTGAATGGAGTTGTTGATTTTACTTTGTCCATGATGCTTTGGTCGGCGCCATGGTTTTCGGAGAGATATTTTACCATCAGACTTTGGTAGAATTTCGGATACCAGTTGCTAATGCTGACCGGACCAATGAAGTGTCTCATGTCCTTGCTCCTGACGATGACGAGCAGCAGTCCTCTGAATAGCGATACCAACGGAAACAGTTCCTTCTGGTAGTTGATTGAAATGAAGGAACGACCGAGTTCGATGGTCTTGGAAAGTTCTGATGCCAACGAAGGATCGGCTTTGAACAAGGTGCTTGTGTAGAATCCTTTGATTCCGTGTTCCTTGATGATTTCGTCACCGAATCCAAGACGATAGGCGCCAACAAGCGATTTCCCAACGGTGTCCCACAAAATCAAATGCTTGTAGTAGCAGTCGAATTCATCAAGATCGACGCGTTTGCCCGTGCCTTCACCAACGGCTCGGAAGGTCTCTTCGCGGCAACGTCCAATCTCTTGAATGAGGTTTGGAATGTCTTTGTATTCAACTAAATAGCATTCGTAATTGTTGGCAGAATAGAGCAGCGATTTGGATTTGATTCTTTCCAACTCTTCTTCCAAGATAGAAGTTTTCTTGGGCAAGGCGATGGCCTCCTTGTTGTCTTTGTGGTATTGCGGAGCGCAATTTTCTAAGTTGGCTTCGAGCGCGTAAGAACGACTGCGCAGATAGGCTGCCAGTTGCTTAGGATTTTCGAATTGAGCCAACTCATTGGGTTGGATGGGCTTGCCAATCTGGATGGAAATGGTCTTGCCTTTCTTGTTGTATAATTCCCAAGGCAAACGTGTGGTTCCCAGTAAGTTGCTAATCTTGTCAATGAAATAGAACCATCTTGAGTTTCTGCCTTCGATGAAAACGGGCACGACGGGTAGGTTGGAGTGGAGAATCATTTTGGCCACCGAGGTGCTCCATGCGATGTCTTCAGGGAAATCGTGACCATGATAGCGCGAGACCTCACCCGCGGGGAAAACGCCCAAGCCTTTGCCTTCCGAAAGGTGCACGACGGCGCCTTTCACACCTGCAGCGCTGCTCTGGAGTCCTGGATTGTCCGTGAATGGGTTCACGGGCAGGAAAACCGGAGCGAGATTGGGTATCTTCGACAGGAGAAAGTTTGCCATCAGCTTGAAGTCAGGACGAAGCTTGTAGATGACATTGTAGAGGATGATGCCTTCGATGCCGCCGAACGGGTGGTTGCTGACGAGCGTGAAACCGCCTTCCTTTGGAATGTTTTCCAACTGTTTTTGGCTGACTTCACTATTGATATTGAAGTATTTGAGTAACTGTTCGGTAAAATCGTATCCTTGATATTGTTCTACGTATGGATAGATGCGGTTCGCTTTATTCAAACCACAAAAACTCATGAGCATTTTTGCTGCACAAGTACCCAAGAAGCCTTTCAGTTTGAGAGCCTTCTTTATATCGGAACTGGTGATTAGTTTTGACATGTCTAAAATTAAGACTGCAAAGATATTGAAACTTTTTTGATTGCCAAATACATATTGTGATGAGGACAGTATATATTTTCGTAATTTTGCTTTTCAAATCGACATCTTTTTCATCATGAGTGTTCAAACTTTCAATGTTTTCCTCATCGTCATGGCTTGTGTTGCCGTGATTGTTTTTGTGAGTCTTTTTTTCGTGGATGCAGGCTATGGTAAATTCTACAATAAGAAATGGGGTCCTGCGGTGAACAATAAGTTGGGTTGGGTGCTTATGGAGGCGCCGGTCTTTGTCGCCATGCTGGTGATGTGGCTTTGCTCGAATCGTACTGGCGACGTGGTGCGTTTGGCTTTCCTGTTCCTCTTCGAGCTTCATTATTTTCAGCGTTCTTTCGTGTTCCCGTTCCGCTTGCGTGGCGATAGCAAGATGCCGCTTTCCATCATCGTCATGGGCGTTACGTTCAACTTGCTCAATGCGCTGATGCAAGGTGGCTGGATTTTCTATATCTCGCCAGATGCCTATTATGCTCAAGATTGGCTGATGAAGCCTAAGTTCATCATCGGTTTCTTCGTGTTCATCATCGGCATGTTCATCAATATTCAGAGCGACGACGTCATCCGCAATTTGCGTCAGCCTGGCGACACGAAACATTATCTGCCCAAGGCGGGCATGTTCAAATATGTAACTTCAGCGAATTATTTTGGCGAACTGCTTGAATGGATTGGCTTTGCTATCCTTACTTGGTCGTGGTCGGGAGCCGTGTTCGCTCTGTGGACTTTCGCAAATCTTGGCCCTCGCGCAGCTCGCATCTATAAACACTATCAACAAGAGTTTGGTGACGAACTCAACACGAAACGTACCAAGCGTCTCATCCCTTTTATTTGGTAAAAGCATAAAACACAATACGATATGGAATCACAGATTTTCACTCCTTGTCAGATTGGCCCCGTGACCTTGCGTAATCGCGTCATCCGGTCGGCAGCTTTCGAGAATATGGCTTACGGCAACAAGCCTTCTCAGGATTTATTCAACTATCATGTGGCCGTTGCAAAAGGCGGTGTGGGCATGACTACGGTGGCATACGCTGCTGTCAGTCAGTCGGGCCTCTCGTTCGATGGTCAGCTTTGGATGCGCGAAGAGATTGTCCCCGAACTGAAAAAACTCACTGATGCAGTTCATGCCGAAGGCGCAAAGGCTTCCATCCAGTTGGGACATTGCGGCAACATGACGCACCGCGCCACTTGCGGATGTATGCCAGTCGGCGCTTCGCGTGGCTTCAATCTCTATTCGCCTACTTTTGTCCGCAAACTGAAGAAGTCCGAAATCTATGCCTTGGTGCACGACTTCGGCAAAGCGGTCAATCTGGCGCGTGAGTCGGGCTTCGATTGCGTGGAAATCCATGCCGGTCATGGTTATCTTATCAGCCAGTTCCTGTCGCCTTACACCAATCATCGTCACGACGAGTTTGGCGGCAGCCTCGAAAATCGTATGCGTTTTATGCGTCTTGTCATCGAGGAGGTGATGCGTGTGGCTGGAACGGATATGGGTGTCGTGGTGAAAGTCAACATGCACGATGGTTTCAAGCGTGGCATGCAGCAGGACGAGTGCATCAAGGTGGCTCAGGAACTGGAACGCCTTGGCGTTCATGCACTTGTGCTGACGGCAGGTTTCGTCAGCAAAGCCCCAATGGAGGTGATGCGTGGCGCCATGCCGCTGAAGACCTTGGGCCATTACATGGATGTGAAGAAATTCTGGTGGCTGAAGCTCGGACTGCGTTTTGGCGGCCGTATCATCATCCCGACCGTGCCTTACAGCGAAGGCTATTTTCTGGAAGATGCCAAGGTTTTCCGCGCCAATCTGAAACTGCCTCTGATTTATGTCGGCGGCTTGATTTCGAAGCAAAAGATGGAAGAAGTGCTCGATGCAGGTTTCACAGGTTTGCAGATGGCACGCGCCTTGGTGCATGACACCGATTTCGTCAACAAACTGAAGTCGGGTGAGGTTGAACGTAGTGGTTGCAAACATTCCAATTATTGCATTGGCCGCATGTACACCTTGGAGATGAAGTGTCACCATTGTGTTGAAAATCTGCCTGATAAACTGCAAAAGGAAATCAATCATGCTGAAAAAACGCTGTAAAATATTCTTAGCTGGATTGCTCGTGTGTTTCATGTCGCTGCAAGGCATGGCGCAGAAAATGCAGTCTAATAATGCGCTTTTGGATAGTGCGTTCAAGCTGGCTGTCTGGACCATCGACCACAATATTCATGATGGCATGATAGAAGCGGGCGAAGGCTACGGCGGCGAATGGACGCGCGATTGCGCCATAAACTGCTGGAACGCGGTGAGTTTGCTTCATCCAGAAGTGGCGGAGAAATCGCTTTGGAGTGTCACCAACGACGGTGAGACGATTGGCCATCAGTATTGGGATAAAATCATCTGGACCATAGGCGCTTACAATCATTATCAGGTGACTGGCGACATGTTTTTCAAAATCGAAGCCTACGATTGCTGTAAGAATACGATGGCGGAATTGGAAGCGCAGTGCTTCGATTCGGTTTCGGGACTTTTCATGGGACCTGCCGTTTTTCAGGATGGCATTGCAGCTTACGACGAACCCGTTTACGACCCAGCCAAATGGGACGACAGCTATGTGCTGCATCATCCCAATTCGGCTACGATTAAATGTCTGAGTACGAATGTTTTATATATGGAAGCCTATTGGCTTTTGGCTAAAATGTCGGAAAACTTTGGCTTAACCGATGCTTCGGAATCATATTATGAATCTGCTTATCGTTTGTATGATCGCATTAGGGAAACATTTTATCGTCCCGAGGAACACAAGTTCTACTATCTCATCGACCATTTAGGCCATCCGCATGATTATCAGGAGGGAATGGGTTTGGCTTTTGCTCTGCTGTTCGACCTTTTGGATGATGAAGAAGCTGAAGAGGTGGTAAAAAATGCTTCTATTACGGAGCATGGCATTGCCAGCGTGAGTCCATCGTTTCCGCGCAATACGCCCGACAAGCCAGGTCGTCATAACTTGATGGTTTGGCCTCATGTCAATGCCTTATATGCTTCTGGATGTGCGCATTATGGTTTGTTGGAACCTTTCTATTTTGAGTTGGAAAACATGGCCGATTTGGCGATGAATCATAGTGGGGGAGACTTTTGCGAAATCTACACCATCGAAGGTGAGCCTTCGGGTGGCTATCAGTGTGGCGCGCTTTGGGATGTGAAACATCATCAGACTTGGTGCGCTTCGGGCTTTATCCGCCTCATTATCAATCATATCTTTGGCCTTGAGTTTACGGATTGGGGAATAGAATTCAATCCAGTTGGCATGAAGGATGGCAGTGAATGTCGCTTGAGTGGCATCCATTACCGAAACATGAATCTCACAGTTGTTGTCAAAGGCCACGGTGAAGAGATGAAAAGTTTCAAGATAAATGGCGAAAAATCACATGATGAGTGTTTGTGGGCTTCGGATTACGAAGGTGATGTTTTAGTTGAAATTGAATTGGAATAAGATGGATCTTCAAAAAAGAGTCAGTAAATATGCGCAGCAATGCCAGCACACGCCTTGGGCTTTGGTTACGGGCGGCAGTTCGGGCATGGGCTTGCAATATGCACATCAATTGGCAGAAGCAGGCTGTAACTTGCTGTTGGTGAGCAATCAGGAAAAGGAACTGGAAAAGGTTTCAACTGAATTGTCATCGCAATTTGGCGTTGAGGTTGTACCGCGTTTTCAGGATTTGGCTGTAGCTACCGCTGCCGATGAACTGCTTGCTTTTTGCAATGAACGGCAATTGGAAATTGATATTCTCATCAACAATGCGGGCATGTTTTTCTTTGAGGAACTGACGCGCGAGAACGAGGCAAAAGCCTTGACAATGCTGCGCTTGCATACCTATACGCCAACGCGCCTTTGCATACTTTTCGGCAACGAAATGAAACAACGCGGTCACGGTTTCATCATTGTCGTTTCGTCGATGGCGGCCACATTCCCCATGCCGGGCATCACGGTTTATTCGGCCACGAAAGCCTATCTGAAAAGTTTTGGTAAGTCCTTGTATTTCGAAATGCATCCTTACGGCGTTGGCGTGACGACGGTTTGTCCCGCTGCCATTGCCACACCGCTTTATAAACTGAAAGAAAGTTTGCTCAATTTGGGCGTCAAATTGGGCGTGATTGGCACGCCGCAGTGGTTGGTGCGCAAGGCTTTGAAAGGCATGTTCCGCAAGAAACGTGTCGTGAAACCAGGTTTCATGAATATCTATCTGCCGCCGATTATCGCATTGTTACCCAAATGGTTAGTGAATCGCTTATGGAAAAAGTTCAAGTAATCGTGACGGGTGCTTCGGGCAGCATCGGCTCGGCTGCGGTTCGTGCTTTGGCGCAACGCGGTTATCGGGTCATTATGGCTTGCCGCAATGTGGAGAAAGGGGAGAAAATCAAGGCTGAAATCCGGAAGTCTTTGCCTGAAGCCGATTTGCAGGTGATGCAGGTCGATATGGCTTCGCTGAAATCGGTAAAAAGTTTTGCTGATAGCTTGAAAGACAACGGAATGCAACTTGGCGGCATTTTCAATAATGCTGGCACAATGAACCGTAATTTCGCTTTGTCGGAAGATGGTTTTGAAAAGACCATTGCCGTCAATTACATTGCGCCTTATTTCCTGACGCGCTCATTGTTGCCTCTGTTTCAGCCTGATGCACACATCGTGAACATGGTTTCTTTGACTTGCGGCATGGCGAAACTCGATTACACTTTCTTTGAGAAAACGGAAAAGGATTTCAGTCAGTTGGGAACGTATGCCGATTCGAAATTGGCTTTGCTGCTGTTTACACTTGCATTGTCGCAAAAGACTGGTTTTCATGTCAATATGGCTGACCCTGGCGTGGTGAACAGCAATATGATTAGCCTCGGCCGCTGGTTCGATCCTTTGGCGGATGCTGTTTTCCGTCCTTTTTGCAAGTCGCCTGAAAAGGGTGCTATTCCGCCTGTCAACGCGATGACGAGCGAACTTTCCGGCAAGTATTTTGTTGGGAAAAAGTGCAAGAATGTACCTGGAAAATTCCTTTCACACCCCGAAATTGAATGGTTATGGAACGAAACGGAAGAATTGTTGCGAAAAAGAGGTTTTCAACTGTAATCGTATTGCTGCTGTTGGCTTTTCCGACCTTTGCCCAGCGTTACGAAACGGTGCCTTTCGGCGATTTCGAGCAGTGGACGGTGCGCCACATCACCGAGTCGGCGATTTTGGGCGGCGACACCAAGACTTTGTATATTCCTGCGCCCAACGATACGATTGATGGCAACAAGGTTTATGATTACAAGAAAACCATTTGGTCCACATCCAACGCCTACGCAAAAATCATGGGGATTGTCAAGACCAGCACATCAGTTTCGCCCGACAAGGGGCCTTCGGGAAAATGTGCGAAGTTGGCCACTTGTTTTGCCCAGTGCAAGGTTGCGGGACTCATAAATATTAAGGTGTTGGCATCAGGCTCCATCTATTGGGGCAAGATGCTGGAACCCATCACGGGCGTGTCCGACCCGTATGCCTTCATGGATTGGGGCATTCAGTTTACGAAAAAACCGAAGGCTGTAGTGCTTGATTATAAGTCGGTTGTACCGAATACGGGCAAACTGACCAAAGGCACGACTTTCCGCACGACGACTTTCGACGGCTACGACCCGGAGGAAATCATGCTGATTTTGCAATACCGCTGGGAGGATGAAAAAGGCAACATTCACGCCAAAAGGGTGGGCACTGCCTTTTATCATATCGAAAAGACCTCCAACGGCTGGGTGAAGGATTTGCGGGTGCCTGTCATCTATGGCGATGCGCGCAAGTCGCCGAATTACAAGCCTTACATGGATTTGGTCTCGAAAGACCGTCCTTTTTTCGCCTTGAACAAAAAAGGGGATAAGAAGCCCATTTTGGAAGAAGCCTGGGCCGATGCCGACAGCCCTGTCACCCACGCCATTATGATGATAACCTCAGGCAGTTGTGGCGCTTTCATCGGGGCCTTGGACAACGTGCTTTGGGTGGATAATGTGAGATTGGAGTATTAGAAAATTGTTTTGCGAACTATGAAACACATCCGTTTTCTACTCGTCTTCATTTTCGCTGCAAGTTTGGTTTCTTGCAATGATAAGGTCGCGAACATCCGTGACTTTGGCGTGAAACCGAATACAGGGAAAGATGTAACTGCCGATTTCAACAAGGCTTTGTGGCAATGTCGCGAAAAGGGCGTGAAGGTGCTTCATCTCGAAAAGGGTGTCTATGACTTTGGGCCTGATGATGCGGCCCAAAGAGAGATTTTCGTCTCGAATACGAGTAGCGAAACGGAATGCCCTTCGAAAATCAAGACCATAGGCCTCCTGCTCGAAGACCAACATGATTTTACTATAGAAGGCAATGGCGCCGAGCTGGTTTTCCACGGCAAGCTGACGATGATGGCCCTCATCCATTCTTCCGGCATCAGGTTGAGGAACTTTCATATTGATTGCGAACGCCCCGGCGCTTCCGAAATGATGATTGAAAAGGTCAATGCTGGCGAGGTGTTTTTACGTTTCAACAAAAACTCATGGTACGAAATCACGCCCGAAGGCAGATTGGAATTGGTCGGGGAGGGTTGGAAAACCGAATATCCGCATTGCGTCGAATATGATGCGCAAACAGGTTACATGATTTACAGCACGAATTGGGATATCGTGCAAAACTCTCATGCTGAGGAGATTGAAAAGGGACTTGTGAAAGTCCATGTCGGTGAAACGTCGTCTTTTAAGGAAGGTAATGTCCTCACCGTCCGCGACAGGATCCGTGACCAAGTCGGAATCCTGAATCTTGAAAGCGAGGACTTGGAATTTGAGGATTTGGGCATTCATTCCCTTCATGCCATTGGCGTTGTCAGTCAGTTTTGCAGGAATGTGTCTTTCGAAAATGTGAATTTCGAGCCACGGGAAGGCAGTGGGCGCATCCTTGCTTCTTCGGCTGATTTCCTTCATTTTAGCGGTTGTGCGGGAAAGGTTGTAGTTCACGGTTGCCGTTTCAGCGGCGCCCAGGACGATTGCATCAATATCCATGGAACCTATTTGGTACTTGATGAAATCGTGTCGGACAAACAAATGAAACTCCGTTTTGCCCATCATCAGACCTACGGTATGCAGGCATTCTGGCCAGGCGATACCATCGCGTTGGTCAATCGCAATTCGTTGAAAACCATGTCTGTTGCTGCCGTTGACTCGGTCTGCCGCTTGAGCTATAGGGAAGTGCTTTTGACGGTGAATCAGACCATCCCTTCGGAGATTCTGGAAAATGAATATGCCGTCGAAAACCTGACGTGGACACCTGAGGTCGAGATTTCCGATAATTATTTCACGAGGACAAGTACCCGGGGAATACTGATTACCACACCGAGAAAATCCGTGATTAAGGATAATGTGTTCGACAAAGTCGGGATGAGCGGCATTTTCATCAGCGGCGATGCGAACGATTGGTACGAAAGCGGTGCTGTCAAAGACTTGACTATCAGTAATAACCGCTTCGTTGATTGCGCCTACAACAATGGTTCAAAAGGAGCGATGATACTGATTGAACCGACAAATACGACGGATGAAACTCCCGTCCACGAAAACATCAAAATTCTTGGCAACCAATTTGAATCGGAAGGTCGGGAACCAGTCGTGTATAAATCGGTTGGGAACCTTGTTGTTGAATAGTTTTCTGTTTTTGCAGCTCAGATGTGGAAAATTCTTTCCTTTAATTACTCTCTCCCATGCCATTTTTTCCTATTTTTGCACCCGATTTTTTAAACAAATAAATTAGAATTTAATCATGGATTTAAGCAAAATCGTTTCTATAGCTGGTAAACCAGGACTGTATCAGATTAAGTCACAGGCCATTGGAAGAATTATTGTTGAATCGCTCGTTGATGGCAAATGCACTCCCGCTTTTGCTCACGACCGCATGAGCTCGCTGGAAGAAATCTCCATTTTCTCCACCGATGAAGACCGCCCGCTGAAGGAAGTCTTCAAAATGATCAATGAAAAAATGGGCGAAAAGGTCGATTTCGATTTCAAGAAGGCTTCGAATGACCAACTTAGAGCCAAGTTCCTTGAAGTGATGCCTGATTATGACCAGGAAGCCGTTTATCCATCAGATATGAAAAAGGTGTTCGCTTGGTATCAGATGCTGATGGACAAGAACTTGCTCGACTTCACCGAAGAAGAAAAACCGGCTGAAGAAGCAGCTGAAGAAAAAGCCGAGTAAGATTTGCTCCGTTTTTGATAACAAAAAAAGATGTTCTCGTTTTGAGGACATCTTTTTTGTCATATTCCTCTGTGCTTTTTTGATTATTGCTTATCTTTGTCCCCGAATTTTAATTTGAAAAGCAATGGAAAACGATGAAAAAGAAGACCGCATTGAAAAGATGGTGAAAGCATCGCCAATGCAGAAGACCTTTAATAAGGTGTTGTGGTGCTCATGCTGCGTTGCTGGCATAGGTATCATTAACGTTCTTGCCGATTTTGTAAAAGGCAGAACGGTGGACTGGAAGGAAGCAGTCGGTTTTATCGCCGGTGGCCTCTTCTTTCTTTTGGTTTACGCGGTGATTAGTCTTTTCGTGAATCGTTCAAAATGCTTTGAGAATCTTGACGTTAAGGAAAAAGATGAAAAGAAGGGAAAGTTGAGTTTTTGGATACTTTTCGCTTTCTTTGTGGTGGTTTTCATTGTTAGTGGCATCTTAGATTGATATTTCTTTAGATATAAAATGAAACAGATAACAGATTTTAAACTCATTGAGAAACAGGATTATGGCAATGTTTCGTGGCTGAAGTTGCAGTCGGAGAGCGATTTGCCTGCTATCTTGCCGGGTCAATTTGTGGAGGTGCGTGTTGACGGCTCTCCAAAGACTTACTTGCGTCGCCCGATTTCCATTCACGATGTAGATGCAGAAAACCGTTGCATCGAATTGTTGGTAGCCAAGGTGGGTGAGGGCAGCACGACACTGACGATGTTGCCGATAGGTGCTACCGTGAATTTGGTTTTGCCTTTGGGCAACGGCTTCACATATCCCGAAAAAGGCGAAGAAGTGCTGCTTGTTGGCGGTGGTGTGGGCATCGCCCCGATGCTGTATTTTGCAAAGATGCTGAAAATGAAAGGCTTTGAACCTGCTTTGCTTTTAGGCGGCAAAACGGAAAAAAACTTGATGCGCCTTGACGAATACCGTCGTTGGGGTGCCACTTTCGTAACCACCGAAGATGGCTCGATGGGTGAGAAAGGCTTCGTGACGCAACATTCTATTTGGAGCGATAAGACTTTCGACAAGGTTTATGTCTGTGGCCCGAAACCGATGATGAAAGCCGTTTTCGCGGTGACGAAAGAAAACGACATTTGGTGCGAGGTCTCGCTCGAAAATATGATGGCTTGCGGTTTGGGCGCTTGCCTGTGTTGCGTCGAAAAGACGGTTGAAGGCAACACCTGCGTCTGCAAGGAAGGTCCGGTTTTCAATACAAGGAGGTTGTTATGGTAAACACAAAGATAGATTTAGGCAAAGGCCTCGTGCTCCGCAATCCCGTGATGACGGCTTCGGGCACTTTCGGCTATGGCGAAGAATACACCGATTTCGTTGATATGGCGCAACTTGGCGGCATTATCGTGAAAGGCACGACCTTGCATCCGCGCGAAGGCAATCCATATCCGCGCATGGCTGAAACGCCATCGGGCATGTTGAATTGCGTCGGCTTGCAGAACAAGGGCGTGGAATATTTCATCAACACGATTTATCCGCGCATCAAGGATTTCGACACCAATGTGATTTTGAATTTATCTGGCTCAACCATAGAGGATTATGTGTCGGCGGCTGAGATGATCAATGAGCTGGATAAAATCCCTGCCATCGAGTTGAATGTGTCGTGTCCGAATGTGCGTCAAGGCGGCATGGCTTTTGGCGTGACTTGTTCGGGCATCTCGCAAGTCGTTGCCGAAGTGCGCAAGGCTTATCACAAACACTTGATGGTAAAATTGTCGCCCAATGTGACCAACATCGCTGAAATTGCGCAGGCTGCCGAAGCCTCAGGTGCTGATTCCGTTTCGCTGATTAACACCTTGTTGGGCATGGCTATTGATGCCGAAAAGCGCAAACCAATCCTTTCCATGGTGACGGGCGGCATGTCGGGCGCTTGCGTCAAGCCGGTGGCTTTGCGCTGCGTTTGGCAAGTGTCAAAAGCGGTGAAGATTCCAGTAGTCGGTTTGGGTGGCATTTCAAACGCCACCGATGCCGTCGAATTTATGCTGGCAGGCGCATCGGCCATCGAAATCGGAACCGCCAATTTCATTGATCCGGCCATTTCGGCTAAGGTTGCTGCTGGCATCACCGATTATTGTGAACGCCATGGCTTTGAAAAGGCGACAGACCTTATCGGCGCTTTAGAGGCTTGATAATCAATTTTATTGATAAACAAAAAAAGGAGCAGAGATGCTCCTTTTTAGTTTATATGAAATTCACCTCAGGTGAAATCTCAATCCCGAATTTCTCTTTGACGGATTGCATGATTTTTTCCGCCAATTCAACGATGTCGCAGCCTTTTCCGCCGCCGTAATGCACCAAGACCAATGCTTGTTTTTCGTAAACCCCGACATGTTCATCGCGCCAGCCTTTCCAACCGGCCTTTTCAATGAGCCATCCCGCCGGGACTTTCACTTTCCCGTCTGACTCGGCATAATGCGGCGCATCGGGATAGGCTTTTTGCAAGGCCTCGAATTGTGCTTTCTCAATGACAGGATTCTTGAAAAAACTGCCGGCATTGCCGATTTTCCTGACATCGGGCAGCTTGGCATCGCGAATGGCGCAAATGGCATCGTGGAGTTGCTGTAATGTAGGTGTATCTATTTTGTTTTCAGTAAGATAATTCTTGATGTTGCCGTATTCCAAATTCAGTTGGGCATTGCGTTTCAGGAGAAAATCAACGGAAACAATGACATATTTTCCTTTCAGTTCCGATTTGAAAATGCTGTTGCGGTAGGCAAATTTGCACTCGTTTTTTTTGAAAACCCGATGTTCGCCAGTGGCAAGACAAATGGCCTCGCATTGCAAAAAACAGTCTTTCAGTTCTGCGCCGTAGGCTCCGATATTTTGCACAGGTGCCGCCCCGACCTTGCCCGGAATATGACCGAGATTTTCCAATCCATGAAGATTATTGTCAACGGTAAATTGCACGAAATCAGGCCAATCTTCACCAGCGTATGCACGCACAATGATACTGTCCGTCGAATCTGTCAAAAAATCGATTCCTTTGATATTCATATAAACGACCGTTCCGTCAAAATAATTCTCGCAAAACAGCACGTTGTTTCCGCCGCTGAGAATCAGATGCCTTTCGGTTTCAAGAATGCCACTGCTAATCAGTTTTTCCAAGTCGGAAACGCTCTGGATTTCAACGAAATGTTTTGCCTTGACATCGAATCCGAAGCTGTTATATGTCTTTAATGAAAATTGCTCTTGCATGATGCTTGTTTTGTGCAAAAATAGTTTTTTTTTGCCCATAGAAAGCCGTTGACCGATTATTTAATTAACTTTGCAATCAAATCTTTCGGTTTTGAAGCGGGTAATCGTATCGGTAATCAATGATTTGGTGACAGACCAAAGGGTGAACAAGTCTTGCTTGACATTGCAAAAGGCTGGTTATGAGGTTCTTTTGGTGGGTCGTAAGCAGCGTAAAAGTCCGCCTATGGATGAACGCCCGTATGCTTCGCACCGTATGAAATTGCTGTTCGAAAAAGGGCCGTGTTTTTATGCGGAATACAATATCCGTCTTTTCTTTTTCTTGCTGTTTCATCGTGCTAATCTTTTGCTCTCCAATGATTTGGATACGATTTTGCCGAATTTTTTCGTTTCTCGTCTGAAAGGCATCAATATGATTTACGACAGCCATGAATATTTCACCGAGACGCCGGAATTGATTCATCGTCCCAAAGTGCAGCGCGTTTGGAAACGCATTGAGGAATTTGCTGTTCCAAAATTGGGTGAAATGATTACAGTTTGCGATTCGATTGCTGATTTGTTTCGCGAAAAATATGGTGTCAAGGTGCATGTGATTCGAAATATTCCGCCGCAAAAAGCATTGCCGCCAAAGGGTGATAAGGCTGAGTTGGGGTTGCCGCTTGACAAGCATCTGCTCGTGCTTCAAGGCTCTGGCATCAATATTCAGCGCGGTGCGGAGGAATTGGTTCAGGCCATGCAATATTTGGACGATTGCCATTTGATGATTATTGGTGGAGGTGATGTGTTGCCCATTTTGAAACAAATGGTTGTCGATTTGAACATCGCTGACCGTGTTCGTTTCTTGCCGCGCATGTCGTATGCCAACATGATGGCTTATACGCAGAATGCGGAGTTGGGTTTCTGCTTGGATAAGGATACCAACTTGAATTACCGTTTCAGTCTGCCCAACAAGCTTTTCGATTTCATTCAGGCAGGTGTGCCGATTGTCGCATCTCATTTGACTGAAATAGAAAAGATTATACGAAGATGTGATATAGGAGTTTTCATTGAAAATCACGATCCGAAAACGATTGCAGCAACTATTCAGGATGCACTTTCCGATGCAGAAAGATATGGAAAATGGAAACAGAATCTGACTGTAGCCGCTCAGGATTTGCGCTGGGAAAACGAGGAAAAAGTCTTGCTCGCAATTTATCAACAATATGGCTGATAAACATTTACATATCATTTCTTTCGATGTTCCTTATCCTGCCAATTATGGCGGTGTCATTGATGTGTTTTATCGCATTAAAGCACTCGCCGACAGCGGAATAAAGATCCATTTGCATTGCTATGAATATGGACGTGGTCGTCAGATAGCGTTGGAAAGGATGTGCTATGAGGTCTTGTATTACAAACGCGACACTTCGTTTTTAAGACAACTGAGTTTTTGGCCTTACATCGTCACTTCTCGCAATTCTGAGGGATTGGTGAAGCAACTCATGAAGGACAATTATCCTATCCTTTGCGAAGGTCTGCATACGACTGCAATTTTGAATGATAGTCGCTTGAAAGACAGGAATATATTTGTCCGTGCGCATAATGTTGAGCATGATTATTACCGCGCCTTGGGCAAGTCGGAACATAGTCTTTGGAAAAGGATTTTCTATTTGGCGGAATCGGTGAAGTTGCGTCATTATGAACCGGTTTTGGCCAAGGCAAAAGGAATCTTTGCCATTGCGCAGCAGGATTTCGATTATTTTTTGAAGCGTTACGGAAATGTATATTTGTTGCCAGGGTTCAACGCTTTGGACTCGGTTTGCTCAGAGACGGGTAGGGGAGATTATGTTTTGTACCATGGCAATCTGTCGGTGCGTGAAAATTCCGATGCTGCCGAATGGCTGATTGAAAATGTTTTTTCCAAATTGGAAGTTCCGTGCGTGATTGCGGGCTTGAATCCGTCGGAGAAGTTGCAGAAATTGGTCTTGGAATATCCGAACATCACTTTGACGGCCAATCCCGATGATGCTGAAATGATCGACTTGTTGCGTCAGGCGCAAATCAATATTTTGGTGACCAGTCAGCCTACCGGATTGAAACTGAAATTGTTGAATGCCTTGTATAATGGGCGTTTCTGCTTGGTCAATTCGGATATGCTGAAAGGAACGGCATTGCAGCCGTTGTGTTCCGTAAAAGATGAGCCTGAGGAAATCATCGCTGAAATCAAGCGCTTGATGGATGAGGATTTTACCGACGACGACATCGAGGAACGCGATGCCATGATGAAGGAATTGTATCGGAATGAGGAGAATGCTAGGAAATTGATTGCTTGTATTTTTAGTGGAATTTGATTGCCCTATTTTTTGACGCGCAATGGGCAGAATTTTTCGTATATGATTTCGTTCTTCTCAATCAATTTGTTTATTACAATATTTATTTCGGCAATGTTGCACAAGTCTTTCCCTAGTAATTCAAGTATTTTACATCCAAGCGTGGATTTGTAGCAATTTTGAGTTGAAACAAATGTCAAAACGGTCTTTCGGATGTAATCGTATAACAGTTTGTGTTGGTTCGCATAATAGTCTATCAAGCCTTGAGAAATTTCTGTTCTGTTTGCGTTGAATGACAATTCGTTTTCTACATGAATCATAATTTCTTTGGGAATGCGAATTGTTTCTTTTGGCCTGTAAGAAGATTTGGTGCTGCCGTAAATTTTTGATAAACAGTCTGCAATTCTGCGCATGTATTCAAATAAGTTTTTGATGGGAATCAAATCAAAACTGGATAAACCATTTGTCGGTTCATTGTAAAATGCAATCCAGACTGGAATCAGGAAAAGGTCTTGAAGCCTATTAAGTTTTTCGATTTCAGAACGATAAATGGAATGGCAATGCTCAGATTCTTCAATGAATCTTTTTGTCTTTGCAATATTTTTAACATCAATGAAAAGATTGCTCGTGTTAGGAATTCCGATGAGAAAATCAGGCCGTTTGGCCATTTTGTCGTTTTTGATGACTTTTGAATAGTCAATTCCAACAGGATTCTGCCCGATGTATAAGAATGGGATTTTGTTCCTTTCTAATAGATTCTTAAAATCATTTTCTGCTATTCTCCCCTTATTCTCAAATTGAGTATAAAAGTTTGACATCTTGACACCAATAAATTCATCGTTTTCAGTGATATATTGGATGTTGTTGTCATGTTTTATGACTTTTGCATTTTCGCTAAGTTTACTTTGGGATTTTAAAACGTAGACTGCGTTTTCCGATGTGCTGTATTGGATGTATGACATGATTTGGACGTTTTATTTCTTAATCCATTACCGAGCAGGTGATTGTTCCGTTGTCGCAGCGGATGACGCGCGACGGATATTTTTGCATCAATGTGTAATTGTGGGTGGCCATGAGAACTGCGGTGCCGCTTTCGCTGATTTTTCGGAGCAAACGCATCACGTCGATGGTAGTGTCGGGGTCGAGGTTGCCGGTAGGCTCGTCGGCGAGGATGATGAGCGGTTCGTTGAGCAAGGCGCGTGCAATGGCAATGCTTTGTTGCTCGCCGCCTGAGAGTTGGTGAGGCATGCTTTGTCGCTTGTCTTTCAGTCCGACTTCGTTGAGCACTTCGTCGATGCGTTCTGAGATTTCTTCCTTGTCGGTCCAGCCTGTGGCACCAAGCACAAACTCAAGGTTCTTCTCCACGGTGCGGTCGTGAAGCAGCTGGAAGTCCTGGAAGACGATGCCAATCTTGCGGCGCAGGTAAGGAATGTCTTTGCGCTTGATTTGGGTGAGGTCGTAGCCTGCCACTTCCACCTCGCCGTCGCGGGCGGGCAGTTCGCCATATAGAGTCTTCAGTAACGACGATTTCCCGCTACCGGTCTTGCCGATGAGATAGACGAATTCGCCTTCGCTAATGCTGAGGTTGACATTGGCAAGGATAAGGTTCTCCCGTTGAAAGATTGAAGCCTTTTTAAGCTCGATGATAGGTTCTTTTGACATGAAGTGATGATTGAAAAAGACAATAGAAAAATTATTCTATTTCGTACATTATTGAAGGCATTGTTCGATGAGGTCATGAGCATCTTTGGCCTTGTAGGTCTTTCCAGTGCGATATTCTGCAATGGCTTCGTCAAAAGAACCTTTCTCGGATTTTGAGGTCTCGTGTTCAGTCACTTTCCCGCCGAGTGCAACAAAAAGTTCCAAGAGTTTCTTCATTGCGGTACTTCTTCCATCGTATTCTAATGTCGCTGTAGCCATATTGTTTGAAATTAATTGTGACTGCAAAAGTAATCATTTTTATGTTTTTTTTTTGATAAAGTTGGTGATTGAGGTTTTATTTTGTTTTTTTGCAATGTCAAACACATTAAAAAAGAATAGATATGAATAGCTCGAATTTGTCATTAAATGTCACTCGATTTGTTGTTTTTTTATTAGGTATTTTTGTCTTTAGTGGTTGTAGTGAAGACTCGCGATATGAAAAATCGCTCAAAAAGTCTATTAACCTCTATCTTGATAAAAATCTTAAAGACCCTACTTCTTTGAAAGATTTGAAAATTACATATGCATTTCTTTCACAGGAAGATATAGATGTTTTTCATGATAAACAGTTAGAGAAATATAAAACAAATCCATCAGAAACGGTTCTCCCTTTAGCTACAATACATGTTGATAAAGAAGCAATTGTGTTGATTGATTATAGAGCGAAAAACTCATATGGAGCCTATGATCAAGGCATGGAGGCTTTTAAATACTTCCCATTTGGGAATGAATGGATAGATTTACAGCCTCTTGAAAAATCCGAGCTGTATTTGGTTGATGCGATGTTAAACTCTTCAAATAAAAAAAGTTTAAAATAATAATTGCCTCCTATTAGCGAAATAAAATTGTTCGAAAAGAAGAAATTCTAAATATAATAAAGGCGCAGAATCTATAGTGGAGTCTGCGCCTGTTTTTTAATTCAAGAATTTACAGCTTTTCCATGTTGCGTTTCACGAACTCGCTTAAGTCCTTGCCTTTCAGCAGGTTCTTCGAAAGCAATGCGAGGTCGTAAATCTGACGCACGGTGGCTTCGCGTTCGTCTTCCGATTTGGCAAGCAGGCCAGCGATGACTGGATTGTTGGTGTTGAGCATCAGCGTGTAGCTGTCGGGCATGGTGCCGTAGAACGACATCGGGCTGCCGCCCATCTGCTCCATCTCCTTCATGCGACGCATCCACTCGTTTTGTGTGATTTCCACAGGCGCGTCGGTATCGGCGGCATTGCAGAATTCCACGTTGAACCTCACCTTGTCGATGACTTTCTCGAAGGCGGCTTTCACGTCTTCCTTCTGCTTGTCGTCAAGGCCGGAAGCCTTTTCCGCTTCTTCCTTCACGATGAGCTTGTCGATGGTGTTTGAATCGACGCGGGCAAACATGGTCTTGGTGTCGCTGTCGCCCATCTTCTGCTCGAAGGCGCTGATGAAGTGGGCATCGAGGATGCCGTCCATCATCAACACGTTGTAACCACGTGCCTTGGCAGTTTCGATGTTGGTGTATTGGTCATCTTTGTCGGTGGCGTAGAGATAGACGAGGAATTTGTCCTTGTTGGTTTGGTTTTCCTTGATGTGCTCCTTGTATTCTTCGATGGTGTAATACTTGTCGTCGGTATCCTTGAAGAGGAAGAATTTCTCGGCGCGTTCGTAGAACTTCGGGTCGCTAATCATGCCGTATTTGATGAAAACGCTGATGTCGTCCCAGTTCTTCTCGAAGGTCTCGCGGTCTTTCTTGAAGAGTTCTTCTAGCTTTTCGGCCACTTTCTTTGTGATGTAGGTGGAAATCTTCTTCACGTTTTGGTCGCTTTGCAGGAACGAACGGCTGACGTTCAGCGGGATGTCGGGCGAGTCGATGACGCCGTGGAGCAGCGAGAGGAACTCTGGCAGGATGCCTTCCACTGAATCGGTGACGAACACTTCATTGCAATAGAGCTGAATCTTGTTGCGCTGGAACTCGTAGCGGTTCTTGACCTTCGGGAAATAGAGGATGCCGGTGAGGTCGAAAGGATAATCGACATTCAGGTGGATGTGGAACAGCGGTTCGCCGAAGTTCATCGGGTAGAGCACATGGTAGAAGTCGTTGTATTCCTCATCCTTGATGTCGGTTGGGGTCTTCTTCCACAAAGGAGCCACCTCGTTGATAATCCAAGGCTTTTCGACTTCCTTGGTCTTCGGCTCTTTCTTCTCTTTTTCTTCTACGGGCTTGCCTTCTTCGTCAACGACTTCTGCGTCTTCAATTTCTTCCTCAATCGGCTCTTGAACCTTTTTGGTGCCAAACTGAATCGGTACGGGCAGGAACTTGCAGTATTTCTCCAACAGCTCGCGGATGCGGCTTTCTTCGAGGAACTCTTGTGCGTCGTCGGCGATGTAGAGGATGACGTCGGTGCCGCGGTCGCCTTTCGGGATAGCGTTCATGGTGTAGGCTGGGCTGCCATCGCATTCCCAGATGACGCCGTCCATGCCTTCTTCCTTACACGACTTTGAGATGAGCGCGACTTTCGATGAAACCATAAAGGCGGAATAGAAGCCCAAGCCAAAATGTCCGATAATGTTGGCAGCCTCGGCTTCGCTTTGCGTCTTGAACTTGGCGACGAACTCTTCGGCTCCCGAGAAGGCAATCTGGTTGATGTATTTATCCACCTCTTCGGCGTTCATGCCGATACCGCGGTCACGGATGGTGAGGGTCTTCTTCTGCTTGTCGATTTCCACCTTGATGGTGAGGTCGCCCAATTCGCCTTTGAAATCGCCCGATGAGGCGAGGGTTTTCAGCTTCTGCGTGGCATCCACGGCATTGCTGATGATTTCGCGTAAGAAAATCTCCTGGTCGGAGTACAAGAATTTCTTGATGACGGGGAAGATGTTTTCGGTCTTCACCCCAATGTTTCCTGATTGCATATTGTTAAGTATTTAAAATTCAAGATTTAAGATTCAAAGATTAGCCGATGGCTTATGGCTCATAGCCTATGGCTGCTCTAACGTGAAGGCAAGCCATAGGCTATAGGCCATCAGCCATAGTCAAATAATGTGCCATTTGGAAAACTGACATTTTGGCAAGGAGTTGAGGAGCGAGGGAGATATTTGTTTAATTTTGCGGAAATTATAAATCTATTCACGATGGATTCTGTAAAACTAGCAAATTACTATAAGAAGGTTGCTGATTTATTATTGGCGTTTCAAAAACACATGGAAATAGTAAATGGTGATTATATTGCCAAGCATCTTACGGGCTATATTTTTCATGAGTGGATAACCTATAGGAATCCTGACAATGATTGGTTTGCGAAAGACTATAGGCCAGATTTGGATGAAGAGGCAAAGGCTCTATTATGTAATCCTAAAGATAAAGGATTTTATGTGTATGTTATTGGTACAGATAGAGTTGATGGGTATGTTACTAGTTTAATAGATGGGCTTGAAGAAAACCATGAGAACGAATCATACAATGAAATAAAGGATAATGAATCTCTGAAAGAATCCATTTCAAAATGGAAAAAAGAGATTGTCAAAGGATTTGATAGGAAAGCCCAAATAAGGGGATTTGTTCGATCAATAGGTCTTTGGGGAGAAGATGGTGAAATTGTTAGGAGAACGGTTGAATCTATGGCAAATAGTATATTGTCGCCAAATGACCCGATTGACTATTCTGAATTTCAATATAAAGGCATGTGCTTTCAAATTATTGACTATCTAAAGCGAGAAGTAAGGCTAAAATCTATAAATGGTCTTTTTGGAGAGTATAGCCGATATGGGAAAATAAACCCTGTACTCCCCAACGAAGCATCTGTTTCCATTCCAAGCCGTACGGATGCATCCGCGTCCGCATATTCAATCGTTGAAATAGGCAAAGGCGTATTTGATTCGCTAACAGAAACAAAATGTATTTATTTAGGTGATTCTGTTAGAAAAATAGAATGGAGTTTTTGGAAATGTCGGAAACTAAAAGCGATTAGCATTAACAATGATTTTTATCAATCTATAGGAGGCGTTTTGTATTCAAAAGATAAAAAAGTGTTGTATGCCTACCCAAATAATCATGGGAAGAGTTATGCCGTGATTGATGGTACAGAGGAAATAAACAGATTTGCCTTCAAGGATTGTGAAATGCTTGAAGAGTTGTTTTTACCAGGGTCTATCAAACGAATAGGTATCAATGCGTTTTATAGATGTGTCAATTTAAAGGTTATCGTAAGCAAAGTGCCTAAAGAAGAAATTCAATTTGAAGGATATGTTGGTGATTATGGAAATGTTTCACCAAATTGGGTGATAATTCCCAATGACTATTAGACATTTTATGCTTTTATCCAGCCGTAAACGACCAAATTACCATGTTCACCGCTGAATAAAAGCAATTTTTTGGAGAAAAATTGAGTAAAAAGTGTGTTTTATTCAGCGGTGAACGCATGTTTTTGTGTCTTTACCGCTGAATAAAACGATGTTTTATGATGAATATCATTGGAAGAAAAGACGAGATTTCGGAAATATTTAAAGGTGGTTCATCGTCAGAATCTGTTGGCTGAAATGCTGCCGCGAAAGACGGTTGTCCACAATGTCCTAGTAACCACCGAAGGCCTGACATATAATGAATATAGCGGCGTTTTCCAAAAGGTGGTGACAGCCGACGACTTGTTTGAGAAATGAAAAAAGGCCACTCGAAAGAGTGACCTTTTTTGGCTTCAGAAGCAGAGCTTCTTATTTCACTTCCTTCACATTGTCCATACCGACTTGGACAGCCTGCATGTTCAAAGGAATCAGTTTGTGAGCGCGTTCTGGCAGTGAGTGTCTCAGACCTTCTTCAACGTTCTTGTTGTCGATGATAGGACGAATCTTCAGGAAAGCACCCAAAATAATCATGTTGAAGACCTTGGTGTTACCCATGTCGGATGCGAGTTGGGCACCTTCGATGGTGTAGATGTGAATGTCCTTGCGGGTTGGCTTGTGCGTGATGCCGTTTGGATCATAAATCAGGTAACCGCCAGGTTTTACTTTGCTCTCGAACTTGTCGAGTGACTGCTGATTCAGAATGACTGCAGTGTCGAAAGCATTCAGGATAGGTGAGCAGACGCGTTCATCGCTGACGATGACAGTCACGTTTGCAGTACCGCCACGCATTTCAGGACCGTAAGATGGCATCCAGCTCACTTCCTTGTTCTGCATGATACCACTATAAGCAAGGATCTTACCCATTGACAAGACGCCTTGTCCGCCGAAACCGGCTATAATTAATTCTTCTGTCATTGCTTTGTAGTTTTTAATTATTTCTTAATCAGCTCGAAGTTGTCCTTAATGTCGCCGAGAGGATAAACTGGCAGCATGTTTTCTTGCAACCACTTGTTAGCATCGACGGCAGTCATCTTCCAGTTGGAGTTGCAATTCGAAACGATTTCAACGAAGTTGACACCGTTCTTGTTTTCCATCTGGTTCTGGAAAGCCTTCTTGATGGCCTTCTTGGCGTTACGCACGGCGGCTGGAGTGTAGACAGCCTGACGTGTGACGTAACGTGTGCCAGGAAGTTGTGAGATGAGGTTGGTGATCTGGAGAGGGAAACCGTTGTTAGGTGTTCCGTCAGGCCATTGTGGCATACGGCCGTAAGGGGTCGTAGCGGTCTTCATGCCAACCAGAGTGGTAGGAGCCATCTGGCCACCAGTCATACCATAGATACCGTTGTTGACGAAAATCATGGTGATGTTCTCGCCACGGTTGCAGGTGTGGATGGTTTCGCAAGTACCGATAGCAGCCAAGTCGCCGTCGCCTTGATAGGAGAAGACGATCTTGTTAGGCCACACGCGCTTGATACCTGATGCGCACGCCGGAGCACGGCCGTGAGCTGCTTCAACGAAGTCAACGTCGAAATAGTCGTAAGCCATAACGGCGCAACCTACTGGAGAAACACCGATGGTCTGTTCGTCGATGCCAAGTTCTTCGAGAACTTCAGCGATGATGCGGTGAACGGTTCCGTGACCGCAGCCTGGGCAATAGTGGAAAGGTTTTTCCGTCAGCAGCTTTGATTTTTCATAAACCAAATTTTCAGGCTGGATGATATCTTGTAATGTGATTTCTGCCATTTTCTTATTCTCCTATAATTTGTTTCTTCATAGCTTCGAGAACTTCTTCCGGAGTGTGGATGATACCACCGACGCGGCCGAAGTGTTCTGCCTTTGCGCGACCATTGCAGGCGAGTTTCACGTCTTCAATCATCTGGCCGCAGCTCAATTCAACTGAAAGGAATCCCTTGACGCCCTTGTCAATCAAGGCTTCGATTGCCTTGGTTGGGTAAGGCCACAGGGTGATAGGACGGAGCAAGCCGACCTTCAGGCCTTCGGCACGACCGAGTTGGACGGCTTTCTGGGCGATACGGGCGCTTGAACCGTAAGCTACGAATACGTATTCAGCATCTTCAGTGTTGATTTCTTCCCAACGGGTTTCGTTCTTCGTGATTTCAGCATACTTTCTCTGGAGGTGACGGTTGTGCTCTTCCATCTTGGCTGAGTCGAGGTCCAAAGAAGTGATGACACGGTGTTGTGTGCCACGCTTGCGGCCGGTCAGAGCCCAAGGATACTTAGCCTTGATTTCTTCTTCGGTCAAGCGAGCCTTCTGGTCAGGAAGGACGACCTTTTCCATCATCTGGCCGATGGCACCGTCGGAGAGGATGCACACTGCGATACGATATTTGAAAGCCATGTCGAAGCCGAGAGCCACGAAGTCAGCCATTTCCTGAACGGAAGCAGGAGCGAGGACGATTTGGTTGTAGTCACCATTACCGCCGCCCTTGCAGGCTTGGAAATAGTCAGCTTGTGAAGGCTGGATGGTACCCAGACCCGGGCCGCCACGAACCACGTCAGCATAGACGCAAGGCACTTCGGCGCCAGCGATGTAGGCCAGACCTTCTTGCTTCAGGCACACGCCTGGGCTGGATGATGAGGTCATGACGCGCTTGCCAGCTGCGCCAGCAGCATACACCATGTTGATGGCTGCCAATTCACTTTCTGCTTGAAGAACGACCATGCCGGTGCGTTCGTAAGGGTTCTGTTCCGACAGATACTCAATCACTTCCGACTGAGGAGTGATAGGATATCCGAAATAAGCATCAGCACCGTAGCGGATAGCGGCTTCTGCCAATGCCTCGTTACCCTTCATCAGTTTTAATTCTCCCATTATGTAAGATTTTAAATTGTTAGACAATTGGTTGGGTTTACTCGATGGCCTTCTTATAGACCTTGATCACGCCGTCAGGGCAGGTGATGCCGCAGCTTGCGCAGCCAATGCACTTGTCGGGGTTGGCCATGAATGCGTAATTGTAACCTTTTCCGTTTACTTCTTTTGCCAGTTCGATGACGCCACATGGGCAAGCGGTGATGCATACTGAACATCCCTTGCAACGCTCGGTGTCAACAACGATGGCTCCTCTGAATTTTGCCATATTTATTAGTTTTTAGAATTTTGTGTTATCTATTAAAACAACGTGCAAAGATAATGAAATTCATCATTGCCATTGCATTTTTTTTATCTTATTTCACTGGGTGGTCTTTTGCAAAAGCAGCCAGTCTCTCGGCCAAGACAGGAATCTCTTCTCTTTGGATGAGCGAGCTGCAGGCACGCAGACCTTGGCGTTGGCTACCGCAGGTGTCGAGCGAGATGCCCGAAACGCCGTAATACATAAGTTCTTCCACCAAATCAGCTCCGGTGAAGCCCGGGTAGCAGAAGGTGAAGTAGAAGCCGTCGGCGATAGGTTCACCGCAGTCTTCGTCGTAGGTGATGGTGAAGTTGTTGCTTGTGAAGGCGTCTTTCATCATCTTGGCTTTGCGACCGTATTCGAGAACATCTTCACGATAGTTGTAAGTACCATCGCTCACGGCTTTCATGACGGCTGCAAGAGCGTATTGGGCTGAATGTGAAGCACCTGATGTGAGTGGGTGCAAGGCGCCGAAGAGGATGCCACGGAGGAACACTTCCTGACCGCAGAATTCCTTCAGGTCGGCATAGTGACGCTTAGCGAGATTGTCGCTGATGCCGAGGATGGCGCAGCGTTCGCCGGCATAGCTGAAGGCCTTCGAACTTGAAATCATCAGCAGGTAGTTGTCGGCATACTTGCCAACGGTGGGTTGGAAAGGAGCAACGCCCGGATGGCTGTAGTCCTTGCGGAAGTCCATGCCGAAGTAGGCGAGGTCTTCCATGACGATGACGTCGTATTTGTTGCACACTTCACCGATGATGCGGAGTTCTTCGTCGGTGAGGCACACCCATGTCGGGTTGTTAGGGTTGGAGTAAAGCACGCTGTGGATGTTGCCCTTGCTGAGCATCTCTTCCATCTTGGCGCGCAATTTCTCGCCACGGTATTCGTAGATGTCGAAGTGTTCCATCGGGACGCCGAGAACGCGGTTCTGGAACTTGTGGACAGGGAAACCTGGGTCGATGAAGAGGATGGTGTTCTTCTGCTTGTTGAGGTGACCGCAAATCATGAACGAAGCGAAAGCGCCTTGCATGGAACCAACGGTAGGTATGCAGTTGGCTGGGTCAACGTCGAGGTCGAGGAACATCTTGATGAAGCGAGAGGCTTCTTTCTTCAGTACTGGAGCGCCGTCGATGGCTGGATAATTGGCGGCAACGCCGTCTTGCAGAGCCTTGATTTGGGCTTCAACGCCTACCTTGGCGGCTGGAAGACCAGGATTTCCGATTTCCATGTGGATGAACTTCTTGCCTGAGGTAGCTTCGATGTCACGAGCCAACTTGTTGATTTCGCGGATACCGGCTTTGCCAATGCAAGCGAGACCGCTTTCGGCGAACATCTTCTTTACCAATTCGGCGGGAATGATATTGTTTTGCATCATTTCAGTTTGTGTTTGATTTATAATGACTTAATTGATAATTGTCCAGTATGGAACGATAAAGGACTGCAAATATAGGAAAATATTTGATATGGAACAAATATATTCAACAAAACCTTTCTACTTCCTCTCTCTCAACTTTCAACTTTCAACTCTCAACTTTCAACTCTCAGCTCTCAACTCTCAACTTTCAGCTCTCAACTTCCCAAAGCGCCAAATCTGCCAGCTGTTGAAGACATTTTGGAAAATGGAATAGAAAGCGAGATAGACGGAGGCCAGTGGGTGCAAATAATAGTTGGCCATCCAGATGCCCATGGCTGTGTTTTTCTGTCCGAGCAGTTGTCCGCCCGAGATGGTGTCGCCATATTTGCTGCCTAACCATTTGCCAAAACCAAACTGTATGATGCAGAAAATCAATGCTTCAACACCGAGCCAGATGATGCTGTTCCAGTTGCCTTCTCCGTGAAGGAAGATGAAGTCGATGGTCTGGCCAAGGTTCAAAAGCAACGCCATTGCCCAAAGATAGAAGGAGAGTCCCTTGTAATGGGCGAGGAATCCGCTCACTTTAGGTAGCCATGCCTGTAATGCCCACGCTGCGAAGAAAGGCAGTCCGATTACGGTGCCGACGCGCTTGAAGATGGGCAGGAACGACTCGAAGAAAGGCAAATCTTGTTGCACGTCCACAAAAGAAAAATAAATAGGTGCGACCACCGAGACCATTAGGTTGCCGATGATGGTGTAGCTCGTCACCGTCTCGCGGTTGGCACCCAACATGCAGCTGATGACGGCCACCGAAGCCGCTACCGGACAAAGCACGCCTACGAGGATGCCTTCGGCGATAATCTCGTTACTCCCCAAGGCCTTCAGCAAAGCGTAGCCGCCCATGCTCGCGGCCACTTGGAACATAATAATCCAAACGAATAGCATGCTGAATTTCAATTTCTTGATATCGACGGCCGAGAAGGTCAGCAGCAAGATGGTGAAAATGAGATAGGGGACTATGAAACTGAACATCGCACAGTAGCGGTGCAGCAGCCAACCCAGCAGGAGGGCGATGGGCAGTACGTAACTCTTGAGCTTTTGCATTCTCTTTCTGACAAAAAAATAAAGTCAGCGTTACTTGCTGACTTTTCCTGTTGTGGGACGTACTGGACTCGAACCAGTGACCTCTGCCGTGTGAAGGCAGCGCTCTAAACCAACTGGGCTAACGTCCCTCCGTTTACGAAAAAACGCCCTAAGGCGTTTCGTGTGGGGCGAACAAGGATCGAACTTGTGACCTCATGCCTGTCAAGCATGCGCTCTAAACCAACTGAGCTACCGTCCCATTGCGGGTGCAAAAGTACAGCTTTTTTCTTTACCTCCAAACTTTTTTGGCTACTTTTTTGAAAAAATCTCTTGTGTAAGCATTAAAATATTGATAATTAAATTGATATAATTTTACAAAAACTCGTTGTCTTTTCAATCCATCCGTCATTCCTGATCCAAATTCTTCCCCCATCATTCTCGATTCTCAATTCTTAATTCTTAATTCTTAAATCTTAATTCCTTTCCCTCGCATTCTCCTCTGTGTCATCGAGCGACCAAAGCTACACTTTCTTCGTGGTTTCCGCACACTTTGTTCGGAGTTTCTTCGGTCATTTACCGAAGCATCACCGAAGAAACCCCGAAGAAACAGCGAAGAAACTCACTATTTGGTACGGAGGAAAACACTATTTGTTACCATTCGGGTTCGACCTGTGATTCGCTGATTTTGGTTGTCATAATTGTGTCATACGACTGTTCCAAGTTGACGGGTTAATAATTTAGGACTGTTTTCTGTTGACATTCTGCTTCCAATCGCTTAACTTTGCAGCGTCAAAACCATGGACGCATGACTTTTGATTTCTGAAAAAACAACTCTAAAATGTAAAACAATGAGAAACTACAAGCTAATCCTTATCCTTGCAGCTTTTCTGCTCGTTGGCGGCACTGCCGATGCACAGGGCAAGAAGAAAATCCGCATCTGCTATTGCAACGCCAAGCATTTGGTGGAGAAAATCGAAGCCAACCCTAATGCCGAGACGCTCTATCTTTTCCGCAATGGCCTCGACTCGTTGCCCGAAGAGATTGGGCAGCTGAAACACCTAAAGAAACTAGTAGTCAGCTCCAACAATCTCAAATACATTCCGCCTGTCATCGGCGAACTTACCGAGTTGGAGGAGATTTCGTTCAAGAACAATGACATCGGGGCTTTGCCGCCCGAAATTAGCCAACTCAAGAACCTGAAGCGTCTTGAATTGGACCACAACCGCCTTGAGACCTTACCTGATGAACTGTGTGAACTGAAGAATTTGGAATATCTCTCGCTTACACATAATGCCTTGCATCACCTGCCCACTGATATTGGCGATTTAGAGTCGCTGGAGTTTTTCTATATCGGGACCAACTTGCTGCAAGAACTGCCCACTGGCATTACCCAACTCACCAATTTGATTGAACTCAATGTGGCCAACAGCGGCGGTCTGCTCGTAATTCCCGATTTGCGCAACTGCCAGAGCCTGGAACGGTTGTACATCGACAGCACGACCTTGTTTGATGTTTCGTTCAACCCTCGTGTCATTTCAAGGCTGGAGATTTATATGGTTGGGAGATAATCTAATTGAAATCTTTCATTATTGGCATAAGAAAGTATGAAAAAGAAATATCAGTGGTCTTCTATAAAAAAGCACCTGTGTATGAATAATAAGAAATTGTCATGTATTTTCGTCATCCTTGTTAGTCTCTTGTCATGCAACACAGCAAAACAAACCATTACTTTCCAAAAGGAAGCTGGTTTCAAACGCAGCGAAGGATGTTTCTACAGCATCTCTGATATCGCCAGATTGCAAAATGGCACCGATAATAATCAAAATAAAATCATCATTTGCAATTCTCAGTTTTATAAAGGCAAAGATGGGATTCATTGGCAAGGGACAACCATCAATGAAGAAGGTATAGCGATGCCGTTTGTGAATTTTCACGAGTATGATTCAACGGGTCTCTATTATCTTGATAAATCTGATGAGCATGGTTCTTTTTGCATAAAAACGAATTATGCCAACTGCAAAGGCTTTTATCTTGATTGTGACCATGTTGAAATAACGAGAGGCATTGCCCTTGGCGAGGATGAAATATGCATCAATACGCATCATGCTTACATGAGAAGGGACTGTGTATATTGGGAAGGGAAAACAATGGATAAAAATGGCGATGAGTTGCCCTTTGTAAGTTTCTATGAAATCGATTCCACTAAACATGACAACCCCTTTAAGAATGATGAAAACAACGATTCGTTTTTTTGGTCTTTATATAGGTACTTCTGATGAACACGGAAACTTTAATGTCAGAAGCAGTTCGAAATCCTGTCAAGGCTTTTATCTCGATTGCCCTGGATATTTGGGTACAATAATGGCAGTAACATGTGGGAGATAAAAATCAACCTCAATACTGGCGAATTGTTTGATATGAAAGTCAATGGGCTAATTTGGAAATAATCGAATAATTGCGGAACTTCCTGTACTTTCTGATGAAGCCAAAAGGATGCCGTTGAGAACGGAAAATATTGCCCTGCCTTTGCCTTGTCATACGCTAATAATCCCTATATTTGCCCCATCAAATTATAATGTTATGAATTATAGAAATTTGCTACTCAGCTTGTTCCTTATTGTCGGAACAATTTCGGCTACGGCCCAGGAAAAGAAAAATGTTGAATTGGAAGACCTTTATGTGCGCTCTACCTTCGCGCAAAGAAGCGTCCGTGGCATGAATTCCATGAAAGATGGTAAGACCTACGGCTCTTTCGAAAAAGGCGCCCTGAACATCTACAACTACAAGACGGGCAAGCTGGTGAACACCTTGTTCTCCATCAACGACCTCGTTTTGCCGGGCGACACCCTGCCTATCCGCCTCCAGAATTACGAATTGAGCCAGAACGAAGACAAAGTGCTGTGCCTTACCGACATGGAGTACATCTACCGCCATTCGTTCCATGCCACTTATTATGTCTATGACATGAAGACCAAGACCTTGCAGCCGCTTTCTGAAAACGGCAAGCAGCGCCTCGCAACCTTCTCACCCGATGCTACCAAGGTGGCTTTCATGCGCGACAACAACCTCTTCATCAAGGACTTGGCTACAGGCGAAGAAAAGCAGTTTACCAACGACGGTCTCTACAATCATGTCATCAACGGTGCTCCCGACTGGGTCTATGAAGAGGAATTCAGCTTCTCGCAAGGGTTCTATTGGTCGCCCGATAGCAAGAAGATTGCCTACTATCGTTTCGATGAATCCAACGTGAAGGAGTTCCAGATGGAAGAATTTGAAGGTCTTTATCCTGACTGGTATAGCTTCAAATATCCAAAGGCTGGCGAAGATAACAGCGTTGTCGAAGTTTACGTTTATGACCTCGCAACCGGAAAGAGCGTGAAAATGGATACGGGCAAAGAAACCGACATTTATCTGCCACGCATCGGCTGGACCAAAGATGCCAACACCTTGGCCATCCAGCGCCTCAACCGCCATCAGAATCACCTCGAAATCCTTGCCGCCAACGCAACGACTGGCGAAAGCCGCGTTTTCTACGATGAAACCAACGATTGCTACATCGACATCACCGACGACTGGACTTTCGTTGACGATGGCAACACCTTCCTGATGACTTCCGAAAAGAGTGGCAACAACCACATCTACATGTATCTCATGGACGGCACGCCCGTCAAGCAGCTGACCACCGGTAACTGGGATGTGACCCAAGTATATGGTTTCGATGGCAAGGAAGTCTATTTCCAGGCTGCCAAGAAATCGCACATCGAGCGTCAGATTTACGCTGTTGACCTGAAAGGCAACATCCGCGAGGTGATAGGTCTGGAAGGCACCAACAACGCACGTTTCAGTAACGACTTCTCATACCTTATTAATATAAACTCCACGGCAAGCCATCCGAACCAATATGTGCTCTACGACAAGAAGGGTAGGGTAGTGCGTGTGCTTGAGGACAATCACCAGCTTGTCGAGAAGATTAAGGATTACAATTTGGGCGAAAAGTCGTTCTTCACCATCAGCGACCCCGCTTTCGTGATGCCTGACGGAACACAAGCCGAAATTGACGCTTGGCAGATTCTCCCTCCTGATTTCGACCCGAACAAGAAATATCCTGTCTTGATTTACGTTTACGGCGGTCCTGGCTATCAGACCGTGAACAATTCATGGGCCGACAGCGATTTCTGGTGGATGCAGCTTTTGGCACAGCACGGTATCATCAGCGTGTCTATTAATAATAGAGGTAGCGGCGCTCAGGGCGAAATGTTCAAGAAGATGACTTACCTGCAACTCGGCAAATACGAAACCGAAGACATGATTACCCTTGCCAAGTACATGGCCAAGAAACCTTACGTTGATGCAGAGCGTATCGGTATTTATGGCTGGAGCTATGGTGGTTTCATGGCTGCCAACGGCATCACCAAAGGCTCGGAGGTCATCAGCACAGCTGTGTCGGTGGCACCTGTCACCAACTGGCGCTATTACGACAATGTCTATACCGAACGTTTCATGCGCACCCCACAGGAAAACCCGGAGGGCTACGACCTGAATTCGCCAGTTCATAATACCGCTATGATTAAGGGTAACTACCTGCTTTGCCACGGCAGCGGCGACGATAACGTGCATTATCAGAACGCCATGGAACTCATCAAGGCCATGATTTCGAACGAAAAGCAGTTCGACCTGATGATTTACCCGAACAAGAATCACGGCATCTATGGCGATTATGAATATGGCGACGGCGAATGCCGTATGCACTTGTTCAACAAGATTGACAGTTTCTTGTTTAGACATTTGCTTGGTGAATGAAAGCGATGAGGTGCCTGGCGATGGTTTTTTGAGATATTTTGAATAAAATAGTTGTTCGTAACAAAAAATTATCTACTTTTGCGCCCTCAAAACTAACAAATTAGTATTAACCATTTAAAAGAAGGAAGTGTTTTAAAATGATTATTGTTCCTGTAAAAGAAGGCGAAAGCATCGATAGAGCTTTGAAGCGCTACAAGAGAAAGTATGAAAAGACCGGCGTCGTGAAAGAACTGCGTAAGCGTCAACAATTCGACAAGCCATCAGTCATTCACCGTGCTAACATGATGAAGGCTATCTATGTCCAGAAACTCCGTGAGGCTGAAGCTAATCAATAATTCGCCAGACTAGGGAAATAATTTTTTTAGAGAAAACTTCGGTGTATATTAGTTTTTATTACTAATTTTACACCGAAGTTTTTTTTTTATGTCCATCGACCAGTTCATATCGTATCTCGAAACCGAAAAACGCTACTCGGTTCTCACGCTGCAAGCCTACCGTCGCGACTTGGAGCAGTTCCGCTCTTACCTTATGTCGCAGTACGATCTTGACGACCTCGCCCTGGCGACAACACCGATGGTCAAGTCGTTCGTCGTCGAGCTTAAGAAAGATGGAATTGCCAACCGTAGCATTAACCGTAAAGTGTCGGCTTTGCGTTCGTTCTACAAGTATTGCTTGCGAGAAGATGCCATAAAGACGACCCCGATGACGACGGTCAAGGCGCTGAAGCAACCTAAGCAAACCGTCAAGTTCGTAACCGAGAACGATATAAATAAGGTGCACTTTTCTGATGACGACAGTTTTCAGGCCAAGCGCGACGAATTGATTTTTGAACTGCTGTATCAGACGGGTATGCGCCAGGCTGAGCTTCGTGGCTTGCGTGATGCCGATATTGACAAGTTCGGCTTGAAGGTTAAAATCCACGGTAAGCGCAATAAAGAGCGGATCGTTCCGTTACAAAAGAGTCTTGCGGAGATGATCGGCCATTACCAAATCTTGCGTGATGCGCAGTTTCCGGAAAAAGCCGACCGACTCTTGCTTAACGACAAAGGAGAAGCCATGACCGCAAACTTCGTATATAATAAGGTGCACCAGATGCTTGAAGGCGCGACCACGCTGAAGCAGAAAAGCCCGCACGTCTTGCGGCACACCTTTGCAACCCATTTGCTTGACGAGGGCGCTAGTCTTGTGGCCATACAAAAGCTGCTCGGACACAAAGATTTGGCGACCACTCAGGTATATGCTCACTATACGATAGAACAACTTAAACATATTCATAAACAAGCCCACCCGAAAGGGTGAAGTAAAAAGAAAGGAACAATTATGAAAGTAACGATTAACCCAGTCCACTTCAAGGCTGATTCAAAACTTGAAGAATTCATTACGCAAAAGATCGAGAAAGTTTGCGCAAAGTACAATGAAGTCATCAATGCAGAAGTGTCGCTCAAACTCGACAATACCGACACGCCGGAGAATAAGATTGCCGACATTCGTCTCGTCTTGAAGGGTGATGATTTGTTCGCAAGTAAGCAAAGTAAGACTTTCGAGGAGTCAATCGACACTGCTGTTGATGCTTTAAAGAAGCAATTAGAGAAATATAAGGGCAAAATTGTCAAGTGATAAAATGCTGATAAATAGTTTTTTAATGGTAAAATGTGATTTTTTTTGAAAAAAAAGCACAAAAAGCATTGCCATGTCCGTAAAACTATGTATTTTTGCACACCCTTTCAGAGATGAGGGGTGTGCTTCTTTAAAGAGGCAGAGGTTCTTTAAAATAATGCCGGTATAACTCAGTTGGTAGAGTAGCTGATTTGTAATCAGCCTGTCGGCGGTTCGAGTCCGTCTACCGGCTCTGTTAAAAAAGCGGGGGAGTCGCATAGTGGCAATTGCAACAGACTGTAAATCTGTCCTCGGATGAGTTCGGTGGTTCGAGTCCACCTTCCCCCACAGATCAAGCGGACAAGCGGAAGTAGCTCATTTGGCAGAGCGAAAGCCTTCCAAGCTTTAGGTGGCGGGTTCGAGCCCCGTCTTCCGCTCAGATGAAACAAGCCGATGTAGCTCAGCGGTAGAGCACTTCCTTGGTAAGGAAGGGGTCGGGAGTTCAATTCTCCCCATCGGCTCGATTTTTTATGTAAGAAAATAAAGAGTTTTACACCTTAAATAAGAAATAAAAATGGCAAAAGAAAAATTCGAAAGAAGTAAACCGCACGTCAACATCGGTACTATTGGCCACGTTGACCACGGCAAGACCACTTTGACAGCTGCTATCACACTGCACCTTGCAAAGAAGGGTCTGTCAGAAGTCAAGTCATTTGACTCAATCGACTCAGCTCCAGAAGAAAAGGAAAGAGGTATTACCATCAATACAGCTCACGTTGAGTACCAGACCGAAAATCGTCACTATGCTCACGTTGACTGCCCTGGCCACGCTGACTATGTTAAGAACATGGTTACTGGTGCTGCTCAGATGGATGGTGCTATCATCGTTGTCGCTGCTACCGATGGTCCTATGCCACAAACCCGTGAGCACATCCTGCTCGCTCGTCAGGTTGGTGTGCCTCGTCTGGTTGTGTTCTTGAACAAGTGCGACCTTGTTGATGATGAAGAGTTGCTCGAATTGGTTGAAATGGAAGTCCGTGACCTCCTTGGCAAGTATGAATTCGATGCTGACAATACTCCTATCATCCGCGGTTCAGCTCTGGGTGCTTTGAACGATGACCCAACTTGGGCTCCAAAAATTGATGAATTGATGGAAGCTTGCGATACCTGGATTCCAGAACCACAACGCGCTGTTGATAAACCATTCTTGATGCCTATCGAAGATGTGTTCTCAATCACAGGTCGTGGTACCGTTGCTACCGGTCGTATCGAAACTGGTGTCATCCACGTTGGTGATCCTGTTGATATCCTCGGTATGGGTGCTGAAAAGCTGAAATCAGTTGTTACCGGTGTCGAAATGTTCCGTAAGATTTTGGACGAAGGTGAAGCTGGCGATAATGCTGGTCTGCTGCTCCGCGGTATCGACAAGGACGAAATCCGTCGTGGTATGGTTATCGCAAAGCCAGGTTCAGTGAAGCCTTACAGCCACTTCAAGGGTCAGGTCTATGTCCTGTCAAAAGAAGAAGGCGGTCGTCACACCCCATTCCGTAACAAGTATCGTCCTCAGTTCTACTTCAGAACCACTGACGTTACCGGTGAAATCACCCTCCCAGAAGGTATGGAAATGGTTATGCCTGGTGACCACGTCACTATCGATGTTAAGCTGATTGCTGAAATCGCTATGGATAAGGGTCTCCGCTTCGCTATCCGTGAAGGTGGTCGTACCGTTGGTTCCGGTCAAGTTATCGAAATCATTGACGATTAATAAATCAAAACATAAAGTAGGGGTGAGGTAAAACTTACCCCTACCTAATACGGGCGTAGCTCAGTTGGTAGAGCATCGGTCTCCAAAACCGAGTGTCGAGAGTTCGAGCCTTTCCGCCCGTGCTTTTTTAATAAGATTCAGTAAAAAGATGAAACTGGTAAACTACATTAAAGAGTGCTACACCGAGTTAAAGGAAAAGGTTACTTGGCCTACTTGGAAAGAGTTACAAAGTAGCGTTATTGTTGTGTCCATTGCTTCCCTGATTATCGCCCTCGTGGTGTTCTTGATGGACTTTTCTTTTCAACACTTGTTGGAAGCTTTCTATAAGTTCTTATAAGTGTTAGTTGAATCTTGGTTTATCTGTAATTTACATTTTAACCTCACAAAACGATGAGCAACACTTCAGAAAAGAAATGGTATGTTGTTAGGGCGATGGGTGGTAAGGAAAAAAAGGTTAAAGAATACCTTGAGTCCGAAATCAAGCGCCTTAACTATCAGGATCGTATCTTTAATGTGTTGATCCCAACTGAAAAGTATATCGACGTAAAGAATGGTAAACGTGTGACGAAGGAACGCATCCTTTTCACAGGTTATGTTTATGTCGAGGCTATTCTGGATGGAGAAGTTGCGCATGTTATCAAGGATGTTCCAAATGTCCTTGGTTTCTTGGGCGATGGAAAAGGCTCTGAACCTGCCCCTGTCCGTACCGAAGAGATGAATCGTATTCTCGGAAGAATGGATGAGATGCAGAATCTTGGCGCTGAAAATAGTATTCCCTTTAAGGTTGGTCTCTCAGTCATTGTTACTGATGGTCCATTCAACACTTTTAGTGGTATTATTGAAGAAGTCAACACCGAACGCCAGACTCTTCGAGTTTCTATTAAGTTGTTCGGTAGGGTTACTCCGTTGGAATTGAGTTATACTCAGGTGAAGTTGGAGTGCTAAGTTGTAGATTGTATTAAATGTTGCCTAACAATTAAAAAGGAAGAATTTAAAAATGGCAAAAGAAGTAAGCGGATTAATTAAACTGCAAATTAAAGGAGGAGCCGCGAATCCCGCTCCACCGGTTGGACCTGCTTTGGGTTCAAAGGGTGTGAATATTATGGAATTCTGCAAGCAGTTCAATGCCCGTACACAGGATCAGGCTGGTAAGGTTTTACCAGTTATCATCACTGTTTACAAGGACAAGTCTTTCGATTTCATCGTTAAGGCTTCCCCAGTGGCAGTCTCCATCGTTGAAATGGCAAAAATCAAGGGCGGTTCTAAGGAACCTAACCGTACGAAAGTCGGTTCGTTGACTTGGGATCAAGTTCGTGAAATTGCCACTAATAAGATGAAGGACATGAATTGCTTCACAGTTGAATCAGCCATGTCAATGGTGGCTGGTACTGCCCGTAGTATGGGAGTGAAGATTACAGGCGAATCACCTTTAAAGAAAGATTAAGTCTTTCATGCATTTGTAGAACAAAAAAAAGTTAGTTAAATGTCAAAAGTTACTAAACAACGGAAAGAAGCTTTAGCTAAGTTCGACAAAAGCAAGAGTTACTCCTTGAGTGAAGCGGTTAATATCGTAAAACAAATCACTTACACCAAATTTGATGCTTCAGTTGACTTGAACATCCGTTTGGGTGTTGACCCACGTAAGGCCAATCAAATGGTCCGTGGTTCTGTCACCCTGCCTCACGGTACTGGTAAAGTCGTGCGCGTTCTGGTTCTTTGCAATCCGGACAAGGCTCAAGAAGCTTTAGACGCTGGTGCAGATTATGTCGGCTTGGATGAATACATCCAGAAGATTAAGGAAGGTTGGACCGATATTGACGTTGTGATCACTACTCCTAACATTATGCCTAAAGTTGGTGCTCTTGGCCGTATCCTCGGTCCCCGTGGATTGATGCCAAACCCAAAGACAGGCACTGTTACGATGGATGTCGCAAAGGCTGTTCAAGAAGTTAAAGCCGGTAAGATCGACTTCAAGGTTGACAAGTACGGTATCATCAATGCTGCAGTCGCAAAAGTCAGTTTCTCTCCTGAACAAATTTTTGATAACGCCAAGGAACTTATCCAAACCGTTATCAAGTTGAAACCAGCTGCTGCTAAAGGTACATACATGAAGAGTGTCTATATCTCTAGCACCATGAGTCCAGGTGTGCAAATCGATGTTAAATCTGTAGGTATCTAATTTTTGAAAGGAAGATTGAAATGAGAAAAGAAGATAAACAAGTCCTCATCGATTCCATGCTTAGCGAATTGCAAGCTTGCCCTAATTTCTATCTGACTGATGTTTCAGACCTCAATGCTGAAAAGACCAGCCAGTTAAGAAGACAATGCTTTAACAGCGGTATTAAAATGCTCGTCGTCAAGAACGCCCTTTTCCAAAAGGCCATGCAACAGATGGGTAAAGATTACGATAATCTTTATGACGTTCTTAAGGGTTCTACAGCCATCATGTTCTGCGAGACCGGCAACGCTCCTGCAAAACTGATCAAGAACTTCCGTAAGACCTGCGACCGTCCTATCCTGAAGGGCGCTTTCATCGAAGAGTGCTGCTATGTGGGTGACAATATGATTGATGCCCTCTGCAACATCAAGTCGAAGAACGACCTTATTGCCGATGTCATTGCTCTGTTGCAATCGCCTGCTAAGAACGTTATTAGCGCATTGCAAAGCGGTGGCCACAAGTTGAGTGGTATTCTTGAAACCCTCTCTGAAAAACCAGAATAAAAAAATGGATGTATTGCATCCGCAAACAAAAAGTCAATTATTAACAATTAAAAAATAAAAGTAAAATGGCAGATCTTAAAGCTTTTGCTGAACAATTAGTGAATCTTAGCGTGAAGGAAGTAAACGAACTCGCTACCATTTTGAAAGAAGAATACGGTATTGAACCTGCTGCTGCTGCTGTCGCAGTCGCTGCTCCTGCTGCTGGTGGTGAAGCCGCCGCTGCTGAAGAAAAGACTTCTTTCGATGTCATCCTGAAGAGCGCTGGCGCTCAGAAGTTGGCAGTCGTCAAATTGGTGAAGGAACTCACAAGCCTCGGTCTGAAGGAAGCTAAGGAACTCGTTGACGCAGCTCCTAAGGCTATCAAGGAAGGCGTGAGCAAAGACGAAGCTAATGCACTGAAGGCTCAACTCGAAGAAGCTGGTGCAGAAGTCGAAGTGAAATAATTAGGATTTATTTCCGCATTAACGGCATTCAACCTCAGTCCCCACAGGGGCTGAGGTTTGTGCCGATTTTTCGCTTATATCGATAAGCACCCGAAATTTTCGTTCGTCTTTCCCTTTTTTCACCTAAAAAATTTAATACTTTGGCAACAAATACAACTGAAAGAATTAGTTTTGCGTCAATAAAGAAGCCTTTCGAATATCCTGATTTCCTTGATATTCAGCTTCAAAGTTTTCGCGATTTTTTCCAACTGGAAACCAATCCGGACAACAGAAAAAACGAAGGCCTCTATAAGGTCTTTTCGGAGAATTTCCCTATCACTGACGCAAGAGGCAATTTCACTTTAGAATTCTTGGATTATTATATTGATGCCCCAGTCTATAGTATTCCGGAATGCATCGAACGTGGAGTTTCATATTGTGTTCCGCTGAAAGCTAAGCTTAAGCTTTCCTGCAACGATGAGGAACACGAAGATTTCGAGACCGTGGTTCAGGATGTCTATTTGGGTAAGATCCCTTATATGACTCCTCGTGGCACTTTTGTGATCAATGGTGCTGAACGTGTTGTGGTCTCCCAATTGCACCGCTCTCCTGGTGTCTTCTTCGGTCAAAGTGTGCATACCAATGGTACCCTTCTCTATTCAGCCCGTATCATTCCTTTCAAGGGCTCATGGATGGAGTTCTCTACCGATATCAACAACGTGATGTATGCCTACATCGACCGTAAGAAAAAATTGCCCATCACTACGCTGCTTCGTGCTATCGGTTACGAGACCGATAAGGATATCCTTGACATCTTCAATCTTGCCGAAGAGGTGAAGGTTTCGAAGGCTGGCTTGAAGCGTGTCTTGGGCCGTCGCTTAGCTGCTCGTGTTCTTCATACCTATAGTGAAGACTTCGTTAATGAAGATACAGGCGAATGCGTCTCTATCGAACGTAACCAACTCATCCTTGACCGTGATGTAGTCCTTGAAGAAGATCATATCCAGATGATTGTTGATTCGGGCGTGAAGACCATCTTGCTGCATTGCGATGCTGAACAGAATGATAAAATGGCAGACTATTCTGTCATCTTCAATACCCTCCAAAAAGATACTACCAATTCCGAAAAGGAAGCTGTCGAATATATTTATCGCCAATTGCGTAATGCAGAACCGCCCGATGAGGAAACGGCTCGTGGCATTATCGAGAAATTGTTCTTCTCCGACAAGAGATATGACTTGGGTTTGGTTGGCCGTTATCGTATCAATCGCAAACTCAACCTCGACATCCCTGCTGATGTGAAGGTCTTGACCAAGGAAGATATCATCGCCATCATTAAGTATTTGGTTGAACTTCTGAGTCATAAGGCTGAAATCGATGATATCGACCACTTGAGCAATCGTCGTATCCGTACCGTCGGTGAACAACTGCAAGCACAATTCGGCGTGGGTCTCGCTCGTATGGCCCGTACCATTCGTGAAAGAATGAATGTGCGCGACAACGAAGTGTTTACCCCAACCGATTTGATCAACGCCAAGAGCTTGTCGTCGGTCATTAACTCATTCTTTGGTACCAACCAATTGTCACAGTTTATGGACCAAACCAATCCTCTGTCAGAAATCACTCACAAACGTCGTATTTCTGCTCTGGGTCCTGGTGGTCTGTCGCGCGACCGTGCAGGTTTCGAGGTTCGTGACGTTCACTATACTCACTATGGCCGTTTGTGCACCATCGAAACTCCTGAAGGTCCTAACATCGGTCTGATTTCATCACTCTGCGTGTTCGCTAAGATTAACGATTTGGGCTTCATCGAAACACCTTACCGTAAGGTTGAAAACGGCAAGGTTGATTTTGATAATCCTCCTATCTATCTGACTGCCGAATTGGAAGAAGATAAGATTATCGCCCAAGCTACAACTCCAGTTGATGACGAAGGCCGCTTCATTGAAAAAGAAATCAAAGCCCGTTATATTGCCGATTATCCTATTGTCGCTCCTGAAGAAATTAACCTCATGGATGTCGGCCCTAACCAGATTTCATCAATCGCAGCTTCGTTGATTCCTTTCTTGGAACACGACGATGCTAACCGTGCCTTGATGGGTTCTAACATGATGCGTCAGGCTGTGCCTTTGATGAATCCTGAAAGTCCTATCGTCGGTACAGGTATCGAACGCTATGTCGCAAGAGATTCTCGCGTGCTCATCACTGCCGAAGGCGATGGTGAAGTCATCTTCTCCGACTCTAAGACGATTAAGATTAGATATAACCGTACGGATGAAGAACGTCTGGTTAGTTTCGATGGCGACGAAAAGACCTACGAACTTACCAAATATGTCCGCACCAACCAAAACACCAGCATCAACATCAAGCCTATCGTTAGACATGGCGACCATGTGGTGAAGGGTCAAATCCTGACCGAAGGTTATGGTACCCAAAATGGTGACTTGGCATTGGGCCGCAACTTGAAGGTTGCCTTCATGCCTTGGAAGGGCTACAACTATGAGGATGCTATCGTTATCTCAGAACGTATCGTGAAGGAAGACTTGTTCACTTCAATTCATATCGAAGAGTTTACGACAGAAGTCCGTGATACGAAACGTGGTTTGGAAGAACTTACCAATGACATTCCAAACGTGAGCGCTGATGCAACCAAGGATTTGGACGAAAATGGTCTGATCCGCGTTGGTGCCGAAGTCAAGGAAGGTGATATCCTTATCGGTAAGATTACTCCTAAAGGCGAAACCGATCCTACTCCAGAAGAAAAGCTCCTTAGAGCTATCTTCGGCGACAAGGCAGGCGATGTGAAGAACGCTTCTCTGAAGGGTACTCCTTCCCTGAAGGGTGTCGTCATTGGCAAGCGCTTGTTCTCGCATGTCCAGAAGGACAGAAAGGCCAGAGCTAAGGATAAAGAAGACAGAGAGAGAAACAACGCCATGAAGGCCAAGGATTTGCTGGCTCTCAAGAATGTCTTGGCCGAAAAGCTCATGACCATCTTGAACGGCTGCACCTCAATGGGCGTTTATGACAACTTCAAGAAGATCCTTATCCAAAAGAAGGTGAAGTTCACCGCGAAGGGCTTGATGGACATCGACTATATGACCGTTAACCCGAACAAGTGGACGAGTGACGAAAAGGTCAACAAGCTGGTCGGCGCTACTATCGACAACTATTCAATTAAATATAAGGAGATTGAAGGTAAATATAACCGTGAACAATATGTTACCGATGTCGGTGATGAGCTGCCTACAGGTATCGTTCAGATGGCTAAGATCTATGTCGCCAAGAAGCGTAAGCTTATGATCGGTGACAAGATGGCTGGTCGTCACGGTAATAAGGGTATCGTTTCGAAGATTGTCCGTGCCGAAGATATGCCATTCTTGGCTGACGGTACGCCTGTCGATATCGTCCTTAACCCTCTGGGTGTGCCTTCGCGTATGAACTTGGGTCAGATTTACGAAACCGTGCTCGGTTGGGCAGGTCACGAATTGGGTCTGAAGTTCGCTACTCCTATCTTCGATGGTGCCACCTTGTCTGAAATCAACGAGTACATGCGCCAAGCAGGCCTGCCTGAGAATGGCCGTATGCAGTTGTATGATGGCGAGACGGGTGAACCATTCGACCAACCAGCAACCGTCGGCTACATCTACATGCTGAAGTTGCACCACATGGTTGACGACAAGATGCACGCTCGTTCCATTGGACCATATTCATTGATTACGCAACAGCCTCTGGGTGGTAAAGCTCAGTTCGGTGGCCAGCGTTTCGGTGAAATGGAAGTCTGGGCTCTCGAGGCATTCGGTGCCAGCAATGTGCTCCAAGAAATCCTTACCGTCAAGTCAGACGACGTCAATGGCCGTGCCAAGGCATACGAAGCCATTGTCAAGGGCGACAACATGGGTGTCCCTGGTCTTCCTGAGTCGTTTAACGTGTTGATTCACGAATTGCGCGGTTTGGGCCTCGAAATCACCTTTAAAGATAAGAATGGCAAAGTCTTGAATTGATGTTGAACAAGTTCTGAAAATAATATTGTAACATAATGGTCAATAACACAATAAATAGCAACTTCGATAGCATTACCGTCAGTTTGGCTTCTCCAGAATCCATTCTTGGACGTTCGCATGGTGAGGTTCTGAAACCTGAAACCATCAACTACCGTACTTACAAACCCGAAATTGGCGGTTTGTTCTGCGAAAGGATTTTCGGACCAACAAAGGACTGGGAATGCCATTGCGGTAAGTACAAGCGCATCAGATATAAGAACATCATCTGCGACCATTGCGGTGTTGAAGTTACCGAGAAGAAAGTCAGACGTGAACGCATGGGCCACATCTCATTGGTGGTTCCTGTAGCTCATATCTGGTATTTCCGCTCGCTTCCTAATAAGATTGGTGCTTTGTTGGGCATCCCAACCAAGAAGCTGGATACCATCATCTATTACGAACGCTACATCGTTATCCAAGGCGGTGCCCTTGAAGGTAAAGACATTCCTGACGACAACGAAGGCCGTAAGGTCACGAAGTTGGAATTCCTGACGGAAGAACAGTATTTGACTTTGATGGAATCGCTTCCTATCGATAATCAATATCTTCCAGAAGATGATGCCAACAAGTTCATCGCAAAGATGGGTGCTGAAGCTATCTATGACTTGCTCCAACGCTTAGACATTGATGCTGAAGCCGACAGACTTCGTGCTGAAGCCAACGAGGCAAAAGCCCAACAGAAGAAACAGGATTTGCTGAAGCGTCTTCAGGTTTTTGAAGCCTTCCGCGAAGCCAACAAGCATATCGAAAACCGTCCTGAATGGATGATTGTGAAAGTGGTTCCGGTTATCCCTCCTGAGTTGAGACCTCTCGTTCCGCTCGATGGCGGCCGTTTCGCTACTTCCGACTTGAACGACCTTTATCGCCGTGTCATAATTCGTAACAACCGTCTGAAGCGTTTGTTGGAAATCAATGCTCCTGACGTCATCATGCGTAACGAAAAACGTATGCTTCAGGAAGCCGTCGATTCGCTGTTCGACAACTCTCGTAAGTCGAGTGCTGTGAAGACAGATTCGAATCGTCCTCTGAAGTCGTTGAGCGATAGTCTGAAAGGTAAGCAAGGCCGTTTCCGTCAGAACTTGCTCGGTAAGCGTGTTGACTATTCTGGCCGTTCCGTTATCGTGGTTGGTCCAGACCTTCACATGAACGAATGCGGTCTGCCTAAGGATATGGCTGCCGAATTGTTCAAGCCATTTATCATCCGCAAGCTTATCGAACGCGGTTTGGTGAAGACTGTGAAGTCGGCAAAGAAGATTGTTGAACGCAAGGATGCTGTGATTTGGGAAATCCTTGAAAATGTTTTGAAGGGTCACCCGATTCTGTTGAACCGTGCTCCTACACTGCACCGTTTGGGTATTCAAGCCTTCCAGCCAAAGTTGATTGAAGGTAAAGCTATCCGTCTGCACCCATTGGTTTGTACTGCATTTAATGCTGACTTCGATGGTGACCAGATGGCTGTTCACGTACCGCTTGGCAATGCTGCTGTTCTTGAAGCTCAAATTTTGATGCTGGCTTCTCACAATATCTTAAATCCATCCAATGGCGCTCCTATCACCCTGCCTTCACAAGACATGGTTCTTGGCTTGTACTATATCACCAAGCCTCGTAAGAGTACTCCTGAACATCCTGTGAAGGGTGAAGGAATGAGATTCTATTCGCCAGAAGAAGTCATCATTGCCCACAATGAAGGTCGTGCCGACATGCACGCCAACATTAAGGTGAAAGTGAATGTCCGCGAAGACGGCAAACTCGTCAACAAGTTGGTCGAAACTACTGTTGGTCGCGTCATCTTCAATACTGTTGTCCCTGACGATTTCGGTTTTATCAACGAGCTGCTGACCAAGAAGTCACTCCGTACTATCGTCGGTGAAATGGTGCGCGTTGAAGGTACTGCTATCACAACCAAGTTCTTGGACGATATCAAGAGCATGGGTTACTATCAGGCTTATAAAGGTGGTCTGTCATTCAACTTGGGCAATGTGCTTGTCCCTGAAATGAAGGGCAACCTCATCGCCGATGCTAATGCCAAGGCTTCTGAAATCCGTCAATACGAAAAGATGGGTTTCATGGGTCCTAACGAACGCTATAACCAAATCGTTGACCTTTGGACTGACGTCAACTCCAAGCTGACCAAGGAAGTGATGAATGTCCTGTCGAGCGATGACCAAGGTTTCAACCCAGTATATATGATGCTGCACTCTGGTGCTCGTGGTTCTGAAGCACAGGTTTCACAGTTGTGCGGTATGAGAGGTCTGATGGCTAAGCCTATGAAGGCTGGTTCTGGTGGATCTGAAATTATCGAAAACCCAATTTTGTCGAACTTCCAAGAAGGTCTGTCGGTGTTGGAATACTTCATTTCAACTCACGGTGCTCGTAAGGGTTTGGCTGATACTGCTTTGAAGACCGCTGACGCTGGTTATCTGACCCGTCGTTTGGTTGACGTGGCTCACGATGTTATCATCACTGAAAAGGACTGCGGTACCCTCCGCGGTATGACCATCTCGCGTGGTGAAGAACAAAAAGAACCTGGCAAGCACTCCTTATTCTACGACCGTATCTTGGGTCGTGTGGCTCTGCACGATGTGTTCCATCCTCAATCGGGTGAACTTATCGTAGGCAGCGGTGTTGAAATCAACGAGGCACTGGCCGAGGCTATCGATGAATCACCACTTGAAAGTGTCGAAATCCGTTCCGTGTTGACTTGCGAATCGAAGCGTGGCGTTTGCGCCAACTGCTATGGCCGTAACCTATCGTCCAGCAAACTGGTGCAGAAAGGTGAGGCTGTGGGCGTTATCGCAGCTCAGTCAATCGGTGAACCTGGTACTCAGCTGACACTTCGTACCTTCCACCAAGGTGGTAAGGCTTCGAAGGGCCTTGTGGCCAACAGCACGGATGCCAAGTATGATGGCTATCTTGAAATCGATGAACTCCGTTCGGTTGATGCCGAAAAGGATGGCGTCAAGTATCAAGTGGTCATTGGCCGTTCTGCCGAAATGAAACTCCACGATAACAATACCAATGTCGTTCTGATGACTACCAACATCCCATACGGCGCCAAGCTTTACTTCAAGTCGGGCGACCAAGTGAAGAAGGGCGACAAGATTTGTGAATGGGATCCATATAACGCTACCATCGTCTCTGAAAAGGCTGGTGAGGTTCGCTTCAGCAACTTGATTGAAGGTTCTACCTACCGTGCTGAAATCATTGCCGAAACCGGTTTCGAAGAACGCGTCATTACTGAAAGCAAGAGAGGTGCCAAGAATCCTCTTATTGAAATCGTTGATGGTAACGATGAAGTCATCGTATCATACGACTTGCCAGTTGATGCACACGTCATGGTCAAGGAAGGCGAGAAGATTGCCGCTGGTGACCAGTTGGTTAGAATTCCTCGTAATGTTTCTGGTGGTGGCGATATCACTGGTGGTCTGCCACGTGTTCAGGAACTCTTCGAAGCTCGTAATCCTATCGATCCAGCTATCGTTTCTGAAATTGATGGTGAAGTCCACCTCGAGAAGAAACTGAAGCGCGGTAACCGTGAAGTCGTTGTTACGGCAAAGACTGGTGAAGAAAAACGCTACCTCATCCCAACTTCGAAGCAGATTCTTGCCCAAGAGAATGACTTTGTGAAAGCAGGTCAACCTCTGTCGGAAGGTGCCATCACCCCAGCCAGCATCTTGGCTATCATGGGCCCAATGAAGGTGCAGGAATACATCGTCAACGAAGCACAAAGCGTGTACCGTCAACAAGGTGTGGTCATCAACGACAAACACTTTGAGGTCATTGTCCGTCAGATGATGCGTAAGGTCGAAATCATCGATCCAGGTGATACCCGCTTCTTGCAAGGCGACTTGGTCAACAAACTGATATTCCAAGAAGAGAATGACGACATCTTCGGCAAGTTCTATGTTGAAGATCCAGGTGCATCAGAGACTTTGCATAAAGGCGCTATCATTTCAGCTATGAAACTCCGCGAGGAGCAATCGGCACTGAAACGTAAGGACTTGGCTCTGCCAACCGTACGTCCTGCTAAGCCGGCTACGGCTACCCAAATCCTGCAAGGTATCACTCGCGCTGCTTTGGCTACCGAAAGTTTCATCTCGGCTGCTTCGTTCCAGGAAACAACCAAGGTGCTGACCAATGCTGCCATCGCTGCTAAGACTGACTACCTGCTTGGTATGAAGGAAAACGTCATCGTAGGCCATAAGATTCCTGCAGGAACCGGCTTGCGTGAATATGAAGACCTTATCGTTGCTTCGCGTGAAGAATACGATGCGCTGAACGAACAGGCCAATAACTAATCATTAACTATCAGAAGTGGGAACAGCCGTTTTGACTTGTTCCCACTTTTGTTTATAATCAAAATTGTATTATGGATAACAATCAAAAAAACAATCAGTTGAATATTGAATTAAGTGATGAAGTCGCCGAAGGCAAATATTCTAATTTAGCTATCATCACTCATTCTCCGATTGAGTTTGTCGTTGATTTTGCACAAATGCTGCCTGGAAATCCAAAGGCAAAGGTGAGATCAAGAATCATCATGACACCTCAAAATGCAAAACGTTTGTATAAGGCTTTGGCTGACAATCTCGCCAAATACGAACAACAGCATGGCCAAATCAAGGATGCTGGCGATACCATCCCATTCAATATGGGTGGTCCGACAGCAATGGCTTAATCAAGTTACTTTAAATGAAAGACGAGCAGACTCATGAATCTGCTCGTCTTTTTTTGTTATAAGTCTTGGTTAGAAAGTTTCAGGTGCCTTATCAGCTCCCTTGTCGGCCTCGAAGTAGGCGCGCTGCTCGAAACCGAACAGCTTGGCAATGAGGTTGCTTGGGAAACGACGCACCTTTTGGTTATATGACTTTGCCGTTTCGTTGAATCGCTCACGCTCAATGGCAATTCGGTTTTCGCAACCTGTCAGTTCGGCTTGCAAAGCGAGGTATTCTTCGTTGGCCTTCAAGTCGGGATAGTCCTCGACGCTAACGAGAAGTCGGCCAATGGATTGTGACAATTCATCTTGTGCGGTTTCGTAGGAATTGAGGTCAGTCGCTTCGTCAATGTTGACGTTGGTAGCTGTAGCTTTGGCTCGTGCTTCGGTGACTGCAATCAGTGTACCTTGCTCATATTCAGTGTATTGCTTTACTACTGCCGCAATATTTGGAATAAGGTTGGCACGTCGCTGATAGACATTCTCGACTTGGCTCCAAGCTGTCCTTACAGCCTCTTGTTGCTTGACAAAAGAATTGTATGTCGAAGCTCCCCAAATCAGGATCAGGACGACAATGGCGATGACAGCAATCCAAATCTTTCTCATGAGTTCAAGCGATTATATAAACTCCAACTGGTCCAATGAAGTGTTCTTTTCGCAATAGTGGCAATGGAGCTTGGTCTCGCCTTTAGCATCTTTCACCAGGGTGAACTTGGTAGGAACATCGTGTTCCTTGTTGGTGATGCAGTTGGGATTGAAGCACTTGACGATGTGCTCGATTTTCTCGGGAACATTGACAGTCTGCTTGTTGACCACTTCGTAGTCCTTGATTTCGATAAGCGAGGCGGTAGGAGCAACCAAGGCGACTTTGTTGATTTCTTCAGGCTTGAAGAACTTGTCAGAAATCTTGATGATGCCTTTGCTGCCGTATTTCTTGCTTTCGAGGTTGGTGCCGAAGTAGATGGGGTTGCTCACTTTTTCCAAGCCCAAGATTTTCACGACTTGAAACACTTTGTCGGCTGGAATATGGTCGATAACGGTTCCGTTTTCAATGGCGGAAACGATTAATTCTTTTCTTTTTTCCATAGTGTGATGATTTCAATTGTTTGATTGATAGTTGATTATTTGAGTCCAAGAATTGAAGCGATGAGAGCTTGACGTGCATATACGCCATTTTGGGCTTGTTGGAAGTAATATGCTTTCGGATTGGCATCCACATCGACATGAATCTCGTTGACGCGTGGCAGTGGGTGCAGCACACGGCAGTTTGGCTTCGAGTCTTCGAGCATGTAGTTGCGGAGTACATACGAATTCTTCACTCTCTCGTATTCTTCTGGGTCTGGGAAACGCTCGCGTTGGATGCGGGTCATGTAGATGATGTCGGAATGTGGAATGGCATCTTCCAACTCGGTGTATTGGTTGTATTCCAGATTTGCATCCTTGATGTGTTGCTTCACGACGCTCGGAAGTTTCAGTTCGACAGGCGAAACGAGGTTGAATTTTGCGTTGAAGTTGCACATGGCTTCAACAAGGCTATGAACGGTGCGTCCGTATTTGAGGTCACCGACGAGGGTGATTTCCAAGTCTTTAAGCGTGCCTTGAGTCTTGCGGATGCTGTAAAGGTCGAGCATGCATTGGGTTGGATGTTGGTTGGCGCCATCACCAGCGTTGATGATCGGCACTTTCGACACTTCGGAGGCAAAACGTGCTGAGCCTTCGATAGGGTTACGCATGACGATAAGGTCGGCATAGCTGGCTACCATGGTGATGGTGTCGGCCAATGATTCGCCTTTTTGGATACTGGTTCCCGATGTGCTGCTGAAACCGATGACGTTGCCGCCCAAAAGTTGGATGGCAGTCTCGAAACTGAGGCGTGTACGGGTAGATGGCTCGAAGAACAACGACGCGATGATGCGACCGTTAAGCAGGTTCTGGTGCGGGTTCTTCTCGAAGTCTTCAGCGATGTCCAAAACATGGCAGATTTCTTCCGGTGTGTAGTCGCTGATCGAAATCAGGCTACGGTTTTTCAGTGAAATTGACATAGGCGTATAGGTTTAGTTTTGTTATTGACAAAAAAAAGACGGCCAATGGTTTGACCGTCAATATGTAAATAAATGAAATTCAAATCAATGGAATTTGACAATTCCTTTTTTGCATTGCTTTCCGGTGATTTGATTAAGTAACTCATCAAGCCGCAAAATTACATTTTTTTATCTTCTTGAGAGAAAAAATCACTATTTTTGTGCAATTAAATCTTATTGAAATGTTAGAAGAAATACTTAGACAGTTATTTATAAAGTCATTTACAAATCTTTATGGCCAAGAGCCGCCCGTACAACAAGTCAATTTCCAGAAAACACGTCCCGAATTTGAAGGCGACCTCACTATTGTCGTGTTCCCTTTCTTGAAGTTGGCCGGACGTAAGCCCGAACAACTTGCAGAAGAGATGGGCAACGAGATGATGAAGGAATCGGAGATGATTGCCAATTTCAATGTGGTGAAAGGTTTCCTTAATATCTTGATTTCTGACCGTTTCTGGCTGAATTTCTTTGCCGAAAATCATGATAAGGAACTGTATGGCCGTAAGGAGATTACGGGAAAACCGGTTGTGGTGGAATATTCTTCGCCAAATACCAACAAACCATTGCACTTGGGCCATATCCGCAACAACCTCTTGGGTTGGAGTGTTTCTGAAATCATGAAGGCAAACGGCAAGAATGTGGTGCGTGTTAACTTGGTGAACGACAGAGGTATCCACATTTGCAAGAGTATGCTCGCTTGGAAAAAGTGGGGCAATGGCTGCACGCCAGAATCGACAGGAAAGAAAGGTGACCACTTGATTGGTGATTTCTATGTTTTGTTCGACAAGGAATTCAAGAAGGAAGTGAAGTCGTTGCTTCCTGCCGATTACGATCAGTTGGACGAAAAAGCGCAAGAAGAAGCAAAGGCTAAGGCCGAAAGCCAATCAACTTTGATGAATGAAGCACGAGAAATGCTTGTGAAATGGGAAGCCAACGACCCAGAAGTACGACAACTTTGGGAGATGATGAACCAATGGGTGTATGATGGTTTCGATGTGACTTACAAACGTTTAGGTGTGAGTTTCGAAAAGATTTATTACGAATCACAGACCTATTTGTTAGGTAAGTCTTTGGTGCAAGAAGGCCTTGAAAAAGGTGTGCTGTATCGTCGCGACGACAACTCGGTTTGGTGTGATTTGCGCGATGAAGGTCTTGACGAGAAACTCCTGCTCCGTCGCGATGGCACATCCGTGTATATGACTCAAGATTTGGGTACAGCCCAACTTCGTGTGAAAGAATATGATCCTGAAAAACTGATATATGTAGTTGGTAATGAGCAGATTTACCACTTTGATGTGCTGAAGCGCGTTTTGGTGCGTTTGGGTCGTGAATGGGGTAATGATATCGAACATCTGTCGTATGGCATGGTGGAATTGCCTAATGGAAAGATGAAGTCGCGCGAAGGCACTGTGGTAGATGCTGACGACCTCATGGATGAGATGGTGGCAACGGCCAAGTCGGTTTCCGACGAACTCGGTAAAGCCAAGGATTTGTCTCCGGAAGATGCTGACAGACTGTATCATACCATCGGCTTGGGTGCTTTGAAGTATTTCATCCTCAAAGTTGACCCAAAGAAGACCATGCTCTTCAATCCGGCTGAATCTATTGATTTCAATGGCAATACCGGTCCATTTGTCCAATATACTCATGCTCGTATTTGCTCGGTTTTGCGCAAAGCTAAAGATATGGGCATTGAACTTGACAATGAATTGAGAATGAGTGATTTGCAGCCGAAGGAAAAGGAAATCATCGTGATGATGTATGGCTGGCCGATGGTGCTGAACCAGGCATCGGAAAACCGCAGTCCCGCCATGATTGCCAATTTCATCTTCGAGTTGGCCAAAGAGTTTAACCAGTTCTATCAGGAATGCCCGATTCTGAAGGAGTCGGCTGATGTTGAACGTCGTCAGTTCCGTTTGCAGATTTGCGGTATGGTTGCCGCCTTGTTGCGTAATGCTTCCGAATTGCTGGGCATCGGAATGCCAAACAGAATGTAATCTTGTAGAGACGCGATTCATCGCGTCTCTTAAATATTAAATTCAATGAATGTCTTTTATATCCCAGATGCGGTTGAGGGTCTGAATACCCTTTCGGAAGACGAGTCGAAGCACTGTGTCAAAGTGCTCCGCATGACCGAAGGCGAGCATTTCTGTGTGACCAACGGCAAGGGATTTCTTTTTGATGCTGAATTGGTTGAGGCTTTGCCGAAACGTGCTTCCGTCAATTTGACCAACCAACGTAAGGGTTACGACCATTGGAATTTCAATTTGGAGATTGCTATAGCACCGACCAAACTGAACGAGCGTATGGAGTGGTTTCTCGAAAAGGCTACTGAAATCGGCATCGACAAAGTTAGGCTGTTCACTTCCTATCATTCCGAACGTCGTGCCGCCAACGTGGAGCGCTTCGAGAAAGTGATGGTGGCGGCCATGAAACAGAGCATCAAGTCGAGGCTGCCGCGAATTGAGGATTTGGTGAGTTTCGAGAAACTTGTCAAGCAACCTTTTGAAGGCCAGAAGTTTATCGCTTGGATTGACGATGATGTAAAGGATTGCCTTTGTGACCTATATAATAAAGGTGAAAATGTGCTTGTGCTGATTGGTCCGGAAGGCGATTTCAGTCCAGAGGAAGTGGCATTGGCTAAAGAAAATGGCTTTGTACCATGCAGTTTAGGTGATGCTCGACTGCGTACCGAAACGGCTGCCATGGTGGCTTGCCATACGATTCAACTCATTAATCAAATTAAGAATTAGGAATAGAGAATTGGGAATAGGAAGGATGAAGAAATTGATTGTCATATTATTAGTGTTGGTTTCGATTGCTGTGCAAGCTCAACAGATGAATATCGCCTTGCTGAAATATCGTGGCGGTGGCGACTGGTATGGCAATCCTACTTCGCTGCCAAACTTGGTGCGATTCTGCAATCAGGAAATTGGCACGGACATCAATCCAAACGTGCCCACGGTTGAGCCGGCAAGTCCGGATTTGTTCAATTATCCATACGTCTATATGACGGGTCACGGCAATGTGACTTTCGATGCCGCTGAAGCTCAAAATCTTCGTAACTATTTGATTGGCGGTGGCTTTCTCCATATCGACGATAACTATGGCATCCGAAAATTCATCGAACCACAGATGAAGAAGGTTTTCCCAGAATTGGACTTTGTCGAATTGCCTTATTCGCATGAGATTTTCAAGTCGCCTTATTCGTTTCCTAACGGATTGCCAAAGGTCCACGAACATGATAACAAAGCTCCACAACTTTTCGGTTTGATTTACGATGGCCGTTTGGTTTGCATCTTCACATACGAATGCGACCTCGGGGATGGTTGGGAAGACCAGCGCGTTCACCACGATTCGCAGGAAACGCGTGAAAAGGCCTTGAAAATGGGTGCCAATA
>JAKSMV010000012.1 GCA_024400425.1 Bacteroidales bacterium
AACAATTCACCATGCCCGACCCAAGCTATTTGGACAACGTCCTGCTCATTGCCGGCTGGGACGAAGCCTGGAATCCAAAGGCTGGACAACCTACCATCCAGTATGCCGTCAACTATTATTACAATGAAGAACACGGCTTTGAAAATGTTTATGACTACTACAGTCTAAACGACTATCCTGGCTGCTACGACAACCTGAACACCGGCGTCGGCTTTGTCAACTACACCGCTCACGGCGCCAATGACCACTGGGAATATCCGCTTTTCGAAGTCAGCGACGTCAACAATCTGACGAATACCGACAAATATTTCCTTGCCATGGGCAACTGCTGCTTGGCTGCCGACTGGGGCATCTCAGGAACATGCTTCGGTGAAGCCATGGTCCGCGCTCCACGGAAAGGTGCTTTCGCCTACATAGGAAGCTGCCCTTCAACCTATTGGTACGAAGACTATTACTTTGGCATAGGCGCAACGAACGTCTTCTACAGAATGCCCACCAAAGACGAAAGCGCCATAGGCGTTTACGATGGTGTTTGGATGGACGACAGCTACAACACCATTCAGTCGATGGTGTTTTTGGGCAACCTGGCCGTCACTTACGCACACGTCAACAGCGGTTATACCGTATCTTCCGATTCTTCCCCACTCTATTACTGGCAATGCTACCACACCCTCGGCGATGGTTCCATCATGCCTTATCACGTGAGACCTGCTGAAAATCAAGTCTTCCATGCGGCTATTGTCCCGATTGGAGCCAACACCTACGAAGTCAGCGCCGATCCAGGGTCGTATGTTGCACTCACAAAAGAAGGCACCATTTTAGGCACAGGTCTGGTTGACGAAACCGGCACGCTTGTCTTCGAAATCGAACCTGTCACCACGAGCGGCAACGTCACCCTTTGCGTGACACACCCGCAACGTGTCCCTTATCTTGAAGAGATTCCTGCCGCCCATATCAATGGCGCTTTTGTCACCATCGAAAGCTACACGTCAAGCGATGCCCACATTGGTGCAGAAAACGCTTTGGCCATCACCTTCAAAAACAACGGAACGGCAGCAACCAACGGAACTACAACGGTTTCATTGACTTGCGACGACCCGAACATCACCATCATCAATGGCTCGGCAAGTTTCAACGCCTTGGCACAAAACGCGACAATAGAACTGAACGGTTTCCGTTACCGCATCAACGAAAATGTGACCGACGGCGCCCGATTCCATCTCACGGCAACTGCAACTTGCGGCTCTGAAACTTGGGAAGGCGTGGTCAATATCACGGCCAACAAAGCCGTCATGGAATTTGCCGAGGCACAATGCCCTGGCGAATTTGTCCCAGGTGAGACCTTGCAAATTGCAGCCTCTTTCGAAAACGTAGGCCATTATGTCGCCACAAATGCTAACATCAGCATTTCATCGACAAGTCAATACGTCACTTTCAGTGAAGAAAACATTGCCATTGGCAGCATTGCGTCAAGCGGCATCGGCACGGCGGTTTTCGATGTCACCATTGCATCAAATTGCCCAGAATCAGAATTGATTCCACTCACATTCAGCCTTACGGCCGATGGCAACACCTTAGCCGAAGGCACGGCCACGCTGCAAAACACTTGCCTCGTCATCTTTGACCTTGCCGACAAATGGAACGACGGCTGGGACAATTCAAGGCTGCATGTCGTCTATAGCGACGGCACACCTGCCGATGACATGTATGTCTCGCGCGAGCAAGGTGCCTTTGCCACCTACGAGCGTCGCCTTCACCACGGTTCACACGTCACGCTCACTTGGCAAAGCGGTGGCAACTGGGATAGCGAATGTTCATACGTCGTCCACTACGAAGACGGCACAGTCATTCTCAGCAAAGGAGCGCAAGGCGGAAATTTTGACGTAAGTTGCGGATACGATGAGACTTACAATCCAGTTTCAGACTTCAGCATCTCGGTCAACGGCTACGATGTCACCCTTTCGTGGACGGCTCCTGCAGGTGCTTACCGTTACCGCATTGCCCGCAACGGAATCACTTTGGGCGAGACATCCGCCACGAATTACACCGACCAGATTCAAGAAGAAATGACTTACACCTATAGCGTTACGGCAATCTATTCCGGCGGCGAATCCATGCCTGAAAACGTGATGGCCGATGTTGTGTTGGCCGTCAGCGAAACGGAAAGTCATTTCAGTATCTATCCGAATCCTGCCCACGATGCGATTTACATCAACGGTGGCATTACTACATTCGATTATTACATCTACAACGGCATCGGCCAGCAAGTCGCCAACGGAAGCGCAAAAGGCGCACAGAGAATTGATGTCAGCGGCTTGTCCAAAGGCCTGTATGTCATCAGAATTTGCAGTAACGGGCAAGTGGTGACACGGAAGATTGCAGTCAAGTAATTTTGACTGGAACACAAAAAAAAAGAGGCTCACGCCTCTTTTTTTTATTTTACCTCAATCTCATCAACGAAAAGCCAGGCCGGCTCGCCGTAAGCCTCGTGGTCGGCTGGCAAGTCGAAACTCTCAATGACGACTTCCACATAACGAGCCGAGACAGGGTCGAAATCAAGGCTGTAATGGAAGATGCCATCCTTATCTTCCCATGTCGAGATAGGATATTCGTCATGAGCGACATTGCGGAAGTTCTCGCCGTCATCCGAGACCATCACCGTTGCCGACTTTGGATTATAGATCCACGAGCCCTTGTTGACATTGGCATTGAAATTCACATGGCTGATTTCTGTGGCATTTTCAAGGTCGATGACAGCATCAATAGGATAGCCTCTAAAACCCAGCCAGCGATCGGAATTATAGGCTCCCTTGCCCAAGATGCCATTGTTCAACGTGGAAGCGCCTTGGGCCGCATATTGCTCCGATGGCGGGTCTTGGCGCAACGTGATAGGCTTATGTGTCGCCAGAGTCGGTGCGATAGTATCAAGCAACAGTTCCGGATGGAAGATATGCTTGGCATAGTTGTAGTGATACAAGTCATACAACTGAGCCATATGGTTCATGCGGTTCAGGAAAGCATCATAGTTGCGTTGTTCTTGGTTGCACCACTGCACTTCGGCCAAAGCGGCAGCACGAGGCAAGGCCATATACATCACATGATTGAATGTGGCGATATATTCGGTCCAAATGTTGGCTTGGACGCCGATGATGTGTTGCTGTTCTTCAGCATTCAACTCTTCAGGCACAGGATTGAAGGAATAGACACGCTCCACTGGCACATAGCCGCCAATGCCAAGAGGCTCGTTGGCAATGTCTTCACTTTGATAATAGTCAAAGTATAGATATGAGGTAGGCACCATGATGACATCGTGACCTTTTTGGGCTGCCTCAATGCCGCCCTCAATGCCTCGCCAGCTCATGACGATGGCGTTGTCGGCCACCTTGCCTTCCAATATCTCGTCCCAACCGATGACGCGACGACCTCGGGCTTCGATGACCTTTTCCATGCGGTCCATCACATAGCTTTGCAGATAGTCTTCAGCCGTGAAGCGCTCGTCAGCCTTGATACCCAATTCCTTGATTTTGGCTTGGCATTTTGGGCAATCTTTCCAACGCACCTTAGGGCATTCGTCACCGCCCATGTGGATGATATCTGACGGGAAGATGTCCATCACCTCGTTCAGCACATCCTCAAGGAAGACCATGGCATCCTCGTTGCCTGGGCACAACACGTCATCGCTGACACCCCAACGGTTCCAAACCTTGTAGGGGCCACCCGTGCAGCCCAAATCGGGATAGGTAGCCAATGCAGCCTGCATGTGACCTGGCAGGTCGATTTCAGGAATAATGGTGATATATCGGTCGGCAGCATATTGCACCAAGTCGCGCAATTCGTCCTGCGTATAGAAACCGCCATGGCGAATCGTATCGTAAAGATTGCTGTTGTGCCCGATGACGGTGTTATCGCGGAAAGCGCCCACCTCGCAAAGTTCAGGATACTTCTTGATTTCGACACGCCAGCCTTGGTCGTCGGTGATATGGAAATGAAAGCGGTTCATGTTGTGCATGGCCATCATATCAACATATTGTTTCACCGAGTCGAGAGTGAAGAAATGGCGGCTCGGGTCGAGATGCATGCCACGATAATGGAAGCGGGGATAATCCTTGATGGTAACGCATGGCAACGCCACCTTGCCGGTTTCACCGATAGGCAAGCTCTTGCGCAGGGTCTGGATACCATAAAACACACCAGCGGCATCCGAACCCAGCACCACAATCTGACGGTTCGTAATGTCAATCTGATAAGCTTCGGTTTCATCGAAAGCATCTGGACTTGTCGAAAGCACAATGCCATTGTCAACATCCTGATTCTGTTCTTGCACTTGAAGGCTAAAGCCAAGCAAGTCCTTCACATAAGAGGAAAGGAACTCCGCATTGCGTTGCAAATCGGTGTTGCCAGCCTCATAATACACCGTGACATTCGGCGTAAGCACGAAAGCATCATCTTCGCCAAGCATCACCTCTTTGGGAGCAGGAATGACATCGTAGTTGGCCTCAGCCAATTTCTCATTGCAGGCAGTCAGCAGCAGTGCCACCATGCAAAATAAAGGGAATAGTCTTTTCATATAGATATTATTGATTAATTAAATCGTATTCAGTCACATACAAAAGCATAACAAACGATATCAGACAACAAAAGTACTGAAATAATCTCATTGACTACATTTTGTCGTCTCTGATTTGAGAATTTTTTGCAATATTTGCCATGGATTATCGGCAAGGTTAGAAAGAATTCTAGACAAGCCATTATCCCGATTCATTTCAAGTAAGTTTAATTCATTTAATATCTAACAATCAATTAATTAATCAATTGCAATTATGAAAAAAGGATTTTTATCCCTGTTTTTGGCCTGCGCTTTAGGTTTGGCAGGCACCTGCGCCCAAGCGCAATCGAGATTTATGGTTCCATACGATTTCAGTGGATCCTATGAGTATCCGGATGGTGTGAAACTTTCATGGCAGTCGGAAGCACCAATGTCAGAGGTACCCGAAGACCTTTATTGGGATTTGGAAACCATGATTGAGGACTGGACGCTTATTGATGCAGATGGCGACAATCACTGCTGGATGCATGTGCAAGGTCTGGAATGCTCAAGTGGCTACATTTGCCTGGTTTCCGAATCGAAAGACTGCTATGGTACTTATGGCGGAATTCCTTATACCCCTGACAATTACATCATTACGCCAAGAATACAAATTCTGAGCGGAACGGTTGTCAGCTTTATGGCTTGCGCTGCCGATGCCGTGAGTTATGCCGAGCATTTTGGCGTTGCCGTCTCCACAACAGGCAACACCAATGCAGCCGACTTCACGACCGTTGCCGAATGGACTATTACGCCTAGCAAACTGAACCAGACACCTTGGATGGAATACTCCGTTGACCTTAGCGAATATGCTGGTCAGGAAGTCTATATCGGATTCCGTCATTTCAATTGCACCAACCAGTATGCTTTGGCTATCGACGACATCCGTGTTTCCTATCCCGAAGCCAATGATTTGGAAAGCTTTAACCTCTATCGTTCCACAACCGATAGCAACTATGAGTTAATCGCAAATGTTCCTGCTGTCGAAAACCAGACTCATTATGAGTATCTTGACAATGTGGAAGAAGGCACCTATTATTATCAAGTGACTGCCGTTTATGCCAGCCAAGGCGAAACCGAACCTGCTTCAACCGTTGCCACGGTGACATCAGTGGCCGAAAACGCCATCAACGCGAAGGTATATCCAAACCCAACCCATGGTTTGCTGAAAGTTGAGGCCGCCAACATGAAACATGTCGATGTGGTGAACACTTTGGGGCAAGTCGTCAATTCGATTTCAACCGAAGGAGAAGAAACGGCCATCGATTTCTCGCAAATGGAATCAGGTCTTTATCTGCTCCGCATTGTGACCGAGAACGGATGTGAAGTGCATCAAATCAGTGTAGTGAGATAAGGCAACTTGCTGACAAATCGAAAAAATGGTGCCCAGTGGACACCATTTTTTTATGTCGTCAAACAACATAACATGAATTACGATGGCACAAAAAAGGGGCGACTCACGTCGCCCCTCAAAAAAAATATCATGAAAAACAATTACTTATTCGCCTAATTTGATGCGGAGGAATTGGTTCACGGTAGCATCCTTATCAGCTGCAGCGATGTATTCGCCAACAGTCTTAGGATCAGCAATCAGAGAAATCTGATTGACCAGGCAGTTCTCCTTGAAGAACTTGTTCAGACGACCCTTAGCGATGTTTTCGATCATGGCTTCGTTGAACTTCACGGTAGCAGGAGTGTTAGCGATGATTTCGCGAGCAGTAGCACCTTGTTCTTCAGTGATGTAGCCCTTGGTGATGTTCGAGCTGATGTGGTCATCGCTGTCAACGTGATTAGGATTGATGCCAGCCTTGCGGAGAGCCTTTTCGATTTCCTTCTGGACTTGTTCAGCTCTTGCCTTTTCGGCAGCGACTTGGAGTTCGCGATCCTTCACTTCTTGAGCGATAGCAGCTTCGTTGACGGCCATTGGGTTCATGGCAGCCACTTGCATAGCCACTTCGTGAGCGACTTCTTCAATGCCTTCGAAACCCTTGTTCATTTCGACGACAGTGGAGAGGCGGTTACCTGGGTGGTTGTAGTTAGCGATGTAAGCACCTTCGAGGACTTTGAATGCACCAAGTTCGGTCTTTTCACCAGTTTTGGCACCTTCGTCGGTCAAGCGGGTTTCGACGGTGACGTCACCCAACTTGGCAGCCATAAGGTCTTCAACATTCTTAATGCGGTTAGCGACAGCGAAGTCGAGCATTTCGCGGGTGAAAGCGACGAAGTCGGCATTTTGAGCGACGAAGTCGGTTTCGCAGTTCAGCATGATGACGGCACCATAGGTGTGGTCTTCGCTGCACTTCGACAAAACGCAACCTTCAGCAGCAGTGCGGTCAGCACGCTTGGCAGCCTTGGCGATACCCTTCTTGCGGAGGATGTCGATAGCGGCTTGGATGTCACCTTCGGTTTCGACGAGGGCCTTCTTGCAATCCATCATGCCGGCACCTGTCATTTGTCTCAGTTCGTTAACTTGAGAAGCGGTAATATTCATAGTATTATCTTTCTTTTTTAAGGGTTATTGCTTAGCGACTGGCTTGCGAGGACGGCGATTGTTGCGAGGACGGCGTTCTTCCTTCTCTTCTTCAGCAACTTCTTCCTTTTCATCGTCGAAGTTTTCTTCTGGTTCGTCGATGAGGTCCTTGTTGTTCTTGCGTTCGTTGATGCCTTCTTCAATGGCTTCAACCATCTTACCAACGATGAGGGCGATTGACTTTGAAGCGTCGTCGTTAGCTGGGATTGGGAAGTCGATGAGGTTAGGATTGGTGTTGGTATCGACGATAGCGAAGGTAGGGATGTTGAGCTTGTGAGCTTCAGCCACAGCGATGTGTTCCTTCATGATATCGACGACGAACAAGGCTGAAGGCAGACGGTTCAGGTCTTGGATTGAACCGAGGTTCTTCTCGAGCTTTTCGCGTTCGCGTTCAATTTGGAGCTTTTCGCGCTTTGAGAGGCTCTTGTAAGCGTCGCTTTGCATCATCTTGTCGAGGCTGGTCATCTTCTTCACGGCCTTGCGGATGGTGGCGAAGTTGGTGAGCATACCACCAGGCCAACGCTCGGTAACGTAAGGCATGTTGACTTTCTGAGCCAGTTCGGCGACAACGTCCTTAGCCTGTTTCTTGGTAGCGACGAAGAGAACGCGCTTGCCAGATTTAGCCAGTTGGCAGAGAGCTGCAGCAGCTTCGTCAACCTTGGCTTGAGTCTTATAAAGGTCTATGATGTGGATACCATTGCGCTCCATGAAAATGTAAGGAGCCATGTTCGGATTCCATTTTCTCTTCAGATGGCCGAAATGACAACCGGCATCCAGTAATTCTTCAAATGTTACTTGTGTCATGAGTTTTCTTTTAAATGTTTACATTCACTAAATTCAATTGCCGAGTAGTTCTCGAGAAGAAAAATCTCAGCAATTTGGATACTAAACAAAATCGCTTTGCTGTTGATAGCTTAACGTTTGCTGAATTGGAACTTCTTACGTGCACCTGGTTGGCCTGGCTTCTTACGTTCGACCATACGTGGGTCGCGGCGCATAAGGCCATTCTTCTTCAGGGTAGGACGATACTCGGCGTCGATTTCGCAAAGGGCGCGGCTGATGGCGAGGCGCAGGGCTTCGGCTTGGCCGTTAATGCCACCACCGTCGAGGTTCACCTTGATGTCGTACTTACCGAGGTTGTCGGTCAGCATCAGAGGTTGTTCAACCACATAGTGGAGGATGCTCGTTGGGAAATACTCCTTGTAATCGCGCTTGTTCACCGTAATGTTACCGTTACCGGCCTTCATATAGATGCGTGCAACGGCGGTCTTTCTTCTACCTAAAGCGTTGATAACTTCCATGATTATTTCTTAATTGTGTTAATTTTGAGTTCGATAGGTTGTTGAGCCTGTTGCTTGTGCTCTGGGCCTTCATAGACGTAGAGGTTCTTGAAGATGGCTTCGCCGAGTTTGGTCTTTGGAAGCATGCCCTTGACGGCGTGTTCGATGACAGCGATTGGCTTTCTCTTCAGTTGTTCCTTAACGGTTCTGACACGTTGGCCACCAGGATAGCCGGTGTAGCGAACATAGCACTTGTCTTCCATCTTGTTTCCAGTGAGGATGACTTTTTCTGCATTGATGACGATGACATTATCACCACAATCGCTGTGGGGAGTATAGCATGCCTTCCTTTTACCACGCAGAATCAAGGCAATCTGTGATGCCAGACGGCCCAAAATTTGACCTTCAGCGTCGATGACATACCACTGTTTGTTGGCATTTTCCTTGTTGACGCTTACTGTTTTGTAACTTAAGTAATTCATTTTGTTGTTATTATGTTTATCCAATTCAATAAAACACTACCCTTTATAAGAGCGTGCAAAATTACACCTTTCTTCGATACGAACAAACTTTTTTGTGCATTAATTCATCTTCGCCCATAAATCAATGCGTTTGAACTTACCGAAGTCAGATAATGGACTAGTTCTAACGAGGCCGCAAAAGTACAACTTTTTCTCTTACTGACAGCATTTTATGAAAATATTCTGTTTTTTTTACAATATGTTGAGAGAAGCTCTACATCAAACTTTTCACTATCTTTGCGCCCAAATTCATGCAAATGGCTATCGAAATCAATCACATCACCAAGCAATATGGCGAACAACTCGCCCTCAACGATGTCACGCTGAATGTTGACAAAGGCATCGTGGCACTTCTCGGTCCTAACGGAGCCGGCAAATCCACATTGATGAAAATCATCACCTGCTTCATTCCGCCTACCTCAGGAACCGTGAGCGTCAACGGCTTCGACGTGATGGACAACCCGAAGGAAGTGAAGAAAATCGTAGGTTACCTGCCGGAACACAATCCGCTTTATTTAGACATGTACGTGCGCGAATACCTTCAGTTCGTGGCTGGCGTGCATCATCTGACAGGTAAGGAAGCCGAGAAACGTATCGAAGAAATGATTGAACAGACCGGCCTAGGTTTGGAAGCCCACAAGAAAATCGGCGCACTCTCGAAGGGCTACCGCCAGCGCGTGGGTCTGGCCCAAGCCATGATGCACAACCCGCAGGTGCTCATCCTCGACGAGCCTACTTCGGGCCTCGACCCCAACCAACTGGTCGATATCCGCAACCTCATCTCCAACCTCGGGAAGGAAAAAACGGTGTTGCTCTCCACCCACATCATGCAGGAAGTGGAAGCCATCTGCGAACGCGCCATTATTATTAATAAAGGTGTGGTGGTCGCCGACGACAAGATCGAGAACCTGAAACAAGCCAACACACCGAGCAACGTGGTCATCGTGGAATTTGAAAGCGAAGTCACGGAACAGCAACTGCGCCTCATTCCGATGGTAAGCAAGGTGCAACACGTCAAAGGCAATCATTGGATCATCGAGCCACAAGGCGAAGCCGACATCCGCGCCAACCTAATGAAATGGTCGGTCGAAAACAGCCTCATCATCAAGACCTTACAGAAAGAAGACATCAGCATCGAGGAAGCATTCCAAAAGCTGACAAAGGGTTGATTTGTTTATTTGTTGAACTGTTGAATTGTTGTTTTTTTGGCAATTCAGCAAATAAACAACCAACAATTCAACAATTTTACTTATTTTTGCCGCCGCAAACGTGGAAAGATTTGATTTGATTGCAACCACAAGAAAAAATGCTAAAACAATGTTTTTTCCTACCTACACAATCTCAACAAAGCTTCCCGCAAATTATTTAATCAACATTTAAACAATTTGTTATGAGCTATTATTTCACCTCAGAATCAGTATCTGAAGGACATCCCGACAAGGTAGCCGACCAGATTTCGGATGCTATGTTGGATGAAATCCTGCGCAACGACCCGAAATCAAAAGTGGCTTGCGAAACCTTAGTCACCACCGGCCTTGTGATGGTTGCGGGCGAAATCCGCACCAATGCCTATGTCGAAATCCAAGATGTGGCCCGCCGCGTCATCAACCGCATCGGCTACAACAAGTCGGAGTACCAATTCGATGCCCAATCGTGTGGTGTCTTGTCCGCCCTTCATGGCCAATCCAACGACATCTACATGGGTGTGGGCCGTGAAGACCCTGAAAACCAAGGCGCTGGCGACCAAGGCATGATGTTCGGCTTTGCCTGCAAGGAGACCGATAACTACATGCCACTCACCATCGACCTCTCGCACCGCTTGCTGCGCGAGTTGGCAGCCATCCGTCGCGAAGGCAAACAAATGAAATATCTCCGTCCCGACGCCAAGTCGCAAGTGACGGTAGAATACGAAGAAGGTTGGAAACCTGTGCGTATCGACACCATCGTCATCAGCACGCAGCACGATGACTTCGTCAAGCCAACAGGCGAGATGACCCAAGAGGAAGCCGACCAACTGATGTGCGACACCATCGAGCGCGACGTGCTCAACATCCTTATCCCACGCGTCAAGAAACAGCTGCCCGCCAAACTGCGCAAGCTGTTTGCCGATGGCATGAAAGTGTTCGTCAACCCGACGGGCAAGTTCGTCATCGGTGGTCCTCACGGCGACACCGGTCTGACAGGCCGCAAAATCATCGTCGATACCTACGGTGGCCGCGGTGCCCACGGCGGCGGTGCCTTCTCGGGCAAAGACAGCTCGAAAGTTGACCGCTCGGCAGCATACGCTGCACGCCACATCGCCAAGAACATGGTGGCTTCGGGCCTTTGCGACCAAGTGCTGGTGCAGATTGCCTACGCCATTGGTGTGGCTGAACCTGTTGGTTTCTACGTCAATACCGAAGGCACAGCCCATGTGAAGATGAGCGATGCAGAGATTGCCCAAAAGATACAGGGAATGGTTGAACTCCGCCCCTACTTCATCGTGAAGCGCTTCGGACTCACCAACCCAATCTTCGAAGAAACGGCTTCCTACGGCCACTTCGGACGCCAGCCCGAGACCCGCAAGGTTGAAGTGTTCTATGAAGACGACACCACCTTCCGCGAAGACGACAAAATCTACAAGAACGTCGAATTCTTCGGTTGGGAACGCCTCGACATGGTGGATGACATCAAGAAAGCCTTTGGACTGAAATAAGTTAAGGTTGATACAAAACAAACCGCACCCCAAAGCATTTTGAGGTGCGGTTTGCTTTTGTTAGATTGTGCGTGAATCAGACTATCATTCAGACAGAGAATCCATCTCTTGCATCATCTCGAACTCCTTGACAATCTCTTCTGGAGTCATGCCGAGGAAATTCAAGGCAGCTTCAACCGAAGGGACAAAATCGCTGCCAGGATAGTTGTTCAAGATTGTCTCGTACATCTCGCGAGCCTTGTCCAAATCGTGGAGCTGTTCATCATAGACCATCGAGCCTAAGACGAACAAAACCATCGGAGACTTGTCGTTGTCGGGATAATTCTGGACGAACTTCTCGCCAATTTCAATGGTCTTTTCTGGTTCGAGGAAATTGACCGATAGGTCCAAAGCCTTAAACAGCCAATCAGGAGCACTGGCTTCGTCAGGATTCTGTTCGGCAAACTTGCAGAATTTATCCACCACTTCGGGCACGGCTTCCGCATTGACAGGTTCGTCAGGATTCAGCAAGGTAGCTTCCATTTCCGTCAGTTCCTGTTCGGTAATCTTTTTCTCGCCACAGGCAAACATTCCGAATGCCAGAACAAGGGCGAACATAATTCTCAATGTGTTTTTCATTGTTGAATTGTTTATTGTTGATTCGTTGAATTGATTTTGCGGGATTGTGAAAGGAGACGCGATGAATCGCGTCTCTACAAATCATCTGTGTTGTTTCTTCTTGCGAGGGAAAATCATGCGGTAATCCACATCGCACTTGCCTTCCGAAATGTCGCGTAACTTACTTTGCAGCAACACTTTGCGAAGTGGAGCAATACGATCAACGTGCACATGGCCTTCCAAATGGTCATATTCGTGCTGGATGATGCGAGCGCGGATGCCCGTGAATTCTTCAACGTGTTCCACGAAATTCTCGTCGAGATATTTGATGCGGATACCATCGGGGCGCATCACCTCTTCATAGATGTTTGGCACACTGAGGCAACCTTCCTTGAAAGGCACGTCGTCGCCAAAGGTCTCAAGCAATTCAGCGTTGATAAAAACTTGCTTAAAGTCCTTTCCGTCAGGATAATCGGGATAGAACGGGTTGCCATCGACGATGAAAAGACGAATCGACTTGTTCACTTGCGGCGCGGCAAGGCCGACGCCTTCGGAATGGGCCAACGTCTCCCACATGTCGGAGAGCAGCTTTTCGAGTTCAGGATAATCAGGCGTGATGTCTTGTGCAACCGCCTTCAGGGTTGGATGTCCGTATGCTACGATTGGTAATATCATTTGTTGTGGTGTTTGTTTGTTGATTTGTTGACTGAGGGACTATGTGACTAAGGGACTGAGGGACTATGTGACTATGGGATTATGTGACTGGGGAACTGGGAGAATTATTGACTATGGGATTTTGGGGTTAACGATGGATGGAACTCATGTAAGATTGCAAGATGATGGTGGCGGCAATGGTATCGGCCAGTTCCTTGTCCTGGCGTTTCGACTTGCTCAGTCCGGCGTCAATCATGGTTTGGTGAGCCATCACCGAGGTGAAACGCTCATCATAGCGCTCGATTCTCATGTCGGGCAACAGTTTTTTCAAGCGGTTGATGATAGGATCGATGTATTTCGAGCAGTCGGAAGGATTGTTTTTCATATCCTTTGGTTCCCCAATGACAATGCACTCCACTTCTTCTTGCTTGAGGTAATTAACCACAAAATCAGGAAGTTGAGCCGAAGCAACGGTAGTGAGTCCGTTAGCAATGATTTGCAAAGGGTCGGTGACAGCGATGCCGCAACGTTTCCTGCCCATGTCGATTGCCATTATTCTTGCCATTCCATTCAGTTTGAGCGGCAAAGGTACGAAAAATAAAAGAATGAGAGTGAATTGAAAACTATTCAATAAACACACCAGGAATCTCCATCATAAAATCTTGAATTATTTGGCAAATTTCATCTATAAAGTCATGGTCTACAATGATAGCCTTTTCCATCATTTGCCGACATATCGATGCTTGCATATCCCCCTCATAAACATCATTGCCCAATCCGACTTCCTCGTTCCAAAAATACGAAAACGAATCATTAAAAGCTTCCCAAAAATCAGGTCTCAATTCATACCCTATCTTATTTTCAATTACAGCTTTTAAAACCTCTTCAGAAAACGCATTTTCCATATTTGGAGATATTAATTTCACAGGAAGCTTCTCTGGAGCAGCATTCCATGAAATGCAGTTCAGTCCACCTCCCCTTCTCAAAATGGTGTGAATATCGACCATGCGAATATTGCTTTTTGGAACTCCAAATATTTCAGCTATTTGTTCGAGTGCTTGTTCATCCTCAAGAGCATTCAAACGAGGCAAAATAAACTTATCATCAACCTGTAGAAAATTGATATATGCCCAATTATCCTTATGAGGTTTATCCACATCATAGTGCAGTTCTTTAACAGTAAATTTCTTACCTAAAATAGACAACAATCGTTGCCTAAATTCCACATCAAAATCACAATAATTGGTCATGACGACAGTCTTTTCATCAACAAACCGAACCATGCCATCAACATGTCCAAATGGCTCATGCTTATCCCATGGCAAAAACGTCAAATGGCTATAATCCAACGTCCTTGTCATTCGTGTTATCACTTCATCTACATTTCTGTTTTCTTCGAAAATTTTATCCGTACAAATTACCTGTTTCCCTTTCCAAATAATATTTCCACCATCCAAAACCAGTCCTAAATCCTTTGGAATCAATGGAGAATCTGGCATCAGTTTGCTTCCATCCGTTATGTACTTTGGTTTGTCACGCAAATAGTCAGGAGCATAAGTGTAGATAATATACCTACCTTCCGGAGAAACAAGTGGCATAAAGTCACGCACCCAAATGTCGTTCGTCCCTTCAAGAAGTTCATACTCAATGTTTAAATCAACCAACGCAGTCTTTAATTCAGGCCAACAAGCATAATACTTTAAATAAGAAGAAAAATAAACTTTACTCATAATTAATTAAATATCAAATAGTTAATAACCAATCGCTGCAAAGGTCAATTTTTCTTTCGACATTTCCAAATCTTTTCTCACAAAACCGAGAAAAAACTTTGTGAAGGACAGATTAACAAGAACAAAGCCTAAAATATCCTCCTGAAAACAAGATTCATTTGCGATAATAACGAGGAAGGCAATAGCGATACAATTTATCAACTTGCCGTTTATATTCTTCAATACTAGCTTCTAAATCAGGAGCGTTGCTATACCAAGTTCTAATATTACGCAATTTTGCTTTGAAAGACTCTTCATCGTTAGGTTTGCTCACCAGATTATGGCGGATATATCTCTTAGGCTGATCATTGGAAATAGTTGTTTTCTTCACCAAAGTAGGTAATTGCACACCACCCGTGACATCGCCCAAGTCACGAAAGAGTTCTGCCACTTTCAGCGGACCATCAAGGACAACTCCACTATCCTCTGCCACCAACTGGCGGATCAATATTCCGCCAAAACATGCATGGGAATTCCATTGGTATTTACTGCATGGATTATGAGGGTCTGACTTCATAGCATTACTTTCAAAATTAATATCGATGCCTCCAAAGTCGTTGATATACCACCTCATTGACTTGCTCGCACGCGGATGAGCGATAAAATCAGGATGTTCAGGAGCAGAGTAATAGAATTCAATGTCAGCAAAACGATATGTCAAGCCACCGGCATTTTTAATGGCATATTGTGAAAATAGAACTTCCGCAATTTTATCAAAACGAATTTGATACTCGTTGTTCCCAACCGTGGACAAATCAAACAAAGTTTTTAATTCTTCCATTTTTTGTAGAGTTTGATTTGCAAAAATAAAAAAAATCGCCGTAACCAAAGTTACAGCGATTTTATTTTGGGGTGGAAGGTGGGATTCGAACCCACGACCCTCGGAACCACAATCCGGTACTCTAACCAGCTGAGCTACATCCACCATCTGATTGCGGCTGCAAAAATAGAACTTTTTTCAATGCGAAGGCATATTTTGAAGAAAATTTTTTCGCCGCAACTTTATCAGTCTAATTTCAGCACAGCCAAGAAGGCTGACTGAGGCACTTCCACATTGCCAATCTGACGCATACGCTTCTTACCAGCTTTCTGTTTTTCAAGCAGTTTGCGCTTACGTGACACGTCGCCGCCATAACACTTGGCCGTAACATCCTTACGCACCTGCCGCACCGTTTCGCGAGCGATGATCTTTGCGCCAATGGCGGCTTGAATGGCGATGTCGAATTGGTGACGCGGGATGAGTTCCTTCAGTTTCTCGCACATGCGACGGCCAAATTCGTAGGCATGGTCGCGGTGAATCAAGGTTGAAAGGGCATCCACCGACTCGCCATTCAGCATGATGTCGAGCTTCACCAGATTAGCTTCCTGATAACCTGCCACATGATAGTCGAACGAGGCATAACCCTTCGAGATGGATTTCAGCTTATCGTAAAAATCGAACACGATTTCGCTCAACGGCATCTGGAATGTCAGTTCCACACGGTCGGTGGAGAGATATACCTGATTCTTCAGAATGCCGCGCTTTTCGATGCACAAAGTCATGATTGGGCCAGTGAAATCGTTCTTCGAGATGATTTGTGCGATGATATATGGCTCGTCGATATGGTCAATCTTGGTCACTTCGGGCAAACCGCTTGGATTGTGCACCTCAATCATCTCGCCATCAGTCTTATAGCATCTGAACGAGACATTAGGCACCGTGGTGATGACATCCATGTTGAACTCGCGGTCGAGACGTTCCTGGATGATTTCCATGTGAAGCAATCCGAGGAATCCGCAGCGGAAACCGAAGCCCAAGGCAGCCGACGATTCAGGCTCCCAGACCAACGAAGCATCGTTAAGCTGCAATTTCTCCAACGAGGCACGAAGTTCCTCATAGTCATCGGCATCGACAGGATAGATACCCGCAAAAAGCATCGGCTTCACGTTCTCGAAGCCTGCCACCGGTTCGTCGCAAGGACGTTCGACATGCGTGATGGTATCACCTACCTTCACCTCCTTCGAGGTCTTGATGCCCGAGATGATATAGCCCACATCGCCAGCCGAGAGCGAGTCTTTAGGCACTTGCTTCAGCTGCAGCACACCGATTTCGTCGGCATTATATTCCTTTCCCGTGGCGAAAAACTTCACGAGGTCGTTGGTGCGCATCGTGCCGTTCATGATGCGGAAATAGGCGATGATGCCACGGAACGAGTTAAATACCGAGTCGAAAATCAAGGCTTGGAGCGGAGCCTCTGGGTCGCCTTTAGGTGCCGGAATGCGTTCAACGATGGCATCGAGAACGGCAGGAACGCCTTCGCCTGTGCGGGCACTCACCTTTAGGATGTCGCTCGGGTCGCAGCCCAACATGTCCACCATCTGGTCTTCGACGATGTCGATCATGGCACTATCCATGTCAATCTTGTTCATCACCGGAATGATTTCAAGGTCGTGTTCCAAAGCCGAATAGAGGTTAGCAATCGTCTGAGCCTGAATGCCTTGAGTAGCATCCACAACAAGCAAAGCTCCTTCGCAAGCAGCGATGGAGCGGCTCACCTCATACGAAAAGTCAACGTGGCCAGGAGTATCGATAAGGTTCAGAGTGTATTCCTCACCTTTATAATTATACTTCATCTGGATGGCGTGGCTCTTGATGGTGATGCCACGTTCGCGTTCGAGGTCCATGTTGTCGAGCACCTGGTTGACGAGTTCCTTTTGCGAGAGGGTGTTCGTAATCTCAAGCAAACGGTCGGCCAGGGTCGATTTACCATGGTCGATATGCGCTATGATACAAAAGTTTCGTGTATTTTTCATTTGGGCGCAAAAATAGAAAAAAAATAGCGGTTGTAAGAAAGAATTACTCTACTTTTGCAATCTAAAAACATTGGAGCATGATAGCTGACACCTACTCACAAGAAGAACAAGAAGAAATCGAGCGACGACATCGTCGCCTGATTAAATCGTGGCAGACCCGAAAAGAGTCGCAAGACCTCGAAATGGTTGACAAGGCCTTCTACTTTGCCGTGGAAGCCCACAAGAACCAACGTCGCCGAACGGGCGAACCATACATTTACCACCCCATCGAAGTGGCCACCATTGCCGCCAACGACATCGGGTTGGGCCGCACTTCCATCATCTGCGCCCTGCTTCACGACGTTGTGGAGGACACCGAATACACACTCGACGACATCAATGCCATGTTTGGCGAGAAAGTGGCGCGCGTGGTAGATGGTCTCACCAAGTTCGAAAAGATGGAAGACGTGGAGAGCATGCAAGCCGAGAACTTCAGGAAGATTATCAGCTCGCTGTCGTACGACATCCGCGTGGTGCTCATCAAGCTTTCCGACCGGTTGCACAACATGCGCACCCTCGACTCGATGCCCAAACACAAGCAGCTGAAAATTGCCTCCGAAACGCTTTATTTATACGCTCCCCTCGCCTATCGTCTCGGCCTCCATGCCATCAAGACGGAACTGGAAGACCTGGCGCTGAAATACACCGACCCGACCATCTACAACAGCATCTGCAAACGCATGGAGGAAGTGCGCGAACAACGCATGAACGAAATGCACAGTTTCATTGTTCCCATCGACGATGAGTTGAAGAAAAACGGCGTCAATGCACGCATAGTCATCATTGAACGCTCCGTCAACTCGGTATGGAAACGCATGAAAGAGAAGGAGTTGCCTTTCGAAGAACTTTATGGAGCCTTCATCGTGCGCATCATTGTAGATTGTCCCATCGAACAGGAAAAGATCGAATGTTGGAAGATTTATGCCATCCTGACCAACTGCTATCAGCCTTTCACCAAGAAGCTGAAAGACTGGATTTCGTTCCCGAAAGCCAACGGATACGAATCGCTCCATGCCGTGGTGATGAGCAAGACCGGTAATTGGGTTGAAGTGCAGATACGCAGCCAGCGCATGGAAGAGATTGCCGAGAAAGGCTTTGCCGCCTATTGGAAATACAAGACTGACGAGCGCATCGAGAGCGGTTTCGACGAGTGGCTCAAGAAAGCGCAAGAGTTCATCAACACCCAGGCCGACAACGCCATCGAATTTGTCGATAACTTCAAGCTCGACCTCTTCTCCGACGAGATTTTCGTCTTCACGCCTCGTGGCAAGATGATTTCGTTGCCCAAAGGCTCGACTGTCCTCGACATGGCCTATCATATCCACTCTGAAATTGGCGACCACAGCATCGCCGCCAACGTCAACAACAAGCTGGCTCAACTCAACCATGAGCTTCGCACAGGCGACCAAGTGGAAATCATCACCTCAGAAGCGCAACATCCTCAAGAGAAATGGTTTGAGTTTCTCGTCACGGCCAATGCCAAGTCGAAGCTAAAGGAAGGCATCAAGGAATACCGGCGCTCGTTCCGCGACGAAGGCGAAGCCAAGTTCAACGAAATCATGCAAAAGATTGGCCTCGACCCATCGAAAGCCAACCGTGCCAAGATTATGGAAGAAGAGCACCTCAACAGTACCATCGACTTCCTCTATTTCGTGGCGACGGGCAAAATCGACGAGAACATCATCCGCAGCATACTGAAACCACAGTCTGGCGGCAACACCTTTGTACGCTATATCACCTTCGGCCTTTTGGGCAACAACACGAAAGACAAAGACAAGGCTAATACGGACACGCTTTCATCGTCGGGCGAGTTCGACTTCAACGTGGCCACTTGCTGCAACCCTATCCCTGGCGATGATGTGATAGCCTTCAATTTCCCAGGCGAGCCGCTGCAGATTCACCGCAGCAACTGTCCGAAAGCCATTCAGCTTTCAGCCCGCTACGGCAACAACATCGTGAAGGCCAAATGGCAACCCAAGAGCGAAATCGCCTTCCTTGCCGAGCTGAAAATCACCGCTTTAGATACTGCAGGCTTGCTCAACCGCATGACCGACCTGCTCTCCAACGAGATGAAGCTCAATCTTCATTCACTTCACATGGAAGCCAAGCAAGACCTCGTGGAAGCCAGTCTCTCCATCTTCGTGCACAACACCAACGAACTCGACAATTTGATTGATAAACTAAACAAAATCAAGGAAGTACAGAAAGTGGTCAGAAAAAACAAATAATGATTTAACAATCAACTGACCCGCATTCAGTTTTTAGTATTATCTTTGCCGAAACATTAGTCAAAGAATAGAGTGAAAGAGCCTATCGATAGTACTTACTTGACCGTCAAGAAGATTTTCATCGATTATCTTCAGCAGATGAAGCTTCGCAAGACGCCAGAGCGTTTTGCCATCTTGAGAGAGATATATTCGACCAATAGTCATTTCGACATCGACTCGCTATACAACCAGATGAAGAACAACAAATATCTGGTCAGTCGCGCAACATTGTATAACACAATGGAATTGCTTCTGGATAGCGGGTTGGTCATCAAGCACCAATTCGGGCACAACTGCTCGCAATACGAAAAATCATACAAGTTCCGCCAGCACGACCATTTCATCGATGTGGAAGACAACACCGTGCTCGAATTCTGCGACCCTCGCATTCTGGAAATCCAAAAGTCGATTGAAGAGCAGTTTGGCGTCGAGATTACGCACCATTCCTTGACGTTTTATGGGAGGAAGAAAGTGGAAAGCGAAAAGTTGAAAGATAAAAGTAGAGACGTCGATTCATCGCGTCTCAACACTTAGATTCATCGCGTCACACCACATAGTCAACAAAACGCACAGTCACACAGTCAAATAACAAAATCAGTAATGAACAAATTAGATATACTTCTCGGATTACAATGGGGCGACGAAGGCAAAGGAAAAGTCGTTGATGCCCTGACCCCGAATTACGACATCGTTGCACGTTTTCAAGGCGGTCCTAACGCCGGTCACACCATCGAGTTTGGCGGACGCAAATTCGTGTTACACAACATTCCATCAGGCGTGCTGACCCCAGGCTGCGTCAATGTCATCGGTAACGGCGTCATCATCGAACCTCATATATTAAAAGGTGAAATCGAAGGTTTGAACGAAGCGGGTTTCAACCTGAAAGACACGCTGATGATTTCGAACCGCGCCCACCTCATTCTGCCTACCCATCGCGCCTTGGACGCTGCCAACGAGAAATCGCTCGGCAAGATGAAAATCGGCTCGACGCTGAAAGGCATCGGTCCGTGCTACACCGACAAGACCGCACGCAAAGGCTTGCGCATTGGCGACATCAATTCGGTGGAATTCAAGGCCCGTTACAAAAAGCTGAAAGAATCACATTTACAACAGATTGCATCGCTTGGCTTCGACATGAGTGGTTTCCAACTTGACGGTGTTGACTTTGCCGAATACGAAAAGATGTGGTTCGAAGGCATCGAATATCTGAAACAATATCAGTTCATTGATAGCGAATATTACATCAACGAGGCATTGGATGCTGGCAAGAAAGTGCTGGCCGAAGGCGCACAAGGCTCGATGCTCGACATCGAGTTTGGCAGCTATCCTTTCGTCACCTCATCGAATGTGATTGCCGCTGGCGTTTGCTCGGGCTTGGGCATTGCACCTAACCGCATCGGAAAGGTCTATGGCATCTTTAAGGCTTACTGCACACGCGTCGGCACGGGTCCCTTCCCTACCGAACTGTTCGATGAGACAGGCGAGACATTACGCCAAAACGGCCACGAATTTGGCGCCACCACAGGCCGTCCGCGCCGTTGCGGCTGGCTCGACCTACCCGCGCTGAAATATGCCGTCATGCTCAGCGGTGTCACCGACTTGATGATGATGAAATCTGATGTCATGGATGAGTTCGAGACCCTGAAAGTGGCTACCGCCTACCGCTACAACGGACAGGAAACCAAGCATTTGCCTTTCGCTGCCTGCACCGAGACCATGGAGCCCGTCTATACCGAAATCGAAGGATGGAAGCAGAAAATCAACGGCAACATCCCTCAAAAGCTCGAAGACTACATCCGTTTCATCGAAGATTATGTTGGCGTTCCCATCACTTTCGTCTCATACGGACCTGACCGCACGGAAAGCATGTTCAGAAACAAATAAGAAGGATTCACTTCATCGAAATACACAAGGCTGCATCGGAAAATGCGGCCTTTTTTCGTCAATAAACTTGAAAAGATGTAAAATTTGGCTTGCGATAATCTTGAAAAGATGTATTTTTGCAGCATAAATAATCTTGAAAAGATGTAAAACAAGGCATTTGATAATCTTGAAAAGCTGCATAATAATATATGAAACGCAAGATTTACAACAAGTTACTAAATTGGAAAAATCAAGGAGGGAAAACAGCCGTTTTGGTTGAAGGTGCAAGACGTATCGGGAAGAGTTTCATCGTAGAGGAATTTGCCCGAAACGAGTACGATTCATACCTGTTCTTAGACTTTAACAAAGCTGCCCCCATCGTTTGGGAATGGTTCGACAACTACCTCAACGATTTGGACACCCTGCTGACCAACCTTCAAATCCAATACGGCGTAAAACTCACCCCACGGAAATCCGTCATCATTTTTGACGAAGTGCAAATGTGTCCGCGCGCCCGCTCCGCCATCAAATACCTTGTCGCTGATGGCCGGTTTGACTATATTGAAACAGGCTCGCTCATCAGCATCAAAAAGAATGTCAAGGACATCGTCATCCCATCAGAAGAAGAATCAATACCGATGTATCCTATGGATTTCGAAGAATTTCTTTGGGCCATGGGCAATGAAATGCTGATGCCATTCATAAAACTCTGTTTTGAAAAAAGACAACCTTTAGGCGGGGGCCTTCACCGCAAAGCTATCGACTATTTCCGCACCTACATGATTATTGGCGGGATGCCTCAAGCTGTACTTAAATATGTGGAGACCAAGGATTTCGAGCAAGTTGACCGCATCAAACGCAACATCCTTCAGATTTACCGCAACGACATTGCAAAATATGCCACCGATGTAGAATTAAAGGTAAAAAGCATTTTCGACGAACTGCCTGCACAATTGCAAAAACACGAAAAGAAATTCCGTCTTTCCGCCCTACAGCCAGGTGCGTCATATCGCGATTATTACGATGCTTTCTTCTGGTTGTCAGATGCTTCCATTATCAATGTTTGTTACGGTTGCACGGCTCCCAACATCGGTTTGCGTCTGAACATGGAACGCAACACCTTGAAATGCTATATGGGCGATACCGGACTGCTCATCAGCCATGCCTTCGATGAAAAAGGACGCACGCCAACCGAAATTTACCAAAAGCTCATCCTTGGCAAACTCGAAGTCAACGAAGGCATGCTCATCGAAAATATTGTAGCGCAAATGCTCACGGCAAGCGGGCACAAACTTTATTTTTACAGCAATTCTGACCGTGACAACGCCGACGAACGGATGGAAATCGATTTTCTGACCGCAAAAAGCAATTTGACAACGAGACATAACATCACACCTATCGAAGTGAAATCATCGCAACGATACACGCTTTCCTCACTGCGCAAATGCATCAAAAAATTCGGGAACTACCTCACCGAACCTTGCGTCATCCATGCCGCTGACCTAAAGGAAGAAGATGGCATCCTGTTTCTCCCCATTTACATGACACCTTTTTTATAAATTAAATACAAATCACTATGAAAACCATACACTTACTACCCATCACGCTTCTGCTGATTTTCGCTTCCTGCACACAAAAGGAAACCCATTTCATCAGCGACCCTCAGCAACGCGCCAATGTGGAAGCCGACCTCAACAAAAAGATGAGCTTGCTGCCCAATGGCGACCTGTTCAGCATCTTCGACACCGAATTGAGTACCAAAGAACGCGAAGCGCTCCAGTTCCTCTACGCCTATATGCCCATCGGCGACATCACCGACTACAGCGGCGAATACTACAAGAACAACATCGACATCGCCTTCCGCGCCAAGGAAGAGATGCCTTGGGGCAGCGCGATTCCCGAACGCGAGTTCAACCACTTCGTTGTGCCCGTGCGCACCAATAACGAGAATCTCGATGACTTCAGAACCACCTATTATGAAGAATTAAAAGCTCGTGTAAAAAATCTTAGCCTCTACGATGCCATCCTCGAAGTGAACCATTGGTGCCACGAAAAAGCCAACTACAAAGGTAGCGACTCGCGCACCAGTTCACCCATGGCCACCATAAAGACCTCGTGGGGCCGCTGCGGCGAAGAGTCAACCTTCCTCGTCACAGCACTGCGCACCGTGGGCATTCCTGCCCGACAGGTCTATACCCCACGCTGGGCACACTGCGATGACAATCACGCTTGGGTGGAAGCCTACGTGGATGGCGGCTGGCACTTCCTGGGTGCCTGCGAACCCGAACCCGTCCTCGACCTTGGTTGGTTCAACGAACCTGCATCGCGTGCCTTGCTGCTGCACACGCGTGTCTTTGGCCGCTATTATGGTCCGGAAGAAGTGATTGAGCGCACCGAAAACCATACCGAAATCAACGTGGTTGACAACTATGGCGACACCTCAAAGACCAACTTCAAAGTCGTGGATACTGAAGGGGCGCCACAAGGCAACATCACCGTAGAATTCAAGATCTACAACTACGCCGAGTTTTGCACCGTCGTCACGAAACAGACTGACGAGAACGGCGAGACCTGGCTCACATCAGGCTTAGGCTGCATGATGGCATACGCCGCCAACAACGGGAAGTTCGGTTTCCAAGTATTCAAGTCGGGCGAAACCGACAATGTCACCATCGTCCTTGACCACGAAGAAGGCCTTTGCGAAACCCTTGACTTCGACATAATTCCGCCTGTCGCCAACCCAAAAATGCCTGAAGTCAGCGAGGAGATGAGAGCCGAAAACGACCGACTCGGTTCCATGGAAGACTCCATCCGCAACGCCTACATCGCTTCATGCAAGCAAAACCAGCAACAGCTGATTGCCAACACAGGCAACAAGAGCCTTTGCAGCATCTACGAAAAAAGTTGGGGCAACTACCAAACCATTGCCGATTTCATGAAATACGCCGAAGGCAAAGGACAGTTCAACAAGGCCCTCGACCTGCTGCAGAACATCTCCGACAAAGACCTACGCGACGTCAGCTTAGAAGTTCTCATCGACCACCTCGACTTCACCGCCGACCAAGACAGCGAACTCTTTGCACAATTCATCCTCAACCCACGTGTCAGCAACGAGATGATTCGTCCCTACAAGGAAGAATTTTCGAAGTTCTTCAGCCAAGAAGAAGCCGATGCTTTCAGGGCTGACCCTCAAAGACTGATTGATTGGGTGAAGCAAAACATCACCATCAACGAAGCCTTGAACATCAGGCAGATACCTATTTTCCCAACCGGTGTGCTGAAAGTCCGTGTAGCCGACAGTCATTCGCGCGACATCTTCTTTGTGGCCATGGCACGCAGTCTGGGCATCGCCGCACAAGTCAATCCCGTGACAGGCAAAGTGCAATACTACAACGGAGCCTGGACTCCCGTCGATTTCGAAGCCTCGAAGCCCATCACCAACGCCACAGGATATCTCGATATCCACTATGAAGGCACCGCTGTGGCCGACCCGAAATACTACACCCATTTCAGCATCAAGAGATTCAACGGCAACAGCTTCGACCTTTTGGCCTACGATGCCAAAGACCCGGGCATCGACGACGGCATGACACTTTCAAGTTTCGACCACCCAACGCCTTTAGATGCAGGCTATTACATCCTCACTTCAGGCACCCGTCTGAGCAACGGCACCGCCTTGACCCACAGCGAGTTCTTCACTATCCGCGAAGGCGAAACTACCACGGTCAGCCTCATCTTGCGGCAACCCGTCAACGGGGTGAGCACTATCGGGAACTTCAATGCCGAAAGCCGCTTCAACTTGGCCGAAACCGGAGAAGAAAAGAGCGTACTCAACATCTCGGGACGCAACTTCTACATCCTCGGCATCCTTGACCAAGGCAGCGAGCCAACGACACATGCCATGCAAGACATCTCCGCTTTCAGGAACGATTTCGAGAACTGCGGTTTGCAGATGCTCTTCATGTTCAACAACAACGAAGACTTTTCGAAATTCAAACTGAAGAATTTCAACGAATTGCCCAACAACATCACCTACGGCATCAACCCAGGCACGATGTTAGACGAAATCGTCAGCAACCTGCATCTGACCAATGCCAACCTGCCTGTTTTCATCATTGCCAACTCAAACAACGAAGTGGTCTTCGTCAGCCAAGGCTACACCATCGGCTTAGGCGAACAGTTGCTGAAGGTGGTGAAAATGTTATAAAAAAGTAGAGACGTAGCGCGCTACGTCTCTACAGCATATAATCCAAAATGATTTCTTACAGCTTACGGGCGATTTCCTTGATGGTGTAGCCTTCGATGATATCGCCGACCTTGATGTCGTTGAAGTTCTCGATGTTCAAGCCGCATTCCATGCCGGCAGCCACTTCCTTGGCGTCGTCCTTATAGCGCTTGAGCGAACCGAGGGAACCGGTATAGACCACGATACCATCGCGGATGACGCGAATCTTCGTGTTACGCGTGACCTTGCCATCAAGCACCATGCAACCTGCAATCGTTCCGACCTTGCTGATCTTGAAGGTCTCGCGGATTTCGATGTTGCAAGTGACCACTTCTTCGATTTCAGGAGCCAACATACCTTCGATAGCGGCCTTGATTTCTTCGATAGCGGTATAAATGATGGAATAAAGACGGATATCAATCTTTTCCTGTTCGGCCATCTTACGTGCCTGAGCCGTAGGACGCACATTGAAGCCCACGATGACGGCATTGGAAGCCGAAGCCAGCATGACATCCGACTCGCTGATGGCACCCACCGACTTGTGGATGACATTGACTTGCACCTCTTCGGTGGAAAGCTTCAGCAAGCTGTCGGACAGAGCTTCGACCGAACCGTCCACGTCAGCCTTGACGATGATATTCAGTTCCTTGAAGTCGCCAATAGCGATACGACGACCGATTTCATCCAAGGTGATATGTGGGCTGGTGCGGCGTGTCTGTTCGCGCTGCAGCTGTTCACGACGGTTGGCGATTTCCTTCACTTCACGCTCGTCGAGCATCACGTTGAAGCCGTCGCCAGGCTGTGGAGCGCCATTCAAGCCGAGCAAAAGCACAGGCGTTGATGGACCAGCTTCCGTAATCTTCTGGTTGTGGTCGTTGAACATGGCCTTCACCTTACCATAGGTAGTGCCAGCCAGCACCATGTCGCCAACGCGCAACGTACCGCCTTGCACCAGAATCTTGGCCACATAGCCGCGGCCCTTGTCCAAAGCCGATTCGATGACAGTGCCCTTGGCCAACTTGTTAGGATTAGCCTTCAAATCCAAGAACTCAGCTTCGAGCAACACCTTTTCAAGCAGTTGATCGACATTCAGACCAATCTTAGCTGCGATTTCCTGTTCCTGATACTTACCGCCCCAACTTTCGACGAGGATGTTCATCTTCGACAGCTGTTCACGAATCTTGTCAGGTTGCGAAGTAGGCTTATCAATCTTATTGAGAGCAAACACGATAGGCACGCCAGCGGCTTGGGCATGGTTGATAGCTTCAACGGTTTGAGGCATCACGTTATCATCGGTAGCGATGACAATGATGGCCACGTCGGTCATCTTGGCACCACGGGCACGCATAGCAGTAAAGGCTTCGTGACCAGGCGTATCGAGGAAGGTAATCTTCTTTCCGCTTTCGGTAGTCACCTCGTATGCACCGATATGCTGGGTGATACCACCAGCTTCGCCAGCCACCACGTTGGTGTTACGGATGTAGTCCAAAAGCTTGGTCTTACCGTGGTCAACGTGACCCATGACGGTGACGACAGGAGCGCGAGGCACCATATCCTCTTCCCTATCCTCTTCTTCCGTCTCAGCGATAGCCTCTTGCACGTCGGCGCTGACGAAATCGACGGTATAGCCAAATTCGCTAGCCACCACCGAGAGGGCTTCAGCATCGAGGCGCTGGTTGATGGAGACAGGCATACCGAGGCTCATGCAGGTACCGATGACCTTGACGACAGGCACGTTCATCATGGTTGCCAATTCGTTGGCGGTGACAAATTCGGTCACCTTCAGCACCTTGGATTCTTCCTCTTGGCGCATCATCTCTTCCATCATGTTGCCAGCCACCTGCTGACGTTTCTCACGACGGTGTTTCGAGGTCTTCGACTTACCCATTGGCGACAAGCGAGCCAAAGTATCCTTGATTTGCTTCGAGATTTCCTCTTCGCTCAGTTCGACTTTCTCTTCCTTCTTATTCGGCTTGAAACGGTCTTTCTTCGATGGTTTGCCACCGTCTTTTGCACGTTTGGCATCGCCACCTTGACCGCCTTGATTGCCTTGGCCGCCTTGTGGTTTCGGACCCTTACCATTCTTGCCGCCTTGGTTGCCCTGAGGCTTGTAATCGGTTGGGTTTTCCGACGAACCTTCTGGCTTGCCTGCTATGCGCTTGCGTTTCTTCTTCTTGTCGTTGGAAGCATCTGGAGTAGCCTTGCTGCGTCTTCTCTCATCTGGCAATTCGATCTTATCCAAAATTTTCGGGCCTTCGAGTTTCTGCACCTCGGTCTTGATGAACCTTGGTTCCTTCGTCTCGGCAGGTTTCGCCGGTTGAACAGGTTTCTCTTCCTTTTTCACTGGTTGAGGCTTCTTCTCCTGAGGCTTTTCTTGAGGCATAGGCTGAGGTTTTTCCTGAGGCTTCTCCGTCTTGGCTTGAGGTTTCTTCTCTTCCTTTTTCTTCTTGTCTTCTTTCTTCTTCTTGTCAGGACGAGTTTTCACATTCAAGCTGTCGAGGTCAATCTTACCCAACACCTTAAGTGGTGATTCATTGCTATCAACCACAGTTTCGGCAATCGGTTCAGCGACTTCCTGCTTTGGCTCAACAATTTCCTGTTTGGCAGGCTCAGTTTTCTCTGGTTCGGAAACAGCTGGAGCAACTTCTTCTGGTTCAGCAGCAACAGGTTCAGGCATAGCTGGAGTTTCCTTTTCAGGTTCAACCGAGGCAGGTTCAGGCGTTACGTTAGCTTTCTTGGTATGTGAAATCGTGTTGGTACGGATAAACACTTCATCGTGGCTATCTTCCTCCTCTTCTTTCGATGATTGCAAAGCCGAGTCAACGGAAACAGTACCACCCTTATAGGAGAGGTCGCCTAATTTTTTGGCCTCGTTCTTCACTTCCCTTTCGCCCTGATATTCTTTCACGAGCAACCCATACATCTCTGATGTGAGTTTCGTGTTGGGTGATGAGTCCACCTGGAATCCCTTTTTGGCGAGGAACTCCAAAATGGTGCCCATTCCCACATTAAATTCTCTTGCCGCTTTCGACAATCGAATGGTTACATTTGTTTCTTCGGACATAGTTTCTTTTCTCTTTGTTTCTCGTTTATTATTAACGCCTTAGCATCACTCGGCATCAGATTCAAATTCAGCTTTCAGGATGCGGAACACATCTCTGACAGTTTCCATTTCGAGGTCGGCACGCGAGGCCACCACTTCTGGAGTATAGGAGAGCACGTTTTTAGCGGTATCGCAACCCATGTGGACAAGGGCATCGATAACCCATTGGTCGATTTCGTCGGAGAATTCCTGCAGGTCAACGTCTTCTTCGCTGCTATTGGCTTCGCTGTTGCGATAGACGTCGATTTCGTAACCCGTCAGCTTACCAGCAAGCTTGATGTTGTAGCCGCCCTTACCGATAGCGAGGCTGACTTGGTCGTTTTCCATATACACGTTAGCCATGGTGTTATCGGGGCTGAGCACGATGCTCGAAATCTTGGCAGGGCTCAAGGCACGGGTAATGAACAGCTGAGGATTGGTCGTCCAGTTGACGACATCGATGTTCTCGTTACGCAGTTCGCGCACGATGCCATGGATACGTGAGCCTTTCATGCCGACGCAAGCGCCCACTGGGTCGATGCGGTCGTCGTATGATTCAACGGCAATCTTTGCACGTTGGCCTGGCTCGCGGACAATCTTCTTTATGGTGATGAGACCATCGTAGATTTCGGGCACTTCGGCTTCAAGCAAACGCTGGAGGAAGATTTCGGAAGTACGCGACAGCACGACGACAGGTGAACCATTGACGCTCTCCACGCTCTTGACGATGGCGCGGATGGTATCGCCCTTCTTATAAATGTCGTTCGGAATCTGCTCGGCGCGTGGCAAACTCAGCTCAACGCCATCTTCATCGACGACGACGATTTCGCGTTTCCATGCATGAGCCACTTCGGCGGTAATGATTTCGCCCACCTTTTCCTTATATTTAAGGAATATGTTTTCCTTCTCGTATTCGGAAATCTTGGTTTGCAGGTTTTGGCGCAAAGCCAGAATGTCGCGACGGCCAAAGTCTTCAACGCGAAGCACTTCACTCACTTCGTCGCCCACCTCAAAGTCAGGCTCGATGAGAATGGCTTCCGACAACTTGATTTCGCGGGCTGGATCGACGAGTTCATCATCGTCAACTACCAAGCGGTTATGGTAGATTTCGAAGTCACCCTTGTCAACATTCACGATGATGTGGATGAACTCTTCGGTGTTTTCGACGCCGAATTTCTTGTTCAATGTGCTTCTGAACACGTCCTCGATGATGCGCATCATGGCCTCACGGTCGATGTTCTTGAATTCCTTAAACTCGGAAAAAGTTTCAACTAATTTACTGTTGTCCATTGTATATTGATTGTTTATTGTTTTAATCGTTGAATTGAAATCTGCGGTATATCTTAAAACACGATAGCAGGCTTAATTTCGGCCGACTTTCTTTCAACCACCACATTGCCTTCTTCGACGGCTTTCTTCTTGGAAGTCTTCTTCCTGACGGGTTCGATTTCGGCCTTTTCGGCATCGAAGCTCACCAGTTTGCCTTGGATTTTGCCCAATTCCTTCGACTTCACTTCCACATCCTTGCCGAGATATTTCTGCATCTGGCGATCCATACGGAGAGCGCCCGAAAGGCCCCACGAGAAGACGCTGAGTTCGAAGTCTTCCACATCGCGGTCGAGTTTGCTCTCGATGAAACGGCTGATTTCGATGCAATGGTCGATGTTGACGGCCGAGTCGGCATCCACATACACTTCGATGATGTTACCTGGCTTGATTTTCACTTCCACCAGAAAACGGTCGCTTTCGGTGAGGGCTTCTTCGCAAATGGCTGCAATTTGTTCTTTTGTTATCATGTTGTTTTTGTTTAAGTTATATAAACAAAGCGACCTGTTACTCAAAGTAGCAGGTCACTTTTCTTCCACCTTAAGTTGTCGAGCAAGGATTCGAACCTTGACAGGCAGAACCAAAATCTGCAGTGCTGCCATTACACCACTCGACATCATTCATTGCTGAATGCGGGTGCAAAAGTACAACTTTTTTATTTACTGACAAGGTTTTTTTTCATTTTTTGAAAAAAAATTGTCCCTTATTTCGTCAGGCAGGCATCCAAATCGCGGATGAGTGCCTCTTTGTCTAGGTGCTGACCGATGAAGACAAGTTTCTGCATACGGTCGCCATAGCGCTCGTCCCAATCGCGGCGCAAGGTGGGCTCGCGGTCCATCATATCGGCCAGTTCGTCGTCGGGCATGGTAGCGAACCAAAGCCCCGCATCGCTGAGCGAAATCTGCTTGCCCGCCTGCTCGAAGATGTAGCAGGTGTCGAACTCGCTACGGAAATAGCAGATGCCTTTCACACGGATGACGTTTTTCGGCATCTTGCGGGCCACAAACTCATCGAAACGGCCCATGTTGAACGGCTCGCGGCGATAATATACAAAGGTGCCGATGCCATATTCCTCCACCTCACCGCCTTCGTGGTCGTGATGATGATGGTGTTCGTGCTCATGTTCATGGTGATGATGCTCGTGTCCTTCTTCCTCTTCGTCGTCATCATCGTCGTCATCATCAGGATGAGGGCCTTCCACAGCCTTAATCCAAGTAGCGGAAGTGGCCACATCTTCGAAATCGAACTTATTGGTGTTCAGAATCTTGTCGAAATCAACATCGCCATAGTCGCATTCGATAATCTCGGCCTTAGGTTGGATGGCGCGGATGATGCTACGCACGCGGCCCAATTCCTCGGGCGTGACTTCCGAAGCCTTGTTGAGCAAGATGATATTGCAGAACTCAATCTGCTGGATGACAAGGTTTTCCAAGTCATCTTCATCGATATTCTCTTTCACCAGATTGTCGCCACAGCCAAACTCGCTTTGCATACGGAGAGCATCAACCACCGTCACGATGCTGTCAAGGCGCGGCACACCGTCCTTCACATATTCGTAACCCATTTGTGGGATTGAACAGATGGTTTGTGCAATCGGGGCCGGCTCGCAAATGCCGCTAGCTTCGATGACGATATAGTCGAAACGGTGCATGGCGGTGATGTCGGAGAGTTGCTTCACGAGGTCCATCTTCAGCGTGCAGCAGATGCAACCATTCTGCAACGGCACGAGGCTGTCGTCGTTCTTATCGACCACGCCACCCTTCTGGATGAGGTCGGCATCAATGTTCACCTCGCCAATGTCGTTGACGATGACGGCAAACTTTATACCTTTGCGGTTCGACAAAATCTTATTCACCAAAGTGGTTTTTCCGCTGCCGAGATAACCTGTGAGCAGCAGTACTGGTATTTCGTTTTTCATTGCTAATCGTGTTTTTTGAAACGGAGCGCAAAAGTAATGAATTATTCCTAAATTTGCAGCATGGAAAATGGAGAAAAAGAAGAAAAATACCGCTTACTGCTAAAGCAGGTAAAGGCAATGGTTTCCGACGAAAGCGACACCATCGCCAACATGGCCAACATAGCCTCGCTGATTCATGAGACATTTGGATTTTGGTGGACCGGATTCTACCGAGTAATGGACGGACAGTTGGTTTTAGGTCCGTTTCAAGGGCCGGTAGCTTGCACCCGCATAGGCTTCGGCAAAGGCGTGTGCGGCTCGGCATGGAAAGAGCGCAAAACCCTGGTGGTGCCCGACGTAGAAAAATTCCCAGGTCACATAGCTTGCAGCAGCGAGTCGAGAAGCGAAATCGTGGTGCCCATCTTCGATGGCGACGAAGTGGCAGGCGTCTTGGACATCGACAGCGAACATCTGGCCACCTTCGATTCCTCCGACCGGAAATGGTTGGAGGAAATCGTGGCAGCCTTTATGAATCGATAAATGATAACTATCAGAGAATAGCCATATTAGGTATCTCGTCGCCATCGTAATATCCCTGTTCGAGCTTATGCTTCACTTCGGCGAAGGCGTTGAGTGTGTATTCAACCTGCTCCATGTTGTGGGCAGCCGTTGGTATAATACGGAAGATAATCATTCCTTTTGGTATGACGGGATACATGACCACCGAGCAGAAGATACGGTAATTTTCGCGCAAGTCCATGGCTATCTTGGTAGCTTGAACCACACTACCTTGCACATGTACCGGAGTCACGCAAGCCTCGGCAGGACCGATGTCGAAGCCCAGTTGTCTGAATCCATTTTGCAAGGCGCGTGTCACCTTCCATAATTGCGCACGGAGTTGGTCGCCCTCAGTGCTACGGATGATCTCAAGCCTTTTCTCGCAGCCTTCCACAATGGCTAACGGCAACGACTTGGCATACATTTGCGAGCGCATGTTGTAGCGCAAGTAATCGATGATGCATTTCGGGCCAGCCACAAAGCCGCCAATGATAGCCATCGCCTTTGCATAGGCACCTATATATAAATCAATCTGGTCCATGACGCCGAAATGTTCGGAAGTGCCACGGCCATTAGGTCCCATGACACCAAAGCCATGGGCATCGTCGATGAGGATTCTGAAGTCATATTTCTGCTTCAAGGCCACGATGCCAGCCAAATCGCCCAAGGCACCCGTCATGCCATACACACCTTCGGTGATGACCAAAATGCCGCCTCCGGTTTCCTTCACTACTTCCGTTGCCACCTTCAGCTTCTGCTCAAGGCTTGCCATATCGTTGTGCTTGAACGAGAACGACTTGCCGATGTGGAGGCGTTTGCCATCTTGAAGGCAAGCATGAATTTCAGCATCGAAAATCAGCACATCATGGCGTGTCAGCAACGAGTCCAAAGTGGAGAAAATGCCTTGATAGCCGAAGTTGAACAAATAAGCCGCTTCCTTTTTCTCGAAATCGGCCAGCTCATGCTCGAAATGCTCGTGCATGCGCGTGTGTCCCGACATCATTCGCGCTCCCATAGGAGCCGCCAAGCCCCATCGGGCTGCAGCTTCAGCATCCACCCTTCTGATTTCTGGATGGTTGGCCAAGCCAAGATAGTTGTTCAAACTCCAGCAAAGCACATCCTTGCCGTTGAAACGCATGTTCGGACCCAACTCACCTTCCAATCTCGGGAAAGCAAAATAACCATCAGCACGGTCACGATACTGGCCAATCGGGCCTCCGGCATCTTTCGAAATCCTTTCAAAAATATCCATAGTGTTATATTTTAAGTTCGTTTTTCCTTTTTCTATTTGAGCCGCAAAGATAGTAAATGTTTTTATTAGATATAGATTTACCGTATAAATAATTATTTGGTATATTAATTTACTATATATTGTTGTACTATTAACAAAATAAACTATTTTTGCGCCTTGAAAATATCGAACAAACAACAAAAAAAGAGAAAATCATGATTAAAAAAACTGCATTATTCATTGGAATTCTGATGATTGCATTTTCATTTCAACTTGATGCTCAAGAACAATCATCACCCAAAAACAAAACGCAAAATGAAACATCAACGTACATGCCCAAAATCTCCGGCTTCGTTCAAGGGCTGTATCAGTTGAATGCCGACAAAGACATGAACGTAGAGAGCAACACACTTAGAATGCGTCGCGTACGCATGTCAGTGGATGGCAATTTGGGCAAACATGTTTCGTACAAAATCCAAGGTGACTGGGTAAGCTCACCTATCCTCGTCGATGCTTACATCAAAATCAAGGCATGCCCTGAATTTGCCGTTCAAGTCGGTCAGTTCAAGACGCCTTTCACTCTGGAAAGCCCCATCAATCCCGTCAATCTCGAAATCTTCGATTATGGCGAAACGGTAAAAGCCCTCAGCGGCTACGATGACGTCAGCGGCGTTGGCAAACAAGGCCGCGACATCGGCGTGATGGCTACCGGCAGCCTGTTCAAGCTTGAAAACCAAGACTTCTCGCTGATTGGCTATAGCATCGGCATTTTCAACGGCAACGGCATCAACGTGGTCGATAATAACAACCGCAAGGACGTTGTCGGACGCTTGGAATTTCACCCTTGGATAAAAGGAATGACGCTCACCGGCTCGTATTATTACGGGAAACATTTCAACAACATTGACCTTACCCGCAACCGCTATAGTTTTGGCGCACAATACGACGCAAACAACTTCCTATTCCGTGCCGAGTATATCGGTGGCGAGACGGGAAAGGCTGTTCAAGACCAAAATGTAATAAATGAAGACCTCTACACGGAAAACCTTTTCAACAGCAATGGCTATTATGCCGTGGCTGGATATTGGATTCATTTTGGCAACGAAGACAATCCGCAAAAACTCATGCCAGTCATCCGTTACGAGAAATTCGTCAAGGACATGGAAGTGGAAAACGATGCCACCTATTATACTATAGGTGTCAACTATTGGCCTTGGAAAAATGTCAATTTCAAACTCGATTATTCTTACATCCAGCACAAAAACAGTGACGATTCGCACCGTTTTGCTGCCATTTTATCCTATAAATTCTAAAATCTAAAGTCATGGCAAAAAACACAAATTGGTCGGAACTCTACAAAAAAGAAGATTGGTTAGCCTGCTGGCTTGGCTTCATTGTTATTGCAATAGCTTGTATTGCCGTTCTTACCGGATGGTTCGATTTTTCGGCTGCAAAGTTCAGCACATGGTACACTTGGGAAGACAAAGGCACCTTTGCCGAATCGATGGGAGCGCAACTTAATGGTGCATTCTTCGTCAAACTGTTGCGCACATTCTTGGTCTTGGGCATCTTATTCACCATGGGCGTAAAACTGATGGGAGAAAGCGTTAAAAAATACATTCCGGCATTCATCGGCTTGTTCATCATCTCCATCATTGTGCGCTGGATAAGCGCCGAGTTCACCTTGAACCGTTATCTCGAATGGGCATTTTGGGCTTTGCTCATCGGCCTCATCATTTCCAATACAATTGGCACACCCGAATGGCTTAAACCAGCCGTAAAGACTGAGTTCTACATCAAGACAGGCTTGGTCATCATGGGCTTCTCGGTCCTATTCTCCAACATTGCCAAATTCGGCCTTTACGGTCTCGGCATCGCCTGGATTGTGACGCCAATCGTCATCATCTTCATGTGGTGGTTAGGCACAAAAATCCTCAAAATCGACAACAAACCTTTGGTAATCACCGTTGCATCCGCAACAAGCGTTTGCGGAACAAGTGCCGCCATCGCCACGGGAGCCGCCGCCAAAGCCAAGAAAGAAGACCTTTCGGCCGCCATCTCGGTTTCCATCATCTTCACCATTCTGATGATGGTCTTCGAACCCATGATCATCAAATGGACCGGCATGAGCCAAATCATGGGCGGTTCGCTCATCGGTGGCACCGTCGATAGCACAGGAGCTGTTGTGGTTGCCGGTACTGCACTTGGCGAAGAAGCACAAAAAGCTGCTGTTTTGGTAAAGTCAATCCAAAACATCCTGATTGGATTCATCGCATTCTTCGTTGCCATTTTCTTTGCCACAAAAGTTGACAAGAACGGCACGGAGAAAGTCGGCGCAAGCGAAATCTGGGTCAGATTCCCGAAATTCATCCTTGGTTTCTTCGCTGCTTCGCTGATTGCATCATTCATCATTCAGCCTGCCTTTGGAGCCGAAAATGTAGGCGCCATCAACAAGGTGCTCGACCAATTCAAGAACTGGGCCTTCGTGCTTGCCTTCACCAGCATCGGGCTCGACACCAATTTCAAGGCCATCGCCAAACAGATGCAAGGCGGCAAGGTGCTTTGGCTTTACATAGTCGGCCAAGTGTTCAACATCGCGCTGACATTCTTTGCCGTGTGGTTCCTCTTATCCGGCAAGTTCTTCCCAATTCCCGTTCTTGACTAAGCAATGACAAAAGCACACAAAATATTCAAAATCACGACTATCATGGTCACCGTTGCGACCGTGATAGTCGCACTCTACATCATGGCAAACGGGCTGGGGCTTGTGGATAGCCTCGACTTCGGTGCCGGTGCCTATTATTACGCCGACATCCCCGACTACGAAAAAATCGACAACGGCAGTGTTTACCAAACTGCCATACCTCGCTGGGTGCATATCGTCCTTTTCTTAGGTTGGGGTTGGCTCATGTTCAGATTATGGAAATGGATTGACAAAAAAGGCTAATACACAATGAAATATCAAATCGTCTGTAAAAAATGCGGCAAAGTCATCGGTGACTTCAAGACTTGGTTCGCGCAAGACCAGAAATGCAGTTGCGGTTCGACTTACGCCGAAGTTGACTACGAAAACAAGGCACTGCCCGACTTTAGTAAAATGCCCAAAGTTCACGAAGATTATCAGCACCTGTATTTCGATTATCTTCCTATTGAAAACCCAGAAAACATCGTCACATGCAATGAAGGACTTGTCCCCATCGAGCGATGGGAAAAACTAGAAGAAGAAGCAAAAAGATACGGAATCAATTGCGAGGTTTATGTTTGCCGTAACGACAGAAACGGCGGTTCAGGAACCTTTAAGGACATCAGCGCAGCATTGGCTGCCAGCGTGTTGAAGGAAAACGGAATCAAGAAATATTGCCTCGCCTCTACAGGAAACGCTGGTGTTTCGTTCGCCACCTATCTGGCAAAAGCCGGCATCAGTTTCCATGAATTTGCTCCCTCTTTCATCGACGAAGGTTCTATCAAAGCGATTAAGAATGTCGGGCAAGACATCACCGTTTCAGCCAGTGGGTATGGTGCTGCAAAAGCAGAAGCAGCAGATTATCACAAAGCCAACCAGGTGCTGATTAGCGGTGGCAACACCGATCCTTTGCGCATCGAATCGAAACGCACCCTGGTCTTCGAATGTCTAAGGCAAATCGGCAAAATGCCAACCGTCTATATGCAAGCCGTAGCTGGCGGAACAAGTCCTTTGGCTTTCGAAAAAGGATTCAACGATTTGCAAAAAGCCGGACGCACCGACTTGAAACTACCGAGAATGTTGTTGGTTCAGCAAGACGAATGCGACCCGATGGTCACGGCTTGGGAAAAGGCAAAAGCCCATGATTTCCCGCAAGGATGGGAACATGATTACGAAGCGAAGAAAGACCTCAAGACCAACATTGGCATTCTGACAGCAGCCAATCCCGGCAATTATCCATTAGTTGCACCGCTCGTCCGTAAAAGCGGAGGTGATTTCCTACGTGTCAAGGAATCGGAGTTGCCTGAATTCGGCAAGGAAATGATGCAACAGAAAGGAATTTTGTTAGGTCCAGCATCCATGGTTTGCTACGCAGGATTTTTCAAGGCTTTGGGAGAAGGCCTGATTCACAACGGCGATTGCGTATTGCTCAACACGGGAGAAAGTTGCGAAAGAGCCGCTTGGTTTAAAAAAGAAGTCTTATCTTTGTGACATGTTAGATCTAAAAGGGAAAACAGCCCTCGTCACAGGCGGTGGCACGGGCATCGGGCAATCCATCGCATTGCATCTTGCAAAAGAAGGATGCAACTTGGTTCTCACCGGTTTAGGCATTGACGACCTGAATCAGACAAAGAAATCGTGCGAAAAACTCGGAGTGAAAGCCTTCGCAACCGAAACGCAACTGGACGACTATTCATCCATCGACCAGCTCTATGATTTCGTCATAGGATTAGGTCTTACCATCGACCTCTTTGTGCTCAACGCAGGCATCTCGCAACGCGAGAAGGCTCTAGAAACCGATTTCTCCGTCGATGAAAAAATCATGAAGATTGATTTCTTGAGCGGTGTTTACCTCGTAAAGAAATTCAAGGACATGATTAAAACATCTGAGCATGTGCAGTTTAGCGTCACCACTTCTCTGTCGGGCCTATTCGGTTTTCCTTTGCGTTCAGCCTATTGCGCAGCCAAACACGCCCTATTCGGGTTCTACGAATCGTTGGAACTGGAATACGACAACATCAATGTCACCTTCCTCATTCCGGGTCGAATCAACACACAAATCAGCAAAAGCGCTCTGCATGGCGACGGCTCATCACATGCCAAGATGGACGCCGGTCAAGCTACAGGTCTATCGGTTGAAAAATGCGGTGCCATAGCAGTACGTGCAATTAAAAAACAGAAACACAGAAAGTTAATCGGCAAGAAGGAATTGCTCATGGCCTACATTCACAAATATTGCCTTGGCTTGTATTACAAATTGTCAAGGAAAATATCAGCCACCTAATTGCACTTTATTTTCCCGCCAATCTTAAATCCTTAAATCTTTAAATCCTGAAATTCCAAACCGTCATGAAAGAAAAAGTAATTTGCGGTATACAGCAAGTCGGCATAGGCGTTGCCGATGTCATTGAAGCCTGGAAATGGTACTATGACAATTTCGGCTATGAAATAAAAATCGTTGACGCAGAAGGCGTTGCAGAACGAATGTTGCCCTACACGGGCGGCAGGCCACAGTCCCGACGCGCCATAATGGCTTTCAACATCCGCGGTGGTGGCGGTTTCGAGATATGGCAACCCAAAGGCCGCGAGCTCAACTACCTGAAAGAGCCGCTTCGACTTGGCGATTACGGCATCTTGGTGGCGAAAATCAAGACTGCCGACATACAGAACGCATATAAAACCTTTACTAGTAAAGGTCTCAATGTCATAACCGAAATCAGCGAAACGCCATTCGGTTACAAGCATTTCTTCATGAAAGACCCTTACGGCAACCTCTTTGAAATCGAAGAAGACAACTACGTTTTCATCAACGAGAAGAAGACAACCGGTGGCGCCAATGGCGTGACAATAGGTGTCAGCGACATGGACCGTTCCATTGAGTTCTACGGCAAGCTTTTGGACTACGACAAAGTCGCTTACGACCACACGGGTTACTTCGCCGACTTGAAAGGGGTTCCTGGCGGAGAGCATACACTTCGGCGTGTCATCTTGGAGCGTTCAAAGCCCATTGATGGGCCTCTCAGCCGAGTGATGGGAACATCACACATCGAACTCGTCCAAAACCTTGACGTTGAAGGCCGGCAACTCCGTGATGGACGCTATTGGGGCGACCCTGGATTCATCCACCTTTGCTTCGACGTGCGCAACATGGATGCTGTCAAGGAGCAGACCGAAGCGCTAGGACATCCGTTTGTATGTGACAGCGGCGAGGACTTCGACATGGGCGATGCCAACGGGCACTTCACCTACGTCGAAGACCCTGACGGCACGCTCATCGAGTTTGTGGAGACCTTCAGCATCCCCATCTGCAAGAAACTGGGACTCGCCATCAACCTCAAGAAACGCGACGACAACAAACCACTGAAAATACTGAAATTGCTGCGTCTGGCCAAGGCCAAGCCGTAGGAATTGCAGCTATCTATAAACAAGAAAAAGCCGTGAGTGTCACGGCTTTTTCCTATTTTTGCATAATCCAAATAATTCACCAGGTATGTTATTTCAGAGGATGGCACAGTGTCTAATTGAGGAAAGCAAGAAGAAGAAATTCCGGATTATGGATTTTTCTGGCAAGAGTACTAGTACTAGAAAATACAGGTATCCAGGTGATTGTATAATGGCTGGACTCCTTTTATTGGAATTGTATCTTTTTCTTTGCTGGGGTTTATTCTCGCCATATTCATACACCAATTCAATAGGCAACATCATCGCTCTTTCAGTTTGGTTTGTCCTTTTTGTCTTTTCAATATGCTTATCCTTTTTCATAAACAAGAGGTTCAAGGAAGGGACACTCAACACGAAACCAGGAATACTTTCAGATGGGATGATAAAATTCCTGACTTACCTTATTGCCATTATACCTATTTACTTGTTTTTCGTAATCTGTGCTGTTCTATTAATCTGCGTAGTATTTGGAATAATCAAGTAAAAAAGAGCAGCCGAAGCCACTCTTCTAACAAAAAAACTCACTGAACCTCAGTGAGAATGGCCGTGGCTGCCGAAGCATTCGGCAAGAACGATGAAGCGGTGCGGCACAGCATTGAGGCGCGTTCATACATGATGAAGCATGAGAGCAGCTTCCCTGATTTCGTGGCATCTGACAAATACAACAGACCTGAATTTTCACTCGGTGACGGAACCGTAGCAAACCTATTATAATGGAAGCGATTGAACTGAAAGCACCTGTAAGTTGGGCGGAACTTAGCCTTGATGACTTCCGTTTCGTGGCGAAATTCATGTTGGAGAACTTGTCGCGCGAGGAGTTCCTCGTCATCATGTTCTGTCATTTCACTGGCGTGAAAATCGTCACGTCTGATGGAGGTATGTATAAGTTTGTGCATGACGGGAAGATTTTCTCACTTCTGAAGCATGAATTGGCCGATTTCTGCGACCGCTTTTCGTGGCTGTATGAAACAGCGCCTGACGTGGTTCCAAATCCGCCGAAAGTGGATGCTATGATACGCGACATGTCGTTCATCGAGTATTACAAGACCGACGTGCAGATGCGACTGTACGAAACAGACCGTAACCTGGCGCACTTCGACACCATCTTGCCACTGCTGAATGAGGAAGTGAGGAGTGTGGATGCTGCCGAAGCGCTCGTGTATTCGATGTGGTGGCATACGGTTGAAGCGATGCTGATGCAGCGTTATCCGAATGTGTTCAGGCAAAGCGATGGAGGCAGTGAGGATGGCGACCCATTCGGCACGTTGCAGAACATCCACCTGATGCTGAACGACAACCGGCCGCAAGACAACGCACAGATTGACAATGCAAACGTACATGATGTGCTGTCGGCCCTCAACAACAAGATTGAAGAGATAAGATTCAAGAACGAACAAATTGAGAAAATGAAATGAATCACGAAATAGAAGTGGTCTGCCTGTATTGTGGGCAGACATTCGATGCCCACCTGCATGGACTGATTTGCCCGAATTGCGGACGTGAGCTTCACGAAGGAGAATATGAATTTGAGTGACTGATTTTGTCATCGGAAACAAAATGGCAATTGCCATCTTTGCAGCGTGAAAAGGTTCTTTGAAATGATTTTGAATTTTGTTATAGGTCTGGCAGCCCTGGTATCTCACCATCATGTTCGGCTGGACCAAACTACACTTCGCGCTCAGGTTTGCGTTCACAAAAAAAGCCTCGGAAACCGAAGGCGCGAAGCACATGGGGATGACAGCCTCACACGGGTGAGGGGATAAGTAGTCCGCAAGGCAAGTGGCGGCTTGGCCGCTGATAAGTTCACCACCGCATCGGGCGAAAGCCCTGAACAAAGGAGCCACGGAAACGTGTTGTCGTTGGAACATGAGGAGGTGCGGTGACTTCTTAAATCTGAGTCGCTTGCCTTGGAGCATCAGAAATCTGGCCACTGGGTTCGACTCCAGGCATCCCCGCCGTTCCTTGACCTCTGCCGTGCAATCAAGGCATGTCATGCACTCAATCTTCTTGTGAGTGCGGATGTAAATCAATAAATGTAAAACCAATAATGCCGCTGTAAAGGACAGCGTCGGGTGGAAGCCCCGCGTTTTTACAAATAAAGATGATCTTGGATAACTCGTTTCTGCATCCGCACAAAGTAAACAATCAAACACAATATATGATTCAAAGATTTAAAGATTCATGCTATGAAAAAGGAAAGAAACTGGTTTGGAATTTTCGTCGGCGCAATGATAATAGCATTTGCCGCCTTGCTTTGCCTGAAAATCATCGGCACAATGGAACTGTCGTGGTTCTGGGTTACGGCACCGCTTTGGGTGCTTGGTGCGATATTCGCATTCTTCATCGTGGTTTATACGATTGTGGTAAGAAACTGGAACGACAACTGAAACGTGATATGCCAAGATATAAGCTGACAAAAAACAACCTCCATATCGAGGATTCGTATCAGGTCCCCAAAAAGGACTTCGCGAAAGACATTGATATTGTTAGAGAAAGCCTAAGTTGGATTGAAAGCGAAGTGAGGAAAAGAAGCATGTTTTCGCTTAAAACAGAATGGGCTTGCCACAACTTCCTGTATCGTCTTGGCATTTGCCGTAGCCGCACGAAAGATGTCGATTTGAACTATCCGCAGCTGTGGTGGGAAAAGGTTGTTTATCCGGTTTTCGGGTGTGTGGCTTACATCTTCATAAAATAATATCATCATGCGAACAATCAACGAAATAATCATCCATTGTTCTGCCACCATAGAAGGGCAGGACTTCACCGTAAAGCAGATTGACAGCAGCCATCAGGCGAGGGGCTTCAACGGAATCGGCTATCATTTTGTCGTGTATCGGGACGGAACCGTCCATCGTGGCCGTTCCTTGTCGAAAGCCGGTGCCCATTGCCTCAACCATAATTCCAACTCCATCGGGATATGCTATATCGGCGGATTAGATGCCAACCGCAACCCCAAAGACACCCGCACGAATGCACAGCGCGAAGCTCTGAAGACTTTGGTGCTGATGTTCAAGGAAATCTATCCCAATGCAAAAGTGCTTGGCCATCGCGACACATCGCCAGACAAAAACAAAAACGGCATCATCGAAAAGTCGGAATGGCTCAAAGCCTGTCCGTGTTTCGATGTAGCTAAATGGTTAGAGGAGATTGGCTTATGAAAACCATAAGAATGTCTGTCTTGCTGTGCATCATGTTGGTTCTGACATGCTGCAAGTCGCGTAGAGATGTCGTTGAGACGGCATCGCGCGACATGTGGCAGGAAATCAACCTTGAAATGCGACGCATCGACAGTGTGTCGGTAGAGAACGAAATTTACAGAAGAGTTGAGATAGATTATTACTTTCCGCCTTTAGATTCTGCTCAGGATGTTTCGCGTGCAACAGAGGCTGAAAGTGACAGGCGCGGCGCTGTGCAACGGATTGTGGTGGAAACAGGGCAGAAGTCACTGCTTTCCCGTTGCGTGGCCGACACGACTTCGGTCAGCGAAGTCAAGGCAGAATCGGACTTCAAATCCGTGGAAGCCAATTCAGTGAAAAAAAACAACTTGCCGCTGGCAATCGCAATAGCATCGTTGGCAGCGGCAGTTTGCTCCTTATTATTATATAGCAGAAAGAAATGAGATTGATTCAGATTGGCGAAGAAATGGTGCTGATGACCTGGAAAGAAACGGATGGCAAGGTCAGCGACATAAAATTGCGGACGATGCCTGCTCCCAGATTCAGGCATTTGACAGAAAGGGTTGAGGTATGAAATACATACATCCTGAACGGGAATACATAAGAATAGAGGTGCATACAACGCTGAATGGCTTCAGCGTATTTGCACGCAACATGCACACAAATACGATGGTGCCGCTCACGCAAGGCATCGCCACGCTGCTTGAAGCTGTGTTGCCTGACGGTTACTGCCCGCACCATTCGTCGCTTCGGGCTGCCGAAATGGATTTGAAGAGGCTGGCAGAAGTGAACGGCTGGGCTGAGGTGACAGAACAATAGTTGCTTTTTTCATAATCTTTATATTTTTCCTCCGCAGTTTTCCCCGAATTGCGGAGGTTTTTTGTCTTTTTTTAGGTTGCAATGTTGCAACCTTGTTTTATATTGCAAAAATGTTATATCTTTGCAGCGTGATTCAAAGAAAGGAAAACGACAATGAAATGGAACGAACTTAGAAGACTGGCTGAGGAGAAAGGATGGAGGCTTTACCGGCACGGAGCGAAACACGACATCTACTCCCATCCCGACAAAGACTACTTCATACAGCTTGAACGGCACGAAGCGACGGAAGTGAAAAAAGGGATTCTCCAAAAGCTACTGAAACAAATCGGGGGGTGAAAATCCCCCCAGCCTTCGGGCATCGAAACAGAAAAGAAACTCAAAAAACAACACAATATGAAAACAGTAAAGGCAATAATTGAAAGAGGCGATGATGGCACCTACGGCGTGTGCGCCCCGGAACTCGAAAACGTAATCATCGGCAGCGGCGACACGGTGGCAGAGGCTAAGGATGATTTCGAGAACAGCTACAGGGAAATGGTGGAGGCTTACACCGACAGCGGCAAGGCCGTTCCCGACGAACTGAAGGACGTGGAATGGGAATACCGCTACGACCTGTCGGCATTCTACGAGGCACATCCCTACCTGAACGTGAGCAAGCTGGCCGAACACTTGCACGTGAACGCCTCGCTGATGCGGCAGTACAGGCAAGGGCAGTACATTTCGGAGGAACAGGTGATGCGCATACAGGAGGGCATCCGCAACGTTGGGCGCGAACTGGCCGGCACGACCTTGGTAAGATAAACAACCCCGCAGCCGCTTTCCGGCTTTGAATCACACAGGCACCGCTTTTGCGAGGTTGGCGGCGCAAATGTAAATCCCGCTCACGAAAGTGGGCGGGATTTTTTTTGATTCAATCAGGAATCAAGAAATCAAGTTTTTTGAATCAAAAGCGAATCAAAAAACCGATTTTGCTTGATTTTGAGCTGATTTTCTTGATTTTCTCACGTTACGAATCAAGTAATTCGGATTTTTCTTGATTTTGGAACTGCTTTTCTTGATTTTGAAATTGATTTCGAACCGAAAGTTTTGATTCGGAAATCAAGTTTTGAATCAAGAAATCGGGTTTTGAATCAAGTTTGAATCAAAAAAGTAAAATAACATGTGCGCGTTTTCTCATTTCAGGGTCCATTTCGAGAAAACATGTACCCGTTTTTGCGTTTTCGGGTACATATTTTTTGGCAAAAAACACGCTTGCAACCTTGCAACCCGATTTTTTTTCTTGACAGTATGAAAAATTGTCGTACATTTGCAGCGTCAAAAGATGATGGTAATCCATTTCGCAGGGGCGGCGATAACTGCCCGAAAACTTAGAGGGCTTTTTTTATGCCCTTGACACTGATAATTGACCCTTGAACGGTCGCCTTCCGTAGATTCAAGCCCCAGCGATGAGGCCATCATCTTTTGACAGCGGAACGGCGGCCGTTCTTTATTTCCGCCACAGTATGAATCTTTAAATGTCAAAAGAAAAATGAAACAATTGGATTTCACGGGCGGACAGCCCGAAAGCGAGACGAAGACGCTGGTTGTCTTCGTGGATTGCCACGCAAGCCACAATGTGGAGATCAGGGTGAACGAGTATTACGAGCGGATGTTCCGCGCGTTCTGCAAGAACCAGAAGCTGAAGTGCTGCATCCGCAGCAAGCGCACGGAGGGGCGCATCGCGCGGATGATGGAGGAGCAGGAGCGCACGGAGGCTGCCACTTCGGCGCCGCTCAGTGCCCGCACAACGGAATGGCGCAAGGCTGACGGCCTGATGCAGCGCGGCAAGGCGATTCACGACCGCCTGGTGGCTTCGGCCTTCGACCTTAGCGTGAGAACCTCAATGGAGAAAGGAGGCTGGGCATGAGAAGTCACAAGGCTTTAGACCAAAAGGTGTTCTCATTTGAGACGCTTATCAAGTGGCACGACATTGCCATGGTGATAAGCAATACGGGTGAGTTTGTAGTGGAAACGTACGGCTTTGACCCTCTTCGTGGCTATATTGACGAGATTGACGAAATACTCATCACCGGAAAAGTGACCGACTTTAACGGATTGCGTGAACTTCGCAAGGACCTTAAAGAACTGCGTGACAGATTCCTGAAACTGAAGCTTGAAGGCTTGTACGAGCCTGACGAGGAAGGAGGGCAAGACAATGAGTAATGATATATTGCTTAGCAAGACGGTTGCCGCCGAATGGTTCGAGGACAACTATTACGACTGGGACATAAGCGCGATGATCGACGAGCTGCAGGACACGGCTGCGTTTCTTGGCACGATACTGTCGGACATCGACGATTCGCAGGTGCAGGAAGTGATGAATTCGTGTACGAGCGTTTCGTTTGTGGTGCGCAAGCTGAAGGCGTTCCGCGACGACGTTGCTGGCCAGATGGGTGTTCTGCCAGCTAAAAAGAACAGGAAAGGAGGCAAGGAATGAGCAAGCTGATGATAGGATCAAGCGTTTTGCGCGAGTGGATTGAAGCGCCTGATGGCGATAAGGAATACACCGACCTTTACATTATGATTGACGAATTGAAGTCATCAATACTTAACGTCGTGAAGGTTCAAACGAGAATGGGGTTCGATTGCGAAGACAACAAGATGCTTCAATATGTCAATGCTACAATGGTAGGCGTGGCTGAGAGTTTGCAGAAGCTGTTTGAAGAAGTTCAAGACCAAATCATTCCATTGGCACGGGAAGGAGGCGAGAGATGACACGCACTGAAATCATAACCAGGCTGTGCGAGATGGTGGCTGACATTGCCGAGCTAAGAGAGAAACTGACGGATGCCGACTGGCGGCTTGACGCTGCACTAAAGGATGTCTCAGTGCGCCTTCAGATGGCGATGCACGACATGGAGAAAGGAGGCGAAGAATGAACAGCACCGTCACCAGGCGTGAGCCGACATGCGACAACTGCCACTGCATGGGATTCCGCAATGATTCGCACGGAGAAACGCACCGCTATTGCGGACTATACCACAACTGGATTCCCGACACAGAGATGTTTCCGTCTTGCTCAGAACATTCGTTCAGATGATACCCAAGCCTCGCCAATCGGCGGGGCTTTTTTTGTCACCGGAAGGAAAAGCGGATGCCGTATGTTTGCGGGAAAATAGGAGGAAAAAATATGATTACGATTGACTACCTGCGCCGGATACTCTACGACATAAAAACTGTTGAAGGCGAACCAGTAAACGTTGGGCTGCCGTCGGTGACTGACGCGAGCCAGATAATTGAAAGCCCCGACGGGCTTGAAGGACTTACGGAACTTTGCCAGCACAAGGGCATCGGGTTTGCGGTGCTTTTCGAGGACGCTTTCCATTATGACGACACCGACCGGAACGACGTGCCTGTGACGCGCTTCCGCCAGAACATCTACGTGGTTCGGATGGCTGCGGGCAACGCGCCTACGAAACCGATAGAGGACGCTTGCTTCGCCGACCTGCAGCGCATACGGAAGGTGCTGCTGAGGCATGTGGCGATGGGCGACACGGAGCTTCAGGGCTGGGAGCGCACCTCGCAGCGCGACTATGTGCGCGGCGCAGCAAACTATGTGGGCTGGAAGCTTTCTCTTCCTTTCGTTGAGAACGAAGATTTGTGGCTAAATGTATAATGAAAAAGAATTGAGCAATGGCAAGAACATCAAGAAAACAGGACGTTGACCAGATGGAAGTTGACTGGGATAAGTTTTGCCAAATAGTTATTGAGCGATGGCAAGGCGTTATGATTAAAAAAGGTATTTATGATAGTGGAGCGCTTCACGACTCAATAGTGTACAACTACAGAGGTGTGAATGCCATGAATCAGACGGTTATGCGTGGAAACACTCTGAAAGCTGGAACTATTCCGGACTTCCTATCTTTTTCGTTCAATAAATACGGAATATATATCGAGAAAGGTGTTGGGCGCGGCTACACGCGAGGCAATGGGGGAAATTTGGTTATATTTAAAGATAAGAAACGTGGTCGTGTTCCTCGAACTTGGTTCTTCCGAATCTTCGCTAACGAACGCCACAAACTTGGAGAAATGGTTGGGAAATTGTATGGTAATGTGGCAAGGAGCATGATACATACAATAGATTATTCGTATGAAAGAAATTCTGGATCATACACTACAAGGCTGATTCGACCTGTTGAAACGCTGCGGGACGAATGAAAAGGCCTTGCAACCACGGAAAAACGGGTTGCAAGGTTGCAACCTTTCCCATGTAACGGAAAAAGGCGTATGTTTGCGGCAAGAAAGGAGAAAACGAAATGGAAATCATCGTCGTAATAGTGTTTGCAATTTTAGCCATAAAGGAAACAAGGAAAGCGAAGAAAGATCCAGGTTACAAGTCGTGGATGGACGATGATGACAATTCGTGGGATCAGTGGCGAAGAGGATAGGAATATTGAGTTGCAAAATTGTCACCGAAAAAATGTGTTTGTTGCGTAGTTTTGCAGCAAACACATTTTTATTATGCCATCAAGAGACCAATTCACGACGGAGATATACGTCAACAACCAGCAGGCGCAGGATGCGCTGATGGAACTGAACCAGAAATTGGAAAAGCTACAGAAAAGCTATGCCAACCTGAACAAGAACAGCAAAAACTACGAGCAACGCGAAAGGGAACTTGCCAAGCAGATAAAGGCGACTGAAGCCTCCATCGCAACCGCCGAAAAGGGAACCGAAAGCTACGCAAGGGCGATGAACAACCTTGGGAAACGCAGCATCGAGCAACTCTACAAGCTGCAACGGCAGCTGAATTCGGAAATCAGGAAACTCGACCCGAATGATGCCGAGTTCGCCCAGCTTTCGAAGAACTACCAGACTGTCACCCAAAGAATCCATGCTTTGGAAGAAGCCCAGAAAGGCGTTCTGGCAAGTCAAGGAGGATTCTTTAAAAGGATGACCGTCGGGATAAACAAATATTATGGTTCAATAATGATTGGCATCGGTGTCATCAAGAAATTTGCCCAAAGCTTTGCCGATGCCTACAAGACCATTTCGGGCTTCGAGCAGGCCAATGTGAACCTTGCAACGATTCTCGGTGTCAATTCCGACCAGATGGAGGCACTCACCGACAGTGCCCTGAAACTTGGCAGACAGACAAAATACACGGCATCTGAAGTCACACAGCTACAGACCGAGCTGGCAAAGCTGGGCTTCACCCAGAACCAGATAATGAAGATGGAAAAGCCGGTGCTTGACTTCGCCACCGCCGTAGGCACCGACTTGGCAAGCGCAGCATCGATGGCTGGCGTCGCCTTGCGCAGTTTCGGACTCGAATCGAAGGATTCGGAAGAAGTGCTTGGCACTTTGGCCGTATCGTGCAGCAAGTCGGCGCTTTCGTTCGAGTATCTGCAAAACTCCTTCAGCACCATTGCGCCTGTGGCGAAGACCTACGGACTCACGCTGAAAGACACCATATCCCTTTTGGGAACGCTGGCCAATGCAGGATTCGACGCTTCGAGTGCAGCCACAGCAACCCGAAACATATTGCTCAATCTGTCGGACACTTCTGGTAAGTTGGCAAAGCGACTTGGCGGCGCAAAGACATCTTTCACCGAAATCATGGACGCACTCATCAAGCTCCGTGACGAAGGCGTTGACCTAAACCAGACTCTTGAACTGACCGACAAGCGAAGCGTGGCAGCGTTCAACACGTTTCTCAGCGGTGCTGAAAGCGCCAAGGAACTGCGCTCTGAGTTGGAAGACGTGAACGGAGAGCTTGCCCGCATTTCATCAGAGAGAGCCGACACCGTTGAGGGGGCAATCGACAGTATGAAATCGGCTTGGGAAGGCTTTATGCTTTCGTTCCGCAACTCGAAAGGCACGGTGAAAAGCGTAATCGACTTCATTACGACAGAAATAGGAGGGCTGAAGTTCCTCATTGATCCAGACAGCGAAATCGACGACTTTGCCGACGCTTATGATTTTTCGAGAGTTGTTGAATCCATGAACGATATGGGAGCCGATGCAATAGAGACAATGGGAGCCATCGACTCGCAGTATCAACGGTTGCTTACCCACATCGAAGAATCGTCATATGGAGATCGACGCAAGGAGCGAATGCGCCAGGGACTTAAAAGGGCCTACGATACTATAGTCGAAGAAGTTGAACCAGCATCAAAGGCTTTGCAAGCTGAAATAGATGCCGTAAACAAGAAATTCTTTGATTCTGAATTTGAGCTTTCAAAAGAGAGAAATTCGGGAAAAATCACACAGGAGCAATGGGAAGAGAGATATGGGAAACTTCGTGAACAAAAAGAAGCAGAAATCAAGCTCGCAAGAAAAAAATCAAAAGAGATTGAAGATATTGAGACTGTTACGAAGAATAAATCTAAAGAACTTCTCGAAAAAGAGCTTGCCGACCGCAAGAAAAAATACAGCAATGAGGTTGCAATAATCGATGCCAAAAGCAACTACGAGCTGAAAGTCCTGAAGGTGCAGCTGCTGAATCAGGAAATCACCCAGGAGCAATACGAGAGTGAAATGTTCGACATCAAGTTCCGCGCCATTGACCGTAAGCTCGAACTTGCCCAAAAATACAAACAGGATGAAACCTCGCTCATGGCATCCGAAATGGACTTGCAGATTGAAGTCATGCAGCTTGCCCAGAAAAAGATTGAGGCCATTGAGAAAGAGAACGACAGGAAACTTGAGGAACAGGACAAGGAAATCAAGCGGCAGCAGGAAGAACTCGAAAAACTGATGAGGGAAGCCGAAAGCGTGAGGGATTCGCTTCTTTCCCCATCCCAAAAAAGGAACAGCGAAAAGAATGACGAGCTGAAAAACCTTGAGAAACTTCACGATGCCAAGCTGCTATCGGAAGAGGAATACGAGAAGGCGGTGCAGAACGTCCACAAGAAATACAAGCAGCAGCAGCTTGACGAAGACCTTGAAGGGCTGAAAGGCTATTTCGAGAAGGCAAACAAGGTGATGGAGGGTGTTTCGGGTTTCGTCAGCCAGCTCCAGTCAGCCGAAACCGCGAACCTCGAAGCGGAATACCAGGCGCGGCTGACGGCTGCTGGCGACAATGCGGAACAGCGGGAGGCGATAGAAGCGGAATATGAGCAGAAGAAGCTGGACATGAAAAAGAAGTATGCCGATGTTGATATGGTAATCAACATCGCCAAGGCTATTGCTGCTGGTGCTCTCGCCGCAGTTGAGGCTTTCGCTGCGGCAGGCAACCCAATTCTTGGTGCCGTGTTCGCTGCCATCGTAGCCGCTACCACTGCGGCTGAGGTGGCAAGCATCGTGGCACAACGCAACGCCATCAAGAACGCTTCGGTGTCGTCTTCGGGCGGTGGAAGCAGCTTGCAGTCGGGCACACGCACCATCAGCGACGGCTTTGCCGAAGGTGGCTATACGGGCGATGGAGGCAAGTATGAGGCTGCCGGTGTGGTGCACCGTGGAGAATGGGTGGCTCCGAAATGGATGGTGAAGCAGAACCCCGTCACCTTCGCCAATCTGGAGCATTACCGCCGCTCGGGGAGCCATGGGCGAAGCGGTTCAGCCGCAAACGGATTCGCCGAAGGTGGATTTGCCACATCAAACGCTACTGACATGCCATCGGCACAAGGCGGCGCCATCGAACTCTCGGAGGCTTCGGCTCAGATGATTGCCGATAAGATTGCCGCCTACGGCATCACCATCGTGCAACTCGACAACAAGCTGAACGACAAACACGCTCAGGAATCTAAATTCAAGAAAATCACATCGAAATGAAACTGACAACTGCAAACGGGCATCTCGACTTGCCCAAAGACTTCGCGATGACGATGCGACGCACCAACCCTTTCCTTTCTGACGAGGGTGACGCTTCGCTGCCTTGCACGCTGCCTGCATCGGCCAACAACAAAGCTGTGTTCGAACACACCGAGCGCATCGACCGCAGCACACGACACGTCAACAAGATTGCCGCATCGCTGCAATGCGGCCCTATCACCAAGAACGGACAACTGATTATCGATACGGTGCATCGCCTGGATGGAATAGATGTGAGTTTCGCCATCGAGAACTCAGACCTCTACAGCCAACACAAGGACAAAAAGCTGAAAGAGATCTTTCGCGATTACAACAATGGGGAAGGCTACAAACGCACCGACTTCGATTCCGTATCAGGATGGATGACCTACCTAAACGGCATCTTCAGCGGAAGCATCACTACCGAGACCGACTTCACCATATTTCCCGTGGCCATCGCACCATATAAGGACAACGACGAGACCTATTACCAGGCTAACAACGAATATAGCGGTGGCCTCGTGTGGCAGAAGCGTACCGTCAGGGAAGGCGACATCGCCATGCTGGTGCCTGACGGCTACGGCATTTCTCCGTTCCTCTACCTGCACCGACTTGTTGCGCTCACATTCGAGGTGCTTGGCTACACGGTGGTGCAAAACTGCTTTGCCGCTTCGCCATTGTCGGCCATCGTGGTGCTGAACAACAGCAGCGACACACTCGTGAAGCCCGTGCTGCACTATGCCGACCTTGTTCCGAACTGCACCGTGAGCGAGTTCCTCGATTTCCTGCTGAAGAAATTCCACGCACAGGCTAAAATAGACTCGACGGCAAAGACCGTGAGCATCGTGTTGATGGAAGACCTGCTATCGGCAACACCAACAAGCGACATCACCGGAATGGTGAATGGCGACATGGAAATGGCCATATCACCATCGTCGCGCGTAGTCCTCAGCTCGAAGACTGACATTGAAGGTGCAGCATACGCCGAAGAGACATTCGACAAACTGATGGAGAAATATGACTTCTATGTCGCTCTCAACGAAGACGAATTCGGGAAGATAGGCACGGCACAGCAGGCTTATTTCGACTGTCTCATCATGCGCAAGGCCACAGGCGATTTCATTGTGCTCGAGCGTAGCATGAGCACGGGCGCACAGACGCAACGCCGACTCGGAACGAACTATTTTCGCTACGACAGACGCAACTCAGACGAGACTGAACAATTCGATTCAGACGACTCGATGCCGCCAATGGTGGATTTCGCGAAAATGATCATCCCGTTCATCGGCGAACGCAAGCACTTCCACACCTCATACCTCGGTTCGGAAGCTGACACTGACCAAGACATCATCTTGGTCCAGGAGTACAAGAACATTACAGGAACAGTGTTGCCGCGTGGCGGTACCACACAGAAATTCGTCCCGCTCGTCTATTCGCAAGCACATGCCTACGAAGCCATGCTGCCGCTTGCGCTGCATCCATACGAGCTATACAAAACATTCTGGCAACGATACAACGAGTTGTTGCTGAACTACAAGGTGACGCTGACGGGCATCGTTGAATATCCACTTGCCGAACTGATGAACCTTGATATGGTCAGCCCGAAGTTGTATCGCAACCAAAAACTCATCCCGATGGAATCGGAATCCACATTCTCAGGAAAGGTCAGCAATGGCGAAAGCAGCTTCATCCTTGCCAAAACTTTTGCCAATAGCGTTTCGGACGAAGACATCGATCCTGGACAGGTGGTGCGACTGAAATGGGTGTGGAACGACAACATGCGTGAGTTCGTAGCTGAATGGTGGAGAGCTAACGAAGCAAGAATTGAAACGCAACTCACCCAAATGGAAGGTGCACCGCTCGAAAGAATAAGATTCGATAATTACACTTTCCAATTCACCGACAACATGCCTGATGCGTATATCGGTCCACCGATGGAAGCCGGACAGACTTCGGCAACGGTGGTGAGGCGCGCCAACATTGTCGTTAACATCAAATATGTGGTTGAGGGTTCGCAAACCGAAAAGAATTGGTCGGAACAAATCCTTGACCAACAAGTCAGCATTTCATTCACAGCAGTAACCTACTGATTTTGTCACTGAATATTTTTAGCATGGTTGTAATTTTGCCAATATGAGTTACACAGCAACACAGACGCCGACCAACGGCGAATCATATCCAAAGAACTTGGTTCCGGAAGTCATCCTAAGTCAAGTGACCGATGAAGTGACCATCCATCTACTGCAAAGTGATAGCGTGATATTCGAAGGTTCCTACACACCTGACGTTTTAGGCCACGTCAGCGTTGACCTTTGCGAATTGTTCACTGAATGGCTCAATACTTCGCTTCCAAACACGAACGCCTTATTGCAAACTGAATGGAAAAAACAGTTCACGCTGAAAATTGAAGATGAAGATGCGCAGAACACTATCAACTTCTATGTGTGCAACGCTGATTTCAAGTCGCGTACGGCATGGACAACCTGGCTTGCCTCGAACTTCCTCACCAACCAGCCGATGGAACAGCACGCCTGCAAGGACGCACCGCTTTGGATCTCGTTCTACGATGCCGATGGCGGTCTTTCGCTGAAAGCGCGCTTCTACAAGAAGGCTGGCGGCAACATTGATGTGAACATCGCAACCACCAACGGCGCAGGATGCTACACTTGCAACGTGTCGTATGACCGTCTCATCCGTCAGATTGCGGCTTTGCCTTCCTCGCTATATGGCTACTATGATGTGCTGCTCATGGATGGCGACGACATCAAGGCGAAGCAACGCTACATCTACAGCGAGCGCACGGGCAATGAGCAATACTATTGTTTCGTAAACGCGCTTGGCGGCATCGACACGCTGATTTGCCAAGGCGAGAATGTTCTCAATCCTGACATCACCTATAATATAGGTCGCTTCGGCAAGTCGTTCCGTCAGCTTGACGACACCGACACCATCCGTGCCTGGACCCAGAACACGGGGATGCTGCCATGGAAATGGCGCAACTGGTTCTTTGAAATCATGTCTGTCAAGGCTGGTGCATGGCGCTATGAGGATAGGGCCTTCACTGAGATAGTGCTGAGAGAGTCAAGCATAGCGGCAAGCAATCAAGGCCAGCTGCAATCCTACACGTTTGGCTACATCCTCACCGAAAACACCTCGGTCATCGGCAGTGATGAACGCGCTGCCTACGCCTTCCGCAAGTCGGTGGCCGACGAGGCGGAAGAGTATGAGAGCGACATGCAAGCCATAGAACTTGCCTTCGAGGATGGCGAAACGGAAACGATTCCGATTCCTGCCAAGGTCATCCTGGTTCTCGCCACGGCTGATGCCGTCGTTGAGGCCACGCCAATATCGTACCTCGTTGACGGAACTGTCGTTGACGACTTCACGCCATCGACAACCGAACCCGTGCAGATTGCACTGCCCGCTGGCGACGAACTCAGCTTTGAGACTGAGAATGTCAGCGTGAATGGTCTTATTCTGAATTACTATCCTCAAACACCGACATAAAATGGGTAAGATTATTCGACACGCAACTTTGGAAAACGCACCATTTTGGTTTTTCGCATTATTATCAGCTGGAATCGGAATTGCCGGGTTCATCGTTCCACCGCCTGGCGAACTGCATCCAAGCATCCTGAAATTCATCAGCTGGATGTTTGCCTTCGATGCACTGTGGGTGTTTTTCAAGGCATTCAAGGAAGGCTTAGATGCGCGATTCCAGAAAGGTGACGTTTCGGTGACATTAGGCAACCTCGATAAGGCAGAACCCATCGCGCAAGGCGAGGAAAATATTGAAGAAGAATAACACATCTTAAATCATAAAGATATGAACATCAACAAAATTCAAGACTACACCAAGGGAATCGAAGGTGGAAACACCTGTCGGTTCGAGGCCCTCGGAGAAGAGGGCAGGATCCACATCGAAGGTTCTGGCGACATCGTTGTGGAAGTGAGCGTTGATGGCGTGAACTACGCTTCCGTAGATCACGACATCTCTTTCAGCGACGGAGTGGCCATTGCTCCTGTCGCATTCTACATCGGCGACCAAGTTCGCATCAGTGCGACGACTTTGACAAAAGTCACAGTTAATTACAACAAAATCAAATCCTACTAACTATGAACGGAATCAACACAACATTAGACAAAGGCGGCAATGGCAGCAGCAAGGCTGCCCAATTGTCAGTGGCAATAACTTATTCTGAGCTGCTCGCATTGCGCAACTCAGGCACACTCACACCTGGCACATGGTACCGCATCACTGACTACACCTGCACCACAACGCAGGAAGAAACGCAAAGCGCCGGACATGTGTTCGACATCATCGTGCGTGCCGACGATGCCTCGCACCTCAACGAAAACGCCTACGCTGCTCACCACGAAGGCGACACCTATTTCCAAGACTGCAAACTTGAGGCTTGGGAACTGAAGTATTGCATCGACAACGACAACACCCGCTTCGCCTGGGCCGATGAAGACGGCAAAGGCGTCATCTTCTTCATGAAGGACGAATGGAACAACCAATGCCCTTACGACTTCAAGAACATCATGTTCAAGAGATACCTTGTAACAGAATACGACAATGTTTTGGATGAAATTCTTAACAATTCAGATTGGACTCCAAGCAAATACATTGCTTTCGAAGGATTGGAAAACGAACACATAGATGAATATGATGAATCCGACTCAATTTTTTTGTACACCTTCTCAACAAATAGTTATGAAGATACAGATGCAATATTGGATGCTTCGTTAAACACTAAAAATAACAATAACGACGCAGATGCATACTATGTGCAATTTTGTAATGACAATGAGATTGGACAATTCATGGCTGGACAAGAAATCGATGGTAAATGTAAAACAGTTATAAGACTGAATAATATCGTTATTTCTGACAGAAACGAATTGTTCGAGGAAGGCAATGAACCTGTAAAGATTTATGGTAATGTTTTTGGAGTCAATTGTCACGACATGATGTTTGAGAGCCATAGCTATTGCAACACATTCAAAGCAAATTGTAAAAATAATCTGTTTTTCAAATCATACTACAATACAATAGGAAATTATTGTTCTGGAAACACGTTCGGGAACAATTGCCAATATAACACGTTCGGGAACAATTGCAGCCATAACACATTCGGGAACAATTGCCAAGAAAACACGTTCGGGAACTATTGCGGCCGTAACACATTCGGGAACGAATGTTGGCATAACACGTTCGGGAACAATTGCCAATATAACACGTTCGGGAACGAATGCTGTAATAACACGTTCGGGAACGAATGCTATAGTAACACGTTCGGGAACAATTGTCAATATAACACGTTCGGGAACTATTGTTGGTATAACACGTTCGGGAACAATTGTTGGTATAACACGTTCGGGAACGATTGTCAATATAACACGTTCGGGAACTACGTCGAGACAATCACGGTTTTCGATGGAGTTATGAATTGCAGTGTGACAGGCGGTTCTTCAAGTTCAGTTGTGAAAAATGCTCAGATTCTCAATGGTACAGCAGGTGCTTCAAGCAGCAACAAACTTACAATTTCCTTTGCCGCAAATAAATCCTACACGCAAGTTGCAGGTAAGAACACATCCGGAACTTTAAAGATTTTCAATCCGGCTGACAATGCCTAAATCGGCATTTTATAAACGCGAATTTGCCTATTCTTGCACATATAGAGCAAGAATAGGCAAATGTTTAGGCTGAAATATATTCATATTTATGTATGCAAAACTCTAAAACACATAGAGTTAAAAAGGCAATAAATGTAAAAAACGAACTAATTGTTCCCGAATTATTCCTAATGTCTCAAATTCCTTACGCGCGATGCGAAAAAAAATCCTGACTGGGTCAAGAGCATTCTTCTCCTGTTTGGCTGATTTTCGGCCAAAGGACACTGATTGGATTGTACTTGACGACGCCCCGAAAGGCTATCAATATTACCGTCAAACCTCAATTCCTGGCAAATGTTTGTTCGAGTGGCGCGACATGGGCGCTGATGCCTTGATTGATTATGCACTACAGCACCCAATTCCACAGATGCAAGTCGGTAAGTTCTTGATTCCAGACTTCGCAAAACATATTGGTCTGACATTAGAACAACTGAAACGACTGCAACCACTCATTGATGCATTGGATGCGAAACACCGCTACGAGTCTATCATCTACGATAGCTATCTTCGGAACGGAGATTTCACGCTGACCGATGAACAACGCGATGCTGCTTACCAATGCTATAAAGAGGCAAGAAGTTAAGCCTTCAGTACTGCTTTCTGAACTTCAATCTCGATAGACCTTCGGTCAACTTCGCGATAGATTTGCGTCGTCTGTAGTTTCTGATGACCGAGCAGCTTCGACACGGTGGCCAAATCCACACCCATCTGCCCAAGCAAAGTGGCGAATGTGTGTCGGCTGCTGTGGAAGGTTATCTTCGCATCGGCACCAACGGCATCAAGCAATCCGCGAAGCGTCAGGTTGACGACGGCATTGTTTCCCAACTTCTTCGTCAGTTTCCCGATGTCGCCGCCATACTTGGCTATCATGCCCATCATCTTCCCATTCCAGAGTGAGCCGATTGGAATCTCAACGGTGAATTTCGTTTTATGCATCGCTATGGTCAGCCATCCATCGTTGATGTGGCTTTGCCGCAATGCGGTGATGTCGGAGAAACGCAATCCGGTGTAGCAACCTACAAGAAAAGCATCGCGCACGATGTCTTCATATCCTTTCAGTTTCAAGGCTTCCAACTCCCTGAGCTGCTCGGCAGTGATGTAGCCTTTCTTGCTTACCATCTGCTGAATCTTGAAACGCTCAAACGGATTGCTGCTGATGATGTCGCGGTTCTTGGCCTCATTCAGCACGGCACGCAGCAAACGCAGTCTGCTAATGCGCGTGTTGTGCGCGATTCCTGACGAACGCAGCCATTTGTCATACGACACGACAAACTGATAGTCGATGTCGGTGATGCGGACACCAGCCTTGTACTTTTCGAGATTGTTGAAAAGCGTGCGATAGTTCTGCTTGGTCAGTTCGTTGCGCTCACTTTGCCCGACGACTTCCTGTCCGAAGTCGGTCAGCTTTGCCGATGGCGACAGGTGCGCCCTCACCGCTTCCTTCAGGATCGGCAAGGTGACTTCCACACCTTTTTTAATATAGTCGAGTTCGACATCCTCGACATCGCGAATCATAGAGAAAAGCGCATAGTTCAGTCCATCGGCATTGCTGGCATTGACGATGCAGCCGTTTGAGAATTGTTCAGGCAGCACATAGACGTGCGTTGAAAAGTAGATTTTCCTTTTCTGCTGTTCGGCCTCAATCTGCACGAGACCTTCGCCGCGCTGGTTGAGACACCCAGAGCGGTTCCACACAAGGCGGTAACGGATTTTCTTAATCATGTGACTTTGAATTTTGAGATTAAAACTGTGGTGCCTTCGTTGATATGGTCTCAACAAGATGAGGGTCAGCATGATTCGCATAACGTGTCGTCATCGACAAATCGTGATGGTCAGCGTGTTGCATGACCGTCAGCGGGTCAATTCCTGACTTCAACATCTCGTTTATTCCCGTGTCTCGAAGGCTGTAGAGTTGCATTTCTTGCGGAAGGTGAAGTTCCTTACGCATCTTATCCCAGTCCTTACGGAAACGCGCATCGCTGATTGGTTTTGGTCCTGGATTGTAACCATCACCAATAAGATACCAATTGCGCGATGCACCTTTAATCAACTCTCCTACTCTATTCTCAAGTTCAACAGACAATGATGCAAAACGCTCATAATGCGTTTTAGCATTGTCGCCCTTGATGAAAATGTAATGCTTTTCGAGATAGACATCCTCAATGCGTATCATCCTGACTTCCTTAGGACGAATCAAAGATGTGAACACCAATTCGCAAACAGTAAGCAGGTTTGGATTGTTTGCTTCGCACCAATCAGCAATTTTCACCCTCGCGTCATGTGGGATTAAGATTCGTTTCTTCGTATCTTCCCGTTTCGGTTTGATAGTGGAAAACGGATTCTCTTTGGCGTAACACTTTTCGACAGCCCATGAAAAGAAAGCCCGAGCAGCTTTCAGTTGATTGTTCCAAGAACGGCCATGGAGATTCCGTTGACTGAAACAATAATCCATGAACTTCACGGCCAGCACTCGATTGAAAAGACCGATTTGACAGTCTTTCACAGTAGATTCTGACCATTCCAAAAAGCCTTTGCAGAAGGAGCGATATGTACGCATTGTGTCAGGTCGAAGTTCAACTTCCTTCTCTTTAAGGTAGTCCTCAACGACCATCTTCAAAGGCATCAACATACGGGAATTGTGAAGTTCACCGAAAGGTGTCCAACCACCTGCAAGCCTTGCATTCGTATTGCAGATGATAGTGTTGCAATGCGCCTTGAAGTCAGCGATGCGAGAATAGCGTTTGCGCAAGGCATTGAGCTTTGTCACATGTCTTTTCAATTTCCCAGTTACGGGATCTAAAGCCTGGAACTCGATTTGCCAACCATGCTTATTGTTTTTTAGAACTGCTGGCAGATAGCTTAATGACATTTTTTTTTCTCCTTTTTCTTCCGGTTAAGGCTGAAAAAGGCTGCAAAAACATCCGTTAAAATCCTTGTGCCGATTTTGCGCCGATTTTCCTATGAATATCGTTGCAAATCGCTAATTATCAATAAAAGTGGAGGTTACCGGACTCGAACCGGCCACCTTCAGATTGCGAACCTGACGTTCTACCAGATGAACTAAACCCCCGTTCCGAGGGCGCAAAATTACAACTATTTTTCTATCAACTGAACAATACTCCAACAAATTAGTGTACTTTTGCACATTTTAAAAATCAATCGCTATTTCGCTAAAATCACAACTAAAATGAATGTAGAAGAATACATCGTCGCTAGGGTCAACGCTTTGATGCAATCCCAAAACGCCAAAATCGTCATGCGCCTCGAAGGTGGCATGAGCAACTATACCTATGTAGTAGAATGCAACGGAAAGAAATATACCTACCGCGTGCCGGGCAAGTTCGCCGAAAAGTTCGTCGATCGCCTGGAAGAATGGGAGAACATACAGGAAGTGAACCGCTTAGGTCTCAATAACATCACCGAATATGTAGAAGTCCGCTCGGGCGAAAAACTGGCCGAATATGTAGAAGGCACCATCATGAGCACCACCGATGTGGTATCGTACAACGAAATGTCGGTGAAAGCCCTGAAACAGATTCACGGCAGCGGTCTGAAATTCAGAGACTACAACGCCTTCGGTCGCTTGGACGATGATGAACGCTACTGCCTCGAAACAGGCTATGTGTTCCCTCAGGAATACCTCGACTTGCGCAAGCGTCTCGACAGCCTCCGTGCCGCTCACGCCAATGTACCTAAGGTGCCTTGCCATTGCGACTACCAACCTACCAACCTTGTCATCAACGGCGACAAGCTGTATGTGCTTGATTGGGAGTTTGCCGGCATGAACGACCCATTCTACGATATCGCTTGCTACGGCAACGTGGGGTTCGACAAGGCTCTCTCGCTGCTCGAAGCCTACGTCGGCCACAAACCTACCAAAGAAGAGTTGCAACGACTCTATTTCCACCGCGCTTTCCAATGCATGCAGTGGTTCACCGTGGCTATCTTCAAAGACCGCGTCGGCTTGAGCAAAGACCTCAACATGGATTTCAACGCAGTCGCTTTCATGTTTCTCGGCATGGCCAAAGACCTGCTCGAAAACTACGACAAACTGTAAGTTTGAATTAAGAATTAATAATTAAGAATACAGAATAGAGCGAAGCCCAGATAACTGACGCCTCGCTCTATTCTTAATTTATCATTCTCAATTCTGCATTCTCAATTCTGCATTCTAATACATGAAGTCGGCAGCGGAATATTGGCCATAGTCGCCATCCAAACCCAATTCGGCTTTGGCTTCGTCGCTCAGCATGTCGATGCTCCAGGCTGGCTCGAAGGTCAGCTCCACCTCGACATTCTTCACACCCATGATGGCTTGAATGCGTTCCTTCACCGCACCTGGAAGTACTTCGGCCACGGGGCAGTTGGGAGCCGTCACGGTCATCACGATTTTCACATTGCCTTCTTCATCTACATCAAGTCCATAGACGAGGTGAAGGGTCCATATATCGACTGGAATCTCAGGGTCGTAAATGGTCTTCAAGACCCCGATGACAGTCTCTTTCAGTTGGTTAGTTTCTTCTTGTGTCATGTATTTCTTGTTTTCTTTTTCTTGTCAAGAATTGGAGAATTGGAGAAATCGAAGATTACCTTACGGTGAATGCAAAGCATTTCAGCGAAGCTAATTATAGAATTTCGAGTCTTCATTGTTGAATTAAAGAGAAATTCGAGAGAAAATCGTCGATTTTCAATTCTAATATCAAAGGCGATAAATTCAAAAATTACTCTGCATCATGGATTCTCAAATTCACAAATTCTTGAGATAAATTTTAGATCGGACAATATCAACTCTCTGACTGAATCTTGAACGCTTCGGCATAAAGCATCATCTGCTTCACCATCGAGAGCAGCCCGTTGGAACGTGTCGGCGAGAGGTGTTCCTTCAAACCGATTTCGTCCAAAAACGACATGTCGGCGGCCAAGATATCGCTCGGTGTCTGACCTGAGAATACCTTAATCAGCAAATAGATAATGCCTTTGGTGATGACAGCATCGCTGTCGGCAGCAAAGTTCACCTTGCCATCAACCAGCTCGGCACTCAGCCACACACGACTTTGGCATCCATTGATGAGGTGCTTCTCGTCGCGGTATTTATCATCGATGATGGGGCATTCCTTGCCCATCTCTATCAGCATAGCGTAGCGGTCCATCCAATCATCGAACATGGAGAAATCCTCCACGATGCTATCTTGTATTTCCTTAATTGTCATCTTTAAAAACAGTTTTATAACTTAATCTCGATATTATCCGGCAAAGTGATGCCACCACATTCGTGTTCGTGGCAAGTGATGCCCGAGTCGTCGAGAGTGCCATCGAGGTAGGCCTTCACCACATCCTCGACTTTGCCCGAGCAGCCACGGACCACCTTTATCTGGTTGTTGCTCAACACATTGACAGCGCCATCACCCATGTTGCCAGCCAGCATCACTTCCACGCCCATCTCGTGAAGGCGCGGGGCGATGTTGCTCTTGCAGCCACAGCCCACAGGCGAATCCATGCGCTCGTATCTGGCAGGCTGACCATTTTCGTCCAAGGTGCAAATCGTATAGAACTGACAATGGCCAAAATGGCTGTCAATCGTACCGTCTTCTTTTGTCGGTAATGCAATTTTCTTCATGATTAAATTTCTTTATCTCAGCATATTAGCAGCCCGTTCGACTGCCTTTACAAAAATTTCCACTTCTTCAACCGTGTTATACATGGCGAACGAAGCCCTCACAGTGCCCGGAATGCCGAAACGAGTCATCACAGGCTCAGCGCAATGGTGACCCGTGCGCACTGCCACTCCCATCTTGTCGATAATCGTTCCCAAATCGTAAGGATGGATGCCGTTGATGACAAACGAGACCAATCCACTACGATGCGGTGCCTGACCGATGAAACGCATGCCCTCAATTTGTGAAAGCCCATCGATAGCCGTCTTCAAAAGCAAATCCTCGTGTTCGGCAACAGCCTTTCTGTCAATACTTTCGATGAATTTCACCGCCGTTTCAAGTCCCAAAGCAGCACCCACATTTGGCGTGCCTGCCTCGAATTTGAAAGGCAGCTTGTTGAAAGTGGTTTTCTCGAAACTCACCGTATCGACCATCTCGCCACCAAACTGATATGGTGGCATCTTCTCGAGCCATTCGGTCTTGCCATACAAGCCGCCAATGCCCATAGGCGCATACATCTTATGTCCCGAAAAGACATAGAAATCGCAATCCATGTCCTGCACATCAATAGGCAGATGCGCCATCGACTGGGCACCATCAACGACAACCGGAATACCGTATTGATGCGCCATAGTAATCATTTCCTTAACTGGATTGATTGTTCCTAAAGTATTGGAAATATGTGCTATGGAGACAACTTTCGGCTGTTTCTTCAGCAATTCCTGATAAGCGTTCAAATCCAAGACACCTTCATCGTCCATCGGGACGACGAGCAACTCGCCATGATGCCTTTGTATCATCTGCTGCCAAGGCACGAGGTTGGAATGATGTTCCATTGCCGTCACCAGCACCTTGTCGCCTTCTTCGATGAACAAATGTTCAAACGAGGTTGCCAACAGGTTCAATGATTCGGTAGTGCCTCTTGTGAAAACGATTTCGTGTGCTAAGGGCGCATTGATGAACTCGGCCACGGTGATGCGGGCGTTTTCGTATGCCTCGGTCGCCTTCTGGCTCAGATAATGCACACCACGATGAATGTTGCAGTTTTCGTTCAGATAATAGTCGCGCTCACGCTCGATGACGCAAAGCGGCTTCTGCGTGGTGGCGGCATTGTCGAAATACACCAAAGGCTTTCCATAGACCGTCTGGCTCAGGACCGGAAACTGCTGACGAATGGATTGGACATCAAACATAATTGTCAGATTTATATGATATTAAGAGACGCGATGAATCGCGTCTCTACATTAGATTTTTGAATAATCGATGTCGAAATTATATTCTTTCGGGTGACTGCAACGCAACACGCATGTCTCGCAGCTCGACAACTCGCCGCGCAAACGGCGCTTGATCATGTCGTCGATGTGTTCACGAAGCATGTCGTTGCCAATGTGGTTGCTCACCTCGGCAGCGAAAGCATACATGAGCAGCATACGCGCATTGGCCTTGCTGATGCCACGCTGACGCATATAGAACATGGCCTCTTGGTCGAGTTGGCCTGTGGAAGTGCCATGCGAGCATTTCACATCGTCAGCATAGATTTCCAAGAAAGGCTGCGTGTTGATTTTGGCCGTCGAGGTCAAAAGGATGTTGCTGTTGTTTTGCTGCGCATCAGTCTTTTGCGCTCCTGGAGCGACATACACATGACCATTGAAAACCGCTGTGGCTTCGTCGTCCAAGATGCCTTTGAACTTCTCGTTGCTCGTGCAATGTGGCACGTTGTGGTTCACCTTCAGGTGGTTTTCGGTATGTTGCTTCTTGTCAACCAAATAAAGACCGTAAATCTCGGTTTCAGCCCCTTCACCATCCAAATCGACAGTGTAGGAATTGCGCACATCGCCACCATTGAACGAAACCACCACAATCTTCAAGCGACTGTTAGCCAACTGCTTAATCTTGAAATCCTTGGCAATCGAAGCCTCATCATTCACATTCTGCAAAATGTAAAGCTCCAGGCTCGCATTCTCGTTGATGACGATTTCGGTATTCATCGCGCCTACCGACAAGTGCTCATCATCGTCATATTCAATGATTTGCTGACTTTGGTTGGCCGCTAATATGAGTTTGTTTTCCATAATCAAAGTTCCTTAACCCATTCGTAGCCTTTTTCTTCGAGTTCGAGGGCCAAATCCTTGCCACCGGTCTTCACGATGCGGCCATCATACATGACATGCACGAAATCAGGCACGATGTAATCGAGCAGACGCTGATAGTGTGTGATGACCACGAAAGAATTGTCGGGACGATGCAACTGGTTGACGCCATTGGCCACGATGCGCAAGGCATCGATATCAAGGCCCGAATCGGTTTCGTCGAGGATGGCGAGGCTTGGCTCAAGCATGGCCATCTGGAAGATTTCGTTCTTCTTCTTCTCGCCGCCCGAGAAACCCACGTTAACGAAACGGTTTTGCAGCTTTTCGGTGATTTCGACCATGGCCTGCTTCTCCTTCATCATCTTCATGAATTCCATCGTCGAAAGGACTGGCTGACCGTTGTATTCGCGCTTGGCGTTGACCGCAGTACGCATGAAATTCTGGATGCTCACGCCCGGAATCTCCACTGGATATTGGAAACTCAGGAAGATGCCCTTGTTGGCGCGTTCTTCAGGCGACATGCCTACGATGTTCTCGCCCTTGTACCAGATTTCACCCTCGGTGATGTCGTAACCCTCGCGGCCCGTGACGGCAGCAGCCCATGTGCTCTTGCCCGTTCCGTTAGGTCCCATAATGGCATGTATTTCACCCTCGTTGATGCTCAGATTGAAACCCTTCAGGATTTCCTTTCCTCCTACTGAGACATGCAGATTTTTGATATTCAGTAACATATATTGTTTAATGTTTATTCGTTTATTTGTTTGGTTTTCCGATTGATTAGCCGACACTTCCTTCTAAAGTGATAGATAATAGTTTTTGTGCTTCAACGGCAAATTCCATCGGCAATTTGTTCAACACATCTTTGGCATAGCCATTGACAATGAGACTGATAGCCTTTTCGGTCGGGATGCCACGCTGCTGGCAGTAGAAGAGCTGGTCTTCCGAAATCTTCGAAGTTGTGGCTTCGTGTTCCAAAATGCTGGAATCGTTACCGCACTGAACGTAAGGCCAAGTGTGCGCACCGCATTTGTCGCCCAAGAGCAACGAATCGCATTGGGAATAATTGCGCGAATTGACGGCCTTTGGCGCCACTTTCACCAAACCGCGATAGCTATTCTGGCTGTAGCCTGCCGAAATGCCTTTCGAGATAATCGTGCTGCGCGTGTTTTTGCCCAAATGAATCATCTTGGTGCCCGTATCGGCCTGCTGATAATTGTTGGTCACGGCAACCGAATAGAACTCACCGATTGAATTGTCGCCCATCAGCACGCAACCTGGATATTTCCAAGTGATGGCAGAACCCGTCTCGACTTGCGTCCACGAAATCTTGGAGCGGTCGCCACGGCAAAGTCCGCGCTTCGTGACCAGATTGTAGACACCACCCTTGCCGTTCTTATCGCCCGGATACCAGTTTTGCACGGTGGAATATTTCACTTCGGCATCGGTCTCGGCAATGATTTCGACAATAGCAGCATGAAGCTGGTTTTCATCGCGTTGCGGAGCCGTGCAACCTTCCATATAACTCACGTATGCGCCTTCGTCAGCGACAATCAGCGTGCGCTCGAATTGACCCGTATTGGCCGCATTGATGCGGAAATAAGTGGAAAGTTCCAGCGGGCAATGCACACCTTTAGGAATATAGCAGAACGAACCATCGCTGAAAACGGCAGAATTCAAGGCGGCAAAGAAATTGTCGGTGTAAGGTACGACCTTACCCAGATATTTCTTCACCAAATCGGGGTATTGCTTGACGGCCTCGCTGAACGACATGAAGATGACACCATGCTTCGACAAAGTTTCCTGGAAAGTGGTCTTCACCGAAGTACTATCCATGACGGCATCGACGGCCACGCCCGAAAGCTTCTTCTGCTCGTCGAGCGAAATGCCCAACTTGTCGAAAGTGGCCAGCAATTCTGGATCCACCTCGTCGAGACTTTGCTTTTCCTGGCGTTTGCGTGGGGCTGCATAATAAATAATGTCTTGATAATCGATTTCGGGCAGGTCGAGATGACCCCAGTTAGGTTGCTTCAAGGTTTGCCAATGGCGGAATGCCTTCAGGCGAAAATCCAGCAGCCATTCCGGCTCACCTTTCTTCTCCGAAATGAGGCGGACAATGTCCTCGTTCAGGCCTTTCGGAACGAAATCGGTTTCTATATCCGTCACGAAACCATACTCATAATCCTTGCTCGTGACTTCGTTGATAATATTATCCTTTGGATTTGACTCCATGACTCTCTTATTAAGAATGATTTTAAATTAGGCGGCAAAGATAAGGAAATAAAAGCATTCGACAGCCTAAAAGTCCAAAAATATGGCTATAGACAAAAAGCCATATTGACCTCATAACAGATTTTTCATTAGTTTTGCAAAAGCAAATCAACCTTACTGAATGAACAAGAAACAGCAGAAACACAACTTTTGGTTTTACCTTTGGAGCATTCTTCTCGGAATCGTCATCATCTTGTTAACCACCTTGTTATGTATCTACCTTTCCGTCCCGACCTACAGCTTCAAGGAACCGCGTCCCTTTGAAGGCGAATATCTCTATAACCCTTACCAAAACATGCAGCCCGACCAATGGAAGAAATACCATTTCCACTGCCATTCACGGAAATTCTGGGGCTTGACCAACGGGCGCAACAGCAAGGAAGAAACCATCGACAGCGTGTATCAAGCCTTGGGCTACGACCATTACGGCATTTCCGACTACATGAGCATCAACGCGCACAATTCCGAAAAAGAAGATTACATTCCTGCCTACGAACATGGCTACGGACTCATTCACAAGACGCACCAACTCTGCATCGGAGCCGAACGAGTGAGATACATCGACTATCCTTTCATGCAGAATCTCAACATGAAACAACACGCTATCAATAAGTTGAGCGAGCAATGCCAGTTTGTAGTCCCAGCCCATGCGCCTTTCACAAAAGGCTACAAGGTGAAAGAAATGGCCTTGCTGAGCAACTATCGGCTTTTGGAAGTGCTCAATCCGTACGGAAACGCTTTCGAGTATTGGGACATGGCGCTCTCTAACGGACACCGCGTGTATGCCATCGGCAATGACGATTGCCACAACGTAACCGACCCGCACGAAGTTTGCCACAACCTGACCATGGTGAACACGCCCGACCTCAAGCCGGAGCACGTTTACGATGCCTTGGACAAGGGCATTTCGTATGCCGTTGAATTCAACAACTATTACTTCTATCCACAAGGTCTTGACTTTAAGGTCGAAAAAGCAAAGAAACTGCCTTATCTGACGCGTGCTGAATTGGTTGACGACACCTTATTTATTGAAACGTCAGCCAAAAAAATGCACGAAGTGATGTTTATCGGTCAAGATGGCGACACCTTGAAGACCCAACAAAATGTGCAGACGGCATTCTATGTCATCCAACCCGAAGACAAGTATGTGCGCACCAAGATTGACATCGACAAGCTGCATATCCTCTATCTCAACCCAATAACGCGGCACCCGACCAACATCGTAGTAGATCGTCGCCTCGATTCCATCAACTTCGCACAGACCATCTTATACTGGATTGTATATGCAGTAGTTTTGGTCGCCGTGGTCTGGTACATCATCAAGAAACTGAAAAAAGACTCTAAAGCTGATGATACAATGCAATGAGGACAAAATCAACAAGTATCTGATTTGGCTCTTGGCCGTCAGCATGGTGGTTCGTGGCATTTTGGCCGCTTGGCTCGAATTCGGCAACGACGAAGTGTATTATTGGACCTATGCCCTCTATCCCGACTGGAGCCATTTCGACCACCCTGGCATGGTAGGTTGGATTATTCAACTTTTCAGTCTCAACTTATTGTTCGACAGCGAGTTCTTCATCCGCCTTTCGTCCATCCTCTTCATGACGGCCAACACCTATATCATCTTTAGGATTGGCAAAGAAATCAAGGATGCGCAAACTGGATTCTATGCGGCACTGCTTTACACAGCTTCCATCTACGCCTTTGTCATCACGGGCATTTTCATCCTTCCCGACACGCCTCTCAACCTATTTTGGCTGTTAAGTTTCTGGATGGCAACGAAATACTTCAAAAGCGAGAATCCAAAAAACATGCACTTGTTTTTAGTTGGACTGTTTACTGGCTTGGCCGCCCTATCGAAATACACGGGAGTCTTCATCTGGGTCGGTATCGGACTATATATCATCATTTTCGACCGCAAGCAACTCAAGAATCCAATCCTATACTTGTCGATGCTGCTAACTGTCATCTGCTGCATCCCCATTCTCAATTGGAACATGGAGAACAACTTCATCAGTTTCGCTTTCCATGGCGAGCGCGTCAGCCTATTTGGGAAGCCCAATTTCGGGACTTTCGGCACCGAGTTGGCAGGCGAATTCTTCTACAACAATCCAGTCATTTTCGTCCTCATCGTCATGTCCATCATATTGACTTTCAAGAAGAAAACCAGCCTCAACAAGGACATGCAGCGACTCATCATCTGCACGGCTTTCCCCTTGATTGGCTTATTCATCTTCTTCTCGTTCACACGTCCTACCCTACCTCACTGGAACGCTCCCGCCTACAATCTGCTCATCCTTTTGGCAGCAGCATGGCTATCAGACAAATACGAGCAAAAGGAAAATCATTTTATCGTTCCGAAATCCATTGCCGCCTCGCTTGCCGTCATGACCATTGTGGTCATATTCGGAGCTATCGAAATCAAGACAGGCATTGTGCCACTCAGTCCATATACCGAACCTGACAAACTCGGCAAAGACGATTTCACCTTAGACATGTATGGCTGGAAACAGCTGGAGACGAAATTTGCTACGCTTCGCGAAGAGAAAATCGCTGAAGGCACGATGAACGAAGAAGACGGCATTGTGGCTGACGAATGGTTCCCCTTGGCCAACCTCGACTATTATGTAGCCCACCCGCTTGGCATGAAAGTGATGGGTTTAGGTTACCCTTCAATGATACACAAATACCTATGGATCAACGAAGAACGTGGTGGATTCAAGCGAGGCGAAAACTACTGGTTCTTGAGCGACAGCCATTACATGAAAGACCCCTACAGCATGTATCAATGGGCATTCCACGAAATCACGCCTATCGACACGATTCAGATTGAGCGTTGCGGAAAACCCGCCAAGAACTTCTTCGTCTATTCCTGCAAAAAGATGCACAGTCTCCCGCCAACTCTATCCGAAATCATGGCTGAACCCGCTTCCAAAGAGTAAGCGTTCCATCAGTCAAAAGCGGTTCGTAGTCTTCAAAATCAATCACATTTTTCCATGCCTGACTATCAACAAGCATAAGGTAATCAGCCTCTTTCGTTTTGCTCAACTTGACATCGTAAATCTTCTCGCGCAAAGCCAAATGCGGGACGAAAACCGACGAGGCGCATACCGAGGCATCATCAGGAATTTGTTTCATGAGTTTGCGAGCAAAATCGGCATCAAAACCACTTTGTTCGTAATGTCTTCCTTGATAGATACATAGATGATCGAGACGGACATACGACTTGGGCACACCAACCGTATAAAACGTTGTGGCAATAGTAGAAATCAGCAAGGCTAAGGCAAGTAACCTTCCCCAGTGACCATTTTCCAGTTTCGCAATCACGATGAACGACGAAACCACCAAAATCGGGACAAACTCGACACTATATTGCATGGCGATACCCCACATGGCTCTGTCAGAAGAAAACATCTTTTGTCCGATAAGCGGAACCAACATGAGCAAATAATTGGGTTTCATCAAGGTAAACAGCATACCCGATAGCAATGCACACTGATAGAACTCTTCCTTTAAACCATCGCCAGCCGGATTCCCACTGGTGTTAGAAAAAAGAATGCGCAACGTCTCGCCTGGATGAGAAATCAGGTTCAAAGCGATGTCAGCATAATTGTCGCCCAAATAGGCATAACGGTAAAAGCCGCCGCCCAAACCACCCAACTTGGGCATCACCACCATATTGACGAGCACAAAATAAAGGAGTGAAAACAAGGCGTAGGCGGACAGATACCACATTGTAGTTTTGTCGCGGCGATAATCCCACATCAGTCCAATGACGACGAAAAACAGCAACAGCGACATATTCTCCTTGCCAATGACGAAGAGCATGACCAATACCGAAGCCAACACGAAGCGACGTTGTTTAAGTCCCCAAAATAACCATGGCAAAAGCATGGCAGCCACCACATTAGAGTGATAATCAAAGGCAAGCGCTTGGATGATGCCAAACGAGAAATAGAAGACTATCATTGCCAAAGGAGGCAGCAAATGGTCATCGGTATAAAGTCCGACAAGCTTATAAATGCCGATGCCGCCAAAAATCATAGCGGCAATTTGGACGACAAGCAGTGTCCACGAGCCGAAGACATACACTAAAGGCGAGAGCAAGACGAGATACAAGTCGAAATGGTCGCAAAGCAGCAGCATATCCCGAGATTTGAACATGCTGCAATCGGGTAAGCGGAAATGCGCATAGTCAAACAATGCGTTGGTATAGATACCCAAATCAAGCGTATAGGTCTTGAACAGACTATGGTTGACCAACGACAACAAGGAATAACCTATCGTTGCCACGACCACAATTGCCAAAAATGCGGTATCTTGCTTCTTTTTCGTTGCTAAAACTGCCATTTTACAAACTCAAAATCGTACAAAGATAGTCAATTCTTCGGGGCGTAATACAGTCCTTTGTGGAAAATGTAGCTCAAGAAGGAGAGATACGACTTCAGAGCTTGCTTTTCGTCGTCGCAAGGTTGTTTGTTTTCCCACAAAAGATAGCTTTCCGACATTTGGTAACGCTTCGCCATATCGGTGGCTTGGTTCCAACTAACGATATTGCCATCGTGAATCCAAATGCGTTGGTTATCGTAGTTGTTCATAATGGCAAATGGCTTGAAATCAGGAGAAAACATATTCTGCCCCATGCAAGGATAGGCTCCCTGAAAACCAATTTCTGCCAAAATCGTAGGCAAGAAATCGATTTGCGAGCACACCTTGTCGAACCGACCACTGCCTTCCTTGCTGTTGAGCATCAAGGCAGGAATATGGAACAAACGGAAACCTCTATCTTCTTCCGAATACACTTCGCCATGGTCGGCAATCCTGACAATCAGCGTGTTTTCATAATCAGGCAAAGTCTTCATCTTTTCGACAAAAGCGGCAAAGGCGAAGTCGGCATAATAATAGGAAGCCTTGGGGCCTTCCATGTCAAGCACTTCGGGATGCGCTTCCGCAAAAAACTCAGGAATGTCGTAAGGCTCATGGTTGCTCATCGTAAGCAAGACCGAAAGATGCGGTTTCTGTTCCGATTTAATCTTTTCGAAAGCGAAATCAAACATGTCGTCGTCGCACACGCCCCACATGTTCTTGAATCGCCAATCGGTGAACTCATCAATCCCATAGATATGATGGAAACCACCCAAGCGCAAGAAATCGCTCATGTCGTCGTAATCCACATCGCCACCATGAATGAAATTGGTTTCGTAACCCATATCATCCAAAGCATCGGCAATGGTAAAGAAGGCATTCACATCGCGCCGGCGGATGAGCGAACTACCCAACACGGAAGGGAAACCCGACAGCACCGAAACGATTCCATGCTGCGTGCGCGGACCGCAACTATAACAATTCGTGAACAATACACCTTCTTTGCATAGCGTATCAAAACACGGAGAATAGGAACGCTCCATCTGTCCGAGCACACCAGAAGGCGTTGCGCTGAAACTTTCGGAGATGACAATGACGACATTCTTTGGCACCGCAAGCGTGTCAGGTGCAGCGATTTTCCGCAACGTCGGTGCCATCGATTCGATACGGGTCTCCTCGTCGGAACAAAGCGCCGAGACATGCTGCTCCATATTGGCGAGAACCTCTTCCTCGTCGTATGAATACATATCGCGGTGTGTCTTGCCAAAAATGCTTGACGACTTTGCCAAAGTATAAACGCCATTGCTTGCGGCATGATTCAGCATCGTAGTCGTTGAAAAAGTAGTAATACGCCAAAAAGGCTGACTAAGATACAAGAACGACAATACGCTGAATGTCAAAACAATAGCCAACGTAGTAAATCCACGTTTGGGTTTCATTTCAACCTCCCGGAAAATGCGGTTTACCATCCAATAAAGTGCCGCAACCAAGGCAACCGCACCGAGAACAAACCAAGGCAACGGATAGTCTTCCCAAAGCATCTTGAAATTGGTAGCCGTGTTCTCGAAAAACAACGCCAACACATTGTAACTCAGACGCGTACCATAAACACCATAATAAACAATGTCGCTCGCATTCACAACGCTGACAACTAGCAGCGAAAGCGTCAGGCCAACCGAAAGCACGATTTTACCCGTTTTCTCGCCAAGACAAGAGCCTAGCAATCCAAGCAGATAGGAGCCGAGCATAAAACACGACATCACCGACGAATCCACAATCAAACCAAGGCCAAGCGACCTAAGCACCTCTCCCACTGCCATTTCTGGGACATGATGAACGCCCAAAAAGACAAGACGAAGCACCGACAGCATCAGCATCCCGATGCCGTAAATCCACAGAATACGTTTATACAACTGCTTGTTCATCTCAAAAAACTTGGACTGCAAAAATAAACAAATCGGTTCGCAAGGTACGCTCACAAACCGATTTATTCAACGAATTGGCCTATTTTATGCCTCAGCCTGGAACAAAGTGATGATATTCAGAATCACTTCTGAAGCTTTCATCATGCTTTCAAGCGGAACATATTCCAACTTGCCGTGGAAATTGTGGCCGCCAGCAAAAATGTTCGGGCAAGGCAAACCCATGAACGAAAGGTTAGCGCCATCGGTGCCACCGCGGATGGGTTGCACTTTCGGCTTCACGCCTGCCATTTCGATAGCCTTGATGGCACGCTCAACGATGAAGAAATGAGGCTCAACTTCCTGACGCATATTGTAATACTGATGCTTCAGTTCAAGTTTCACGACATCGCCATATTTCTTGTTAAGGAATTCGGCAACCGAAGTGATGAGGGCTTTCTTCTCTTCAAATTTCTGACGGTCGTGGTCGCGGATGATGTACGACATCGTGGTTTCTTCAACCGTTCCGTTGATTTCGGTCAAATGGAAGAAACCTTCATATCCCTGCGTGTAGCGCGGACGTTGCTCAACTGGCAACATGGCGTTGAGTTCCATGGCAATCAGCATCGAGTTGACCATCTTGTCCTTGCCATAGCCAGGGTGGATGTTGCTACCTTGCACATGAATCTTGGCAGCGGCGGCATTGAAGTTTTCGTATTCCAGTTCGCCGATTTCGCCGCCGTCCATCGTGTAGGCATACTTGGCGCCAAATCTCTTGACATCGAATTTCGCCACGCCGCGACCGATTTCCTCGTCGGGCGTAAAGCCAATCTTGATTTCGCCATGCTTGAAGTCGGGGTGTTCCATCATATATTGTGCGGCATACATGATTTCGGCCACGCCAGCCTTGTCGTCGGCACCGAGCAAAGTCGTGCCATCGGTGGTAATCATCGTTTGGCCTTTATACTGTTGCATCTCAGGAAATTCCGAAACGCGGAGCACGATGTTCTTTTCGGCATTCAAGACGATGTCGCCACCGTCATAGTTTTCAACGATTTGCGGCTTGATATTGGCTCCCGAAGCATCGGGCGACGTATCCACATGGGCGATGAATCCGATAGCCGGAATTTCGACATCCACATTGGAAGGGATGGTAGCCATCACATAGCCGTATTCGTCAAGTTCAGCCCCGATGCCCATGGCTTGCAGTTCGTCGCGCAACATGCGCAGCAAGTTGAATTGTTTTTCGCTACTTGGCTGTGTTTCAGAATTTTCGTCGGAGGTCGTCTCAACGGAGACATATCTCAAGAATTTGTCTAATAACTTTTCCATGATGATTTTGAATTTGTTTGGCACAAAAATAGGAAAAGCAATTGAAACGAAGGCGCTTTTATGGAATAAAATTCATTTTGGATTGCCAAGGGTTTTGGAAGCAAATCTTTCACAAATCTCAAACAAATTTGGATGCAGCAATTTCCAAGAAAGCTTATCGTCAGCAAATTATTTGGGCTTCGCCCCCACACGCGCTTTGCGTCATAGTGAGACACGAAGCCATCCAGACAGCCAGTTTGTCTCCACGTATTACACGTATCTATCGTATTGTTTTTTTATAAAGATACGAGCGATACGTGGAGGAAATTCCTGGTTCGCTTCACTACGTTCGCGATGACGCGAAGCGGCAGTCCGTTTAAGGGCAGGAGTTCCGCTGCGCTCCACCGCCTGCTGAATGTCTGTCGTCCCTACGGGACTTTGCGAAGCCCCGTAGGGGCGACAGAGGTTTAGCAGTGCACTTGGGTCATAGCTAACAGAAACTACAGTTCCTTTGACATCTCTTCAAACACCTCTTGATAGCTCGGCGTCTTTTTGTGGAAACTCTCAAGGATTTTGTCGAAATACCACTTGTGTTCTGGCGGAACATGTGAATAACCGAATGACATGAATTCTTCATTCACCGTTATCCAGCGCAAGCCGTTTTCATCAATGCCTTCTTTTATGGCTGTCTCTGGAACAAAGAATTTCTCACCTTCACTTTTGTCTAAACCCTCAATTCTATTCCGTGCATTTTTTATTCTTTGACGCAATTCTTCTTCTAATTCAGACGATAGGTTTGGCTCTTTCGAAATAAAAAACACAGCCCCATTATGATATGCGAAATAATCCTTTATTGTTGGTGAAGGGCTCATAATAGATGGATTGATTTTGTTTGGAAGAGTAATCACAATCGTATCGTCTATTGGCAGATTACATGAATCACAACCAAAGAAACCGACAAAATCTTGCGTTATGTGAACTTCTTTCGGCTCCAGTTCGCCGTATAATTCAATGCATTCATCTAGTCTTTCTTGATCTCCATTTTCCACGAATGTGGTGAGTGCCTTATCGAAAATCACCTTGTCTGCCTTAGGAACATTGGAATAACCGATGCTAATTCCGATACTGTACAATGTAGATGGACGATCGTATATAATATCTTTCCAATATAAGCCAGCCGAATCAATTCCTTGTAATTCGAATGTGTCAGAACGAATCGGAAATTTTTCATACCCTATTAAACTATCTAGTTCCTTAAATACGTCATTTCGTTGGTATCTAAGTTTAACGATGCTGTCAGCAAGAGCCCTTATGTTTGAATCATTGGGAGAGTGGTCAGAACTTGAAACATAAATACAAGCAGAATCTTCACGCATATAGATCACTTCTTCTTCGCCTTCTCCAACAAAATGAGCTGCCAAGAAACAATCTTTGGGTACTTGAATGCTAAAACACTCAATATGAGAACATTGTTGTTCGAGCTTCATCGATGAACAAGATGTAAATTGGATGAACAATGATAATAGAGCCATTGCAATGGTCAAATTTCTTATTGTTTTCATGGTAGTTACATATTTAGATATTCCTTTCTTTTCAACAATAATCGCGCGTATTAAGGCAACCAAGGCAGACTGGGAGGGAATATGATAGACCAACGATTATTATTATTTTCTAGCATTATTGTTCGTACATGATACTCGGATTTTGAATCATTACCGTATCCCATTCTAAGGGGCAACCCCAAGGCTTGACGCATGTTGTTTTCACTATAGACGGCTCTCCATTCATATAGTTTAGTACGATCGTATTCTTTATCAACTAAAAGTCCCATGTCCGCATCCGCGGCATGTTTAAGTTCGTGACCTAAATTGGCAGTAGGCGAAGTGTCCCATTTGTCGTCAGTCGTATATACTTCTCCTAAATAAGACGACCAATAAATGGTGCCACCTGATCCAGCAGTCATATCAATTCCATGATCAAGAAAATCTTGGTACGCTTCAGGATTTGAATGCTTATAGTATTCTGCATACGCTTGAGGGTTTGAATCTTCCTCAAATCTATTCCCTTTTTTCTCTTTGTCTGGTTTGATTTCGAAAGTGTTCTTAGAAGATACAAGACGCTCAATTGTCGTTTTGCCTTCGACTGTTCCCATTAAAGTGTTTAAAGCATTGACCACCTTGCTTGTATATACATCCTTCCCTTTGTACGTCATGCCAGGCGAATACTTAGTCTTAGATCCGTCATTGCCGACGATGGTTATCCCTCCGCCGCCTTTCTGGTCGTTTGCTTCCATCCAGAGGATGTCGGGGTTGGGGCCGTCGGGCAGCTGGCGAAGGCCAAGGTCCCTAGGCTCCAACGGGGAGTTCCATTGGCATTCGTATGGTCCTTGCAAAGAAGAGCCGGAATGCCCACCTTGGTAGAACCACCCGCTCGGGTCGGTGTAACGCAACGGGTTGTTGAGGCAGTAGGCGTAGCGGTTGAAGTTCTGCGAATTGTCGGGGCTTTGCACATAGGCATCCACAGAGAGGAACGACGACATCACAGGGTCGTACATGCGGGTTTCATTAACTTTTCTCTTGAAAGAAAAGTTACAAAAGTTCAAGGACGGGCTAATGGGCCTCCACACATGGCGGGCGCTGCTCCCTATCCCGTCCATGCCCAACGCGCCCAGCCCGGTCGAGGTTTGGCATTCCCTGTGGGGAACAATGCTGATGGCAATGCCGTATGTGAAGCTCTCTGGCATGTCTTTCTTGTTTTTCGACGCTGCAAAGTTATACGACAAAAAGCGAAAAGTCAAGAGGAAAAGATAAAAAGCCCCCGAAGGGTGGATCCGGGGGCTGAAGAGTTCATTCTAGATTGTAATTTTCTGTCTTATACAACTCGCCATTTTCATTCGTTTCTTCATAATAAAGACAATTAAAGATGTAGATATATAAAATGTGCGTCGAATATCAGTGAACATATAAACTAGAATTCTTTCTTCCATAGCAACTTTCCATCTTCGTCCCAGTAGCTCCATGTGCCTATCGGTTTACCATCTTTATAGGTGATTTCTTCCATCTTGTTTCCATTTGGATACCAATTGCCATTGAGACCATCAAAATGGCAATCCTTATAACTTATTATGCTTTCAATAGTCCCATCAGGATAGTACTTTGTGATAGTTCCTGTGCCATTGACAACGGCATGGTTGCCTCTTTGGTCCCAACAATTGAGATTGATGGTATTCCCTTTCCGATTGTACTCTTGAATGGTCATGATTTCGCCATTCTCAAAATAGTAATTCCATACGCCAACAGGAATTCCCCTACGATATTTTCCTTCGCCCGCTAAATTGCCATTGCTGTAGTAGTATTTAAAATCGCCAGAAGATTTCCCGTCACGAATGAAACCACTTTCCTCAATGCGGCCATTGGGATAATACTTGATTTGAGGTATGGCTTTATGACACGAACAACATGCTACAAGCATTATCGCTATAGAAATGATTAGAACTTTGGTTGCAGTTTTCATTGTTGTGAGTTTTTGTTTGGTTACGGATGTATCCTATCACGACTTGAAGGCATACCTTCAACCCAATCACTGTAAAACCTGACATCAACACTTGCTACGTCGCTGACAGTACTTAGTTCAAATTGCCAAGTATAAGGGCATTCTCCAAAATGATAAAAGTCAAATGAGCATGACTGATATGGAAGCAGAGAGCAACAATGCACATCACCACCATATTGTTTCCCTTTTAACCAACCTCCATAGTAATATGTAGAAATGTCTTGTAATTGTAATAATACACCTATTTGATTTCTGTTCTTTAAAATCACTTGGACATGCTGTCCGCCTTGCATGGTATGCACCAATGAAGAAGCATGCATGTGACCATCATATCTGTAATAATTTGATGAATTAAACTGCAAATTTGTTTCATTAACATTATTAGAGCTATTCAACCCGTCATTCATGACCGAAAAATCATACCCAGGCGGCATGTATCTCCCATCTCCTCCGATGTTGGAAACGGTTTGGGAGAAAAACCTGTTGCCACCTACATTTTCGTAACCGAAATCGGCAGTGTGGCTTACGCCACCGCATTCCCACTCCAATATGGTTTTGCGTTCTGCACCAAAATAGGTTTCATGGACATTTACATCTGACAAGCCAGCATACCACAACATCCAACTGTTCATCGCGGTTGGATTATCCTGCCAATTCCTAATGATTGAACATTGCTGTTCCGCAGAGAATTGCGGATGGTTGACGGCATATCCATACGAAACGGAAGAGCCGCCACCGCCGCCAAATCCTCCAACGCCTCCGCTGCAATCGACTCCATTCAGGAAGTAGTTCACCATATATGGGCTGCCAATATCACCATCGCGAGGCTCTAAGTATTGGTAGGTGTAATCGATATAATTCTTCTTTTGTGGCGTGGGCCTGCATTGCCACCCGCTCGGGTCGGTGAAACGCAACGGATTGTTCAGGCAATAGGCATACCGATTGAAGCCCTGGGCGCTGGTCGGGTCCTGCACGTAGGCATCCACTGAGAGGAAGGTGGACATCGTGGGGTCGTACATGCGGCCGTTCATGTTAATCAGGTCAAAGAAACGGAGATGTTCGTGGCCGGTGAAGCCGCGGTCGAACATGGGTGTTTCGCTGCTTGCGCCTGTCCATGTCTCAGGGTCGCGCAAGGTACCCCAAGCATCGTAGGAGAGTTCCTGCTCCACGTTGCCTTCGGCATCGGTGATGGTGGTCCAGCTGCCTAAGTGGTCCTTGAGGATGTAGTGGAGATATGTGAAGCCTGTTGCCATGCTTGCCTGATTTTACGCTGCAAAGTTATATCGTGGAAAGCAATTTGTCAAGAGATTGGTGTTTTTTTAGAAACAAATCTTTCACAAATCTCAAACAAATTAGGACGCAATAAAAGTCAGGATGGCTTATCGCCAACAAATCTTCACTTCGTTCGCGATGACGCGAAGCGGCTGTCAGGCTGGGGGTAGTGGCAGGGGTTCCGCATGGCTCCACCGCCTGCTGAATGTCTGCCGTCCCT
>JAKSMV010000013.1 GCA_024400425.1 Bacteroidales bacterium
CGACAACACGCTTGGCATACTGTACCGGAATCTTTCTGGTGCCTTGCACGAGGGCTATGGTGCCAACCATGACGAAGAACAGGACAATCAGTTCAATGATGAGAACCAAGAGGCCCGTACCGCCTTGGGAGAAACGGGCAGCACATTCACCAACGAAAGCACCGGGAAGACGGGCAATAATACCGATCATGATGATCAAGGAAATACCATTGCCAATACCCTTGTCCGTAATCTTTTCACCGAGCCACATGATAAACAAGGTGCCGGCGATAAGAAGGATAACGGATGAGAACCAGAAGAAGAAACCTGGAGTAGACACATAAGGATTGAATGGCGTCACGGCATCGTTTGGAAGTTGATGCAGGACGTTCTTGATGTAACCAGGGGCCTGGACGATGACGATGCCAACGGTCAGGAAACGCATGATCTGGTTCATCTTCTTACGGCCGCTTTCACCTTCACGCTGCAGGCGTTGGAAATACGGGACTGCCATGCCGAGCAGTTGGATGATGATAGACGCTGTGATGTAAGGCATGATGCCCAATGCGAAGATCGAAGCATTACCGAAAGCGCCACCGGAGAACATGTTAAGCAATCCGAGGAGACCTTCGCTACTGCTGTTCTGCAACGCAGACAGTTTGTTCGGGTCAACGCCGGGGATAACGACGAACGAGCCGAAGCGATAAATCAAGATGATAAGGATGGTAAACAGGATGCGTTTACGAAGTTCCTCAATCTTGAAGATGTTCCTTATAGTTTCTGTTAATTTACCCATCGCGATTAGTATTTTTCGCAAGTTCCACCAACGGCTTCAATCATTTCCTTAGCCTTAGCGGAAAAAGCGTGAGCTTTAACTTCTAATTTTGCAGTCAATTCGCCATAAGCAAGAATCTTGACGAGTTCTTTCTTTTGGGCGACACCGTTTTCAACGAGCACTTCTGGCGTAATGGCCACGATGCCCTTATCAGCAAGTTTCTGCAAAGTTGAGAGGTTAACTGGGCAATACTCAACGCGATTCAAGTTGGTGAAACCAAACTTAGGAACCAAGCGCTGCAGAGGCATCTGACCGCCTTGGAAGCCAATCTTGCGTTTTGCGCCACTGCGGGCTTGAGCGCCCTTGTGACCACGTGTTGATGTGCCGCCTTTGCCAGAGCCTTGGCCACGACCTTTTCTTGTCTTGTTCTTTGAAGAACCTTCTGCTGGTTTGAGATTACTTAAATCCATAGTAATGTAGATTTGATAAGTTCAACAATTAAATTTCTTCGATCTTAAGAAGGTGAGCGACCTTATTAACCATACCGGCTAAGCAAGGATTGTCCATATCAACTTCAGCTGACTGGTGCATCTTTCTCAAACCGAGTGACTTCAACGTGTCCTTCTGATCTTGTGGTCTTCCGATACCACTTCTGACTTGGGTGATTCTAACTTTTTTCATCTTTCAAAAGTTTTATCCGTTAAACACAGTATCCAAATCCACACCTCTCAGTTCGGCGACGGTGTAAGCATCGCGCATTCTGGTAAGAGCATCAAAAGTAGCCTTCACAACCGAGTGTGGGTTTGAAGAGCCCTTCGACTTAGCCATAACGTTCTTCACGCCGACGCTTTCGAGCACAGCACGCATAGCACCACCTGCGATAACACCAGTACCATCAGTAGCTGGTTGGATGTAAACGTAGGCACCGCTATATTTACCATACTGTTCGTGAGGCAAAGTACCGTTCAGCACAGGAACCTTCACCAGATTCTTCTTGGCGTCTTCGACACCCTTCTGAATGGCGGTGGTAGCTTCCTTAGCCTTACCGAGACCGTAACCGACAACGCCATTCTCATTGCCTACGACAACAAGCGCTGCGAAAGTGAAAGTACGACCACCTTTCGTCACCTTCGTGACGCGGTTGATGCTAACGAGGCGTTCTTTGAATTCAATCTCGCTAGACTTTACTCTTTTAACATTAACTTCTGCCATAACAATTTAGAATTTAAGTCCTCCATTACGAGCTGCATCGGCCAGCGACTTCACTCTACCATGATACAAATAACCGTTACGGTCGAACACGACGGCTTCGATGCCGGCTGCCTTGGCCTTTTCAGCGATAAGAGCGCCAACCTTAGCAGCTTGTTCGATCTTCGTAATCTTTTCGTTTTCAATGCCGTTCTCACGCGAACTGGCAGCAGCCAATGTCTTACCGACTTGGTCGTCGATCAGCTGCACATAGATTTGCTTGTTGCTTCTGAACACAGACATGCGAGGGCGAGCAGCAGTACCAGAGATTTTCTTTCTGATGCTCTTCTTGATGATCTGTCTTCTTTCTTCTTTAGTTTTTGCCATTTTCTTACTGAGGTATTAATGATTATTTACCGGCGGCCTTGCCAGCCTTACGTCTCAGGACTTCGCCTTCGAACTTGATACCCTTACCCTTATAAGGTTCAGGCTTGCGCATCGAGCGGATCTTTGCTGCCACCTGACCAAGAAGTTGTTTGTCGTATGAACGCATCTTCAAAATAGGATTCTTACCTCTTTCGTTGATGGTTTCAATCTTAATCTCTGCAGGCATTTCGAAGAAAATGCTGTGAGAGAATCCGAGAGCCATTTCAAGGATTTGACCTTTAGCTTCAGCCTTGTAGCCGACGCCGACAAATTCCTGAACAATTTCGAAACCTTCACTGACGCCCTTGACCATGTTGGCGATCAAAGCGCGATACAGGCCATGCTTTGAACCAGCTTCGGCGACTGCCTCGTTTGGCTTGACATGGATGTGTTCACCTTCGATTTCGATGTTAACGTGGTCGTAGAACTTCTGTGAGAGTTCACCTAATTTACCTTTTACAGTGATAACTTGGTTGTCGTTATCGATGTTAACTGTGACGCCAGCAGGAATGGCGATAGGCATTTTACCAATTCTTGACATTATTCTTATCTCCTATTCCTTTAATTAGCTGACATAACATAACACTTCGCCACCGATATGGAGCTTGCGGGCTTCCTTGTCGGTCATCACACCCTGTGAGGTGGAAATGATGGCGATACCGAGGCCGTTCATCACTCTTGGGAGGTTTTCACTGTCTGCATATCTTCTCAGACCAGGACGCGAAACGCGGTCGATGGTGGTGATTGCAGGCAACTTGGTCACAGGATGATATTTCAGAGCGATCTTGATGACATTCTGTGATTTCTTTTCGCCTTCTTCAAACTTGTAGTTCAAGATATAACCTTTCTCGAAGAGGATCTTGGTCATAGCCTTCTTGAGGTTCGAAGATGGGATTTCGACGATTCTATGCTTTGCAGCATTTGCATTGCGTATGCGGGTCAAATAATCTGCTATTGGATCTGTATTCATCGTTATTCTATCTTAAATGTTTACCAACTAGCTTTCTTAACACCTGGGATCAAGCCTTTGAGTGCCATTTCACGGAAATCGATACGTGAGATACCGAATTGTCTCATATAGCCTTTAGGACGACCGCTGAGTTTGCAACGGTTGTGGAGGCGGACAGGAGAAGCGTTCTTAGGAAGCTTCTGAAGGGCTTCGTAGTCGCCAGCGGCCTTGAGGGCTGCGCGTTTTTCGGCGTACTTAGCTACCAGTTCTGCTCTTTTGCGCTCACGCGCTTTCATTGACTCTTTTGCCATGGTTTACTTTTTTTGATTTTTAAAAGGAAGACCAAATTTTTTCAACAAAGCCAAAGCCTCTTGGTCAGTATTGGCTGAAGTGACGAAGGTGATGTTCATACCGTTCAGTTTGTTAACCTTTTCGATATCGATTTCCGGGAAGATAATTTGCTCGGTGATACCGAAGCTGTAGTTACCGCGGCCATCAAAGCCTTTGTCGCTGATACCCCTAAAGTCACGGACACGTGGAAGGGCTACGCAGACCAAGCGTTCGAGAAATTCGTACATCTTGTCACCACGCAGTGTTACGTGCACGCCAATCGGGTTGCCACGACGCAACTTGAAGTTGCTGACGTCGTGTTTAGAAATAGTCGGTACGGCTTTCTGACCGGTGATAGCTGACATTTCCTCTACACCGAAGTCAATCAGTTTCTTATCGACCAATGCTGCGCCGATGCCCTGATTGAGTGAAATTTTCAAAAGCCGTGGAACCTGCATCACTGATTTGTAGTGGAATTCCTCCATCAATGCAGGCACGATTTCACTCTTGTATTGTCCTCTAAGTCTGGGTTGATAGTTCATTTTACTTAATTATTTCGCCGGTTTTCTTTGAATAACGGACTGATTTACCATTTTCATCTTTCTTACGACCGATTCTGGTGGGTTTGCCGTCTTTGCCGACGACCATCAGATTGGAGATATGGATAGGGGCTTCTTGCTTGATGATGCCACCTTGTGGATGCTCGGCATTTGGACGAGTGTGCTTGGAGACGATTCTGACGCCTTCAACGACGGCGCGGTTCTTCTCTGTGTCAACGCTCATGACCTTACCTTGCTTACCTTTGTCATTACCTGAAAGGACCTGAACAGTATCGCCTTTCTTTACATGTAATTTACTCATAGTTAATGTGGATTTTAATTATTAGAATTACAGTACTTCTGGAGCAAGCGAAACTATTTTCATGAATTGCTTCTCGCGCAACTCTCTGGCCACAGGACCAAAGATACGTGTTCCGACCATTTCACCAGTTTGGTTCAGAAGAACGCAAGCGTTGTCGTCGAAACGGATGTAAGAACCGTCGGAACGGCGGGTCTCTTTCTTAGTACGGACTACGACTGCCTTCGAAACGGTACCCTTCTTGATGTTGCCGCTCGGGATTGCACTCTTGACGGTGACCACGATGATGTCGCCTGTATGGGCGAAACGCTTTCTGGTACCGCCTAACACTCTGATGCAAAGGACTTCTTTTGCACCGCTATTGTCAGCTACTGCGAGTCTGGTTTCCTGTTGTATCATAATTACTTAGCCTTTTCGATAATTTCTACTAATCTCCAATGTTTGTGTCTGCTCAATGGACGGGTTTCCATGATACGGACGGTATCGCCGATACCTGCATCATTCTTTTCGTCATGAGCCATGAAACGGCTGGTCTTCTTGATGAACTTGCCGTAGATAGGGTGTTTTTCACGACGTTCGATCTCCACGACGATGGATTTGTCCATCTTGTTGCTGACAACCACGCCGATTCTTTCTTTTCTAAGATTTCTTGTAATTTCCATAGTATCTATCGTCGTTTAATTATTTATTACCTTCGAGTTCACGTCTTCTCAATTCGGTCAGATAACGGGCAATGTCCTTACGGGTAGCGCGGATCTGATTAGGATTTTCGAGCGGTGACACAGCATGGTTCACCTTCAGTTTCACCAGCTGCATGCGAGCCTGTTCCAAACGATCGTTGATGTCGGCTGTGCTCATTTCTTTGATTGATTCTTGCTTTTTCATTGTTCAGTTACCTAATAAATTATTCAACGTAATCTCTTCTCACAACAAACTTCGTGGTTACAGGCAGCTTCTGTGCAGCGAGACGAAGAGCTTCCTTGGCTACTGCCAACGGCACACCTTCAGCTTCGAACAGCATGTGACCTGGGGTAACACGAGCTACAAAGTATTCAGGATCACCCTTACCTTTACCCATACGGACATCAAGAGGCTTCTTGGTGATTGGTTTGTCAGGATAGATTCTGATCCAAATTTGACCTTCACGCTTCATGTAACGTGTGACGGCCTGACGGGCAGCCTCGATCTGGCGAGCAGTAATCAAGGCTTCTTCCAGTGTTTTGATGCCAAAAGATCCGAAAGCTAATTCATGGCCGCGGAAAGCGTTGCCTTTCATCTTACCTTTTTGGGGTCTTCTGAACTTTTGTCTTTTAGGTTGTAACATAGTTACTTAACTTTTAAAGTTTACAAAATTATTTACGTTTTCCTTCGCCACGACGTGGACCGCGACCGGCTGGGCGTGGGCTGCCTTGTCTCTTGGCAGGAGCAGCAACGCTTGTCGGGACCAGTTCTGGCTTACCATATATTTCACCCTTGCAGATCCACACCTTGATGCCGAGACGACCATAAGATGTGTGTGCTTCAACCAAAGAGTAGTCGATATCGGCGCGCAGAGTATGCAACGGGATACGGCCTTCCTTGTAGGATTCGGAGCGTGCGATTTCGGCACCACCGACACGGCCTGAAATCAAAATCTTGATACCTTCGGCACCGGCTCTCATTGTACCGGTTGCAGCCATCTTGATGGCGCGACGGTATGAAACACGGCCTTCGATTTGCTTAGCGATGCTGCTTGCAACGATGTAAGCATCAAGTTCAGGTTTCTTGATTTCGTTAATGTTGATTTGGATTTCCTTGTTCGTCAGCTTCACCAGTTCCTTCTTCAGCATTTCGACTTCTTCGCCATTACGACCGATGATCATACCTGGACGTGCGGTGAAGATGGTAACGGTGACATATTTCAAGGAACGTTCAATGGCGATCTTTGAAATGCCAGCATTGCCAAGACGTGCGTTAAGATACTTGCGGATCTTGTTGTCTTCGACGAGCTTTGCTGAAAAGTCTTTTCCGCCATACCAATTGGAGTCCCATCCTTTGATGACACCCAATCTAAGACCTATAGGATTAGTTTTTTGTCCCATTATTTAAACTTTTTATTCTCCAAATTATTCTTCCTTAGCAATTCTGCTATCCACAATGATAGACACGTGATTTGAACGTTTACGGATGTGGAATGCACGTCCGTGAGGGGCTGCCTGGATACGCTTCAGAGTGCGGCCTTCATCGACCCAAATCTCTTTCACGTAAAGGTTGCTGTCCTCAACACGTTTTCCTTCGTTCTTGGCTTCCCAGTTAGCAATTGCAGAACGCAACAGTTTATAGACTGGCTTAGCAGCATCCTTCGTTGAGTACTTCAAGGAGTGCAGTGCAATTTCAACTTTCTGACCTCTGATCATATCGGCCACAAGGCGCATCTTGTAAGGTGATGTCGGGACATCATTCAAATGTGCGATGGCGACAGTCTTACGAGCTTCTTTTATAGCTTCAGCTCTATTATGTTTTCTAGCTCCCATTGTTACCTAATATTACTTGTTACCTTTATCTTTATTACCTGCATGACCTCTGAAAATACGGGTCGGGGCAAATTCGCCAAGCTTGTGGCCAACCATGTTCTCAGTCACATAGACTGGGATGAACTTGTTGCCATTGTGGACGGCGATTGTTTGACCGACGAAATCAGGAGAAATCATCGATGCTCTTGACCATGTCTTGATAACGGTCTTCTTGCCGCTTTCGACATTTTCCATCACTCTCTTATAGAGTTTGTAGTGGATATATGGACCTTTTTTTAATGAACGACTCATGATAATTCAATTTTCCTGATTAATTACTTCTTTCTTCTGTCAATGATGTACTTGTTCGAAGCAGCCTTTGGTCTGCGAGTCTTGTAACCCTTAGCTGGCATACCCTTACGTGAGCGTGGGTGACCGCCAGATGCACGGCCTTCACCACCACCCATTGGGTGATCAACTGGGTTCATGACGACACCACGGTTGTGAGGACGACGGCCGAGCCAACGGCTACGACCAGCCTTACCTGACTTCTCAAGGTTATGGTCGGCGTTAGAAACCGAACCGATAGTAGCCTTGCAAGCTTGGAGAATCATACGGGTTTCGCCTGAAGGCATGCGGAGGATGGCGTATTTGCCATCACGGCTCATCAGTTGGGCATAGCTGCCGGCGCTGCGGGCCATCTTGGCGCCTTGGCCAGGACGAAGCTCGATGTTGTGGATAATGGTACCGAAAGGAACCTCGCTCAGGAACAGAGTGTTACCAACGTTTGGTTGGACACCCTTGCCCGAAATCACTTCCTGACCGACCTTAAGGCCTGCAGGAGCGATGATGTAACGCTTTTCACCGTCCTTATAGAACACGAGGGCGATGCGAGCGGTACGGTTCGGATCGTATTCGATAGACTTCACGATACCCGGAATACCATCCTTGTCGCGCTTGAAGTCAATGATTCTGTATTGTCTCTTATGACCACCGCCTCTGTAGCGGACTGTCATTTCACCACTTGAGTTACGGCCACCAGTGCTCTTCTTTGAAACAAGCAGAGACTTTTCTGGTTTGTCGGTCGTGATTTCGTCAAATGCGCTGATAACTTTAAAGCGCTGACCTGGTGTTGTTGGTTTATATTTCTTTAAAGCCATGTTCAGATGTTGCTAAAAAAGTCAATTGTATCACCTTCCTTCAAAGTCACGACAGCCTTCTTGAAAGCAGTAGTTCTACCAGTGATGACTCCACCCTTGGTGTAGCGTGACTTGAATTTACCTGCATAATTCATCGTGTTGACGGCAACGACCTTCACGTCGTAGAGCTGTTCGACAGCCTGCTTGATCTGGTACTTGTTGGCGCGCTTGTCAACGATGAATGCGAACTTGTTCAGCTTTTCGCTGATAGCGGTCATCTTTTCAGTAATGACGGGTTTCTTTATGATAATCATCTTATTTCGTGTTTTGATTGTTAAACATTAACCAAGGATTTCGTCGATTGGCTTGAGAGCGCTCTCGGTGATGAAAATGTGCTTGGCATTCAGAATATCATAAGTGTTCAGGTTGCGAGCCAAAGTAATTTCCGTGCGTTGGATGTTGCGGGCGGAAAGGATGACATTTCTGTCAGGCTCTGCAAAAACGAACATGTTTCTATTACCATTGACCTTGAAAGCGTCGAGAACGCCGACCATTTGCTTGGTCTTGATAGCGTCGAAGGTGAAATCTTCGACAACCATGATGGCGTTGTCATTGATCTTGCTCGAAAGGGCTGACTTACGGGCGAGTTGCTTGACTTTCTTATTCAACTTGAAACTGTAATCACGTGGCTTAGGACCGAAAACGCGAGCACCGCCTCTCAGCAATGGAGAGTTGATGTCACCACGGCGAGCGCCGCCTGTACCCTTCTGGCGGAAGAGTTTGCGGGTGCTGCCAGAGATTTCGCTGCGTTCCTTAGATTTGTGAGTGCCTTGACGTTGGTCGGCGAGGAATTGCTTCACTGCCAGATACATGACGTGTTCATTAGGTTCGATAGCATAAATGCTGTCATTGATTTGAACCTTGCGACCAGTATCTTCGCCTTTGATGTTATAAACTGTTAACTCCATCTCTCAATCTTTAAATATCCATTCTTGTGGCCTGGAACAGCGCCCTTCACCACTAACAAATTCTTGCTTGCATCAATCTTCACGATCTGCAAGTTCGTTACTTTAACTTTACGGTTACCCATTTGGCCGCCCATACGCAATCCCTTGAAAACTCTTGCTGGGTATGCGCAAGCACCAATGGAACCTGGCTTTCTCAAACGGTTGTGTTGACCGTGAGTTGCTTGACCAACGCCATTGAAATGATGGCGCTTCACTACGCCTTGGAAGCCTTTACCTTTGCTGATGCCGCTGACATCAACAAATTCGCCTTCCATAAAGACATCGACGGTAAGGGTTTCGCCCAATTCTTTTCTGTGGCCTTCTTCGAAACGCGAAAATTCGCGCACCAGCTTCTTAGGAGTCGTGTTGGCCTTTGCAAAGTGACCTTGCTCAGCCTTTGAGGTGTTCTTCACCTTCTTCTCGTCGAAAGCTAACTGGATAGCGCTATAACCGTCTTTCTCAACTGTTCTGACTTGGGTGACGACACATGGTCCTGCCTCGATGACGGTAACAGGAATAACCTTACCTGCTTCGTCATAGATGCTTGTCATCCCAATCTTTTTTCCTAGTAATCCTGACATGCTACTTTAGCTTTTTAAATTTTTTGTACTAGATAGGTTTGTAATTACAATTTGATTTCTACTTCCACACCGCTGGGGAGCTCCAGCTTCATCAGTGCGTCGATCGTTTGGGAAGTCGAGTTGTAGATGTCGAGCAAACGCTTGTAGGTTGAAAGCTCGAATTGTTCTCTTGACTTCTTGTGAACGAAGGTTGAACGCAAGACAGTGTAGATCTTCTTGTTGGTTGGCAACGGGATAGGACCGCTGACAACTGCTCCAGTCGACTTAATGGTTTTAACGATCTTCTCGGCTGACTTGTCAACCAAGTTGTGGTCGTGCGACTTCAATTTAATTCTAATTCTCTGGCTCACAATAGTTATTATTTATGAATTTCTACTTTTCAAATGAAAAATAAACCTTTTGCCTTTCTAATCACCACATCGGCAAGGGCATCAGGCAGCGGTGCGTAGTGGTCGAGTTCCATGCTGAAATTGGCACGGCCCGACGACAGCGAGCGCAACGTGGTGATGTAGCCGAACATTTCTGACAACGGCACATCAGCCTTGATGACCTGGAAGCCAATGTTTGCGGTGACTTCGCGCAATATAGATCTCTTTTTATTCAAATCGCCCGTGACGTCACCTAAGTATTCGTCGGGGCAATGTACGTCAACTTTCATGATAGGTTCCATAAGGACGGCACCAGCCTTGAGGCCTGCTTCCTTGAAGGCGATGCGGGCAACCGACTCGAACGAGAGGGCGTCGCTATCGACGGGATGGAACGAACCATCAGTAAGGGTCACTTTGAGATTCTCAACCGGGAATCCAGCCAGCACACCATTCATCAAGGCTCCCTTGAAGCCTTTCTCGATAGCCGGAATGAATTCGCGAGGTATTGCACCATCTTTGACTTCGTTGATGAACTGCAAGCCTTGCACACCTTCATCGGCAGGACCCATTGTGAATTCGATATCTGCGAATTTACCCTTGCCACCGGTCTGTTTTTTATAGACTTCACGATGCTGAATTGTGAGAGTAAATGCTTCCTTGTATGCGACCTGTGGACGACCAGAGTTGACTTCGACGCCAAACTCTCTCTTAAGACGGTCCAAAATGATATCAAGGTGTAATTCGCCCATACCTGACAAAATGGTTTGACCCGAATTCTCGTCAGTGTGCACGAAAAGCGTTGGGTCTTCTTCGACCAACTTGGCCAACGAGAGATCTAGCTTTTCGAGGTCTGCGGTTACCTTAGGCTCAATGGCGATGTTAACCACTGGCTCCGGGAACTTGATGTTCTCGAGCAGCAGAGGCTTGTTTTCCACCGTCAGAGTATCGCCGGTACGAATCTGCTTGAAGCCCACGGCAGCACCTATGTCGCCAGCCGAAATCTCATCGAGAGGGATTTGCTTGTTGGCGTGCATCTGAACGATCTTTGCGATGCGTTCTCGCTTGCCTGTGGAGACGTTCAAGACAACTTCACCCGACTTCAATGTTCCGGAATAGACGCGGAAGAAAGCGAGACGTCCGACAAAAGGATCGGTAGCAATCTTGAATGCCAAGGCGCAGAATGGCTCGTTGGCTTCAGCCTTACGCGATTCCTCTTGTTCGGTTTTTGGGTTAACACCTTTCACAGCCTCGACATCCAATGGGCTTGGCAGGTAGTTGACGATGCCGTCAAGCAGCAGTTGCACGCCCTTGTTCTTGAATGACGAGCCGCAGAAGACTGGGCAAATGCGCAGGTCAAGCGTTTCCTTGCGGATTTGCGCAATAAGCTCTTCTTCGGTAATGCTGTCAGGGTCTTCCATATATTTCTCAAACAGTTCATCGTTGTCTTCGGCGGCGCCTTCGATGAGTTTGGTACGATATTCATCGACCATATCCTTCATGTCGGCAGGGATTTCCACCTCGTCGAACACCGAACCATTATCGGTTTCTTCCCATGCGTATGCCTTGTTCTTAATCAGGTCAACGACGCCGATGAAATCATCTTCGGCACCGATAGGCAGCTGGACAGGGACTGGAGTAGCGTGGAGGCGCTCACGGATTTGATCCATGACCTTGAAAAAGTCGGCTCCAACACGGTCCATCTTGTTGACGTAGCATATACGCGGAACATTGTATTTGTTAGCCTGGTGCCAAACGGTTTCAGACTGAGGCTCTACCCCACCGACAGCGCAGAAGATAGCGATGGCGCCATCGAGCACGCGCAGCGAGCGTTCAACTTCGACAGTGAAATCGACGTGGCCGGGGGTATCGATAATGTTGATCTTATAGGCCTCATTATTAAGGTGCCAGAACACCGTAGTGGCTGCAGAAGTGATGGTGATGCCACGTTCCTGCTCCTGGACCATCCAATCCATGGTGGCGGCGCCGTCGTGAACCTCACCGATCTTATGGCTACGGCCAGTATAATAGAGGATGCGCTCAGTCGTAGTGGTCTTACCGGCATCGATGTGAGCCATAATACCAATATTACGGACGAGTGTCAAGTTATTCATATTATCCTGGACGTTTTGCATAATTAGTTCAATCTAATCTATTAGAATCTGAAGTGCGAGAATGCCTTGTTGGCATCTGCCATTCTGTGGATTTCTTCCTTCTTCTTGAATGCAGAACCTTCTTCCTTGTAAGCTGCCATGATTTCCGAAGCGAGCTTCAGAGCCATCGACTTCTCGTGACGTTTGCGGGCATAGCCAATCAGGTTCTTCATACCGATGCTCTGCTTACGGGCAGGACGGATTTCTGAAGGAATCTGGAAGGTAGCACCACCGATACGACGGCTTCTTACTTCCACTTGAGGGGTAACGTTGGCCAGGGCCTTCTTCCACACCTCAACTGGATTTTCGTTGAGCTTACTTTCAACGATGTCCATTGCTTCGTAGAAAATCTGATAAGCCAAATTCTTCTTACCTTCAAGCATGATGTTGTTCACGAACTTGGTGACCAGCACATCATTGTACTTGGGATCTGGAAGGATAATTCTCTTCTTTGGTTTAGCTTTTCTCATGTTTCTTAAGTCTTTACTTTTTGACTAATCACTTATTTCTTTGCGGCTGTTTTTTTAGGTCGTTTAGCACCGTATTTAGACCTGCGTTGGCGACGGCCATCAACACCACTGGTATCCAAAGCACCGCGGATGATGTGGTAACGAACACCTGGCAAATCCTTCACACGACCTCCTCTGATCATGACGATAGAGTGTTCCTGCAGGTTATGGCCTTCGCCCGGGATGTATGCGTTGACTTCCTTTTGGTTGGTCAAACGAACCCTAGCGACCTTACGCATTGCTGAGTTAGGCTTCTTAGGGGTTGTTGTGTAAACACGAACGCACACGCCACGACGCTGTGGACATGAATCCAATGCTGGTGACTTACTCTTGTCGATCAATTTCTGGCGCCCTTTGCGCACTAATTGTTGAATAGTCGGCATTTTAATTTGTTAGGTTTTAATTTATTAAGTTACTTTGCTCCTCTCACGAGGAAATTATCTTCAAACTCAAAACCAAACTGGTCGAGAGCAATGCCTTCGAGATGTAGTTAGGGAACATAATAAGCCTTGCAGCTTAGAAGTCTATAAACTCACGATGCAATATAAACGCTTGACTTTTCATGTCTTGCATCGCGCAGAAACCTATTACGTTTAACTTATCAGGTTCCTAACTATGTCATTTACAAGGGCAAGCCCTCTTTCAATTCAGCGCGGCAAAAGTACAACAAATTTCAATACGTTGTATCACATTTAGCATATTTTTTCTGCAAAAAGCATTTTCTTATTATAAATCAACATGTTAGATACATACCTTCACAAATAATCAAATTACATTTATATAAAATTGCGCCTTCGCACCTATTAATATTTAAGCATCAATATACATTTAGACCCAACAGAGACAATATGCCTATGCGTCACCACCCCAATACCAAGGCTGGGTCACTTGCAGCCCGTCCGGCTGGCTTTTGAAGGTTTTCTCCGCTGCGCAACGAAGCGGAGTGGGAGCGGAACGGGAGGAGACTGGAAGCGGAGATAGCGTTGGTATAGCCCTGGTATAGTGCGCACCTCAGCCAGTCGATTTTGTCATTTTGTCATTTGTCAAAAAATCACAATAAGCGATTTCGATGTCCCAATCGCTTTTCGCCTACTTATAATACCTAATTAATAATTATTATTAATTATTTTATTAATAGGTGACAAATGACAAGAGGGTTGGATTTGCTTATTGTGACAAAATGACAAATGATTTTTTGACAAAATGAATTTTGTTATATTATTGATAATGAATTTGTTGCATAAAAATGGCATTGTGATTTGTCATAAAAAGGTCGAGAAAAACAACTTCCTTTGTTTTGTCAACTTATCGTATCTAATCGAGATGTGCTCGCTTGACCGACAAGACTTTGGCAATCAACATGGGTCAAAAAGTATATAATTGCCAATATTTATGGCACAGAAAAAAATATACAAGCGATACGTAGAGAAAAAACAAAAGCACTATCTTTGCCCAATCGAAAGAAATACCCCACCTACAAGGTCCGTCACCCACCCTTCGTCTCCACTCAAAGTCTCAAAGTCCACATGTCCCAAAGTCTAAATGTCCACATGTCCCAAAGTCAACCAAACAAATCAACAACAAACAAATCAACAAACAATATTATCATGCAAATCACCAGCAACTACATCGAAGCCAACAAGGACCGTTTCCTTGACGAGCTTTTCGGATTAATCAGAATTCCTTCCATCAGTTCAGAATCGGCACACAAGCCCGACATGATTCGTTGCGCTGAATACTGGCGCGATGCCATCATCGCTGCAGGAGCCGACAAGGCCGAAGTCATGCCTACCGAAGGCAACCCCATCGTCTATGGCGAGAAGATCATCGACCCAAAGAAACCTACCGTCTTGGTTTATGGTCACTACGACGTAATGCCTGTCGATCCTATCGAGTTGTGGAACACGAATCCCTTTGAGCCGGTCATCAAGGACGGCAAGATCTGGGCACGCGGTGCCGACGACGACAAAGGTCAGTCGTTCATGCACGCCAAGGCATTCGAGACCATGGTACGCACCAACACGCTACCTTGCAACGTGAAGTTCATGCTTGAAGGCGAAGAGGAAATCGGTTCAGGCAGCCTGGCCAAATGGATTGTCGAATACAAAGACCTTGTGAAAGCCGACGTCATCCTCGTTTCCGACACTTCGATGATTGGCACCGATGTACCGAGCATCACCACAGGTTTGCGCGGCCTCGCCTACTGGCAAATCGAAGTCACAGGCCCGAATGCCGACCTCCACTCCGGATTGTTTGGCGGCAGCGTGGCCAACCCACTCAACACCCTCTGCGAGATGATCGCCAAGTGCATGGACGAGAACAACCATATCACCATTCCTCATTTCTATGACGACGTGGTAGAATGCTCCGAACGCGAACGCGAACTGCTCAACATGGCCCCTTACAGCGAAACCAACTACAAAAACAGCCTCGGCGTCAAGGAACTGCGCGGCGAAGAAGGTTACACCAAGATTGAACGCGTGGGCATCCGTCCGACCTTCGACCTCTGCGGAATGTGGGGCGGCTACACTGGCGAAGGCTCAAAGACCGTGTTGCCATCGAAGGCATACGCTAAATTGTCGTGCCGTTTGGTGCCCAACCAAGACCACGAGAAGATTGCCGAACTGGTGAAGAACTATTTCGAAGAAAACGCTCCGGAATACGTCACCGTGAAAGTCACGCCGATGCATGGCGGACAAGCCTACGGTTGCCCTATCGACCTGCCAGCCTACAAGGCTGCCGAAGCCGCCTACATGGACACCTACGGCAAACTGCCTATCCCAATGCGCTCGGGCGGCAGTATCCCGATCATCTCGACCTTCGAGAAAGTGCTGGGCATCAAGTCCATCCTAATGGGCTTTGGCCTTGGTGAAGACGCCATCCACTCGCCTAACGAGAACTACCGACTCGACCATTTCTACAAAGGCATCGAAACCATCATTGCTTTCTATCAGCACTTTGCCAACAGTGACGAAGCATAACTTGTTTTCTTTTTTCTTTGTCAAGAATTAGAGAATTGGAGGAGCCTATCGGGTCGTATTTTTTGAATTATTGTGGAATTTGAGAGAAAATCGCAAGCGATTTTTATTTCTCTGCATTCGGCATCGAAGATGCAAATTCAAGAAACCTCACCCTTTCTCTCCCAATAATTTCAAAATGACAAGTCTTTAACCAATGGTTCATTCTCAAATTCTCTAATTCTTGATATAAAAACACACTTATCCACAAGCACAACATGATTACCAGCAAGACCAACCCAAGGATAAAGAACATCGTCAAGTTGCAGAAGGCCTCGGAGCGCCGCGAGCAGAACCTCATCATCATTGAAGGGCAACGCGAGATTGAACGTGCACAGAAATGTGGCTTCGAGATCGACCAACTCTACGTCTGCCCTACCCTTTTGCGCGAGCCTTTGAATATCCACGCCAACTACACCGAAGAAGTCAGCGAGGATGTGTTCGACAAGATTGCCTATCGCGAAGGCAGCGACGGGCTATTGGCTCTGGCGCGGCCAAAATACAAAAGCCTTAGCGAGTTCAAGCCCAAGAAAGATGCCTTGATCATCGTGTTGGAAACCGTCGAGAAGCCCGGCAACCTCGGTGCGGTGATGCGCACCGCCGACGCCGCCGGTGTGGATGCCGTCATCGTGGCCGACCCTGGCACCGACCTCTACAACCCCAACGCCATCCGTGCCAGCATCGGGTGCATCTTCAGCGTGCCCGTCTATGCCTGCTCCACCGAAGAGTGCATTGAATGGCTGAAAGCCAACCACATCACCATCTATTGCACCTACCTCAAGGCCTCCATCGACTACCTCGACGCCGACTTCCGCAAGGCCTCGGCCATCGTCATGGGCACCGAAGCCACCGGCATCTCCGACGCTTGGGTCAATGCTGCCGACCAAAACATCATCATCCCGATGAACGGCATCGCCGACTCGCTCAACGTGTCGGTCACCACCGCCATCGTCACTTTCGAGGCCATCCGACAAAGGAGAAAATGAAAAAAGACTACTTCCTGCTGCATCTCTCAGTCTTCATCGCTGGCTTCACGGGAGTATTGGGCCGACTCATCAGCCTCGATTCAGCCATCTTGGTGTGGCATCGCATGGCTTGGGCCGCCGTCATCATGACATTCTTCCTATTCTTCACCAAACAGCTGAAACGCTACAGTTTCCACGACATCTTGCAAATGGGAGGCGTAGGTCTCCTGCTTTGCTTGCATTGGGTGTTCTTCTACGCCAGCATCAAGGCATCCAATGTCAGCATCGGTGTGGTGTGCTTCTCTACGACAGGTTTCTTCACCGCCCTATTCGAGCCCATCATCAACAAGCACAAGTTCTCAGCACGCGAGTTTTTCCTCAGCCTCATCACCATTGCGGGTGTTTATCTCATCTTCCAGTTCGACCCACGCTATCGTTTGGGCATCGTCTTAGGCATCATCTGCGCTGCGCTCTACGCCCTTTTCTCCATCGCCAACCAACGTGTTGGCAAGCATTACGAAGCCAAGAACATGCTGTTGTGGGAAATGGTCGGCGGTCTTGCCGGCCTCACTTGCCTCATACCTTTATATAATAGGTTCATTCCCGTCGGGCCGCTGCTCCCTGTCGGACTCGATTATGCCTACCTCGCCTTCATGGTCGTGATATGCACAGTGGGAATGTGCCTGCTGCAAATCATCGTCTTGCAGAGAGTGCCCGCTTTCACCTACAACCTGACCCTCAATCTGGAACCGGTCTATAGCATCATCCTCTCGATGCTCATCTTCAACGAACACAAGGAACTGAACTTCTCGTTCTGCCTCGGCATTGCGTTGATCATCATTTCCGTAATCTTGCAGACCGTGACCGACAAGCGGAAAGTCGCTATTTGACGAGCTTGTTATACCAACTATCGAATACGAAAATCTCTTCAGCCAAAGCAAAACCCAGGCTTTCATAATAGGCCTGCAGCCGTGGCTTGTCCTTATCCACCAAGATTGACACCTTACCGACACCCAAACCACGAGCCAACTCCATGCGGTTTTGCATCAGCATCTTGCCAATATTCAGTCCTCTAAATTGAGGCATGACCGCCAAACTGTCGAGATAAAACTCGCCCTCGCCCGTCTCCATGGCATTATGTTCGAGCTTCACACCCATGTTTTTCTCCACAAGGTCGAAAGTGGTCTTACGCATAGCAGCATATCGGGCACCGTCGTAAGCCACCAGAGCACCAACGATGCAGCCATTCACCTCGGCGACGGCTGCATTCCGATAGCTATACAAGGTATCGTCCATCAGACAAATATCAACCAGATAGTTGAAAACCTCACGCATCTCGTCGGGCACGTCATCCTCGATGTGGAGCATCTCGATAGCAGCCCAAACGCAACGCGCTATGAAAGGCGCATCGGCAGCTACAGCATCACGAATCGTAATTGTAACATTGGCAGTATCCATCAGCGAACCTTATTCTTTTGGTAGTGGGGTGCAACAACGAAGACAAAAAACAGCAACGAAAGTAACACGGCACCATCAGCGACGAAATAGGCCGCACTGAACGAGAAATGTTCGGAAATGGCACCGCCCGAGAAGATTCCTATGCCCAAGCCCAAATCCCAAGTGGTGAGATAGGTGGAAGTAGCCGTGCCGCGCTGGCTGTTGGGCGCCATATTAATAAATAAGGTGTTGAAAGCGGGGAAACTCGTTCCGAATCCAGCGCCACAGCATAGAGCGATGACGAGGAATGCCACCGTGGTTGCATGTTGCCCGAGCGCACAGAAACGATGGCACATCGCCAAGCCGAACATCGCCACCACCACGATAGCCAAGCCCAAGGCCGTGGTCTGCGTCACCTTGCCCCTATCGACCATACGGCCCGCGAAAAGTCGCGAAGCGATCAGACCGACAGCATAAACCGTGAAGAACAAGCCGCTGCTGATGGCAAGGTTCATCTCCTTGGCATACAATGCGATATAGTTGGAAATCTGTCCGTAGGCAAAAGCCAGCAGCATAAACGAGACACCTGCCAACAAGCCTTTTATCAGGATGAAACGGTCGAGCGACAAAGGCGGTCGCTTGAGCGGAGGACGGAACTTGGTCTGGATGCGCGAAGCGAAGAATGCCGCCAAGGCGCTGCACACCATACAGCCGATGAAGATGACATTGAAACTGTATTTCTCGTAAACGAAAAGTCCGACCATGGGTCCCACCGCCATCGCGATATTGTTGGCCACGCCGAAATAGCCGATGCCTTCGCCACGTTTTGCCGACGGCACCACGTCGATAACCAAGGTATTGCCGCCCACCGAAGTCAAACCGAACGACAAGCCATGCAAGATACGGACGATGATGAGGATAGTAATGGTGCTGGCGAAAAGATAGCCGCAGAACACTGCCGTGAAAACCGACAGCGCCAACAGATAGACCGGCTTGCGCTTGAAGGCATCCATCATGTAGCCCGAGAAAGGACGCACACAAAGCGTGGCCAAGGTGTAACACGAAATCACCGCGCCCACCACCGAGTTGTTCGCCTGAAAGTTCTGCTGAATGAAGAACGGCAACACCGGCAGAAGCAGATAAAACGAAAAGAAAAACAAAAAGTTAGCCGCACAAAGGCAAAGATAATTCTTATTGAATAACTTTTCTTCCATGATTTGATTGTCCTTTCGGGCCGCAAAAATAGGAATAAAAGACCGACTGCATACCAATAACGGCCAACTAAATCATCCTATCAACTAAAATGCAAAATACATGTCCCAACGGAAAATGCCTTGCGTAGCAGAATAGATAGAACATGTCGGTCCATGAAAATATAACACATACGACAAATCCATTCCGAATATACCGAAATGCATCCCCAAGCCTTGGGTGAAACAGTTCACAAAACTTTCAGAATTCGACCCATGGTAATAGCCTGACCTGACAAAAAATTTGTCTGCCAAACTATATTCCAGTCCAATGCCTGTACTGATTTCGCATAATTCCTGATAAAACGAGCTAACAGGCTTATAACTATCCGTTTGTGAGTCGTAAGCATACCCGGTCGCATCGTAAAATGACTGAAGCATACCTCGAAATACCGAAACATTATCGTCAAATCCATATAGAACGGAACCATTGGCATTTCGAATTGGGGGCGTTGGAACCAGTAGTTTTGAAAACTCCAGATTGACAGACAACGTGTTTTTGGGATGGAACTTGAACTTGAAGCCCGAACCCACACGCAATGAGGTTGGAATGAACTCAGCCTCTTCACTTCTAGGCGAGAAATAATTCATCTTCGTTCCAATATTAGCGACAGCTGCGCCCAACGAGAGATCCACCAAATTCCCCAATGGACGCTTGTAATATACCGAAACATCACCCGCAATTGACGACATCTTTTTGTCATTTCCTGACAATAAAGCAGCATTCGAGTGAATATAACGGCCTGCGAAACCCGCTGAAAAACACTCGCTAAAACAATGAGAATAGGCGACATCAAACGCCAAATTCGCAGGACGAAAGCCAAAAGGTTCAGGAGAAGCTGGAGTAACGACATAGACTTTGTTGCCGAAAGAATAACGCATTGTAGCAGCAAAAGCCGAATTGCCAAACTTGTGCGCAAATGCACCATGCAACATGATTCGATTTAAAGCAATATTAGAATACGTATTGAATCCAGAGGCAATTATCGTTTGCTCATTTTCCAAGAATGCATATTTGGCCGGATTGTAGTACATGCTGAAAGCATCAGGACTAGTGGCAACACCAGTGAAGCCAAGCGAAGCCGACCGAGCATCTGGCGAATGCGTCAGAAAAGGAACCGCTGTAGTAATAGGCGACGAAAGGTTCTGTGCCGACGAGAGCAACGATGCCCCAACGAAAAGCAATACAACAAATAGGATTCTTCTTGTTTTCATAGCAGTATGATTTTGTCAGCAAAGATAAACATAATTCTATCCAACAATACAAAAATGTCATTTTGTCAGCAAATAAATACAAGCAAGGCAAAATAGGCCTATATTTATGTCAATATGTCATCATAAAACATAGATATTGTTCACTATCAGCAATGGCAAAGGATTTGATAAATGGGATGCAGAGTTTTGAATTTTGAATTAAGAATGTAGAATGTAGAATAACGGAAAACGACGCTTCGGCTCCGCTCAGCGTCCCACAAAGTCCCCAAGTCAAATAATCAAACAAACAAATAAACAACCTTAAAACAAATAGGAGATTAAAACCATGTTAGTAAGAAGAAACCAAGAATTCATGCCAACCCTGTTCAACGAACTTATGAACTGGAACGAACCAACCTTCTCGACCCCGAGAATGAACATTGTAGAAACCAAGAACGACTATCAGCTGGAGCTGAGCGTCCCCGGCCTGACCAAAGACGACCTCAAGCTTTCCATTGATGCCGAGGGCAACCTCGTTGTCGAAATGGTCAAGGAGACCAAGGAAGACAAAACCGAAGAGAAGCGTTACCTGCGCCACGAATTCAGCGTGGAGCACTTCCGCCAGACCGTGATGCTGCCCGACGACATCCACAGAGACCAAATCAAGGCCAAGGTGGAGAACGGCATCCTCGGTATCGTCATCCCGAAAGTCACCGTCGAAGAAAAGCAGAAATTGATTCAAAACATCGAAGTCTGCTAAAAACTGCCAGAGATTTTTGAGAGAGCGGCTTTTCAGCCGCTCTTTTTTGTATTTTTGCGCGTTTTTTATGTAACCTATGAGAAAAGCATTTTTACTGACTCTCGCTGGCTTGCTCCTGATTGGCCAAGCCTTCGCGCAAGAAGAACAAGAAGAGAATAAGGACAAGAAGAAGCTGGTGACACTCAACACCTTGCGTCTCGACACCCGTGCCGACTACACATACGATTATCACTGTGCTGACAGTTCCTCCAACCATGGCCTGCAAGGCAAGTATCTGCAAATCACCTTGGACGGCAACATCACCGACAAGTTCAGCTATCACTTGCGCCAGCGCATCAACTCGCCCAACTCGAGTTTCGCCAACACCTTCTTCCAAGGCACCGATTGGGCCTACCTCAACTGGTTCATCACCGACAACTTCTTCATCTCGGCCGGTAAGCAGGTTGTCGCCATCGGTGGCTGGGAATACGATGCCGCCCCTATCGACATCTACTACGGCACCGATTTCTGGAACCATGTGTGCTGCTACGAGATGGGTGTGTCGGCCAACTACAAAGACCGTAGCGGACGCAACCATTTCCTGTTCCAGTTCTCCAACTCGCCTGCCATCACGCAGTCGCTGCAAGGCATCTATGCCTACAACCTGATGTGGTATGGCAACCTCGGGCACTTCAGCACCGCCTATTCCGTCAACATGCTCCAAAACACCGAGAAGCAGTTTGTCAACTACATCTCATTAGGTAACAAGCTCGTTTTCGACAACTTTGAAGTCCGCCTCGACCTTCAGAACCGCGCTTCTAGCAAGAACACCCGATTCTTAGCCGAGAACTACACCATACTCTTGGGTGCAGGTCTCAACATAGGCCAAAAATGGATTATCTTCGCCAAAGGCGGCTACGACCACAACAGCACCGACATCATTGACCTCTACAACCCACTGGGAGGCGACGTCCATTTCGAGAGTGCTGGTTTCGAGTTCTATCCACTGAGCAGCCGCAACCTGCGCCTACACTTCTGCGGAACGCACACCAACACCGACGGGACGCACAACTTCCAAGGCAACATCGGCCTCACATGGAAAGTCGATCTTCTTCACGCATTCATCAAAAAATAAATAAGCATGTCACTATTCTCATTCCGTCCGACACGACGCAAAAGCACACATTCCTACCACGAAGGCGTTGAGAGCCTCTTCAAAAAACTGGAAGACAAACTCAAGCATCCGCTGAAATTCACCACCAAGCGCAGCTTCGAAGCCATCGTCTTCCTCATCATCTTCTTTGCTTTCTTCGGCTTATTGGCCTACAAGATGACTTTGCCCAAGATGCTCAACACCTTCATGCAGACGTCCTACCACCTGCTGCTCGAGACCGTGTTTTACATCATGGCCATCTGTGTGCTGATGGGTGCCATCAGCAAACTGCTCATCGAGTTCGGCGTAGTCCGTCTGTTGGAGAACATGCTCCGTCCGCTGATGAAGCCTCTCTACAACCTCCCTGGCGTTGCCGCCTTGGGTGCAGTGATGACCTTCCTCAGCGACAACCCTGCCATCATCACCTTGGCACACGACAAGAACTTCAATCGTTATTTCAAGAAATACCAACTTGTGTCGCTCACCAACTTCGGCACTGCCTTCGGCATGGGCTTGGTCGTAGTTGCTTTCATGACCGGCGTGGGCTTTGGCAAGGGCGCCTTGGTAGGACTGGTAGGTGCTGTCATCGGCAGCATCGTCTCCACCCGCCTGATGCAACGCTCCACCTTGAAGGCCTATCCCGAACTGGATGTCCCTATCGCTGACGACACGAACGACGGCGACGAGCAGCAAATCACCTTCAAGAGCGAAGGCAGCGTATTCTTGCGTTTCCTCAACTCGTTGCTCGACGGCGGCAAAGACGGCGTAGGCATCGGCTTCGCCATCATCCCTGGAGTGTTGTGCATCTCCACTATCGTCATGATGCTCACCTTCGGCCCTTCGGGCGAAAACGGCGAATATATGGGTGTTGCCTATGAAGGCGTACCTGTCATCACATGGCTGGCCAACAAGGTCAACATCGTCTTCGACTGGCTGTTCGGCTTCAAGGATGGCGCTCTCATCTCCTTCCCAATGACCGCCCTCGGCGCTGTGGGCGCTGCCATCGGTCTGGTGCCACGCTTCATTGAGCAAGGCATCGTTGACAACAACGCCATCGCCGTGTTCACCGCCATCGGCATGTGCTGGAGCGGATTCCTCAGCACCCATGCCGCCATGCTCGACTCGCTCGGTTACCGCAAGCTCATCGGCAAGGCCATCGGAGCACACACCATCGGAGGCCTCTGCGCCGGCATCTCAGCCCACTGGCTGTATATGCTCTTGACTTGGATATTCTAGGCTGACGCAAAAACATAATAGAGACGCGCCATGGCGCGTCTCTACCTCACATCATCTTTCTTGTTTTTTACCTAAATCGATACTGGCTCTCAATCACTTGTCGATGTTGAGCAGCAGGCCGTTGCCATCGCCCGTCATGATTTCGGGCAGTTTGCCGTCCCATTTTTGGATCCATTCGAGTTGGACAATCTTCGGATTGCTCGACACGGAAGCACCTTTTATCTGGAGGGCTTCGGCCTCGCCTTCAGCATTCAGGATCTGGATTTCCTTTTCGATCTCGGCCTGACGTTTCAGCTCTTCCTTCTGCTTGGTGACCTCGACGAGGGTCAAGGCCTTCTGTTCCTCTAACTTCTTCTGGTTCAGCGCGGTTTCGTAATCGCTGTTGTAATACACCTCGCGGATGTCGATCTGGTCAAGGATGAGGTGATACGATTGGATGTCGTTCTTCATCCTTTCCAGAACGATGGCTTGGATGTCTTCGCGGCTGGTGCTATACACTTGAATAGGTGTGTATTTGCTGGTGGTAAGAGCCAATGCAGACTTCAATTTAGGCTTAATCACGTTTTCTTCAAGCCAATAGAAACGGCCATTCTCCTTGCCGTCGGTCTCACTCACGTTGTCGTAGATCCACCAGGCATATTCGGGGTCGATGCGCCACGAGGCACTGATGTCGAAACCCATCTTGATACCATCGATGGTTGGTGTCCAAACCGTTTCGGCTTGCGTGGCATCGGCCTTGTACGACTTGTAGTCGGCGCTACTGTGGCTGACGTCGGTGCGCTTGGCGCAAGTATAGACCTGCTCGGTCTTGTCCATGGTCTCGACGCGATACCAAGGCAGGATGACATGCCATCCAGTGTAGTAGGTCTGTTGCTTCACGCCTCCAGGGGTGATGACCACGCCACATTCCTGGGCAGGAATGATGGTCAGGAAGCTGGCGACAGCGATGAATACGATAGGCACAATCAACAGCCAGATGGAGTTGAAGATGTGTTTGCCAGTCTTTTTTGTTGCCTTGTTGACGATGGCAGCTACGATGCTGTAGATGATGAGCATCACTGCGATAAAAATAAGAACATTCATGTTTTTGTTGTTTTAGGATTTGTTGGCGCAAAGATATGACAATTCGGCGACCCGCAATCGGGTTGCAAGGTTGCAACAAAAAAGAACCGACCCCAAAACGGAGTCGGTTCTTATCGTTTATGGTGCGCAGAGACGTGCCATGGCGCGTCTCTACTTCTTGTTACCGAAATTGAAGGTAAGGTTGAAACGCAAGGTGTTTTCAAGAGGATTAGTACCTGCCTTATTACTGCACGGAATCAAATAAGAAATATCCAGATTGAAGACATTGTATCTCAAGGCAGCACCCAAGGTAAAATACTTACGATTACCCTTCATAGCTGTTTCGTTGAAATAGCCGCCACGGACAGCAAAGATATTGTTGTACCAATATTCAATGCCAATGCCTTCAGTGATTTCTTTTAATTCTTCATTGAACACAGTAATATCAACCCAATCTCCATCTAAATTATATGAACCGCCTGGTGCATCGTAAAACGACTGAATCATTCCAGAAACTACACCTACATTATTATCTTTCCCATGAATTGTGCCATCTGGTTCATAAATAGGAGGCGTAGGAACCATCAACTTGTTCAAATCAACATTGAAAGCCAATGTATTGTATTCATCAAGTTCGAGTTTCAAGTTTCCGCCAACACGAAGATTGGTTGGGATGAAATCTTTTCTTTCGGAACCTGCATTATAGCTCATCTTGCTACCGATATTGGTGACAGCAGCACCCCAAGCCACATCGGCATCGATATCGCTGAACCATTCGACAGGTCGCTTATAATAAACTGACACATCAGCTGCTACTGAAACACCAGGTTGTGCATAATCGGCTTGTCCCTGGCAAATATTAGAATAAATAAAGCGACCTGCAACAGCTGCTGAGAGGTAGTCGCCCAACATTCTCGAGTAAGCCACATCAATAGCCCATTCGTTTGGGTTATAGGTACCCAAATCATAGTTATTCTCATCTCTGAAATTGATTTCGCCAGCGCTGAAATAACGCAAGGTTGCACCCAAGGCAGAGCGTTCGTTGAACTTGTAGCCAAAAGCGAGATAAGCTAAATTCATATCATTTACCAAGTTATTTAACCAAGGGCTATAACCCAAACCAAAAGTCATCTTGTTTTCCAAAAAGACATATTTGGCTGGGTTGTAGTGCATCGAATAGACATCGGCTTCCGATGCCACACCGCAATCACCCATAGCACCGCCACGAGCATCAGGGGCGATCGAAACAAACGGGACCGCCGTAGTAATGACATTAGGTGACAATTGGCCAAAAACCTGATTCATATTATTCCACCCTTCACCTTGTCCGAAAGAATTAGCCGCGATGGCAACCAAAGCGACGATTAACAAACTTCTGATTTTCATTTCTCTTTTATTTGATTTGATTTGATAAAAAACGTGCAAAAATAACGATAATTCAAATTGCTTATTGTAAGCCGATGAAAATATTTTGGTTTTCTCAGCGCGACACCATCATGCGTTGGCTGACGGTTCGAGAATTGCCATCCTCATCGGTAAGGGTGAGCCGATAGAGATAGATGCCCGTGCGCAAAGGATTCCCGTGGTTGTCCTTCCCCTCCCAACGGATGGATTCCATCACATTGCCAACCGAAACGACCTTCTGGTTCAGGCTTGCGATGTGCCTACCCATCATGTCGAAAATCTCAATATTGACGTCATATTGGCCATCCTTGCCATCGTGGGCAAGAGTGAAATGGGTCTCGTCGCTGAAAGGATTGGGATAGTTGTTCACGCGCGAGAGGAAGATGCCGTCTTGCACGAGGAACCAAATCCGAGCTTCCGAGGAGTTATCCTGCGTATCCCAAGCCTTCAGGCCAAACTCGTAGGTACCCGGTTCCAAGTCGGAGATAGGCAAGGCGATGGTGCCACGGCGGAAATCGTCGAGTGCAGGCTCAAAGACATCGTTAAGGTTCATGTTGTCATATCCCATCAGGTTGCTGCTGAGCATGATGTTGCGTCCCAAACTGAAATCGTAGTGGCTGATGCCTTGTGCATCATACAACTCGGCATGAAGCACGCCATTACGAGCCACCACATCACCGTCAACGAAATCGGGAGTGTTCCAATAGAACTTGATTTGCGGGCCTTCGTTGTCGTGGACCATCGAAGGATCGACACCGCCAAGCGAAAGTCCTTCAAACACGCCCATGGCATCGGTCTGACGGATGGAGTCGTAGGCATAGTAAGCGATACGCGCCGTTCCATAGCTCATGTTGATGTCGCTCGGCACCTGGAACGAGATGCTGAACTTGCCATTGGTGACGGTAGCACGGCCGCGATAGAGCTCGTCGTTGTAGAAAGTGTAGTTGTGCACGCCAGCACCTTCTTGTCCCAAGGTGGTGTAACGCGATTTCTTGTCGTAGAGTTTCACCCACACTTCGCCATTGAAAGCCCTATCAGCATTTCCGTTGGCAGTTCTGATTTCGCCTTCGATGTTCACCATGCTCATGGCATGAAGCATGACTTCCTCATGCAAGTCATTCCCGTTGATTTTCAGTGTATTGATTTCTTCCAAAGGCGTCATCAAGCGCAGAGCAGGATCGCCAAACAGCACGTAGGTCACATTCTTGGGAGAATTTACAGAATCGGCCTTGGCCAATCGGCAGATATCGCCGAAGCGCAGAGGCAGTCCATTTTCGCGCATATAGAGGTATTTGCTCCAGGCTCTGGCTAGCCTCATGTTGTTGTTGCCTTGTGTGGGACGAGGTGCGGTGAGCAAGGCGATGGCTCCGCCCTTGTCGGAGAGGAACATCTGTTCGCCAGCCGAAATCTTCAACGGGTTGTCGAAGACCGAGAACTCGCAAGTGGCGGTCAGGATGAATGGCAAGCGGTCGTAATTGGTCAGTTCGGCGATGTCGGAGACGGTGAAGACGGCTTCGGAAGTCAGGCCGAGATAACCCGCGTGGCCTGCATATTGCATGGACAGCATACCTTTATCGAAAAGGCGCATCAGCTCGTCGTGGGCACCAGGATGGCGCGGTCCCGAGGCTGTTGACTTCTGCTGATAGGCATCGGTATAGAGCTTCACCTGATGCATCCTGTGTTCTGTCGTATCGATGATGGAAGCGCAAGTCTCCTCTTGCTCCAAAAAGCTATATGAGTCGTCGTCGGCCATGAAGAGATGGTTCATTTTCCAGTCGCCGTGCATCGAGCCGAGGTCGTGGTAATGGCGGATTTTCGCCAAGACATTTTCAGCTTCCTCGACAGTAGTGACTGGCAAACGTCCTACAGCGAGGTCAACCGTACCCGCGCAGTTGACACCTTCGTTAAAGTCCATCAGCACATAATAGTCGTCGCTGCAGAAACTCAGCTGTTGGTTATAAGGATGGTCCATCGTTTCGTAGGTAGGAACGAAATTGTTTCCATAGCCTTTGATGTTGCGGAAATCGGACGAAGCCTTGCCAAAGAGGGTAATGTATTTCAGTTGGCCGCCGCTTCGATTATAAACCATCCTAACGAAATCGCGGATTCCAGAAGGATCGGGCGTACCCGTTGCGAACTCGTTGGCGATTTCATCGACATCGACGACAACACAAAGCATATCGTCCCATTGGTGGTGCATCTCGGCCAGTTGTTCGGCTTGCTCGCGGAAGACGCGGGGCGCGATAATCAGCATGTCGGCATCGGCAATGGCATGGACATTCTGGTTGGCGACGAGCACGAAATTCGAGATGGAATGGCAAGCCGAAGAACGGAAGAGATGATAACGCTTGTCGGCCGGCTGGTCGGTAGCGAACAAGAAGTTGCCGCCACTCAACATACCTTCCTGCAAGCAAGGACGCATGGGGTCGGTCACATCCCAAAGCTGATAGTTGGCATCCACATCCTGAATCCAGATGGCAGTATTGCCAATGCCAAATTGCGAAGGCATAATCTTAAAAGACAATTCGTTACCCTCTCGTTTCAGCCTGCGCCAACACGAAAGTTCGAAACAATCGAGATATAGCTGGGCATTGTTGTTTTCAGGCACCAATTCGAGGCGGCAGGTAGCCGAGTCGTTCACAAGCGCAATCTGTTTCCTGGTGACATTGCTGGTAGTGCCAAAAGTGTAGTCGCCATAAGAGCCGAGCGTGAGATTTTCGGCCACCAGATTGTCGTTCACCCAGAGGTTATAGTGCATCTTGCCTTGGGCGACGTGTCCAAGCACCTTTGAAGTGATGTAGGCAGGCTTTTCAGGAATCAGGTTGGGCAAGTCGAAAGTGATTTCCAAGGTCGGATTGGCCTCGTCGAGCATCTCGCCGAACCAGTTTTGTCCCGCGAAATAGGGCGTCATCAGTTCTTCTTCATGCCAAGCCATATAGAGGAAATCGGAGATCACCGTGTTGGCTTCAGTCACAGGCAATGTGGCTTGGCTTGCGATGCGCAAGCCATCCACGCCGCTGTCGAGGCAGAGGTAATAATGGTTGACATTCGTGTAGTAATTGCGTTCACGGACGTAGGCTTCCTTGTTTCCCTGCTCATAGGACCAGCGTGTCGGTTCTTGAGCATAGAAGAGCACGAAATCATCTTCGTCGAAGCGGCCATCTTCTGCGCCATTCACCCAAATCGCCATCTCCGTAAGGTCGTCGGGACGCTGGGTGTTGTTTTTCTCAGGCAACGGACCCGCAGGATTTCCGAAGATGCGTATCTGGTTGGGATTCAGTGCTGTCATATCACCACCCAACACAGCCAAGGTGGCGTAGTCGAGCTTATAGATTCCCTCTTGGGTGACATCCATCTTATACCAAGTATGCTCGCTCAGCACCGACTGATAAGTATTCTGCGCCTTTGCCTCGGCAAAGCAGAGCAGAAGCAGCATCACAATATTTAATCTTTTCATTCTCATTTCGTTTCAGTTTATCTGCTAAGAACCAATTTTGAAACGGCTGTGGCGGTTTCGCCTTTGTCGTTGGTGGCCACGATACGATACACATACAGTCCGTTACGCAGCTCGCCAGGATTCCAATAGATGGGCGAAGTACGTGCCGAGGTGCCTGCCACTTGTTCGGAAAGCACTTCCACAAGACGACCCATGATATCGTAGATGTAGATTTTCACATCAACATTATTGCCAATCTGGTTGTGGTCGAAGACAAATCTCGTGCCATCGGTCACAGGATTAGGCAAGTTGGCAGGATTTTCGATGCGCATCGTTTCGCTGTTGATGACAACGAAATGCACCGTTGCGATGTTGGAATTGTTGAACACGTCCCACACTTTCAGGTTGAGCGTGTATTCGCCATCAGCCAAGCCGAGCATCTTGAATGAGATCTGTCCCTTGCCCGGATTGCCCAAATCGGAAATGAAATAGTCGTTGAGGCAATAGGTCTCTTTCGAAGGCCCGTCGAGGGTGGCGACAATGTCGTGACCAATGCCCGATCCCGTCGTATTGATGCCGCTTTCGTCTTCAACGAAAGCCAGCAGCAAAGGATTCTCACCCGTGATACCACCATCGACAAAGAGCGTGTCGTCGATGAAGAGGCGAATCGCGGGAGGCTCCGTGTCTTCCTTGGCATCCTTGTAGAAGCCGCCTATGACGAAGTCCTTCTTGCTGCCTTTGGCATCCACATCGTAGTTGGTGGCATAATAGCTCACCATGCCTGTTCCGAAACGATACGAAATGTCACGTGGCACTGTGAAATTGATGCTGAACTCGCCATTCACCACATCGGTCTTGCCGTTGAAAACCACGCTGTTGAACAAGTTAAACTCAATGACCGAGGTAGCAGTGCCTTTAGTGGCAAGTCGGCTTTCCTTATCATATACAGTGACATAGACGACACCATTGAAGCCGGAAGCAAGATGTCCATTCAAATCCTTGACCACACCTTTGATTTCGACAGGTTGCAGCGCCTTGATGGTATCAGGCATGGAGACCGTCTCAACCGACCATTTCGGGTAGTTGATGCGCAAGGCCGGGTCGCCAAAGAGCACATAGCGCTTTTCGACCGCATAACCCGAACTCTTTGCCCTACGATACACATCACCGATGCGGGTAAGCTCACCACCATTGATGCGGAACAAGTTTCTATAGACACCATGATTGAAATTCATGTTATCATTACTATAAGTAGCCCTCGAAGTGGTGAACATGGCTATCATGCCTCCATATTGGTTCAAGAAGGAATATTCGCCCAAGGAGGTACGCGTATTATCGTCGTATCGGCTGAACTCGCAAGTGCCCGTAATCATCATCGGGAACATCGGGCTGTTGCGCCACGAGTCAACATCCTTACGTTGCAAGATGCGTTCCTCGCTCAGCTGCACCTCGCCGCCATGTCCAGTATAGTTCATCACCAAAGTGCCTTTTTCCATCCTATTGTTGATGGCAGCATTCACTTCGGGAGCCAATTCGCCATTTGGCGTACTTATCTGGTTGTAGGCATCAAGATAAATCTTGTCAATCACAAGGTCGGCACCACCGAATTTCGTTTGCAGCGAGTCGGCCAGCTTTTCAGCATTGTCAACAAAGCCATGATCATCGTCGGTGACGAATGTAACCACATTGCGCCAAGGCTGCATGGTGTTTTCGTTCCGTTCAACATACTGCTCAATCTTGTCAATCATCTGAGAGGCTTGCTCAACCGTCTGAATTGGGAAACGGCCAATGCCGATGTCGGCCAGCGAAGCATTGATATTGCCTTCGTTTTCGTCGAAGAAGCCGAAATAATCGTCGGTAACGTAAGTGTCAAGGCCATTGATGGAGGCTACGGTTTCGTAGGCTGGCACGAAATCGACCAAGCCCGAGCGGTTTTTCTGGTCGAACGAGGCATCGCCCATAAGCAGCAGATACTTGATTTCACGGCCAGCGTTGCTGTCGAGATAAAGCATCCGACAGAAATCACGGATGGCAGTAATATCCTTTGCGCCACAGCTGAACTCGTTGTAAATCAACTCAGTAGTCGTGACAAGGACATTCAAGTCGGGGTCATGCACAGCGTGGAAGTCTTTCAGGCGTTCGGCTTGCGACATAAAATTGGGATGAGTCAATATCACGAAATCCACATCGCGGACAGCGTGGAGATTCTGGTTGGCGACCTTCCCAAAATCGACGGCAGAATAATACGACTGGCCATTGAAGGCGATGAACTCGTTTGAGGGATTGCCCTGCAACCTGAAACTCAGCGTAGAGGCATTCAGCTGGCCTTTCACCACCTGTGGAGCCACCGGATTGGTGACATCCCAAACCTGCACTTGCTGGCTTGCGCCCGAAAGACGATATTCGTAGGTCTTGCCGCTTTCCACCTCAGGATTGCGGAAAAGCATTTGGCTACCCGAAAAGACCAGATTGCGCCAAACGTTCAACGACAGATAGTTGACATAGCCATCGGAAGTGGTATTCGGATTACTGCTACCATGTTTCAGCGTGACTTTGACCACATCAGAATCCATGAAGAAAGGCATCGTTCCACCAACCGCAACAGCATATTTTTGGTCATTTGAAGTTGTTGTCTCGATAGAATAAGTGGCTTTCAACTGGCCATTGACATAAACCTGATAATTGGCAGGAGTGAAATTACGGCCTGCAAGGTCGGCCACCAACGATGCCTGGCGTGAACGGTCAGCATTCGAGAAGCTGAAACTGAAATCCTTGGTAGCGTTTCCCGTCATCTTGTCGCCATAATAAGTGCGTCCCCAATGGTTGAGATTGATTTCGTCGCTTTCATGCAAGGCATAATCCAAGAAGGCGGTCACTGTGTGGTTAGCCGCAGCCGCCGATGGTTCTTCACTGATGCGCTTTCCCCGGCCTAACGAAACGGTCAGGAAAGCATAGGAATAGTCGTCATAAGAATTGGACGTGTGCTTGAAAATCTTCTGGTTCTCATCATATTTCCAACCGACAGGACCACCGGCATAGAAAAGAACATAGTCGTTGGCATCAAACGAGCCATCCGATTCGCCGACAACCTGAATGGGCAGTTCCACCAAGTCGTCGTGACGCGGTTCGGCATTCATCTCAGGCAACACACCGCCACCATTATGATAGATGCGAATGTCGCGAGGATCGAGATGCTGCACATCAAGGCCAATCGACTTCAAGTCACTGAAAGTCAACTTATAAATACCCGTTTCCTTCAAGCCCAACTTATGCCACTCGCCAGAAGCCAACACCGATTGATGCGCATAGGCAGGAACCGACTTGCAGTTTCCCATTTTGGGTGCAAGCGTCATCACAACTTCGGCAGAGATTAATTTCTCGTAACGTCCATCCGACTGGCGGAAAGGCAGCACGGAGATGGAGAGCAAAGCCTCATCGCGAGAGCGCAGCGGCACTGCATCAACAACATAATCAGCGGCAAAAGCATATTTCGAAACGATTTCCGCTTCCTCGGCAGAAAGGGCAACCGACTTCACGTTCTGCAGTTCCACCTTGGCCTCAACCGCATCGTCATAGATAGGTTTCGACAAAGCCAAAGTCGGAATGACACCCTGATAGCTACCCGATTCGAGGTCTATAATTAATAAGGTATCGTTCAAAATGACTTCCTTTTTCACGCCTTTCCAACCCAATTCGAGTGGAAAACGGCTCGTTATCTGTGCCCAAAGCTCCGTTGGGAGCAACAAAACGAAGAGCAGAAAGGCAAAAAAGAAACCTTTTATTTTGCTATTGTTCATATATACTATTTATTAACTAACTGATTACAAACTAAATAAAAAATCCAAGCAGCACAAATTCACCGAATTAATTAAAGGAACGAAGATACAATGTTTTTATTGTCGAAAGACATTTTTCGTCCAAAAAAATCATTTTTCAATATTTTGATGGTTAATTCAAAAAAAGGTCGTAATTTTGGCGGCAATTTCCATAAAAGCACAATGGGCTGGTGCAAAAAAATATCAGTCGATACAATAAAATGGGAAGGCATCAGTTTTATAGAACAAATTTTACTCAACAATGAATAAAAAAGGATTCAAGACATTAGCATTATTCGTCTCGGCAGGCCTCATTTTGGCCTCATGTTCCAACGACGTTTCCAGAACCACTGGCTGGGCCTATAACGATGCCAACAACGGCGGTTTTGAAGTAGCAGAAATCAACGACCAGCAGATTGGTCCCGGTTTGATTGCCATTGAAGGCGGCACCTTCGTCATGGGCGCCACCACCGACAATCTCACCTACTCGTGGGACAATTGCCCTCGTAAGGTCACCGTTCCTTCATTCTTGATGGACCGTACCGAAGTCAGCAATGTTGACTACCAAGAATATGTTTATTGGTTGAATCGCGTTTTCGGTCAGAACTACCCTCAAGTAGTTCGCAACGCTATGCCTGATACTTTGGTATGGCGTGGCCGTTTGTCATACAACGAGCCTATGGTTGAGGTCTATTTCCGTCACCCATCCTACAACGACTATCCAGTCGTAGGTGTGTCGTGGGTTCAAGCCAACGACTACTGCACATGGCGTACCGACCGCGTCAACGAGTTGATGCTCGTCGAAGCTGGCATCTTGGATTGGGACCCAACCCAACAAGACGAAGAGAACTTCAACACCGACGCTTACCTGGCTGGTCAATACACCGGCAAGGTGAAGAACGGCAAGAAGGACCTCTCGAAAGGCGATGGCGAAGGTTTGCGTAACGTGCGCATGGAAGACGGCCTGCTGCTGCCTTCATACCGTCTGCCCACGGAAGCCGAATGGGAATATGCCGCTGTCGGCCTGGTTGGCAACACCTCCAACGAAATCGTTGCCGAACGCAAGGTCTATCCTTGGAACGGCGACGGTCTCCGCACCGACAACAAGAAATATTATGGCAGCTTCATGGCCAACTTCAAGAAAGGTCCTGGCGACTACATGGGTGTTGCCGGTCACCTCAACGATGGTGCTGCACTTCCTGCTCCTGTAGGTTCCTATTGGCCAAACGACTACGGTTTGTACAACATGGCCGGTAACGTTTCAGAATGGTGCCAAGACGTCTATCGTCCTCTGTCATTCGAAGATGTTGCTGACTACAGCCCATTCCGTGGTAACGTGTTCACCCAAAAAGCCGTTGACGAAGATGGCTTCCTCGTCCAGAAAGACTCCCTCGGTCGCATCCGCAGAGAACCTATCTCACAAGAAGAAGCTTCGAAGCGCCAGAACTACCGCACCAGCTTCAACTCCAACTACGACGATGGTGACTACATGTCAGCTATCCGCAACAGATGGAGCGACAGCCAAGAAGACCAGAGCGTGTTCACCAAGGAAATGTATGAATATGCTACCAACGACACTCCTGGTACCACCCTCATCAGCGACGAATCGCGCGTCTATAAAGGTGGCGCTTGGTCAGATGGTCCTTACTACCTGAGCCCAGGCAACCGCCGTTTCCTCAACCAAAACCAGTCATCGGCCTCCATCGGTTTCCGCTGCGCCATGAACAAGGTAGGAAGCTCATTCGCAAAATAATTGTACTTGAATCATAACAACCAAAGCCGTTTGATGTACTTCAAGCGGCTTTTTTAATTCATAAACCATGAACACAACAGAAAAGATATACCAAGCCTTCACGAAGGCATACAAGGTCTCGACCGACAGCCGAAAGATCGAAAAAGATGCTGTCTTCTTCGCCCTGAAAGGCGAAAACTTCGATGGCAACGACTTTGCCCTTCCCGTAGCGGAAGCTGGCATCGCCTCGTTGGTGGTTTGCGACCGCGACGACATCCCTCAACACGAAAGAATCCTGAAGGTAGATAACACACTGACCGCCTTGCAAGACCTCGCCCGTCATCACCGCAAGCAGATGAAAGCCAAGGTGCTTTCCATCACAGGCACCAACGGTAAGACCACGACCAAAGAACTCGTCTCAGCCGTGCTGAGTCAGAAATACAACATCATCAACACGCAAGGCAACTTCAACAACCACATCGGCGTGCCACTCACTTTGCTGACCATCAAGCCGAAGACTGAAATCGCCGTCGTCGAGATGGGAGCCAACCACCCTGGCGAAATCGACACTCTCGCCCACATCGCTTGCCCCGACTTCGGCCTCATCACCAACATCGGCAAAGCCCACCTGGAAGGCTTCAGCAGCTTCGAAGGCGTCGTCAACACCAAGACGGAGCTTTACAGATACATCAAGCAGAACGGAGAATTCGTCTTTGTCAACCGCGGCAACGAATTGCTTTGGGGCCTTTCATCGGAGCAGAAGCGTGTCAGCTACGGCTGCCATTGCGGCGCCGACTACCCTGTAGCACCTGGCGAATGCAAGCCTTACCTCAACGTGAAATGGAAGAAACGCCTCATCGAGACGAGACTTGTAGGCGAATATAACTTCGAAAACGCAGCCGCTGCCATTGGCGTAGGACAATATTTCGGTGTCGATGACGACAAAATACAAGCAGCCCTTGAGGCCTATCAGCCTACAAACAGCCGTTCGCAAGTCATTGAAAGCGGCAAGAACCACATCATCATGGACGCCTACAATGCCAACCCGACTTCGATGCAAGCCTCGGTGCGTAATTTCAGGAAGATATGCGGCGAGAACCACCTCCTGATTTTGGGCGACATGCGCGAATTAGGCCAAGAATCGGAAAACGAACACAAAGCCATCCTCAAGCTGCTTGAAGAGCTGGATTATAAGGCTGCCTATCTCGTTGGCCCTAATTTCTGCGCCTACAGTGGTTGCAAGAGATGGTGGACCTTCCCGAATGTCGATGACCTGTTCCAATATCTCGAAGCCCATCCCGTTGAAGGCAAAGACATCCTTGTGAAAGGCTCACGCGGCATCAAGTTGGAGAAAGTGTTGCCTTTGCTGTAGGAAAAAGACTAGACCCATGAAAGAATCAACAGCCATAGGACTCATGTCGGGCAGCTCGCTCGATGGCCTTGACATCGCCTTAGTGCGATTCCAATACGACGGCAACAATTACGATTTCAGCATTTTAGATGCCGATACCCTACCCTACTCCGACGAATGGAAACAGCAACTCGCCGATGCTTTCCACAAGCAGCCCAACGAGTTGGACACTCTCGACAAAGCCTACGGGAAATACCTTGGCGAGCAAGTGAAGCAATTCATTGCATCGCGCCATGCCAAGCCCGACTTCGTGGCCTCGCACGGACACACCATCTTCCACAAACCCGAGCAACACTACACCCTGCAAATCGGTGACGGTCAAGCCCTTGCCAACGCATGCGGCCTCACCGTGGTGAACGACTTCCGGACCGAAGACGTGCTGAAAGGCGGTCAAGGTGCGCCCTTGGTGCCCATTGGCGACAAACTTCTTTTCGGCGACTATGACATCTGCCTCAACATAGGCGGCATTGCCAACGTGTCGTACGACGACCAAGGCAAGCGCATGGCCTACGACATCTGCATGGCCAACCAAGCCCTCAACTATCTCGCCAATCTCGAAGGACTTCCCTACGACAAAGACGGAGCCTTAGCGCGAAGCGGCGAGATGGAAATCACATTATTGAAGAAACTCAACCACGACCCCTATTATGGGCTGTTTCCGCCGAAATCGTTAGGAAGAGAATTCTTCGAAACACGTCAAAAAGACCTGCTCACGGGTCTCTCAACCGCCGATATGCTGGCCACCTTCACCGAGCATATCGCATTGCAAATCGCGTTGGCTGTCAGCATATTGCCAAAGGGAAAGATGCTCGTCACGGGCGGTGGTGCCAAAAACAAGTTCCTTATTGAACGCATCCAAGCGCGAAGCTACCATCAGGTTGTCGTTCCCGACACGCAGATTGTAGATTACAAGGAAGCGCTCGTCTTCGCCCTGCTCGGTTTGCTACGCATGGAAGGCCGCACCAACGTGCTCGCTTCAGTCACTGGCGCACCTACAGACAGTTGCAGCGGGAAAATCTGGTTCCCAGAATGATTTTTTCATATCTTTGTCGATTGAAAACATAGCGAACCACGGAGAGACATGTTCAAGAAGATACTAAACACATTCGGGACGAAGATTCTGGCAGCCATCATCAACTTCATGATTGCCGTGGTACTGTCGCAAACCATTGGCGACACTGGCAAAGGCACACAGGCCCTGCTGCTCAGCACCATCACCTTCATCCTCATCTTCTCCGACATCGTCTGCGGCGAAAGCATCGTCTTCCTCACCCCTCACCACAAGTTCAAGCACCTGCTCGTCCCTTCGGCACTTTGGGCGACATTCATCGCTGTCATCATGGGCTTCAGCATCGGGTGGTTCTACCCCAAACTCGATTCTCAACTCATTGTGCATGTGGCCATTCTGTCGCTCATCTCCTCGCTTAGCGGCATCAATTTCCGCTACCTCATCGGCAAAGAGGAAATCAAGAAGGCCAACTACAACACCCTCTTGCAGCCCGTGCTCATCATCGTCGTGCTCATCATCTATTATATTGTGCTGAAACGCACCGACATCTACGGCTACATCATCGGGCTTTATGCCGCCTACGGAGGTTCGTTCCTACTGGGAATCTGGATGTTACGAGATGAATACGCGCATCTCCAGTTTTTCCAATCCACCGATTACAGAGGTGTACTGAAAGACCTGTTCAAATACGGTTTCCTGAACCAGACTGGCCATTTCGTGCAGTTCTTCAACCTGCGCCTGAGCTACTATCTCCTTGACTATTACATCGATGAAGGACGCGTTGGCGTGTTTTCCAATGCCGTCTCGTTGGCCGAAGCCATCTGGATCATCAGCAACAGCATCGCCTTGGTGCAATATGCCCGCATCGCCAATGCCAACGACCGCGCCTACGCGCAAAGACTCACCCTAAACCTCGGCAAGATTTGCCTCGCCATCTCAGCCTTGGCCGTGGTGGTGCTCGTAGCACTGCCTTCATCGTTCTATGCCTTTGTCTTCGGACCACAGTTCAGCGAGGTGGCGAGCATACTTCGTTGGCTCGCCCCAGGCGTGTTGCTCTACTGCATCTTCCTGATTCTCGGGCACTACTATTCCGGCATCGGACGCTACCAGATGAACACCTACGCCGCCCTCTGCGGCCTAGTGGCCACCTTCGCCTTCGGCTTTACCCTGATTCCGCGCTACGACGTCGTGGGTGCAGCACTCACCTCTTCCCTATCCTACATTGTCAACGCCATCTTCCTGCTCTGCTTCTTCATCAAGGAATCCGACTTCAAGTGGAAAGACTTCATTCTGACGCGCAACGAGGTGAAGGAATACTTCAAGGAAATCAAAGAGGAATTCTTGAATCGGTAAAATACCATAGAGACGCGATGAATCGCGTCTCCAACTCAAAACCGCACAACCTTGCAGCAGAGACGTGCCATGGCGCGTCTCTACAAAAGGCACCGATTTATCGCGTCACTGAAAAAAATCCCTATCTTTGCAAATCCAAAAAAGGACAATCAATGAGCAAAATCAATAAATTTTTCAAGGCCGTCGGACGCATTTGCCGTCATCCCTATCTGCTCAACCTCGTGCTTCAGGACGAAGACACCATGAGAGAAGAAACGGTGCGCCGCCATGGCTTTGCCGATGGCCTGCCCGTCATCGAAATCAACCAACTCTTCCCCAACTTCGCCGAGACCGCCGAGCCTTACGCCTACCTCTCGGGAGCCACGATGCCCATCGACATCGCGCTACTGCGTGGCTTGGCCAAGAAATACGAGGTGAACGACTATTTCGAGATTGGCACCTGGCGCGGCGAAAGCGTCGCCAACCTCGCCGCCGTGGCACAGCATTGCGTCACCTTCAACCTCCCGATGGACAAAATCGTCGAGCTGACCCACGACCAACGCTATGCCAATCTCCACAGCTTCTTCAGCAAGAACCTCGACAACGTCGAACAGCTTTACGGCGACTCGCAGACCTTCGACTTCAAGCCCCACTTCGGGAAATACGACATGGTCTTCGTTGACGGCGACCACCACACCGAAGCGGTAAAACGCGACACCGAGACCGCCTTCAGGCTTCTGAAGAACGAGCGTTCCATCATCGTTTGGCACGATTATGCCCTCGACCCAGAGACCATCCGCTGGAACGTGCTCTCCGCCATCCTCGACGGCACACCCGCCGACAAACGCGGGCATCTCTACCACGTCTCCAACACCCTCTGCGCCGTCTATCTGCCCGACGACTTCACGACGCACACCCTCGTCCCCTACGAGACGCCAAAGAAATATTTCAAGGTCGAAATCAGCACACACGAGTGCTAAAAAACTGCGACGATGAACATACTGCACCTTCTGAGTTGGTTCCCTAAGCCTGACGACCCCACCTTGGGCAATTTCTGCATCCGCATGATTGATGCCCTGCCCGAAGATTGCCATTCGGTCATCCTTTCGGTTTGCGATGGCAAAGACCTCTGCAAATCGTTCGAAATCAAAACCATAGAAGGCGCACATCACACCCATATCCAAATCCAGATTAGGCCACCAAAAAACGCAGCGTTGCGCAAGCTGAAGATGCTCAGGATGTACCAATACGGTCTGCGCTACATCAAGAAGAACTACTTCGAGCCCGACCTAATCCACCTCCACGTAAGCTATCCTTTAGGTCGCATGGCCTTGCTCTGGCACAAGCTTTACGGCTATCGTTATGTTCTCACCGAGCACTGGACCATCTACCAGCCACAGAATAAAGACGTGATGCGAGGCGCGCTGAAACGCAACATCCTACGCGTCGCCAACCATGCCTCCGTCATCATGCCCGTCAGCCTCGACCTGCAACACTGCATGGAAGGCCACGGAGTGAGAAACCGTTTTAAAGTCATCTACAACTTGGTTGACACCAGCGTTTTCCGCTTAGGGGCACCTACAAGCGGCAACGTCAAGAAACGCATGTTGCACATCTCTACCCTACGCGACGAAGCCAAGAATTTCAGCGGCATCTTGCGCACCATCGAACGCCTGCGCCAACAGCGTGACGACTTCGAATTGCACGTCATCCACGACTACGAGGTCCTCGAGTTCAAGGCTTTCGTGAAGGAGCACCATCTTGACGACTGCGTTATCTTTCACGGCAAGAAGACCTCAGCCGAGGTGGCCGAAGCCTATGCACAGAGCGATTTCTTCGTCCTGTTCTCCAACTTCGAGAACCTGCCTTGCGTGCTGGTCGAAGCCTTTGCCTCAGGCGTGCCCGTGCTCACCACCGACGTGGGCGGCATTGCCGAAATCGTGAATCCTGAACGCGGCATCCTCATCCACCAAGGCGATGAAGAAGCCCTGCTCCGAGGCATGAACCAACTGCTTGACACCTACCGCGATTACGACCGGCAAGCCATCCGGCAATATGCCCTGCAGACCTTCGACAGCAAGATTATCGGCGAACAAATCTTCCAAGAATATTTGAAGACCCTGAATTAATCAAATTAAAAATTCTTTCCCATTAATCTTTCATAATTCAATTTCTATTTCTATATTTGCAGCGTCATAGCATAAACTTTGAAATTTCAAACACAATTCAATTATTAACTAACTAAATTTTAATCACATGAAGAAAGTATCTTTACTCATTGCGATGATTGCCTTCGTTTGCGGCAATGCATTCGCACAGATGAGCTTCGACTTCAACCAGTACAATGCTGGTGACAAGATTGCTCAGACAATTGGTGACCCATGGACAACATGGTCAAATACTCCTGGTAGCGCTGAAGACGGCGTTTTCGGTGAAGCCGGTGGCTCAATGGCAGCTCATTTCACCTATGGCAACGACCAAGTCGTTATGCTTGGCGACCACTCGACAGGTGTTTATGACCTCGAATTCGACGCTTACGTTCCAGAAGGCAAGAACGGTTACTTCAACGTTCTTCACGATTTCGCTGGCTCTGCTAGCACATGGGCTATGCAAGTCTATCTGCACGAAACCAACGATGGTCAAAACAGCACCCAAGCTCCTGGTCATGGTACCGTCCATGCTGGTAGCAACGGCACCTGCGACCTTCCTTGTGTCTATGACGAATGGATGCACTTCCGCGTTCATGTAGATGCTGACAACGATGTCGCTGAACTCTATTTCAACGAAGAATTGATGTGCACATGGCAGTGGAGCCTGGACAGCTTCGGTGAAAGCACCGTTGGCCGTAACCTCTCAGCTATGGACTTCTTCCCTCCAGAGAATGCTTCAACATCAGAATTCTACATCGACAACCTCGAAGTTACCCTCCAAGGCAATGACGAAGTGTTGATTTTCGATCCATTCGAAGAATACACTGCCGGTAACAAGATTGCCGTTGAATCAGCAGCTGCTGGTCACGACTGGTGGACCACTTGGTCAAACACCCCAGGTAGCGCTGAAGACGGCGTTGTGGCTGACTACGACAACACCCAATGCGGTCACCTCACCTACAACAACGACCAAGTTCTCCTCCTCGGCGATGAAGAAAACGGCATCTACGACCTCGAATTCGACATCCTCGTCCCAGAAGGCAAGAACGGTTACTTCAACATCCTGCACCACTTCGCAGGTTCAGCCAGCACCTGGGCTATGCAGTGCTACCTCCACCTGACCAACGATGGTCAAAACAGCACCCCAGCTCCTGGTCACGGCACCATCCACGCTGGTTCGAACAGCACTGCTGACGTTCCTTGCGTCTATGATGCTTGGATGCACTTCCGCCTCCATGTCGATACCGACAACGATGTGGCTGAATACTACTACACCGCTCCTGGCGAAGACGAAGTTCTCGTCTGCACATGGCAATGGAGCTTGGACAGCTTCGGTGAAAGCACTGTTGGCCGCACCCTTTCAGCTATGGACTTCTTCCCTCCAGAGAATGCCGCTACATCAGAATACTACCTCGACAACTTCAGCTTCAAGAAGATTGGTGGCGAATCAGCTCCTGTCCTGAGCACTGACGTTGATGAGTTCTATTTTGAACTCGAAGAAGATGACATGGATTCTCAAACCTTCACTATCAGCAACGATGGTAACTCAATCGGCGACTACATCGCTTACATCGACTTCGGCGAAGGCCAAGGCGGTTCAGCAACTCAGGACATTTACTACGACATCGACCCAGACCTCAACACCGGCGACAACATTTCAGGCGTTGGCCTCAATATTGAAGAACCAGAACTGATTGAAGTTGGCGCTATGTTCTCAGCTGCTACATACGCTGGTGCTGTCATGGGCACCAAGATTACTAAGGCTGAATATCTCATCGTCGAATTCACCGAAGGTGGTAACGGCATCGAACCTAACACTCCTCTCACATTCCGCATCTATGGTCAAGGCCTCTATGGTCAGCCAGGCGCATTGCTTGCCGAAAAGGTTCTGCCTTACAACCAGATTGTCAGCAACGCATGGAACACCGTTACTTTCGACGAACCAGTCGACTTAACCGGTTACAATGTTTGGGCTACATGTGAATTCACACAGGCTATCGGCGGTTATCCGATGTGCTTCGACGGTGGCACACACGTTGAAGGTGGCGACATGTATCGCACCAGAGGTGGTGGCGCTTTCAGCTCAGCTTCAGCTAACTTCTCTGAAGACTATGGTAACTTCCATATCCGCATCACCTGCGAAGGCAGCCCTGTCTCTGCAACATGGGCAAGCATCAACAAGGCAGATGGTTCTCTTATGGCTGGTGCAAGTGATGAAATCAGAGTGTCTGTCAACTCAATCGGTCTCAGCGAAGGTGATGAATACGAGGCTACCCTCATCATCAACAGCAACGACCCTGAAAATCCTGTGATTGAACTTCCTATCACCCTTGTAGTTGGTATCGATGGTGTTGTCGAAACCACAAATGCTAACATCATCTATCCTAACCCAAGCAACGGCAACGTCACTGTTGAAGCACAAGGCACCCTCGCTATCTACAATGTGGCCGGTCAACTCGTCCGCATCGTCAACCTCGACAGCGAAATCAACACCATCGACATGAACGTCGAAAACGGTGTCTATTTCTTCAGCATCTACGACAACAACGGCAACAACACTGTCAGCCGCGTCGTCGTCGCTAAGTAATTCCTCACCGGAATACATATCGAAAAAGTCGCTCCTTTCGGGGCGACTTTTTTTGTATTTTTCACTATCTTTGCCCACAAATACAATCTCTATTGCTTATGCGTCACACATTATTCATATCATCAATTTTCTTCATGCTGTTTCTTTTATCGTGCAGCACCGATTTGGATTTGTTTGCCGACTACAAGGAAACCCCTGTCGTTTATGGTCTTTTGGATGCTGATGCCGACACCAATTTCGTCATTATCAAGCGCGCTTTTCTGGCCGAAGACGAGCCCATGCAGTATATCAACATTCCCGATTCGACCAACTATCCAGGCCGGTTGGATGTGCGTGTTGTGGAATATTGCAATGGCAAGAAATCGCGCGAAATCATCCTCGACACCATCACAAAATACAACAAGGAATCAGGTCTATTCCCCTACCCAAAACAGACCGTGTATTACACCGCAGAACCGCTCCACCGAAATACCGCTTCGCACGAATACAGCTACCAGTTGCGAGCCGTTGTTAAAGGCGACACCATCAAAGCGACAACCAAGATGGTTGGAGGCAGTGGCTTTGAGATTTGGAGCCGTACTGCAAATTTCTCCATATATCCCGACAACACCTACCCCAAGAAGGTCTTTTTCTATCCAGCGCAAAACGGTGCAATCTACCAAGTCAGTGCGAGTTTCACTTTCCGCGAACAGCGTGGCGAAGGAAACGATTCGGTGCCACGCACCATGTATTGGGAATTGGGCACACTTCATTACGAAGACCTTTATTTGAATTCCAATGGACTATATTATATCAACTATTTAGCAGGGACGTTCTACAAGAACCTTCGGGACTTTTTGGGTGCCGACACCATCCCGATTGGAGTCACGCGTCTTCTCGGCGATTGGCCCGTCACTTTCTATATCTGTACAGGAGGATGGGAAATGGAAGAGTACATGCTGTTCAACGGATTGACAGGCGATCATGCGCAAAGTCACCCGGAATATAGTCCAATCGAAGGCGGCATAGGCTTGTTTTCGTCGCGTTGCTATCGGACGCAAAAGGCGCGTTTAGCAGGAACGACCGTGCCCGAATTGATAAACCTGAACTGGGGGTTCAAATACTCAGGCGGAGAGTAGAATTAGTCCAATCTTGTCATCTCGGCCATAATGATAGCGGCGGCAACGGAAGCATTCAGCGATTCGGTCAAGCTGCCTTCAGCGCGAGGAATGGTGATGGGATGCGTGATGAGAGGCAAGATATTCGGCCTGATGCCATGCGATTCGCTGCCAATGACGACGATGCCTTCCATTTTGCCATGCTTCTTGAAAAGGTTTTCGCCATTCAGCAAGGCGCCGTAAATGGCCTTGCCTTCGCTCTTTTTCTTGTCGAGAAAGGCCTCCAAATCCGTTTCTACGATGTTCATCCTGAAAATGGAACCCATGGTAGCCTGAATCACCTTCGGATTCCAAATCTCCACACAATCGGTGCTGCACACGATGTTGCGGATGCCGAACCAGTCGGCAGTGCGGATGATGGTACCCATGTTTCCAGGATTGGCGATACCGTCTAAGGCCAGCACCACAGTCGATTTGTCATCAATCATAGTCGATTTGGGCTGGCGTGCCACGGCCAGAATGCCCGGAGCCGTATCTTGGCCACTCATTTGTTCCATCTGCACCTCGGTAACCGTTTCGAGGCCATCGAAATGGGTCTCGTTGACTTCAAGATAACGTTCGGTCGCATAAAGGCCAACGACATCGAAGCCTGAATCCATGAGTTCGGCGACCATCTTACGGCCTTCCACCACTAAGAGTTGTTGCTCCTTGCGGTATTTCTGCTGCTTGAGCGACTGTATGAGTTTGATAATGTTTTTCGTAATCATGCTGCAAAGGTAGGAAAAAAACAAAGGCCGTTTCTTGCGAAACAGCCTTTGGATTGCTATTGTTGCAGGACTTATTCAGCGACAACGGTGAAAGGAATTTCAACCAGGACTTCCTTGTGGAGTCTGACCTTGGCTTGGTATTCGCCAAGTTCCTTAATGTTTTCTTCGCTGAGGGCGATTTGCTTGCGGTCGATTTCGAGGTTGCTGGCTTCCTTGATGGCGTTAGCAATCTGGATGTTGTTGACCGAACCGAAAATCTTGCCACTTTCAGAAGCCTTGGCACCGATGGTGAGCTTCAGGCCTTCGAGAGCCTTAGCCATTTCGAGAGCTTCGTTCTTGATCTTTTCGGCTTTGTGAGCTTGTTGGCGAATTTCTTCAGCCAAGATCTTGCGGTTGCGTTCAGTAGCAACGATGGCGAGACCCTGAGGGACGAGGAAATTACGGGCGTAGCCAGGCTTCACGTTGACGATATCGTTCTTATATCCTAAGTTATTGATGTCTTGTTTCAGAATGATTTCCATTTCTAATCCTCCTATTAATTATTTCAAACAGTCAGCTAAGTAAGGCATCAGGGCGAGGTGGCGGGCACGCTTGATAGCTTGGGCGACCTTGCGCTGGTATTTTGTTGAGGTACCGGTGATGCGGCGAGGCAGGATCTTGCCTTGTTCGTTCACGAACTTCATGAGGAAGTCAGCATCTTTGTAGTCGATGTACTTGATGCGGTTCTTCTTGAAGCGGCAGTATTTCTTTCTGGTGGTATCGACTGCGATAGGAGTCAAATATTTGATGTCATTGTTGTTGTTAACTTGTGCCATTTCTTTAGATTTTTACTTGTTCAACATTAAGCTTGTGCTTCAGCGGCTTTGTCGGCAGCCTTTTGGCGTCTCTTCTCGTTGTAGGCAATAGCGTGCTTGTCTAATTTGACGGTGAGGAAACGGAGGATGCGTTCGTCGCGCTTCAGTTCTGTTTCGAAATCGGCAATGACATTACCTTCGGCTTTGAACTCAAAAAGTTGATAAAAGCCTGTTGATTTTTTCTGGATTGGGTAGGCGAGTTTGCGCATGCCCCAGTTCTCTTGATGAATGAATTCAGCGCCGGCAGCGGTCAGCTGATCTTCAAACTTCTTTACCGCTTCCTTCATCTGGTCGTCAGATAAAACGGGAGTCACAATGAAAACGGTTTCGTACTGATTCATAATTACTTGATAGTTAATAATTTAATTTGTTGTTATTTGTGCTTTATTAGCGGGTGCAAAAATACGACTTTTTTCTTAATACACAATAGTTTATGAGAAAAAATACAAAATGTTGGTTGCATACAACACTTTTTATCAAAAAATGTCGTGTACAACCAACATATTTACACAAAAAAGTGTTGTGTAAAGACAACAACTCTTAGTTATTTAAACTAGAATTCCACATTTCTTCCAACATGAATTCCGCAGCTTTTCCGTTGCCGAAGATTTCGGGGAAATCGGTTGGTGGCGTAGCCTTGAATTGCTTCCAGCTGTCGAGGATGCGCTGTTTGTCGGCATCGGCCAAAACCGCCGAGCCTGTCTTCACGATTTCAACCCATTCCGTTTCAGGACGCAAGATGATGCAAGGCTTCTTGAAGAAATAGGATTCTTTCTGCACGCCGCCCGAGTCGGTCATGACGAGCATGGCGTTGCGTTCCAGTTCAATCATTTCGAGGAAAGAAACAGGCGGTATCAACTTGATGCTTTCGGAGTTGAAAAGTTTCTCCTGATTCTCTGCGCTGAGATTGGTTTTCAGCAATTTAGCCGTTCTTGGATGCAGAGGCAAAACGACAACGGCTTCTTTTGAAACTTCGATAATTGATTCGAAAATGGCGGTCAGGCGTTGGGGCTGGTCGGTGTTGCTGTCGCGGTGTATGGTGGAAAGCACAAACGGTTTGCCGCTTAATCCTAAACGCTGGATGATGTCGGTCTTCTCGGCGGATAAAGTGGAGAAATACAGGCTGTTGTCGTACATGATGTCGCCGCAATGATACACTTTCGGATTGTCGATGGTGTAAGGACCAACATTGTCCATCGGGAAGCCTTCGCGCTTCAGGTTCTCATAGCCCGCCAAAGTAGGCGAGAAAAGCAAAGTCGAGCAGTGGTCGCACACGATGCGGTTGATTTCTTCGGGCATGCTCTTGTTGTAGGAGCGCAATCCTGCCTCAATATGAACGATGGGAACATGTATCTTTGCAGCGGCCACGGCACCTGCAAGGGTCGAGTTGGTGTCGCCATAAAGCACGATATAGTCAGGTTTCTCTTCAACGAGGATTTTCTCGATGCCTTCGGTCATGCGGGCGGTCTGCACGCCATGCGAGGCCGAGCCTACATGCAGGTTGTAGTCGGGATGTGGGATGCCCAACTCGTCGAAAAACACTTGCGACATGTTTTCGTCGTAGTGCTGACCGGTGTGGACGATGATTTCCGTAATCCTGTCAGCAAAACTATTCTTGATGGCGCGGCTCAGTGCAGCGGCCTTAATGATTTGGGGGCGTGCCCCTATGATGGTGACTATTTTCATAATTCTATGATTCTTCCTTTTTCAAGGTAACTGTAATATTGGCCTTCGCCGACAATGATATGGTCATGGACCTTGATGTCGAGCAAGGCTCCTGCAGCCACAAACTTCTTCGTCAGCATGTCGTCTTGCGAACTTGGCTTGGCACTTCCAGATGGGTGGTTATGACAAAGAATAATGCCGGTGGCATTTGCGCCAATAGCTTTCTTGAAGATGATTTTCGGGTCGGCAATCGTTTCGCTCATGCCTCCACTACTGATGTTCTCAATCTTAAGGACCTTATTGGAATTGTTAAGGAACATGACGAGGAAGTTCTCCTGCTGATGGTTAGTGATATGGGGCAAGAAACGCTCGTAGGCATCAAACGAGTTCTTGAGTCTATCAGAGATTTCGGCTTCGGCGCCACGGCGGCGCTTACCCAATTCGAGGGCAGCCATGATGCTGACGGCCTTGGCTTCGCCGATGCCATTGAAACGCATCAGTTCATCGAGACTCAGGTTGGAAAGGTCGATGAGGTTGTTGCCAACGCTGTCGAGGACAAGCCGTGCCAACTCGACAGCCGACATCTTGCTGTTGCCCGAGCCAATGAGAATGGCGATAAGCTCGGCATTGCTGAGCGACGACTTGCCCTTGGCCATCATTTTCTCGCGAGGTCTATCGTCGGCGGCCCACTCTTTTATGGATTTCTTGTCGGTGTCGTTCATTCGTCGTCGTGATGTTCAAGAGTGCAAAAATACAAAAAAGCCCCTTCCAACTCGTAGAAAGGGCTCCAACATTATGATGAAAAAACTCTTATTAAGCCAACTTTGCGGTATATTTCGTCAGTTTCGACTTCAGGTTAGCAGCCTTGTTCTTGTGGATGATACCACGCTTAGCGACCTTGTCGATGATCGAATAAATCTTTGGCAGTTGGGTTTCTGCTTCAGCCTTGTCGGTCAAAGTTCTGAACTTTCTGACTTCGTTACGCATGTTCTTTGCATAGTAACGGTTGTGCAAACGTCTTTTTTCTGTTTGACGAATTCTCTTGAGTGACGATTTGTGATTTGCCATATCTAATTTTTCTTTTTGTTATCCTCTTCAATCGGGCTGCAAAAATACAACTTTTATCAATACCCCGACTTTATTTTTTTCTTTTTTTTGGTATTTTATCTCATCTTACAAACTAAAATCATAAATATCAAATAATTACACCCTTAAAAACCATCTTATCTTCGTTATCGACATTAATGATTTCGCCTAACCTTACATTAATATAGGTGTTATGCTGTAGGTTTTCGCCTTTCACCTGAATGGGCAAGTAGTTCTCCCCATAGCCTCGGGCGATACCTTTGGCATCGACACGCTCGATAAGCATGCGTTGCGTGCGGCCTTGCATCATCTGGAAATAGCGCAGTTTATTCTCCAAAGAAATGGTGCGCATCACCTCGCTGCGTTGTGTCTTCACTGCCTCCGGCACCTGGTCGGGCATGGTGGCGGCTTTCGTTCCCGTGCGCACCGAGTATTTGAAAGTGTGGATGTGGCTGAAACCAATCTCGCGGGCAAAGTCGCAGCTTTCCTTGAAGGTTGCATCGGTCTCACCCGCAAAGCCGACGATGATGTCGGTCGTGATGTTGAAATCGGGACGGAACTGCTTAATGCGCTGGCACATCTCGCGGAACTGGGCCGCCGTATAGAAACGGTGCATCCGTTTCAGCGTGTCTTCCGAACCGCTTTGCAAGCAGATGTGCATGTGTGGAGCGAGTTTCTCATGCTGGAACAGCTGCAAGAAACGGTCGCTGAACTGGTCAGGTTCAATAGAAGAGACACGCACGCGGAAATCGCCTTCGAGGTTGAGGATATTCTCCACAAGTTTCTCGAAATCAGTTCCTTCATAGTTATACCTGCCCATATTGACTCCCGTGAGAACGATTTCCTTGAAGCCATGCTCCACCACATCACGAATGTTTTGGTAGATATCCTTGGCAGGGCGGCTGGTGCTGCGTCCCCTGACCATCGGGATGATGCAATAGGAGCAGAAATTGTTGCAGCCGTCTTGCACCTTGATGAGGCTTCGGGTATGGAAGGTGTCATAAGCAGGCTGATAGCTGAACAAGTCACGGTCGTAGCCTTCGGGGTCGGCACTACCAAAGCGGAAATGGTCGTTGACGATGTCGAAGACTGCCGCCTTGCGTTCATTGTCAATCACATAGTCGGCAACACCCGACTTGAGCAAGTCTTCCTTATGGTTGTTCACCATGCAGCCCGTGACGGCAATCAAGGCATCAGGATTATTGCGGCGTATCTGGCGAATGGCTTGGCGGCATTTCTGGTCGCTCTGGTTGGTGACCGTGCAAGTGTTGACTACAAAGACATCAGCTTCATTGCCATCGCCGACAATTTCATAACCATTGGCCTTGAAACGCGACGCGAGGGCATCGGTCTCAAACAAGTTGACGCGGCAGCCTAAGGTCTTGAATGCGACTCTCATACCAGCAATTCCCCTTCGATTGACAGCGGCGTGGCATCGGTGACTTTCACTTTGACAATCTGGCCGATAAGCGAGGTGTCTTCCGAGGCAAAACGAATGACAATCTTACCCTCGGTGTGACCTGCCAAATAGCCATTCTTACGGTCGAAATTCTCAACCAGCATCTTCACCGTAGTACCGACGAGACCTTGGTTATAGACCATCGAGTGCTTCATCAGTTCGTCGGTGAGGATATGATAGCGCTGGCGTTTCGTTTCCTTGGTCACGTCGTCGGGCCACTTCGAAGCCACGGCACCTTCGCGGACACTGTATTGCGCAATGTATGCCATGTTATACTTGAACTCTTCCATCGCCTTGCGCGTGTTCTCAAACTCTTCTTCCGTTTCGTGCGTAAAACCCACGATGATGTCGGTAAAAATAGTAGCCGTCGGTAACAAGCGTCTGATTGTCTGGATGATGTGGCGATAGCGCTCTAAGTCATGGTGGCGGTTCATGCGTTGCAGCATGGCATCGTCGCCGCTTTGGATTGGAATATGTATCTGCTTGCCGAGACAGTCGTATTGCGAGATGACCTCGATGACCTCGTCGGTCATGTCGCGTGGATGTGGCGAGGTGAAATACACCCAAAACTCCTTGCCAGAGGCTTTGCCATACTCTCCCACCCTACGCAACAGCTCTGCGAAGTTGATCTCCTTACCCTCTTTGTCGAGGCCATACGAGTTGACGTTTTGTCCCAGCAGTGTGATGCTCTTGTAGCCTTTTTCGACAAGGTCCTTCAGCTCGGCAATGATATCATCAGAAGAACGCGACACTTCGCGGCCACGCGTGTAAGGCACAGCGCAATAGGTGCAGAACTTGTTGCATCCGTTTTGAATCGGGATGAAGGCCTCAAACGTGGATTGCTGCTGAGGGCAGATGGCCCAGAAACGGTCCATATTAGCCGAAGGATTGACGACATCATGCTTGTGGAACAATGGTTCCAAAGGCCTGACAACAGGTTGTGTTTCAATCTCTTCTCCACATTGCAGCGATGCTGGCGTGACAATGCCGTATTGGCGAATCATGTCAGGAAAGTTGGGCAATTCGTTCATCGGGAACACCAAATCGAAGAGTTTGAGGAAACGCAAGCGGTCGGCGGGCAAGATGCAGCCCGACACGAAGGTGATGACGTTTTGTCGGTTCTTCATGGCGTTCCACTTCTCGATGCGGCCATACACCTTGTCGATGCCTTTTTGGCGCACCGAGCAAGCGATGACACCGAGTATGGTGGCTTCTTCCTCATTGTCGGTTGGGACGAAGCCCATGTTTTGCAATACGGTGCGCACGCGGCCCGTATCGCTCTGATTCATCTGGCAGCCTAGAGGCAGGAGATAGTATTTCATTTGGATGTCTGTTTTGGGGTGCAAAAGTATGAAAAAAGGAGACACCCTACGGCATCTCCCTTGTTCATCTATACCTTTTCAGTTATTATTTCAAGCTTCCCACTTGTCGCTCCAGGCTTGCTGGTCCTTACGCCATTCCATCAGCGACTGTTGGTCTTCCTTGGTGATGTATTCATCTTCGATGGCTTGGTGGATCAAGGTCTCGTAATTCGACAGGGTCACCAGTTGGCAGTTCTTGTTGGCGAAGTTTTCGGCTGCGATAGGCATCTGGTAGGTAAAGATAGCCAACATGCCTTTCACCTCAGCGCCGGCTTCACGCAAGGCATCCACAGCCAAGAGGCTCGACTTGCCTGTCGAGACCAAGTCTTCAATCACAACGACCGACTGGCCTGGGTTGATGACGCCTTCGATCTGGTTCTGCATGCCATGCGACTTCTTTTCGGAACGCACATACACGAAAGGCAAGCCCAATTCCTGAGCCACCAATGCGCCTTGAGCGATGCCACCTGTGGCCACACCTGCAATCACATCAGGCATGCCATAGGTCTGCACCAGCTTCTCGCAGAACTGCTGGCGGATGAAAGTGCGCACGATTGGATACGAGAGGGTGACGCGGTTGTCGCAATAAATGGGGCTTTTCAATCCCGATGCCCATGTGAACGGAGCCTTGGGGCTAAGTTTCACGGCCTTAATCTGCAAAAGATGCTGGGCCAAAGTCAATGCTGAATCTTCGTATTTCATAAAAGTCTATCTTTGTCGTCCAATAACAACGTTCAAATTTGGCTACAAATGTACAAGATTTTTCATGAAAACAAGACACTCGTTTTCCCAAATATTGAGAGCGAGGAACTGAAATCGGGCGCAACTATCCAAGAATCCGACACATACGACATCGAAGATTTATGTATTTTTTTGCCTGAATGGCTCGATGACACCGACCCAACCCAGACTTTGATACAGCAAGTAAGCCCTGTCGCCGTCGGCGAAGCCCTGCGCAAGACCTTCCGTTTGGCACCTGCAGCCGGTGGAATCGTCGTTTCGGGCGACAAATTTGTGGGCATCACCCGCAAAGGCATCCCCGACCTTCCCAAAGGCCACATCGAAGCGGGCGAGACACCCGAGGCTGCCGCCTTGCGCGAAGTGGAAGAAGAGACTGGCATCGGCAAGCTGAAAATCGAACGCGAGCTGCCTTCAACCTGGCATTGCTACCTGCGCGGCGAGACGTGGGAACTGAAGCGCACCTATTGGTATGTGATGACCACCGACGAGCCTCTCCTTCCCTACCCTCAACAAGAAGAAGGCATCACCGAAGTGAACTTGGTCGGGAAAGACGAAGTTGAAGCCTTCCTCGAAGGCACTTTCCTCTCCATCCGCGAAGTGCTCGGACCCGAAATCCTCAAGATCTTCAAGATTTAGTTTTTTTATTATAAAAGTCTGTTTTGATTTAGGCGAAACAAATAACAATGTCATTTCGACCATAGGGAAGAAATCTATTGTTATTTGGGAGATTATATACTTTTTGACCTATGTTAACTGCCAAAGTTTTGTCAGCGGCGGGCGCATCTCGATTAGATACGATAAGTTGACAAAACAAAGGAATTTGTTTTTTCGACCTTTTTATGACAAATGATAATGTTTATTTTTGTGCAACAAACTCATTATCAATAATATGATAAAAATCATTTTGTCAAAAAATCATTTGTCATTTTGTCACAATAAGCAAATTCAACCCTCTCGTCATTTGTCACCTATTAATAAAATAATTAATAATAATTATTAATTAGGTATTATAAGTAGGCGAAAAGCGATTGGGACATCGAAATCGCTTATTGTGATTTTTTGACAAATGACAAAATGACAAAATCGCCATGCTGAATACAAGGCTATACCCGGGCTATACCAACGCTATCTCCGCATCCACTCTCCTTCCGATCCGCTCCCACTCCGCTTCGCTGCGCAACGGAGAAAACCTTCAAAAGACAACCAGACGGGTTGCAAAGAACCCAGCCTTGGCATTGGGATGGTGACGGCCTGGCATATTGTCTATGTTAGGGTCTAAAAGTATATAGATGCCTATTTTTTTGTATCGTAAACGTTCACAAAGGGCCAAAGCCCTTGTAGAGACGCGCCATGGCACGTCTCTACCCCAAGGCAATGAGAGGCGGCAACATTTTTTGCTGGATGAATAGATACCTTCCTTCGTCGGTATGACATTCGTTGGCAAGCCTTTTTTGCTGGATGAATAGATACCTTCCTTCGTCGGTATGACATAGGCTCTTTTTAAAAAAATCAAAACAGATTCTGAGAAATCAGAGAATCGCAAGCTCAATCAGGTATTCTTGAAAAGAAATTTTCCTACTTTTGCACGCTTGTTCAACAACATCACGAAACAATGAAGAGAATAGCCGTATTCCCCGGGTCGTTCGACCCCATCACTTTAGGTCACCGTTCCATCGTCTTGCGTGCCTTACCCATGTTCGACGAATTATATGTCGCCGTTGGCGTCAACAGCGAGAAGCGTTCCACCTTCCCACTCGAATCGCGCATACAGTGGATTAAAGAGGTCTTCAAGGACTATCCACAAGTAAAGGTGGAATCCTACGAAGGTCTCACCGCCGACTTCTGCAAGAAGGTACACGCCAAGTTCATCGTCCGAGGCCTCCGTTGCGGCAGCGATTTCGAGTACGAGAACATGATTGGCCACGCCAACAAGCGCCTGCATCCCGAATTGGAGACCATCTACTTGCTCACCGAGAGCGCATTGGTGGGCGTGTCGTCGAGCGTGGTACGCGACATCTACAAGAACGGCGGCGATGTCTCGAAGTTCGTGCCCAAGGAAGTGAATCTGGACGAAATCTAAGTCAAAGCTGAACTGATTATAGTAATAATCAATTGTTTTGAACATTTTTTTCGGCAGAATAAAAATAATATTCTAATTTTGCCGAAAAATAAATTCTGATGAACTATTATCACCGTCAAATCGAAGATGTCCTAAAACAATATCTGAAGCAGTTTAAAGTAGTATTGTTGACAGGTCCTCGCCAGGTTGGGAAATCCACTTTGCTGAAAGAGTGCCTTTCCGATGATTTTGAATATGTCACACTAGACGACATCAATGAATTGGACATGGCACAAAATGATGCAGTGCAATTCTTCTTGAATCACGGCAAACCGCTCATCATCGATGAAGTGCAATATGCGCCAAATATTTTTCGCCAGTTAAAATATCTATCTGACAAGCAAAATGACAAAGGTCAGTTCTGTCTCACAGGCTCCCAGAATTATCTGTTGATGCAGAATGTCAGCGAATCGTTGGCGGGGCGCATCGGCATCATGGAATTATCACCTCTCTCGCTTCGTGAAATGAACCAAATCACTTTCAATCGTCCATTCCTCCCGAATGATGAATATTTTGAAAGTCGCAAACCTAACCTAATACGTGAACCCGACATCTGGCAACGGATTTTTAGAGGTTCAATGCCTGCCCTTTTGGACGAAACTGCCGACTGGCGTTTTTTCTACAATTCATACATCAAATCGTATATTGAACGCGATGTGCGCGACATAGTGAATGTCAGAAACGAAAACCTATTTTATAAATTCCTGGTTGCTATAGCGGCCCGAACTGGTGAACTATTTGTGGCAAACGACATCGCAAAGTCAATAGGCGTAACAATGCAGACTATTCAAGCCTGGATGTCGGTACTGGAAGCATCAGGCATCGTCTATCTTCTAAGGCCTTACGAAAACAACATCTTGAAGCGCGCCATCAAAACTCCAAAAATCTATTTCCTCGACACTGGAATAGTTTGCAACCTAGTTGGTTGGAGCAGTCCTGAAGTACTAAAAAATGGCGCAATGGCAGGAAACATTTTCGAGACTTTTGTCGTTTCAGAAATCATAAAATCATATAAAAACGCCGGACTCAGCACCAACAATCTTTATTTCTATCGCGACCGCGACCAAAAAGAGATTGACATGCTAATCATTGAAGGCAACGTGATTCATCCTATCGAAATCAAGAAAACAGCACAGCCCGCAACGGCAATGGCCAAGAATTTCCCAACACTCAAAAAAATTCCAGGCATGGAATTAGGGAGCGGATGTATTTTGTGCTTATCGGAAAAACTGGTAAAGACGAGCGAATTGTTATCCGTTGTTCCAATTGAATACATCTAGATTTATGGCAGATGCTACCGCAACTTTAAAGTCAACAACACACGAATCCTACCTGACACAAACAATAATCCAGTCCACATCACGTTTCTTCACCATGAGAAAAACGATTTTCACCTTATTAATATGCTTGCTTTTCGTCGCAGGACAAGCCCAAAACGTGACCATCACTGGCCAGACGAACAAGGCTAACGAGCTGATTCGATTGTATGTATATGAAGACCTCCTCAACGAAACGGGGAAACAGATATCCGAATGCCAGTCGGATGCGAAAGGCAACTTCCTCCTCAGCGGGAAGCTGAGCCAGACGCTTTCGGCGCGCGTCTTCGTCGGTCTCGAAAGCGTTGACATGGTGTTGTCGCCCAATGCCACCTACAACATCGAAATCATCGTGCCCGAGCAGCAGGAAAACGTATCGTATTTCGACAAGGAGATGCCTACCATCGTCGTGAAACATGCCACCGACAAAGGCCTCTACCGTCAAATCATCATCTCCGAAAACATCACCAACGACTATCTCATCGACCACATCAACCAGATTTACAGAGGTCGCCAAAGCCGCTACATCGACTCCATCCAAGCCACCATCAACCGCGAGTTGCCTGAAATCGAATCGGACTACGTGAAAAACTACAACCTTTATCGCCAAGCCTCCATCCGTCTTGCCATCTCCACCGATGGCGGCAAGAAAATCATCAACGACTATTTCGACGGCAAACCCATCCTTTACACCAACAGCGCCTACATCGACATATTCAAAGAATTGTTTTCCAACCAGTTCGACAAAACGACCTACGACATTCACGCTCTTAACGAAGCCTTCTTGACCGGTCCGAAAGCCTTCAAGGACTACCTCAACACCGACCCTTTCATGGCCCGCAATCCACGTTTGGCCGAGCTTATCACCATCTACAACCTCCAAGGTCTCTGCAACGCCGACTCCGAAACCCGTCACTATGCCAAGGCACATCTGGAACAGATGAAGGCGAACACGCAATATGCCGAGCACCGAGCCATCATCACCGACTTCTTTGCCAACCAGAACCGTCTCGCCCCGGGAGCACCAGCCCCCGACATCAGCCTGAAAGACAGCGAAGGTAACAATGTCAAGCTGTCCGACTACAAAAAAGGCCTTGTGCTGCTGCAATTCGTGGAAGGCTATTCGCCCGTCAGCGAGCAACAGACCTCGCGGCTGAACGAATTACACCATCAGTGGCACGACAGCGTGCAAATCGTCACCATCGCCACACGCGACAAGATGGAATTCTACAAGAAGCAATTCGCCGACCGAGGCTACGACTGGCCTCTTCTGGACCTAGGCAACAACATCCTGCTTCTGGAAGCCTACAATGTGAAGACCTTCCCCGAATACATCCTCATCGGCAAGGGCAACAAGATTGCCGCCGCTCCCGCACCCACACCCGACCGCGGTCTGGAAGAACGGGTGAGAGGCGCTTACAGGAAATAATTCACGAACAAATAACCCACTTTTGTTGTAATTCAAAAATATTTCGCTATTTTTGCGATATGTTTTAGTAACCCACATTACGGTAACGCAGGTTACTATAAATCTATCAATTATGAAATTCTACAATAGAGAATCTGAAATACAACAACTTAACGAGATTGAAAACCTTTCACGCGAAAATTCTCAGATGACTGTAGTAATAGGTCGTCGTCGTATTGGCAAGACCAAACTGCTGTTGCGAGCCTCCGAGAACAACGAGGTCGTATATTTATTTGTATCCAAAAAGAGCGAAGCCATCCTAAGTAGGCAATTTGCAGAAGAGGCTGCACGAGCTTTAGACGTTCCCATCGGCAGTTATCAGCACATCGCCGAACTGCTCGAACATCTGATGCGCATTTCGGCAGAGCGTCCGTTCACCTTAATCATCGACGAGTTCCAAGAACTTGCCAAAATCGACGCATCCATCATAGGCGACATCCAGCGTGTTTGGGACTTGAACAAAGACCGCTCACACATCAACCTTCTCATCAGCGGCAGCGTGTATGCCATGATGCACAAGATTTTCGAAGACAGTAAAGAGCCACTGTTCTCACGCGCCGGCAACATCATCAACCTCAAGCCCTTCAAGACATCGGTGCTTAAGCAAATCCTTGCCGACCACAATCCCAACTACACCAACGATGACCTTCTCGCACTTTACAGCTTCACTGGTGGGGTAGCATGGTATGTAGAGTTGCTCATGAACGCAGGTGCCACCACACGCGAAAAGATGATCAACTTCATTTTCCGAGAAAATTCACTTTTCCTAAACGAAGGCAAGAACATCCTCATCGAAGAATTCGGAAAAGAATACTCCATATACTTCTCCATCCTCGAATGCATTGCACGAGGCATCACCACACGAGGCGAAATGGAATCGACGATTGGCATTGGCGACTTGGGAGGCCATCTGGCGAAACTCGACAAAGACTACAACATCATACGTTCACGTCACCCCATACTTGCCAAAACCGGCTCAAAGACAATGCAATACTATATTGCCGACAATTTCCTAACCTTCTGGTTCAGATTCATCTACAAGTATATCGGCTATATCGAATCGGGAGCCATAAACACACTCAAAGACATCGTGCACCGCGATTATTACACCTTCACCGGACTCATGCTGGAACGCTATTTCCGCCAACAAGCACAAGAGTCAGGACAATACACCCACATTGGCAGCTTCTGGGACCGCAAGGGAGAAAACGAAATTGACATCATACTCCTCAACGAACTCACGAAACAGCTAAGCATTGGCGAAATCAAACGGCAGCCAAAGAACATCCACACCAAGTCGTTGATTGACAAGGTGAACTATTTCCTTTCTGTACATCCCGAACTGAAAAACCACGAATTAACCCAAAAGGAATTAAGCCTCAACGACATGTAATCCTTACTTCAGCTTGATTGACATGATGGTGATGTCGTCATTCTGTTCGTTGCCAGCGACAAACCTCTTGACGTCAGCATAAAGCATCTTGCAGACACCTTCTTCGCTTTCGATGCCATGACTTGACTTTGCCCATTCAACCAAACGGTCTTCACCGTATTGCGACTTGTCGGAACGCTCGGCTTCCGTGACGCCATCGGTATAGAGCAAAAGCCTTGAACCCTTGCCCAAATCCATTTCCTGCATCTCATATTTGAAGTCGGGGAACACGCCGACGGCTATGTTCGACTTCTGCTTCAAGAAGTAAGGCTCTCCGCCATCTGCAGGCACCACCACAATAGGATTATGCCCTCCATTGCAAAACTTGAGATGACCTGTCTGGAGGTTCAGGCATCCCATGAACAAGGTCACGAACATGCCCGAGTCGTTGCCATCGACGATGGTATTGTTGATGTTCTCCATTACCTCGTCAAGTTTCATATCGAGGCCAGAGATGAAACGCGATGCACTGCGCGTGATTGACATGAACATAGCTGCAGGCACGCCCTTGCCCGACACGTCGCCAATGGTGAAATACAACTCGTTGCCACGGATTACGAAATCATACAAATCGCCACCCACTTCCTTGGCAGGTTGCAGCAAGGCATACAATCCAACATCGTCACGCTCAGGAAAATCAGTTGGCACCATGTGATGCTGGATTCTCTTCGCGATGTGCAGCTCGCTTTCGAAGCGCATGTTCGAAGCCGTCGTCGTACGCAATTCCGTAATGTAATCGTTGATGGAATGCTGCATCTGGTCGAAAGCATCGTGCAAGCGACGCATTTCGTCGTTGGTATTGACTTCGGCAAGTTGTGCATGGAAATTGCCCTTGGCCATATTCATGGCCGATACTGTCAGCTCGGTGATAGGCTGCGTCAGCTTTCTCACCCTGCGACGGCAGAAGATATACATGGCAATCAATCCGAACAAGCACACCAGGCCCAATATCTTACTCATTTCCAGAGAGCGTTCAAGGACATCGCGGTATTGGCAGATGATGGCAGCCGACCACCCATTATGCAAAGGACCATAGACGGCAAAACCCTGATAACCATTGTTATTGAATTGATTCACTCCTTTGTGTCCAGCCATCATTTCATCAACGATTTTCATGACCTGCTTGTTCGAAGTCTTCTTCGCTGTCGAATAGATGGTATAATTATTCAGCAGTTCTTCCGTAGTCACATCGAAATAGCTGCCGTTGGCACTGACAACCGTCATGTAGGAATTCTTGTAAGGCTTGATGGTCTTCACCTTCTCTGCAATCCACTCAAGAGTGATGTCGGCAGTAACAATCGCATAAACCTTATTGTTCTTGTCAATCAACGGATAGCTGTAGGTTGACATGAGGCAATTTCCGCCGCCTTTGTCGAAATAAGGGTCACTCCAATAAGGTTTTTTAGTTTGGTATGGAATACGGAACCAGTCCATCGAGAAATAATTGTATTCTTCGCTACCTAAAACATTATTTTTCAGTTCATTATCAACATCCGAAGCATAGTACATGAAATAATAGCGAGTGCTGTCGAATGCAAAAGGAGCATAGGCCACGCTCGACCCAATGATGTTAAGGTCCTTAACCACAGCTGTAGTAAGGAAGCGCAATGTCGTGGTATCGCAAGCCTGGTTTGCGACAAACCAACCCACGCTCTGCACCTTCGACTCGGTTGGTGCCAGTTTCTTTTCGATGTCGTTTATCGAAGCGTCAAGCTTGTTTTGCGCCGAACGCATCGCTTCGTCGGTAATCAGGCGGTGCGAAGTGAACGCGACAATGGCAATAGCGCCAAGAAACAAAGCCGCTACCACCAATATGATGTTAAGGCTCAAGCGAACAGAGAAAGAACGTTTTCTAATCATCGTTGTAGGTATTATTGTGGCAAGACCAACTTGATTGCTTTAGGTAATATGTCGATGCTGAACTTAGTGCCTGGCAACATTTCGCCATCGATGCACAACTCTATCATTTTCTTAGAACTGACTTCGACATGCCTGACTTGGCGATAGATAATCCTCCTTTTAAAGTAAGGGTGGTTCAGGTGTTCACCTCTTTTGTAGATAGGCATCAGCCGGAGGAAGCCCAGCAAGGTCAAAGGCTTGATGTAGCAGACATCCATCAGGCCGTCGTCCAGAAGCGCATGAGGCGCACTATGGAAACCACTCCCCAGATACTGTCCATTGCATATCGCACAAAGCAACATGTAAAAGAACCCCAGTTTCTCGCCATCGGCAACCACTTTGATCCTGTTGAAACGCGCCGTTAGGATTGCGGCAAAAATACCCCATTTGTAGGCATTCTTGCGTCCCGACTCGAGCATTTCGTTAGCGACACTGCCCGCCACCGAATCGAAGCCGAAATCGCAGACATTCAGCGCATAGCTATCGTTTATCTTGATGATATCCACTTCCTTGACTTGGCCATCCAGTATGGCTTCCATGCTTTGGAAATCCTTGTCGGGGAAATTCTTCACGAAATCGTTTCCCGTGTCGCCAAGCTTGAAGATGGCCATCGACTTGTTTTCGAAACCTACCAGCCCCGAGGCCACCTCACCAATGGTCCGGTCGCCACCGCAAGCCACGAAACAGACTTTATCGTTTGGGTGCAAATCGCTGTAGATGCGCACCTTGCGGGTCCCGTCGCCAATGCCTTTTATCAAATAACTTTCGCTCTCAAACCCATGTTCCTTCAAAACGCTCCTGGCTTCCTCTATTTGCCTGTCAACCATAGTGGTGTCGGAATTCATGTCCGAGCGTCCGATGATAAAAATGTAATACATCAGATAATAGTTCAGTTAGATATTCTTTTTCATCACAAGTTTGTTCCTCCCATTCTCGTAGGAGTAGGTCATCTCGTCCATCAGCTGTTTGCACAAGAAAATGCCCAAGCCGCCAATGCCACGCTCTTCAGCAGAAAGCGTTATGTCGGGATCGCCCTTTTCAAGTGGGTTGAATGGTTTCCCCGAATCTTCCAAAGTAATAAACAGTTCTTTACCATCGATGAAGGTTCCCACTTCCACGAAACCATTTCCGCCTTCGTAGGCATAATCGACAATATTGACAACGGCTTCCTCGATGCAAAGGCGCAACTTGAAACGAAGGTCATCGTCAAGAGGCATGTCGTCAGAAGACATCAACGCCTCGATGATTTCAGCCGTTTTCCCTTTAATAGGTTCAAATCGAACTTTCATACTGATAGATTTTTGTGCAAAAATAGGTAATTTCACCTACAACCTCACACTGCACTGATTGTTTTTTCGCTTGCCCTCACTACATTTATCGTTATGTGGCTTCCCTTCTTTCCAAAAACAACTGACTTTTTGGCACAAATCATTCCCAATTCAAGGAAAAAACATACCTTTGCACGAAATTTGTGCTTAAAGCAAAGCATCGAATTTTTGAATCTTTAAATCTTGAATCTTTAAATCTTTAAATCACTTAAATATATGGGATTTCTAAAGAAACTCTTTGGCGACAAGGCTTCGCGCGACAATAAAGCCCTTGCCCCCCTCCTGCAAAAGACCCTTAAAGCATACGACGAAATCGTGAAGCTCGACATCGACGCCATCCGTCACAAGACCGTCGAGTTCAAGGAATACATCAAGAATAAGACCGCCGCTGTGGTGGCCGACATCAAAGCGCTGAAGGCCAAGGCCGAAGCCGACCCCGAAATGGAGCCTGACGAGAAAGAGAAAATCTACACCCAGATCGACAAGCTCGAAAAGCGCGAGTTGGAACTCATCGAGGAAGCCCTCAACGAGATTCAGCCCGAAGCCTTCTCGGTAGTGAAAGCCGCCGCGAAATACTTCAGCGAACACGAAGTCGTGGAAGTGACCGCCACCGACCTCGACCGCGACTTGGCCGCCAAATACGACCACGTCACCATCGAAGGCGACAAGGCCTACTTCAAGAACAGCTGGATGGCTGGCGGAAACGTGGTGTCGTGGGACATGGTCCACTACGACGTGCAAATCATCGGCGGCATCGTGCTGCACCAAGGCAAGATTGCCGAAATGGCCACTGGTGAAGGTAAGACACTCGTGGCCACCCTGCCTGTCTATCTGAATGCCTTGGCCGGCAAGGGCGTGCATGTAGTCACCGTGAACGACTACCTCGCCAAGCGCGACTCCGAATGGATGGGCGCCATGTATGAGTTCCTCGGCCTCACCGTCGACTGCATCGACAAGCACGAACCCAACTCGGCAGCACGCCGCAAGGCCTATCTGGCCGACATCACCTACGGAACGAACAACGAGTTCGGTTTCGACTACCTGCGCGACAACATGACAGGCGACCCCAACGAGCTTGTGCAACGCAAGCACCACTACGCCATCGTCGACGAGGTTGACTCCGTGTTGATCGACGACGCCCGTACGCCTCTCATCATCAGCGGTCCTACCCCACGCGGCGACCAACAGGAATTCGACCAGCTGAAGCCCGACGTGGTGAAGTTGTACGAAGCCCAAAAACGCTACGTCACCACCATCTTGGCCGAAGCCAAGCGTCTGCTCACCGACCCTAACGCCACCGAAGACGAGAAACGGCACGGTGCCGACCAACTCTTCCGTGCCTACCGCGGTCTGCCTAAGAACAACGCCCTCATCAAGTTCCTGAGCGAAGAAGGCATGAAGAGCCTCATGCACAAGACCGAGAGCTTCTACATGCAGAACAAGAACGAAAACATGCACATCATCGACGACGAGCTCTACTTCGTCATCGACGAGAAACTCAATACCGTCGATCTCACCGAAAAAGGTATCGACACGCTCACCAGCGCCTACAACATCCCCGATTTCTTCATCCTGCCTGACGTGGGAAGCGAAATCGCCGAACTCGAGCACTCCAACCTCAGCAACGACGAAAAGGTGCTCCGCAAGGCCGAGCTGATGCGTAACTTCGGCGAGAAGTCGGAACGCTTGCACACCATACACCAGCTGCTGAAAGCCTACACCTTATTTGAAAAGGACGTCGATTACGTCATTATCGACAACAAGGTCAAGATTGTTGACGAACAGACGGGCCGTATCATGGAAGGCCGCCGTTGGAGCGATGGCTTGCACCAAGCCGTCGAAGCCAAGGAAAACGTGAAGGTGGAAGCCGCCACGCAGACCTATGCCACCATCACCTTGCAGAACTACTTCCGCATGTATCACAAGCTGGCGGGCATGACCGGTACCGCTGAAACCGAAGCAGGCGAATTCTGGGACATCTACAAGCTCGACGTCGTCGTCATCCCAACCAACCGTCCTATCGCACGTCTCGACCAGGAAGACATGATCTACAAGACCAAACGCGAGAAGTACAATGCCGTCATCGACGAAATACAACGCTTGGTCAACGAAGGCCGCCCTGTGCTGGTGGGTACCACTTCGGTCGAAATCTCCGAACTGCTCAGCCGCATGCTGACCCGCAAGGGCATCGCCCACAACGTGCTGAATGCCAAGTTGCACTTCAAGGAAGCACAAATCGTGAAGGAAGCCGGTCAGGCTGGCACCGTCACCATCGCCACCAACATGGCTGGCCGTGGTACCGATATCAAGCTCGGACCTGGTGTGAAGGAAGCTGGCGGTTTGGCCATCATCGGCACCGAGCGCCACGAATCGCGCCGTGTGGATAGACAGTTGCGTGGCCGTTCAGGCCGTCAGGGCGACCCAGGTAGCTCACAGTTCTACGTCTCGTTGGAAGACAACCTGATGCGTATGTTCGGCTCGGAACGCATCGCCGGCATCATGGACAAGATGGGTTTGCAGGAAGGCGAAGTCATCCAGCATCCTATGATTACCAAGCAAATCGAGAAAGCACAGAAGAAGGTGGAAGAGAACCACTTCGGCACCCGTAAGCACCTGCTCGAATACGACGACGTGATGAACTCGCAACGCGAAGTCATCTACAGCAAGCGCCATCACGCCCTCTTTGGCGAACGCCTGTCTATCGACATCAACAACATGATGTTCGACTATGGCGAAAAGCTCATCAACGAGCACGACAAGGATTACGAAGGCCTGCAGATGGCCGTGCTTTCGGGCATGGGCATCGACCTGCCTTTCACTGAAGAAGAGTTCGACAAGCTCAAGGCGCAAGAACTGGCCGAGAAACTCTTCGATGCCGCCCTGGAACACTATCGCGAGAAGTCGCGTATCATCGGCGACAAGACCCTTCCCGTCATCAAGAACGTATATGAGAGAGAGACCCACTTCGAGAACATCGCCATTCCGATTACCGACGGCAAGCGCGGCATGAACGTCATCGTCAACCTGAAGAAAGCCGTCGAGAACGGTGCCCGCGAAGTGAACCTCTGCATCGAGAAGAGCATCACCCTCGGCCTCATCGACAACGCCTGGAAGGAACACCTCCGCGAACTCGACGACCTGAAGGAATCGGTGCAAAACGCCACCTACGAACAAAAAGACCCGCTGGTCATCTACAAGCTCGAATCGTTCAACCTCTTCAGCGCCATGTTGGAGAAGATTAACGAAGACGTCATCAGCTTCCTGATGCTGGCCGACATCCCGATGCAGAGTGCCGACAACGTGCGCGAACATCGTGCGCAAGGCATCGACCGCAGCCACATCAAGGAGCAACGCAACGACCTGCTCACGCAGTCGCACAGCGACACGCAGCAGAAGCAGGTGACGCAGCCTATCCGCGTGGAGAAGAAAGTGGGACGCAACGACCCGTGCCCATGCGGTTCAGGCAAGAAATACAAGAACTGCCACGGCCGTCTGGAAGGCGGAGCAGAATAAGAATAAAGGAAGTTTTTTTCATGATTTTTGTAGAAGGTCGTCTGCTTGCGGGCGGCCTTTCTCATTTTGCACGGGAGACAGCTGCAAATAAGGAATGCCTGCCGGACGTGGATACATGACCGCGAATTGTGCGAATTTCGCTAATGTTGCGGCCTTGCCGCTTGTCGTCGGACAGTAGATGTTTAAAAAAGAACGAACGGGAACGGGAATGGCGAAACTTGTCCGGGCAGGGTGCGGCAGGAATGGGCCCTTCGACTCCGCTCAGGGTCCTGGGCGGGGAAGTGCCTGCCTCGTGAGAAGGCCGATGGTCCTGCCCTTGATTCTTTGGTTCGTTTCTCATCAAGGAGAAATGAACAGATGTCTGTCTGGATGGCTTCGTCCCTCGCCATGACGCGAAGCGTCTGTCATTTGGTGGCTTCCCGTCTAGTTTGCTTCGTCGTGCCTCCTCGCAATGACGCGAAGCGTGCGTGGGGGCGAAGCCCAGAGAAATTCGTGACACATTCATGCAAACAAAAATAGGGCTGACCGAACGGTCAGCCCTATTTGATTAGGTTAGCCTTAGGCGAGGCTTATTCCTTTCTGCGTTTCGAAGCAGCGTAGGCAGCGCCAAAGCCGATGAGCAGCAAGGCACCACTGCCAAGTGGGGCATCCTGATTGCCGGTTTGGCCATGGAGAGGCAGCAATGGGGTGCCAGAGCCGCCTTCGCCATCGTATTGTGGGGTGTTGCCACGACCGAAGAGGCCGCCGCCTTGGTTGGGTTGAGCGTCGTTATTGGCGAAATACTGTGCCGAAGCACCGAGTGTCATTCCGAGAACGACTGCGATAGTTAAAACTAATTTCTTCATTTTTGTATCTATTTTTAATTATTACTCTGAACTTTGAGCCTTGAACTTATCTAACAACAATCTTTTGGGTCATGCCGTTGAGGTTGAGGATGTAGAGGCCAGCGGTAAGGCCGTTGGTGCTGATGCGGCATTCGCCGTTGATTTCCTCGCTGCTGACGATGCGGCCCAACACGTCGATGACTTGCAGGGTAGCGCGGCCTTCGTTGCTGATGATGATTTCGCCGTTGTTGATGTAAGCGAAGCTGTTGGCCTGGCTCATATCTTCATTGTTGTTCATGCTGAACACGAGTTTGAAGCGTGAAGCGTAGTCGCTGGTGGTAGCATTGAAGGTGTAGCTTGGAGTGCTGAGCAGGTCGGTGTCCATGCCGGTGAGGTTATCGATGAGGTGGAGGTAGTTGGCTTCCACGTTTTCGGTGTTGACGCTGATGGTGTAGGTGCCGTCCTTCTCGGCCTTGAAGTTCACTGGGAGTTCGCCTTCGGCTTCGGTGCTGATGGCTGCGAATGTCTCGCCGCCCTTAGCGATGCTGAGGTTGGTGTGTGCAGGGTTCATCATGAACTTGTGCAGGTCGTTGTTGTCGTTGAAGTTGACGATGGCGCGGTCGATGACGTTGCCACGGTTCTGGCTGACGGTGATATTCAGCAGGCTGGCTGGTGCTTCTGGAGCTGTAGTGCTGAGGGAGACGCTCTGACCGTTTGCGGTAGCTTCTACGAAGAAACCTTCGCAAGGAGCGACGGTAGCTGTTGTGCCGGCTGCCTGGAGTTCGCCATCCACCATTCTGTAGAAGTTGTAGCCTTCAACGTAGGCGTTGCAAGCGTATGGGTTGCCGATGAGGTTGAAACCTGGGAAGTCGATGCCTTCGCCAGCTGCTGCGTAAGTGAGACTCTTGTTGGTTGAGCCGGCAGGCATGAGGTTGCCAGTGAAGCGGAGCGCATTATTGACGGCACATGCATACAGGTAACCGGTTCCGCGTGTGACAACCGGAGTGCCTTCAGTGACACGTTCGTTCTGCCATTCGAGAGCCTGAGTTGGGTCGAAGGTATAGAGGTCATAATCGTAGTCGTCGAGGAACAACACGGCTGTATTGTCAGTTGGGTTGGCGATGAGGTAGTAGCCATCTCTGCTGTTTTCATCTTCGTAGGCGGCGATTTCCTTCTCGAAAATAGCCTTGATGGTTTCTTCACCTGTGTAGTAGAACTGTGCGCCATCTTCGAACATGAAGCTTATGTATTCATTTTCGTTTCTGAAGAGGCCGTTGGCATCCATCGTCAGAGTGGCACCGTTTTTCACGCTGATGCTGGTGAGGCTTGAGATGATGATGTTCTTCGCAGTGGTGTTTTCAGCAATTTCGCCATTGGTGAGGACTGAAGTCATGTAGTAGTTGGTGGTGATGAATGGGTTGTACTTCTTGAAAAGAGAAGATCTTTTATAAACAGAACTGCCATCAACAGTAAAATCTCCTGATTTATAAACTATATAATTACCGCTTCCACCTTGAATATTAACAGATGAACCATCGGAAATAATAGTCCATGAATCAGAACCACCCCAACCCATACTCATAGGAACCAAGTAACCTCCAGAGTAATCTGTTAAAGTTGTTAGACCTGGATGTTGAGCATCATCAAACCAGAATTTCCAAGATCCGCTGGTGCTTTCTGCTTCAAACACAACAGCATTACTTGGAATAGAACTAATCTCATTGTTGCTGATTGTAATATTGGCACTCCTGAAGCATCCGTCATATTCACCTGTTCTTTCTGTTAAAACTTTACTATTTATTTTTTCAACAAAAATCACTTGATCGCCATTACTCAAGTCGCTTGAGCTTGTAACTTCAACCCAAGTATCGCCGTCCTTGCTTGTTGCAGGCACATCTTCACTATAACTGAACACGGCATGCAAGTCGTAATTTTGGGTTGGATGCTCGTCATCTCCTATGATGGTAGGTTTCTCGGTAACGTATGTGCCGATTGGAGCAACGCCCCAGCCTTCGAAGTTCACTCCATAAACATAAGGAGTGTAAGTGTAAATATCGATTGCTTCGTTCTCCTTGCACGAGGCAGTACCTTCGAGTTCGCCATTCACATAATAATTAATGGTGTAGGTTTGAATCTCGCGGAAAGCTGCCGTGATGGTAACATCGCTTGCCGGCATGTTGAAGACATAGCCCGTATATTCAACATAAGTCGGGTGGAAAGGTTCACCTTCAGCTGGCGTAATGGTGATGTCGGTTGCGCTTATGATATAACCTTCATCCGGATTAGCCGTCAGAACCACTTCGTCGCCTGCATGGTAGCTTTGAGCACCATTGATGTAAGCAGAACCATTTTCGGGTTCATTGATGGTAACATCATAGTAAGGAATTGCTTCAAAGTTCACGGTGACGGTGACATCGCTGTTTGGCATGTAGAAAATATAATCACCATAATATGCGTATGTTTCCACAGCGGCTTGGTTGTCGTTGCGGGTTACGCTGACCGAGGCAAACTGGTAGTCCCAAGCTGGCTCAATGTTAGAGATAACGACAGGTGTCCCCACTTCAATGTGGTAGTCATTTTCGATATAGAAATAGCCGCTCTCCGCTGGATTTACAATTTGGTTGGTGACGTTGAATTTAGTTCTGTTGAAAGTAGCGGTAACGAAGATGTCAGTTTCCGGCATGGTGATACGGGCAGATCCGCTGCTGAAATCTACAGTAATAGGATCGCCAATTTCATGCTGTTCCAAATCCCACTCATATACGCGAACAGACTGTTCTACATATTCGTAATCTTCATCAGGACTTGGGATGAAATAGACATAGGTACCCGCTGTGAAGAAAGGTAGCGTAGGATAATGTTCAAAATCGGAAGTGACACTGATATGTCCACCAAGGATTTCCGTGTCAACCTGGACACCATAATACAAATTGAAAACAGCAAAAACAGTGACGTTGCTGTTTGGCATGATGAAACTGTAGTTGGTAGCATCGGTAATAGTGACATCAATGTTGTTGCCATTGGCATCGGTAACGGTGATTTCATCCTTATTTGGATAGAAGTAACCTTCAGCTGGCAATACTTCTAAGGAAACGGTTGCGCCTGCCATATATTCGGTTGGATCGCCATCGAACAAACGGACTGTTCCGTTTTGGATGCCATCTGCAATGGTGACAGTGTGCGGCACAAGCGCCTCGAAAGTGGCCGTAACGGTGACATCGCTGTCAGGCATTTCGAACTGGTTGTCAGTAACGGTTATCTCTTGGGATGTCGTGGAATTAATGACAGTCCATTCGCCAAATTCGTAACCTGTGGCTGGTGTAGCCGACAAGGTGACGGTGGTACCGGCGGTGGCTTCTTCCAAATCTGCCGAGATTGTACCAAATTCTTCACCTGGCTGACTGAGGGTGATGCTGAATTTTTCCAACAAATCAAGGGTATAGACCACTTGACCATTAGTATAGACAGAGGCATTGTAACATGTGAAGAGCGTTTCACCGTTTTCTGAGATAGAGAATGAGCATTCAGAATCGTAGGAACCCTTATGCCATACGAAATCATAGGTGCCGCTGCACAAAGTGAGTGAGCCACTTTCGGTTCTGCCACTACTTAAAGTTAAGGTTTTAATGGTATTGTTATTGCTTTTGTCGACAATAGTCAGATAAGCACCGTTCCAACCATCGCCATAACTATCGGTCAGTGTATAATTGATAGTATGTCCATCCCAGCAATCAGGAGTGGTAAAGTTTATTGCGCTGCTCCATGCGCTGGTTTCATTCTCGCCGCAAACAGCCTGCACTTTCACGGTGTAGGTGGTGGAGAGTTCGACATCCAATATATAAGGATTGGTGACATTTTCATACACAGTACCGTTCACATCGAGGTTGTAGCTTTCAGCACCATTGTCGTTCCAACTGATGGTTGCGCCTTCGGCTGTGATATTGGAAGCGGCTAAACCTGTAGGAGCTATACAAGATGAACCACCTGTGTATGTAAATGTTGTTTTAGGAAGGAATTGATTATCGGAAATATATTGGTTAGAAAAACAAGATTGATAATTTGTTGATGTACCATAAAACGTGTAACCTGTATAGCCTGATGAGATGACAACTTCAAAACTAATCAAAAGATTACCACCATTATATTGGTACGGAGTGGTAAATGTAACAGTTAAATTTGTTTCGGAAAAATCCAAATTTCCAGACCAAACAGGAGTTAATCCAGTCGTAATAGCAGATGTGATAGTCGTAGTTGCAACTTCTCCGAGACTGCACTCCAGAGTTGCATTTTGAATGCTACCATATTGCCCTGCTTGGTAGATGTAGAACTTCATTTGCGAGATGGTGCCGCCTGTCATTGCTCCAAGTTCAGATGCTGGAATAATGCATTGGGAAATGGTACCTTGGGTGTCAATCCATCCAGTGTTGAGAGGTATTTCACCATTTGCCGTCCCATTTTCATAAACGGTCAATGTTTCCTGTCCCCAGCTCTTAAAGCCGGCAAGCGCCAGGAGCGCCATGAGTAGAAATGTAAATTTCCGTGTCATTTTGTTTGTTGTTTTAATTGTTTAACTTTTTGATTTATTTGTATTTACTACTTAATTTTCAGCATGTTTTTCACTGCCAAAACGGGCACAACGCATCCCCATACGGCATAAAAAACTTGCAAAAATACAAATAATTAACGTTGTTTTCGAAAAATAACTACATATTTTTAAGTATTTTTTATTAAGTATTTATTTACGGCACAAACAATAAAGTTACCCGATGGGGGAACCGCTGTTTGCGCTGATTGCGCAGATTTAATTTTGGATGTGCAAGCACATGAATTGCGCGGATTTTTCGATGAACTACAGATTGGACAGATTGGACGGATTTTAATAAACCGCTGATTGCGCGGATTACGCGGATTTAATTTTGGATGTGCAAGCACATGAATTACGCGGATTTTTCGATGAACTACAGATTGGACGGATTGGACGGATTTTAAGGAGTATTATAGAAACCCCGTCTAGATTAACTACGTTGAATCTTCGATTTGCTTCGTCGTTCCTCCTCGCAAATCGAAGATTCGACGATACGGAGTGAGTCAATGACATTTCATGTCTGTTCTTTGGAAGGTTTTTTGTGTGTTTGTCAATGGAATCCATTTTGGGCAGTAGAAGGAAAATTGCAAATGTTTTTTGTGCCATCAGGTATATAGTTTCCAATAATATTTCATACCTTTGCCACAAATTCGTATCAGACAAAAACACTTATGAAGAAACATTTATTTACCCTTGCCATGCTGCTTGTAGCAAGCATGAGCTTTGCTCAGAAGAACGTCCTCGTTGAGGAAAACACTTACACTGATTGTCAGAATTGTCCGAGGGGCATCTATTATGGAGATTCGCTTTTAAAGACATACGACAACGTAATCTTCATTGCCATCCACAGCACCACCATCGACCCGATGAGCTATGAAGAATATCACTCGCAAACCGGTATCGGAGGTGCACCAGGAATCAACGTCAACCGCCGTCAGATTGACATCGAAGCTTCCGAATGGTTCGAGAAGATAGGACTTGAGATGCCAACCGGATATTCGGCGAACGTCAATGTATCAAATAATTACAATGCCAGCACACGAACACTCACGGCAACGGTCACCGTCGAAGCCCTTGCCGAACTCAACAGCGGTTACCGCATCGGCGGCGTTGTGATTGAAGATGCCGTGACAGGTTCCACACGCTATTACAATCAAGCCAACCGTTTCGGTGGTGAAACCGAAGTTGTTGGAGGCTTCGAGAAGTTGCCCAACATGATTCCTTACTACCGCATCGCCTACGACCATGTGGCACGGCAACTCTTGACCGATTACCAAGGCCAAAGCAATTCCATACCAGCCACCTTACCGGCAGGAGGAACAGCATCAGCCGAGTTCACATACGTCATCCCTGAAGATTACAATCCGAACTACATGCGGGTCATCGGCTACCTCGTCGCCCCCGATGGAAGCATCGACAACTCAGCCATCAGCACCTACCTCAACGGCAGCGACAATGCAGCGCCGAAATTCACCTCATCAGCAAACACCGAAGCTTACGCCGACTTCAACTACCACTATGATGTTTATTTCCACGACACCGAAGGTGATGCGGTCAGCATCACTGCCACCAACCTCCCCAACTGGCTCAGTCTCGAACAGATTGACAACAAGTCGGCAAAACTGTATGGAATACCAGTAGAAACCGGCAATTTTGACGTCACCCTGCAAATCGCCGATGCCGGAAGCGCCACCGAGCAGAGTTTCACCATCAACGTGAGTGCCCCACATGACAACAGATGGGAACTTATCGGCGACCGTGGTTTCAACCACGCCAGTCTCTATACTACCAGCACGCAATGCGACAAGCAAGGCAACACATACGTCTATGGAGAAAGAGGCGGCATTGACACCAGTTCACAATATACCGTCATCTACAAAAACATCAGCAACACTAACAGGTGGGAAATGGCAGGAATATTCACTGGATTTGCCAATGACGCACCCTCAAACATAGCCATTGCATCAAACGGTGACGTTTACGTCGCTTATGATTATCTTGAAACATGCTACATTATGAAAAGTACCAGCAATGGTTGGCAAGCCGTCGGCAACACCTTAACCGGCTCGCAAGCAAAGATTTTCCTCGACCACGACGACACGCCTTACCTGCTCAGCCGCGATGCCACACCAGCCTTTTCAGAGGTGGCTCACCGTTTGGAAAACAACGTCTGGGTACCACTCGACAACGGCAGCTTCGCCAACGGGCAATGGCACGAAATGACTTTCGACAGCAACAACACCCCTTACATCGCTTATGTCGATAGCGACTCAGGCGACAAGGTATATGTTCGCAAATTCGAAAACGGCGCTTGGCAGCAAGTCGGCGAAAGCCTTGGCAGGAGCAGCCAGCACCCCGAAATCGCTTTCGACAGCGAAGGCAAACTCTATGTAGCCATCATCAATTACGACACCAAAAACATCGATTTGCTCAGCTTCGGCAACGGAGCTTGGCAAACCGTGGCAGAAAACATCAGCGGATGCCAAACCGAGAAATTCGACATGGCAGTCAATGGAACGAAACTCGCCCTTGCCATCGTCAACCAGAATGAAGACAACAAACTCAGCGTAGTGAAATACAACGGCGAGACCTATGAATACTTAGGCGGAACGACCTGCACGGATGCCTCAATTGACGACCCTACAATCTGCTTCAACGGCGACTTCATCCAGGTAGCATTCTCCGACCTTGGCATGCCTGTATCACTTAACAAAGCAAGCTGCATGAGATTCGCTCAAGCCAACTCCTACTCACCAGCCAACCTTAAGGCCGAACTTATCCAAAACAACAGCGTGAGACTGACTTGGGGAACACCATTGCTAGGCGAGCCAATGGGCTATATCGTTTACCGCGACGGCATCAGAATCGCAGAAACGGCCGAACTCGGATTTACCGACGAAAACCTTCAGTTGGGAACCTATCTCTACACCGTGACAACAAAATTTGCCGATGGCGAATCAACACCGACAAATCCTGTTACAGTCAGAATCACAACAGGCGTCAACGAAACGAACCTCAGTTTCGAACTCTATCCGACCATCACGACATCAACGATTATCCTAAACAGCGAAACCAACGGAGTATTAGACGTTTACAACAGCCTCGGACAAAAAGTGATGACCACCAGCATTTGCGAAGGCGAGAACAGAATTGACGTTTCGAAACTGGCAAACGGCATCTATTTCATCGAAAATGGAAAACAGGTGGTGAAAGTGATTAAGAATTGAGAATTATGAATTAAGAATATATCTTGATTCTTCACAAAAAGCCTATGTCATACCGACGGAAGAAGGTAGATATAGGCTTTTTTTTGAGTGGGACAAATAACAATAGATTTCTTCCCTGCGGTCGAAATGACATTGTTATTTGTTCCATTTATAAAAAAATATTTCATATCTTTGCCACAGAATTATCACACAAACGCTTATGAAGAAATATTTATTTACCCTTGCCATGCTTATCATCGCAAGCATGAGCTTCGCACAGAAGAACGTCCTCGTTGAGGAACTGACCGGCACATGGTGCCAATGGTGCCCGGGCGGCATGTATTACGGCGACTCGCTAGTGAAGACCTACGACAACGTGATCTTCGTTGCCATCCACTGCGAAGACCCCATGGAGTATGTAGAATACTATGATGCATCGGGCCTCACGAGTGCTCCGACAGCCAACATCAACCGACGCCATCTGGGCGAGAACATCAACAACTGGTTTGCAAGAACGGCAACGGAGATGCAGGCCGAGCCAATGGCAAATGTCGGTGTGACGAACAACTACGATGCTGCCACACGCACCCTCACGGCGGACATCAGCATCGAGGCCCTTGCCGCACTCGACAACGGCTATCGTATCGGTGCCATCGTGGTTGAAGACGCCGTCACGGGTCCTGCCCCCGACTACAACCAGATGAACAACTACAGCGGTGGCGGCCACGGCGACATGGGCGGCTTCGAGAACATGCCCAACCCGATACCTGCCAACCGCATCGCCTACGACCACGTCGGCAGGAAGCTCTTGGGCGGCTACGACGGCGAAGAAGGCTCAGTGCCCACCAACATGCAAGCTGGCGAAACCGCATCGGTAGAGTTCACCTACACCGTTCCTGAGAACTACGACCCGAACTACATCCGCGTCATCGGCGTCTTGATCGCTCCCGACGCCAGCATCGAGAACACTGCCATCAGCACCTACCTCAACGGCAGCAGCAATGCAGCACCCAAGTTCACCTCGACAGCCAATCCCGAAGCACACGCTGGACTCAACTACCTTTACAACATCTACTTCCACGACACCGACGACGAGACGGTGAGCATCAGCGCCACCACCCTTCCCGACTGGCTCAACCTCGAACAATACGACAACAAGTCGGCAGCCCTGCAAGGCACGCCAACCGAGACAGGCGACTTCGACGTCGTGCTGCAAGTGAGCGATGGCGAGAACACCACCGAGCAGCACTTCACCATCAACGTGGCCGACCCGCTCAACGGCAGTTGGGAGCTTGTAGGCGACCGCGCCTTCAGCGGAGCCGAGTTCTCCGTCTTCAGCGTCAAGGCCGACAACGACGGCAATACCTACGTCTTCGGCAACGAGGGCGGCATGGCAGCAGTTTACAAGAACTCTAACGGCAGCGACACCTGGGAGAAGCTGGGCGACACGCAGGCACCTATCAGCGTGACGCCATCGAGCATGGCCATCGCCTCAAACGGCGAAGTCTATATCGCCTTCGACGAGAACAGCGGCACCGGCCACGCCATGAAATGGGACGGCAGCAGCTGGCAGACCATCGGCAATGCCTTCAGCGGTCCCGAGACCAAGATCTTCCTCGACCACGACGACACACCTTACCTGCTCCACCGCGACGCATCGGGAGGCTACATGGGCATGGCACACCGTCTGGAGAACAACACATGGGTGCCCCTCGGCGACGGCCTCTATTCAGGCTACGGCTACTGGCACGAGATGGCTTTCGACAGCAACAACACGCCATACGTTTCATATACCGATTACTATGCTGGCGACGCAGTGTATGTCAGCAAGTTCGAAAACAGTACATGGCAACAAGTCGGCGAAAGCCTCGGCATGGCCTACTATTACACGGAGATTGCCTTCGACAGCGAAGACAACCTCTATGTAGCCAACAATAATTACTCGACCCGCAACATCGACCTCTTCCGCCTTGAAAACGGCGCATGGCAATGCGTGGCCGAAAACATCAGCGGATGCCAGACCGAGAAATTCGACATGGTCGCCAACGGCACCGACATCATCCTCGCCTTCATCAACCAAAACGAGAGCAACAAGCTCAGCGTGGTGAAATACGACGGTGCAATGTGGGAACCCGTAGGCCCGACGACCTGCACCGACGGACAAATCAACAACCCTGTCGTTTGCATTAACGGCGGCAACATCGAAGTCGCCTTCACCGATGCCGACATGGAGAACAAGGCCACCTGCATGAGATACGCCCAGGCAAGCATCCTCTTCCCGCCTACCGACCTGCAAGCCGAACTCGTACAGCCCGACTGGGTGAAACTGACCTGGGGCGCACCCATCCAAGGCACACCCGAGAGCTACCTCGTCTATCGCAACGACATGAGAATCGGCGAAGCCTTCGAGTTTGAATTCACCGACGAGAACCTCCAGCCCGGCACCTATCACTACACCGTCACGGCAAAATATGAAGACGGCGAATCAACGCCAGCCGGTCCCGTGACTGCCGAAGCCACACTGAGCATCGACGAGATGGGAAACAGCATCTGCATCTACCCCACCATGGCCACATCGACGGTTACCATTGTCAGCAGCAGCAACTGCACCATGAACATCTACAATGCTGTCGGACAAAAAGCCATGACGGTCAACATCGCCGAAGGCGAAAACAGCATCGATGTTTCCTGCCAGGCTAACGGCATGTACTTCATTTCAAATGGAAGCCAGATGGTCAAGTTCATAAAGCAATAAGGACTTTTGATATCCTAAAACGAAAGCGGGCGGAATTTGATTTTTATTCCGTTCGCTTTTATTTATTGATACCAAAACAAAAGAAATCCATATTTTTGCAGCACTAATTCAAATACATTTAGCATGAAATACAACAGAGTACTTTTGAAACTTAGCGGCGAGGCCCTGATGGGCGAGCAGCAATACGGCATTGACCCACAACGTCTGAACGACTATGCAGACCAAATCATCGAAGCTGCCAAGACCGGCGTACAGATTGGCATCGTCATCGGCGGCGGCAACATTTTCCGCGGCCTGCAAGGTGCAAGCAAAGGCATGGACCGCATCCAAGGCGACTACATGGGTATGCTCGCCACCGTCATCAACTGCATGGCGCTGCAATCGACACTGCAAGGCAAAGGCCAGAAAGCCACCTTGTTGTCAGGACTCTACATCGACCGCATCGCCGACACCATGAGCAGTGCCAAGGCCATACAGCTGCTCAACGAAGGTCACATCGTGCTGATGGGCGCCGGCACCGGCAACCCGTTCTTCACCACCGACACAGGCTCGGCCCTCCGCGCCGTCGAAATCAAGGCCGACATCATCCTGAAAGGCACCCGCGTCGATGGCATCTACACCGCCGACCCTGAAAAAGACCCGACCGCTACGAAGTTCGAGCACATCACCTACGACGAAGCCTACGACCGCAACCTCAAGGTGATGGACATGACCGCCTTCACCCTGTGCAAGGAAAACAACATGCCAATGTACGTCTTCGACATGAACACCCGCGGCAACCTGATGAAGGTGCTGAAGGGCGAAAACATTGGGACATTGGTAACGAAATAGTGGAAAGTGGGAAAGTGGAAAGTGGGAAAGTGGAAAGTGGGAAAGTGGAAAGTGGGAAAGTGGAAAGTGGAAAAGTG